>NZ_JAHKRO010000045.1 GCF_019396325.1 Nonomuraea ceibae
ACGGACGCAGGCGAAGGCCCGTCCGGGGGCGGGGGCGGGGGTGCGGGGGTTTCCGGGGAGGGGGTCATGCGGCGGGTGAGGAGTGCCATGCCGGACAGGCCCGTGGCGGCCAGGGCGGCGGCGCCCGTGACGCGGGCCCACAGGGCCACGGCGGGGTCGAGGACCCAGGCCCCGGCGACGAAGACGAGGAAGAACCCGGTCGTCGCGGTCACGCTCCACCAGGTGCCCCGGCGGAAGCGGCCCAGGCCGGCGTCCTCGTCGATCGGGAGGTCAGGCACGCGGCCATTCTCGCAGCAAGGCACGCGCGGATGACAGATGTCACCCGATCATGTGACACGTCCACGCGCGCCCGTGCGCATCCGGCACTACTGGCGGGGCGCGCCGGTGGCGAGGCTGGAGCCCTCATCGAAGGAGGACGCCGTGAACGACACGACCGAACGGGTCTCGACGCTGCGCCACTGGCCCACCATGGCCGGGATCGTGCTGGCCGGGCTGATGGTGTACGGGCTGGCGGGCGGGGAGGAGGTCGCGCCGGTCCTGGCCGCCTCCGGGATGATCTACCTGGGCGCCGCCGCGCTGGGCCGGCCGTCGGCGGCGTGGCCGCTGTTCGGGGTGAGCTTCGCCGTCATCGCCGTCTCCAAGGCGCTGCTCCCGGGCGTCGGCCCGACCTGGCCGATGCTCGGCGTGGCCGCCGGGCTGGCGGCGTACGGGCTGGTCACGCGGGCGGCGGGGCTGTCGCGCCAGGTGCTCGCGATGGCGGGGTTCGGGCTGGTCGCGGTCGTCACGCTGGCGGTCGGCGGGGACGCGGGCGCGTACCTGGTGGCGGCGGGGATGCTCGGTCACGCCGCGTGGGACGTCCACCACCATCGCACGGGGAAGGTGGTGGCGCGGTCGCTGGCGGAGTTCTGCTTCGTGCTGGACTCGCTGGTCGGCGTGGCGCTGGTGGCAATGACTGTATGGCAATGAATGGCCACAAACTAAGCATTCTCGAAGAAATCGCCCCCAAGATCGCCGTTCATCCTGACCGTACGTGACACTCCGAGTGAACGGTGGTGGGTGATGGCGAACACGTTGAGCGGCCGGCAGGCGCGCGACGGTGAGCTGCGGACCGTGCGGCGCGGCCGGGTCGTCCTGATCAGCGCGGTGATCGGGTTCCTGCTGACGGTCGTGTGGTCGGCCCGGTTCGTGGACGAGACGATCGGCGGCACCGTCGCCGACACCCTGCTGGGGCACGACGCCGCGGAGGCGCCGATCGCGGGCATCGCGGCGGGGGTCGTGTTCGCGTTCGTGACCGGCATGGCCGGCACGTTCACCGCGTGCAACATCGCGGTGTTCGGCGCGCTGGCTCCCCTGGTCGGCGACGGCGCCGGGCGCCGCGAGCGGTTCCGGGCGGCGCTGCGGCCGCTCGGGCTGCTCGCCGCCGGCATGATCCCCGTCTCCGCCCTGTACGGAGCGCTCGTCGGGATCGTCGGCACGAGCATGCCGCAGTTCTCCACGGCGGCCAACGTCTCCGGCGGGCTGTCGCCGCGCAGCATCCAGTCGATGGTGGTGTTCGGGATCGTCGGGCTGGCGATGCTCTACCTGGGGCTGGCCGCGCTCAGGCTGGTGCCCGACCCGTTCGAGCGGCGGCCCGGCGCGCGCATGGTCTTCATGGGCGCGCTGATCGGCGGCTTCCTGATCGGCCGCCCGTTCGGGCTGTTCCGGGCGATGTTCCGGGACGCGGCCGAGAGCGGCAACCCGCTGTACGGGGCCGCGGCGTTCACGCTGCAGTCGATCGGCAACATCGTGCTGCTCGCGGTGCTGCTGGTGGTCACCGCCGTGGTGTTCGGCGGGCGGGTGCACCGGTGGCTGGCCGCCAAGCCGCACCGGATCGCCGTGCTGACCGCCTCGGCGCTCATCGTCGCCGGCGTGTTCACGTTCCTGTACTGGGACGTCAGGCTCCTGGCCCGGCGGGAGATCATCCCGTGGTACCCGGTGGCGCCGTGGACGTGACCCGCTGGCAGGAACGTGCTGCCCGTCGGCAGTAAGCGGACGTCACCTCGCCCCCTTTTCGGCCCTGGTCCGGCGCAGCATGGCAGTGGAAGCACCGATGCTGAGGAAGGACCGGTCACCATGGCCATCTTGACGTCCACGACGAGCGGGACCACGCGATCCACCCTCCGCCGGGTCACAGTGATCGGGTGCGGGCTGATCGGCACCTCCGTGGCGCTCGCGCTGCGTGCCGAGGGGATCCGCATACGGCTCGCCGACCACGACCCGCGTGCGCTGGCCGAGGCGGTGCGCCTGGGGGCGGGCGCGCCGCTGACCGTCGACGAGCCGCCAGCGGACGTCGTGGTCATCGCGACCCCGCCGTCCGCCGTGCCCCAGGTGCTGCGCGACGCGCAGGCCAGAGAGCTGGGAGCCGTCTACACCGACGTGGCCAGCACCAAGGCGCGGATCCTGGCGACCGCCGAGCTGGCCGGGTGCGACCTGAGCCGGTACGTCCCCGGCCACCCGATGGCCGGGCGTGAGGCGCCGGGGGCGGCCGCCGCCCGAGCCGGGCTGTTCACCGGCCGCAAGTGGGCGCTGTGCCCGTGCCCGGCCACCGCCCTGTACGCGGTGCGGGCCGTGGCCGACCTCGTCGCCGCCTGCGGCGCGCAGGTGACGCTGCTGTCGCCGCCCGCCCACGACAGGGCAGCCGCGGCGGTCTCGCACGCGCCGCTGGTCCTGTCGGCGGCGCTGGCCGCCCGGTTCGCGTACGCGGCCGGGCAGCCGGAGCTGCTGTCCCTGGCCGGCCGGGGGCTGTACGACGTGACCCGCGTGGCCGGCAGCCCGCCCGAGCTGTGGATCGACATCCTGGAGCACAACGCCGACGCCGTCGCCGGCGTCCTGGAGGAGGTCGTGGACGACCTGACCGCCGTGGCGCAGGCGCTGCGGGCGCCGGAGGGAAGCACGAGCTGGGGCGTCGTGGCCGACCTGCTGGTGCGCGGCAACCTCGGCCGCGAGCTCATCGTCGACGCCTGCGCCCCCGCCGCCCGGGACCGCGGCCCGGTGGCCGCCGAGCCCGCCGAGCCCGCCGAGGCGGCCGGTCTGGAAGCGGCGTGACGAGCGGATGCCCCGCCGCCGGAGGGCAGCGGGGCATCGGGGCACGCCGGTCAGATGTAGAGCGTGTTCGGCGGCAGGCCGCACAGGACTCTGCCGTACAGCTCGGTGTTGGTGTTGGGGTGCATGAGCGCGTGCAGGTTGGCGCTGTGCACGTCACGCAGGATGCGCTGGATCGGCACGTCGGAGTAGAGGGACGAGCCGCCGCTGGCCGAGGCGAAGATGTCCGCGGCCTCCTTGGCCAGCGCGCACACCGCGCCCATGTCGGCGCGGACCCGGGCCCGCTCCTCCAGCGTCCACGCCTCGCCGCGCTCGCTCTTGCCGTCGACCGTGGCCGCCAGCCGCTCCGCGTGGAACTGCGCCTGGTCGATCTTCAGCGCGGCCGAGGCGACCTGCAGATGGGTGAGCGGCGCCTCGCTCTGCTGCTCGTAGCCGGTGTAGGTGATCTTGCGGCCGGGCAGGCGCTCCAGGAACGCCGTCTTCGCCGCCTTCGCCAGCCCCAGCAGCGTGCCGACCGAGGAGGCCGAGGCCACGGGGAGCATCGGCGCCCGGTAGATCGGGATGCCGGCGTTCAGCCGCGACGCGTACTGCTCCTGCAGGACGGCAGGCAGCGGGAGCACCCGCTCGGCCGGGACGAACACGTTCTCGGCCACCGTGCTGACGCTGCCGGTGCCCTGGAGCCCCGTCGTGTGCCAGTCGTCGATGATCTTCAGCTCGGACGTGGGCACCAGCGCCATGATGGGCATGGGCTCCTGGTCCGGGCCCACCTGGATGGCCACGATCTCCTGCCAGTGGCTGTGCCAGGCGCCGCTGACGAACCCCCACTTGCCGTTGACCACCACGCCGCCGTTCGCCGGGGCCGCCATCGCGGACGGGCTCAGCGTGCCGCAGACGCGCACGTCCGGCGTCGAGAACACCTCGGCCTGCACCTCGTCCGGGAACAGGCAGACCATCCACGTCGGAATCCAGTAGACCGACGCCGTCCACGCGGTGGACCCGTCGGCCTGGCCCAGCTCCGCGCCCACGTCGACCAGCGTGCGCGTGTCGCACTCGTAGCCGCCGAAGCGGGCCGGGACCCGCATCCTGAAGACGCCGGCGTCGGCCAGGGCCTCGATCGACTCCTCGTGGAGGCGCCGGTTCTGCTCGTTCCAGGCCGACTTGGCCCGGAGCGCCGGCGCGAGCGCGGACACCCGCTTCACCAGCTCTTCCCGCGCCGGAACCTCGGTCGTCGTCGCCACCATTTCCTCCTACTGTTCCCTCGGGGCTGGGCCGCGTGTCCCAGCGGTCAGAAGCTCGCGCCGTCGGCGCGTTCAGGCGAGGGACGAGACCTTCGCCGCGGCGGCGACCCTGAGCACCAGCGCGCCCACGTTGGGGTCCTCCTCGAAGATGTCACCCACCTCGAGCTCGACGCCCAGCTCGTCCTCGATGCGCGACACGATGCGGATCGCGGAAATCGACTCGCCTTCCAGGTCGAAGAACGTGGCGTCGGCCATGTCGTCCGGCACGTCCAAGACGGTGCGCCAGATCTTTCCGACCTTCTCCTCGATCAGAGCGAAACTCAGCTCGCCTGCCCGATTGTCAGTCATCCGGTGTCCTCCACTGCTGAATTCCCCAATGAAAGGGCCCGCGAACGGATACCCGCCCTGAATACCGGTTCTTGCGGATATCGTCACAGGCGGCGGCGGCGCGTACATCTTTGAGAATGCGGGAAAATGCCGGCGCCCTTCGGCACGGCAGGAGAAAGGCGGCGAAGGGCGCGGAGTTATGGTCACGGAGGGTGTTTATCAGCCGCTGAGTGGAGGACGATCCCATGAGCGTCACAACGATCACCGCCGACGACACGACCGCCGTGCGCGAGGTGCCGCGGCGCATCATCGCCGCCTGGGCCGCCAACGACGGTGACGCCTTCGCCGGCGTCTTCACCGAGGACGCCACCATGATCCTGCCCGGTGACGTCTACGTCGCCGGCCGCGAGGGCATCCGGGCGTACATGAGCGCCGCCTACGCCGGGCCGCTCAAGGGCACGCGGGTGTTCGGCGAGCCCGTGTCGGCCAAGTTCCTCGGCCCGGACGCCGCGGTGCTGGTCACCAAGGGCGGCGTGCTCGCCGGCGGCGAGAGCGAGGTCGCGCCCGAGCGGGCCGTCCGCGCCACCTGGGTGCTGGTCAAGCAGGACGGCCAGTGGCTCATCACCGCCTACCAGAACACCCCCGTCGGAGCCTGACCCGCTCCTCCCCCGCCCGACCGACCGGCCTCACCGGTCGGTCGCCGCATGTCCGGGGAGCGCGCCGCACCCCCGCGCCCGTGTGCGGGAGTACGCCGCGCCCCCGCGCCCGGGGGGAGAGGCCGTACCGGGGACGGGGGCGCGGGGGTCAGCGGGCCACGGGGGCGATCTCGACGCGGGTGTTGTCGCCGACCAGCAGGCGGTACGGGATCGCGGGCGAGCCGGCCGGCTCGATGACGGCTGAGCGGCCGACGATGGAGCCGTGCATGCCGGGCACCTCCAGGATGGAGGCGCCGTCGAGCACGATGGAGTCGCTCAGCCGGGTCCCGCGCAGCACGCAGTCGCGGCCGATCGAGACGTTCGGCCCGATGAGGCAGTCCTCGATGACGGTGTTGGCCCCGACGATGACCGGCCCTTCGATGCGCGAGCGCGTGGTCCTGGTCATGGGGCCGAGCTCGACGCGCCCGCCGAGCTCGGCGAGCAGCCGCCGGTTGCATTCCAGCACGTCGTCGGGCTTGCCGGTGTCCTTCCAGAAGCCCTGGTACTCGGTCGCCCGGACGGGCCGCCCGTGGGAGACGAGCCACTGGACGGCGTCGGTGATCTCCAGCTCGCCGCGCCGGCTGGGGGCGATGGCGTCGACGGCCTCGTGCACGGCGGCGGTGAAGAAGTACACGCCCACCATGGCGAGGTCGCTGCGCGGGTGGCGCGGCTTCTCGACGAGCCGCCGCACGTTCCCGCCGGGCCCGAGCTCGACGACGCCGAACGCCCTCGGGTCCGGCACCCGCTGGGCGACGACGTGCGCGGCGGGCCGCCGGGCGCGGAAGTCGGCGGCGACGCCGGCGACGCCGTCGGGCAGCATGATGTCGCCCAGGTAGAGCACGAAGTCGTCGTCGCCGAGGAAGCCGCGGGCCAGCCGCACGGCGTGGGCCAGCCCGAGCGGCTCGTCCTGCCGGATGTAGGTGACGCGCAGGCCGAGCGACGAGCCGTCCCCGACGACCGCGGCGATCTCCGCGGCCCAGGAGCCGACGACGACGCCGATCTCGGTCACGCCCAGGTCGCGGATGTTCACCAGCACGTGCTCCAGCACGGGACGGTTGGCGATGGGGATGAGCTGTTTCGGCATCGAGTAGCTGAAGGGACGCAGACGGGTGCCGGACCCGCCGGACAGCACCAAGGCCTTCATGCGTCGGTCCGGCCCATGAGGAATCACCTTCTCGGCTTCTGTCACACGGTCATCCGCGCGCGGCGACGAACTCCTTGATCGACGCGACCACGTAGTCGATCATCTGGTCGGTCAGTCCGGGGTACACGCCGACGTGGAAGGTGTGGGTGGTGATGATGTCGGTGTTGGTCAGCTCGCCCACCACGCGGTGGTCGCGGTCGAGGTAGGCGGGGTGGCGCAGCAGGTTGCCGGCGAAGAGGCGGCGAGTGCCGATCTTGCGGTCCTCCAGGAAGTCCACGAGTTCCTTGGCGTCGAACGGCGCGGCCGGGTCGACGGTGAGGACGAAGCCGTACCAGCTCGGGTCGGAGCGGGGGGTGGCCTCGGGCAGGATCAGGTGCGGGACGCCTTCGAGGCCCTCGCGCAGCCGGCGCCAGTTGTGGCGGCGGGCGGCGCAGAAGTCGTCGAGCTTGCCGAGCTGGCTCAGGCCGAGCGCGGCCTGCAGCTCGGTGATCTTCAGGTTGTAGCCGACGTGCGAGTAGATGTACTTGTGGTCGTAGCCGTGCGGCAGCGTGCCCATCTGGTAGTTGAACCTCTTCAGGCACGTGTTGCTCTCGCCGGGCTCGCACCAGCAGTCGCGGCCCCAGTCGCGCAGCGATTCGACGATGCGTGACAGCAGCAGGCTGGAGGTCAGCACGCAGCCGCCCTCGCCCATCGTCATGTGGTGGGCCGGGTAGAAGCTCACGGTGGTGAGGTCGCCGAAGGTGCCGACGGGCTCGCCGTCGTAGGTGGAGCCGACGGCGTCGCAGCTGTCCTCGATGAGGAAGAGCTCGTGCTCGGCGGCCAGTTCGGCCATCTCGGCGACGGCGAACGGGTTGCCGACGGTGTGCGCGATCATGATGGCGCGCGTCTTCGGGCCGATGGCCCGGGCGACCATGTCGACGGTCGGGTTGTACGTGCCGAGCTCCACGTCCACGTAGACGGGGACGAGCCCGTTCTGCAGGATCGGGTTGACCGTGGTCGGGAACGCCGCCGCGACGGTGATCACCTCGTCGCCGGGCCGCAGCCGGGCGTCCTCCAGCCGGTGGGAGGTCAGCGCCGACACCGCCAGCAGGTTGGCGGAGGAGCCCGAGTTGGTCAGGTGCGCCTTGCGCCGCTTCATCTTGCGCGCGAAGACCGATTCGAACTTCCTGGCCCTGGTGCCGCCGGCGACGCGGAGGTCGAGGGCGGCCTCGACCAGCGCCAGCCGGTCCGCCACGTCGTGCACCGCCCCGGTGGGCCAGATCTCGGTGACGCCCGGCTCGAAATCCCCGGAGGGTGCCACATCGGCGTGGTATTTACGCACCTCGTCGAGGATCAACGCCTTGTGTTCGTTCATCTCACGCCCTTCGTCGATGCACCACTCCACAGCATCGGCCACCTCCATTCCCGTCGCATCTCCTGTATTGCGCCCGGCCAGGCAACCCACAAGATGCGCGCCGCCAGGAATTGCGTTGTGCTGGCAACAGGAATTTCGACCGGTCGCCCTAAAGGGGGAACGTTCATGCGATGCCTGCGGGAAAACGAGCAGCCGAAAGTGGCGGTCATCGGACTCGGCTACGTCGGCTCCTGTTACGCCGCCATCCTCGCCGAGCGCGGGTGGGACGTGATCGGCATCGACACCAACGCCAGGCTGATCGACGAATTGACCGAGGGCCACTGCCGCTATCAGGAGGACGGCCTGGCCCCGCTGCTGGAGGCCGCCATCATGGCCGGCCGGCTGCGGCTGACGACGAGTTTCGCGGCGGTCCGCGACGCCGACGTGCTGCTGCTGGCGGTCGGCACGCCGGTGCGCACCGACGGCTCCATGGTGGAGGACCAGCTCGGGCAGGCGTCCGAGCAGGTGGGCCGCCATCTGCGGGCCGGGCAGCTCGTGCTGGTCAAGAGCACGGTCCCGCCCGGCACGACGCGCGACTTCGTCCGGCCGCTGCTGGAGGGCGGCGGCCTGGCCTGCGGCGTGGACTTCAACCTCGCCTTCACCCCGGAGCGGTTCGCCGAGGGGACCGCGCTGCGGGAGCTGCGCTCGCTGCCGATCGTGGTGGGCGGCGTCGACGACGACAGCACGGCGGACGCCGCCCTGTTCTGGCGGCAGGCGCTCGGCGTCGAGGTGATCACCCAGGACTCCCCCGAGGCTGCCGAGATCGTCAAGCTGGCCGACAACTGGTGGATCGACCTCAACATCGCGCTGGCCAACGAGCTGGCCAAGTTCTGCGCCGCCTACGACGTCGACGTCCTGGACGTGATCGCCGCCGCGAACACGATCACCAAGGGCAAGAGCAAGGTCAACATCCTGCTGCCCAGCGTGGGGGTCGGCGGCTCGTGCCTGGTCAAGGACCCGTGGATGGTCTGGCACGCCGCCCGCCGCCGCGGCGTCGAGCTCCACACGCCGCCGACCGGCCGCAAGGTCAACCTCGGCATGCCCGAGCACGCCAGCCAGCTCATCATCGACACGCTGGTCGGCCAGGGCAAGGACCCGGCCACGGCGACCGTCGCCATCCTGGGCGCGGCCTTCAAGAACAACACCGGCGACCTGCGCGCGACCCCCGTCGAGGGCGTCGTCACCGCCCTGCTCAAGGCCGGCGCGACGGTCAGGCTGCACGATCCGCTGGTCGACCCGTTCCAGGCCGAGACGCTGTTCGGCATCGCCCCGACCGAGTCCCTCGACGAGGCGGTCCGCGACGCCGACTGCGTGGCCATCATGGCGAACCACCACGACTTCGCGGACATCGACTACGCGGCGCTGCCGGTGGCGGGCAACTGCCTCATTCTCGACGGCCGGGCCTACTACAGCAAGGAAAAGATCGCCGAACTGCGCCGGCTCGGTTACCTCTACCTGGGCATCGGCCGGTGAAAGACAGCAATCCAGAATAAGTCCGGAAAGTGCGTCGCGGATATTCTTTCAGTCCGTCCGGGACGCGCCTTGCGGCGAATTTCAGTGAAGGGACCCGTGGTGAGCGTCACCGAAATCCTGAACACGCCGAGCGAGCCGGTGAGCCGCGTTCCGCTTTCCCTCAACCAGGAATTCCTGTCCGTCTTCGACGAGGGTGACGACTCGGGGCCGTTCGGACCGGCGTACAACATCTTCTACGCCTGCCGGGTGCGCGGCGAGGTCGACGACGGGACGCTGCGGGCGGCCCTGGGCGACGTCGTGGCGCGGCACGAGGCGCTGCGGACGCTGCTCGTCCGCGAGCCCGGCGACAGCCACCAGCGGATCATGCCGCCGGGACCGGTGGAGCTGGAGGTGCGCGACCTGTCGGACACCGGCGCGGACGCGCGTGACCTGCGGGCGAGCGAGCTGGTCAACGAGGTGGAGTCCGGCTCCTACAGCGCGACGTCGGTGCCGCTGCTGCGCGCCGTGCTCGGCCGCTTCGATTCGGCCGACGCGGTGCTCGTGCTGGCCGTCCATCACACCGCCGCCGACGCGTGGTCGATGCACGTGATCATGCGCGAGGTGGCGCTCTGCTACGCCGTCCGGCGCGGGCACCCGGTGGAGCTGCCGCCCCCGCCGCCGCAGTACCGCGAGTACGCGGCGTGGGAGCGGGAGCGGGCCGCCTCCGACGAGCTCGACGGGGCACGCGCGTTCTGGCGGGAGAAGCTGAGCGGCGCCGAGATGCTCACCTTCCCCACCGACCACCCCCGCTCGGCCGGGCTGCCCAAGACCACCGGCTGGCACCGTTTCACCGTCGGCGCCGAGCTGAGCGCCGCGACGAGGAAGGCCGCGGCGAAGCTGCGCTGCTCGCCGTTCATGGTCCTGTTCGCCGCCCACGCGATCGTGCTGCGCCGCATCACCGGCATCAGCGACGTCGTGGTGCCGACGTTCACCACCGGGCGCACCGCGATGCGCTTCCACCAGACCGTCGGGTCGTTCTTCAACTTCGTGCCGCTGCGCACCGACCTGACGGGCTGCGACACGTTCGGCGACGTGGCCCGGCTCGTGCGGGCGAGCTGCCTGGAGAGCTACGCGCACGACATCCCGTTCTCGCAGATCGTCGCGCAGGCCCCGCAGCTCATGAGCACGGCGGCGGCCGACGACGGCGGGCTGTTCCTGTTCCAGGTCTTCCACTCGCCGTTCGCGATGAACGGCGAGCGCGTCGGCGACGTCGAGTACGCCGAGGTGCCCCGCCTGCTGTCGCAGCCGTCCGGCGGCGACATCCCGGACGGCGCGCTGTGCGAGCTCAACATCACACCGGCCGGGGAGATCATCGGCACTCTCGGCTACAACACCAACCTGTGGAACCCGGACACGATGGCCGCCTGGGCCTCGGAGTTCACCACCGTCCTGCGAGCCGTCGTCACCACTCCGGATTCCCCCCTGCACTAGGGCCGAGGGCCCTGGAAACCCCCCAGACGGAAGGATCTCCCATGGATGTGAGCTCCGGCGCCGGGTCCGATGTGCGGGCCGGTCGCAAGGAGTGGATCGGCCTGGCCGTACTGGCCCTGCCGACCCTGCTGCTGTCGCTGGACATGAGCGCGCTGTACCTGGCGCTGCCGCACCTGAGCCAGGACCTGGGCGCGAGCGCGACCCAGCAGCTCTGGATCACCGATATCTACGGCTTCCTGATCGCCGGGTTCCTGGTCACGATGGGCACGGTGGGCGACCGGGTCGGCCGGCGCAGACTGCTGCTGATCGGCGCCGTCGCGTTCGCCGCCGCCTCCGTGGCCGCCGCGTACTCGACCAGCGCGGAGATGCTGATCGTCTCCCGGGCGCTCATGGGCATCGCCGGCGCCACGCTGATGCCGTCCACCATGTCGCTGCTCGGCGTGATGTTCAAGAACCCCCAGCAGATGGGCGTCGCCATCGCCGTGTGGATGAGCTGCTTCATGGGCGGCATGGCGATCGGCCCCGTCGTCGGCGGCGTGCTGCTGGTGAACTTCTGGTGGGGCTCGGTCTTCCTGCTGGGCGTGCCGGTCATGGCGCTGCTCCTGCTGGCGGGGCCGAAGCTGCTGCCCGAATACCGCGACGCCGAGAGCGGCCGGGTCGACCTGGTCAGCGTGGCCCTGTCGCTCGGCGCGATCCTGCCCGTCATCTACGGGCTCAAGGAGGTCGCCAGGAGCGGCTGGCAGCCGGTGAACATCACCGCCGTCGCCGTCGGCCTCATCGTCGGCGTGCTGTTCGTGCAGCGCCAGCGCAGCCTCGCCAGCCCGCTGCTCGACCTGCGGCTGTTCGCCAACCGCTCGTTCAGCGCCGCCCTGGTGATCATGGTGGGCGGCGGCATCATGAGCGGCACGTACCTGCTGGTCAACCTCTACCTGCAGACGGTCGAGGGCCTCTCGCCGCTGCAGGCGGGCGCCTGGCTGGTGCCCTCGACCATCGCCACCATCTTCGGCGTGATGGCGGCCCCCGCCGTCGCCCGCAAGATCAGGCCCGGGTACGTGATCGCCGGCGGCCTCGTGGTCACCGCGGTCGGCTACCTGCTGCTGACCCAGGTCGGCAGCTCGGCGGGCGTCGCGCTGCTGGTCACCGGCCTCATCGTCAGCTCGCTCGGCGCGGGCCCGATGGGCGCGCTCGGCACCGGGCTCATCATCGGGTCCGTGCCGCCGGAGAAGGCCGGGTCGGCGTCGGCGATGTCGGAGACCAGCGGCGAGTTCGGCATCGCGTTCGGCATCGCGGTCATGGGCAGCGTCGGCACCGCCGTCTACCAGAGCAGCCTCAGCGGCGGCCTGCCCGCGGGCGTGCCCGCCGAGGCGGCGCGGACCGCCCAGGAGAGCATCGCCGGCGCCTACACGGCCGTCGAGCAGGTGACGGGGCCGGTGGCGGCGCAGCTGCTCACCGCCGCCCGCGAGGCGTTCACCTCGGCGATGAACTCCACCGCCGTCGCCAGCGCCGTCGTCGCGCTCGTCCTGGCCACCGTGGCCGCCGTCGCGCTCCGGCACGCCCCGCCCACCGGCGACCAGCCGGACGGCGGCGAGCAGCCGGGCGACGGCGAGCAGGCCGGCGAGCCCGGCGCCGCCCCCGCCGGGGCGGACCAGCCGGTGGCCGAGACCGCAGCCAAGTAGCGCGGGCCAGTGATCCGGCCGGGGATCGGAACACCTCGGCCGGATCACCGTGTCTCCCGCGCCCCGCAGGAACAGGAGCACCAGTGAGCGTCACAGCAGACCCGGCCCCCGCGCCGGCCGTCTCCCCCAGCCTCGACGTCATCAGGATCACCGGGGCGCGGGAGCACAACCTCAAGGACGTGTCCCTCACCATCCCGAAGAACCAGATCACCGTCTTCACCGGCGTGTCGGGATCGGGCAAGTCGTCCATCGTCTTCGACACCGTGGCGGTGGAGGCTCAGCGGCAGCTCAACGGCACCTACCCGTGGTTCATCCGCAACCAGCTGCCCAAGTACGAGCGCCCGCTGGCCGACGCGATCGAGAACCTCACGCCGCCGGTCGTCGTGGACCAGAAGCCGCTCGGCGGCAACGCCCGCTCCACGGTGGGGACGATCACCGACATCTACTCGGTCATCCGGTCCCTGTTCGCCCGGTACGGCACGCCGACCGACGGCCTGGCCTCGACGTACTCCTTCAACAACCCGCGCGGCATGTGCACCGGCTGCGACGGCCTCGGCCGCAGCGTCCGCGCCGACGTGGACCTGATGCTGGACCGCGACAAGTCGCTGGCCGACGGCGCGATCCTGGTCCCCGGCTACGGCGTCGGCACCCCCGACTGGCAGCTGTACGCCAACAGCGGCAAGCTCGACCCGGCCAAGCCGGTGCGCGACTACACGCAGGAGGAGATGGACTTCTTCCTCCACGGCACCGGCGGCAAGGTCCAGCTCACCACGAAGAGCGGCTCGTACAAGACGAACTACGAGGGCCTGCTCGACCGGTTCACCCGGCTGGGCGTCAAGCGCGACATGAGCAAGACCAGCGAGCGGACCCGCGAGACGATCCAGCGGTTCATCTCCGAGGGCGTCTGCCCCGACTGCGACGGCGCGCGGCTGAACCCGGCGGCGCTGGCGACCACGATCGGCGGGCGCAACATCGCCGAGTGGACCCGCATGCAGGTCACCGACCTGATCGAGGTGCTCGACGGCATCGACGACCCGGTGGCCACCCCCATCGCCCGCTCGGCCGCGGTGGCGCTGCGGCGCGTGGCGGCGATCGGGCTCGGCTACCTCAGCCTGGACCGCGCCACCTCGACGCTGTCGGGCGGCGAGGGCCAGCGGCTCAAGCTGGTCCGCTACCTGGGCAGCACGCTGACCGGCATGACGTACGTCTTCGACGAGCCCAGCGTCGGCCTGCACCCGCGTGACGTGGGACGGCTCAACGACCTGCTGCGCACGCTGCGCGACCAGGGCAACACCGTGCTCGTCGTCGAGCACGACCCGGACGTCATCGCCATCGCCGACCACGTCGTGGACCTCGGCCCCGGGGCGGGCGCGCACGGCGGCGAGATCGTCTACACCGGCTCGTTCGCGGGGCTGCGCGAGGCCGACACGCCCACCGGCCGGGGCCTGCGCGCGGCGACCACGATGAAGACCGAGTTCCGGCAGCCGCGCGGCGTCCTGCCGATCACCGGGGCCACCCTGCACAACCTCAAGGACGTGTCGGTGGACATCCCCCTTGGCATGCTGACCGTGGTCACCGGCGTCGCGGGCTCGGGCAAGAGCACGCTGATCGCCGACGTGTTCACCCGCGCGTACCCCGAGGCCGTCTACGTCGACCAGTCGCCCATCGCCGCCTCCGCCCGCTCCACGCCCGCCACGTACCTGGGCCTGATGGACCCGATCAGGAAGCTGTTCGCGCAGGCCAGCGGGCAGCCGGCGAGCCTGTTCAGCTTCAACTCCGAGGGAGCCTGCGCCGAGTGCCAGGGCCGCGGCGTCATCATCACCGAGCTCGCCTACATGGACCCGGTCACCGTCCGCTGCACCGCCTGCGACGGCAGCCGGTTCCACCAGGACGTGCTCGCGCACCGGCTCGACGGCAGATCCATCGCCGACGTGCTGGCGCTGCCCGCCGAGCAGGCCGTCGACGCGTTCACGCAG
Organism: Nonomuraea ceibae; assembly: GCF_019396325.1. Taxonomy (GTDB): domain Bacteria; phylum Actinomycetota; class Actinomycetes; order Streptosporangiales; family Streptosporangiaceae; genus Nonomuraea; species Nonomuraea ceibae. The sequence continues at coordinate 14,474 of NZ_JAHKRO010000045.1, forward strand.
CCCGCGCTGCGCCGCAAGCTGCGGGCGCTCACGGACGTCGGCCTCGACTACCTGACGCTCGGGCAGCCGCTCAGCACGCTGTCGGGCGGCGAGCTGCAGCGCATCAAGCTGGCCGCGCAACTGCACCGCACCGGCACCGTCTACGTCCTGGACGAGCCCACCACCGGCCTGCACATGTCAGACATCACCACCCTGCTCACGCTCCTCGACACGCTGGTCCGCCAGGGCGACACCGTGGTGGCCATCGAGCACAACCTGGACGTCGTCCAGCAGGCGGACCACGTCATCGACCTGGGCCCCGACGGCGGCAAGGACGGCGGCCGCATCGTGTTCACCGGGACCCCGCTGGAACTCCTGCAGTCCCCTGACTCCCTCACCGGCGAGCACCTGAGGCGCTACCGGTCGACCCACGCACATCTCTAGATCCCAAGGAGCCTCCATGCGAGTGATGCTCACCGTCTGGCCCCAGAGATGCCATCTGTTCCCGGCCGTCCCGTACGCCCACGCGCTGCAGACCGCCGGGCACGAGGTCGTCATCGCGTGCCCGCCGGGCGCCGAGGACGACATCACCGCCGCCGGGCTGACGGCGGTGGTGTGCGGCGTCCCGGAGACGACCGCGCAAGGCTGGGCCCGGCCCGACCTGGCGCCGAACGTGCCCGAGATGGACCGGCTGGCGGCGGAGCTGGGCGTCTCCCCGGCCGACCGCGACAGCTGGGACGTCTTCTACCAGTTCCTGCTGTCGGCGGCCAAGTACCACCTGCCGCCGGAGCCGAGCGCGGACAACGTGGCGCTGGTGGAGTTCGCGCTCGCCTGGCGGCCCGACCTGGTGCTGTGGGACCCGTGGTTCCCCGGCGGCGCCGTGGCGGCGCGCGCGGCCGGCGCGGCGCACGCGCGCGTCATCATGGGCCCCGACTACAGCGGCTGGGCCACCGAGCTGTTCGCCGCCCGCGGCCCGGCCGCCGCCGGCAACCCGCTGGCCGACGCGGTCCGCCCGCTGGCCGAGCGCTACGGCGTCGAGGTGGACGAGGAGCTGCTGCTCGGCCAGTGGACGGTGGACCCGCTGCCGCCCGAGATGCGCGTCTCGACCACGCTCACGTCGCTGCCGGTGCGCTGGATCCCGTACAACGGCGGCGGCGTCAAACCCTCCTGGCTGTACGGGCCGCCCGAGCGGCCCCGGATCGCCCTGTCGCTGGGCCTGTCGACCCGCACCTACCACCAGGGCGAATGGCGCACCCCGAAGATCCTGGAGGCGGTGGCCGACCTCGACGTCGAGCTCGTCGCCACGCTCGACGCCAACCAGCTCGTCGGCCTGCCGCCGATCCCGGACAACGTCCGCGTCGTGGACTACGTGCCGCTCTCGCAGTTGCTGCCGACCTGCTCGGCCAGCATCAACCACGGCTCCAGCGGCACGTTCTGGGCCTCCGTCGCCGCCAACGTGCCGCAGATCATCGCCGACACGGACGAGTCTCAGCGCCTGGAGTTCACCGAGGAGGGCGGCAGCGTCATCCCCGAGCGGCACATCCTGTCGCCGATCGCCGCCTCGTACATCGTCGGCCGGGGCGCCGGGTTCCGGCTCGACCACCAGAAGCAGTCCGCCGAGGAGGTCCGCGCGCTGATCGTCAGCACCCTGGAGGACCCGGCGTACAAGGCGGGCGCCGACGCCCTGCACGAGGAGTGGCTGGACCGCCCGAGCCCGTCGGACATCGTGCCCGACCTGGAGAAGCTGACCGCGCAACACCGGGGGATCGCATGAAGAAGAAGATCGTGCTGGACGTGTGGGTGCCGGACCTGACCTTTCCCGGGTGGATGGACCGGTGGCGGGAGCAGGGCAGGGACTTCGAGCGGGCCCATCCCGACTACGAGGTGAACATCGAGGGCAAGGACTTCTGGACCTTCCCGCTGCAGGTCGCGCAGGCGGCGGCGAGCGGGCAGCGGCCGGCCGTGGCCGAGTACTACTTCTACATGGGCCAGGCCGCCCGCGACCTGATCGGGCCCGACGGGGAGCCGGTGTTCACGTCGCTGGAGCGGGCGATCGGCGGCCGGACGGAGATCCTGGGCGAGCCGGTGGTGATCGACGACCTGCTGCCGGCCTTCCGCGAGTACTACTCGCTCGACGGGGATCTCACCTCGATGCCGTCCGGCGGCACGACGAGCCTGCTGTTCGCCAACAAGGGGATGCTGCGGGCGGCCGGCGTGACGGAGCTGCCGCAGACGTGGGCCGAGGTCGACGAGGTGTGCGAGCGGATCGCCGGGCTGCGCGGCGACCGGCCGGCGTTCCCCATCACCTGGTCCAACCACGGCACGTTCTTCCAGCAGGCGCTGGCCACGCAGGGCGGGCTGCTGGTGGACAACGACAACGGCCGGTCGGGGCGGGCCACCACGGCGTACCTGGCCTCGGAGGAGATGCTGGCGTGGGTGGAGTGGTGGCGGCGGCTGCACGCGCGCGGCCACTGTCTCTACACCGGCAAGATCCCCGACTGGGCGGGCACGTTCCGGGCCTTCGCCGAGCGTGACGTGGCGATCCGGCTGACCTCGTCCAACGATGTCAACTACATGGTGCAGGCGGCGCACAAGAACGGGTTCGACGTCGAGGTGGGGGTCTTCCCGTACAACGGCGAGGTGCCGTACGTGGGCAACGCGGTGGCGGGCACGTCGCTGTGGCTGGCGAACGGCCTCGACGCGGACACGCAGGACGGCGCGCTCGCGCTCATCCAGTTCCTGCACAATCCGCGCAACGCGGCCGACCGGCACAAGTTCAGCAGCTTCATCCCGATCACGCACGCCTCCTACCGGCTGCTGGAGGACGAGGGCTGGTTCGACCAGCACCCGTACCACCGGCTCGGCTACGAGCACGTCAGCAGGTACCCCAGCCGGGCGCTGCCCGGCGGCGGGCCGGTGCCGGTGTCGCGGGGCGCGCTGTTCGGCGACTTCGCCGGCAACCAGGACGTCATGACGCGGGCGATGGACGACGTGCTGACGCGGGGGGCCGACCCGCTGGCGCGCTTCACGGCCGCCACCGCGGAGGCGCAGAAGCTGCTGGACGAGTACAACGCGTACGCGATCGGCACGGGCTTCCGCAACCCGGCGACGAGCCCCGGGCACAGCCTGGCCGTGGAGTCGTTCAGCACCGCCTCGGCGGGGCGCGACTACTCGGCCGCCGACCTGGAGAAGGTGGTGCAGCTCAAGCTGAACCGCTGATACCCGGGCGAGGGAGAAGGGCCGCTGCCGATCGGATCGGCAGCGGCCCTTCTGGTTTCGCGTCGTCGTTCCCGGGCGTCAGGCGGGGCGCTCGGCGGTGATGAGGACGAAGGTGCCGGGGCCGTGCTCGTGGCGGATCGTCAGGCCCGCCGCGGCCAGCCACGCCTTGATGTCGTCGAGCTCGAACAGCTCCATGCCGCTCTGGTGGCCGGGGAAGTAGTGGCAGGCGACCAGGTGGCGGTAGACGGGGTCGGCGGAGGAGTGGAAGGTGAGGAAGGTGAACGTGCCGCCGGGGCGCAGGCAGCGGCCGATCTCCTTGATGGCCTCCGGCGCGTCGTCCGGGAAGGCCTGGAGCGCGTTCCAGCACATGACGGCGCCGAGGGTGGCGTCGCCGAAGGGCAGGCGGCGCGCGCCCGCCATGACGGCGGGCAGCTCGGGCAGGCGTCTGCGGGTGGCGGTGAGCATGGGCGGATACATGTCCAGCGCGATGACGCGGTCGGCGCCGACGGCCTCGGTCAGCGTCTGCGTCCACCGGCCGGCTCCGCAGGCGAGGTCGAGCACCGGGCCGTCAACCGGGCGGACGTGCTCGGTGATGTAGGCGTCCTCGTCGGCGGGGCTGATCGCGGTGCCCCAGTTGGAGCCGGCCAGCCGCAGGAAGTTGGGGCGCGCGTACGCCTCGTAGAAGTGGCCCATGCTGGGCACCTCGGCGAGCTTGTAGAGGAAGTCGCCGGCGTTGCGCTCGGCGTCCTCGGTGAGGTTGAGGATGCCGTTGGCCACCGGGTAGACGGCGGCGCAGGCCGCGCAGCGCACCTCGGCGCCGGTGAGGTCCAGGCCGCTCGCGCAGCGCGGGCAGCGCAGCGCGGCGGCGTGCGGCGCGAACAGCTCGGTGCCGCCGTCGGGCGGCGGGGGCAGCTCGTCGCGGGGCGGGACGGTGCCGACCTCGACGGGGGTGGGCGCGCCGTTGAGCGCGGCCCAGTGGGCTGCGGCGCCCAGGTTGCCGCGGACGGTGCTGGTGTCCTTGTCCCAGTTGAGGATGATCTGCTCGGTGGGCATGGCCTTGATCCACGAGTTGTCGAAGTCGCGCTCCGCCTCGTCCATCAGCGCCCACACGGCCGGCGACGGGAAGACCCGGCCGATGACCGGGTCGTCCAGGTCGAGCCGGGCGAGCGCCCGATCGAGCTTGGACAGGTCGTAGACGTCGAGCCCCCGGTCGCCGGCGACGGACAGGATGCGGTCGCGGTCCTCGGGGAAGTGCGACAGCAGGTAGGCCAGGGCGAGGGAGAGCGGCTGCCCGTTCGCGCTGCCGATCCACAGGTCCAGGTAGAGGTCGATCTCCCGCCCCACGGCCGTGGCCAGCTCGCCGTCACCGGCGGGGTCCTCGGCTCCGGCCAGCAGGCCCAGCAGGACGGCCGGGTGGGCCTTGCGGTCCGCGGGCGCGGTGCGCAGCAGCTCGACCAGCAGCGGCACGGCGGGCGAGGCCAGCTCGGTCGCCGTGCCGCCGTCGAGCAGCAGCCCGGCCAGGCGCAGGTACTCCTCGCCGAGCCGGTCGGGGTCCGCGCCGGAGAACGACTCGACGAGGTCGGCGACGGCCGGCTGGGACATGGACAAGGTCATGTGCGCGTCCTTTCGTGGTGATCGCCCGCCTCGCGCTCAACGCAGGGGTTTGCGGGCGGAGACGATGACGTACCCGATCTGGTCGGGACGGGGGGCGAAGAATCCGGCGTGGCGCCGCGAGAACGTCGTCACCGCGGCCTCGCCGAACCGCTCGGCGATCTCCTGCCTGCGGGGCATCGCGGTGCGCAGGTACTTGGACTTGCGGCCGAAGACCCTCGGCCCGCACTGGGTGTACTCCTCGGGCAGGAACCCGGCGGCGCGCGCGTGGCCGAGCCATTCGGCGAGCGTGGGCAGCTCCCGCAGTTTGAGGCTGGCCATGAACTTGGCCACCCGCTCGGGCTCGGCCTGCGACTCCAGGCTGAAGTCGGAGAAGGTGATGCGGCCGCCCGGGCGCAGCACGCGGAACAGCTCGGCGAACACCGCGGCCAGGTCGGGGGCGTTCTGCAGCGACTCCAGGGCCAGGACGGCGTCGAAGGAGCCGTCGGCGTAGGCCAGGTCGGTGTAGTCGCCGTACTCGAAGGTGACCAGGTCGGCGACGCCGGCGGCGGCGGCCCGCTCGCGGGCGGCGCCGAGCTCGAACTCGCTGATGGAGATCCCGGTGACCCGCGCGCCGTAGCCGGTGGCCAGGAAGACGCTGGTGGCGCCCGGCCCGCAGCCGGCGTCGAGCAGCCGTTCGCCGGGGCGCAGCCCGAGCGTGTCGGCGACCTTGCGGCTGGTGCGGCCCACGGCCTCGGCCAGCGACGCCTCGTCCTCGTCGTCGTACCAGTACCACATGTGGATGTGGCCGTCGCGGAGCACGTCGCCGATGGGCGAGCGCTCGTCGTAATGCCTGCCGATTGCGGCCGTGTCGAGGAATTCGGAAGCCATGGAATACGTCGCTCTCCCGCGAATCCGGTGCACCCTGAGGCCATGGTGCGCCCCTCGGGCGGCCGGGCACATCTCCTGGTGTGCGAGACCGAAACCGCATTCTGGAAGACGTGGCGCGGGCCCGCGCGTGCGAGGCTGGACAACGGCCTGACACGCGGGCACCCGAGCTGGAGGCTGACGCTCATGACCGTGGTTGACGAGCCGGGCACGTTGATCGCCTCGCCCGGCGATCCGGCGTACGAGGCGGCCACGCACGTGTTCAACCTGGCGGGCCCGCTGCGGCCGGTCGCCGCCACCACGGCGCGGACCGTGGACCAGGTCAGGGCCGCCATCCGGCACGCGAGGGCGGTCGGGCTGGGCGTGCGCGCGCACAGCACCGGGCACGGCGCCCCCGCCGGGCGGCCGATGGACGGCGACCTGCTGATCCGCACCCGGATGGACGGCGAGGTCGAGATCGACGCGGCCCGCCGCGTGGCGCGCGTGCCCGCCGGGACCGCGTGGGCCGCCGTCGTGACGGCCGCCGCCGCCCACGGGCTGGCCGCGCCGCACGGCTCGGCGCCGACCGTCGGCGTGGTCGGCTACCTGCTGCGCGGCGGGCTGAGCTTCTACGGCCGCAAGCACGGGCTGGCCGCCAACAGCGTGCTGGCGATCGAGCTGGTGACTGCCGACGGCGAGGCGCGCCGCGTCGACGCCGCGTCCGACCCCGAGCTGTTCTGGGCGCTGCGCGGCGGCGGGGGCGGCTTCGGCGTCGTCACCGCCGTCGAGGTCGGCCTCTTCCCTGCGGCCCGGGTGGTCACCGGGGCCGCCTACTGGCCGGCCGCGCACGCCCCCCGGCTGCTGTCGGCCTGGCGGCGGTGGGCGCTCGACGCCCCCTGGGAGGCCGGCACGTCGCTGCGGGTGATGAACCTGCCGCCGCTGCCCGAGATCCCGCCCGCGCTGAGCTCCGGCCCGGTGCTGTGCGTCGACGGCGTCGTGCTCGACGCCGAGTCCGGCCCCGGCACCGCCGAGCGGCACGCCGCCGACCTGCTCGGGCCGCTGCGCGCGATCGCCGAGCCGGTGCTCGACACGTGGGAGACGACCACCACCGCCGCGGTGCTCGACGCGCACATGGAGCCGGACGAGCCCATCGCCATCGCCGGCGACCACCTGCTGCTGCGCGAGATCGGCGACGACGGCGCCGCCCGCCTGCTCGACCTGATCGCCGATCCGGCCGGCTCGCCGCTGGTCACCGCGGGGCTGCGGCAGCTCGGCGGCGCGTACGCCGCCCCGCCGGCGCCCGGCGGGGCGCTCGACCGGCTGGACGCCGCCTACGCCTATTCGGGCGCGGGCGTCGTGATGGACGCCGGCAGCCTCGCGGCCATCCGCGACCGCTGCGCCCGCGTACGTGAGGCGCTCGCGCCCTGGGACACCGGCAGGACCGCGCCCACCTTCGTGGAGGACAGCGAGCAGCCGCAGGGCCATCTCAGCGCCGAGCAGATCGGCGAGCTGGACCGGATCCGGCAGCGGGTCGACCCGGACGGGCTGTTCCGCGGAGATGTCACGCCGAACGCGTCCAGCTTGATATGAAAGCCATCACCACCACAAGGAGGTCTGCTAATGGGTAACCCGGACGTCGACGAATTCGTGAAGACCAGGGTCTCCCCGGAGTACAAGGACATCGTCGAGGGGCTGCGCGCGCTGATGGCCGAGGCCGCTCCCGACGCGCGCGAGGTGCTGACCTACGGGTCGCCCTCCTGGCGTGACAACAAGGTCCTGGCGATCATCAGCCTGAGCAAGACGCACGTCACGTTCGCCTTCGAGCGGGGCGCGAGCTTCGAGGACGCGCACGGGCTGCTGGCCGGATCGGGCAAGCAGACCCGGCACGTGAAGCTCAAGAAGCCGGCCGACCTGGAGACGCACGACGCGGCGCTGCGCGACTACATCGCCCAGGCCGTGAAGCTGGACAAGGGGTAGGACAGCGGCGTGCCGAGGGGCCGTCCGGTCGTCGACCGGACGGCCCCTCGGCGTCTCAGGTGGTGATCGCGTAGCGGTGGGCCACCTCGCGGGCCACCAGCGCCACGCGGTCGGGCTCCGACCTGTTGTCGAGGATCCTGGCCGCCTTCCAGCTCGTGAACGAGCCGGTGTTCGTCACCGGGTCCAGGCCGGCGTCCACGCTGACCCCGGCGCGCACCCCGGCCAGCTCGCGCAGCCGCGCCGACACGCCCTCGCCCACCTCGCGCGGGTCGCCGCTGATCTCCGGCAGCAGGTCCAGGCGCACCGTGACCTCGTCGCCCGGGTCGATGACGATCTGGTAGCCCAGGCAGCCCCGGACGCCGGTGAGCACGGCGCTCTCCAGCTCGGCGGGCTGCAGGGTGGCGCTGCCCAGGTGGATGCGGTCAGCCACCCGGCCGATGACCTCGACGACCGGCCCGGGCAGGGGCGCGCCGGGCGGCGCCGGGGTGATCCGGACGAGGTCGCCGGTGCGGTAGCGGATCAGCGGCTTGATGCCGTCGATCAGCATGGTCAGCACCAGCTCGCCCTCCCCCGTCTCGCCCAGCGCCTCACCGGTGTCCGGGTCGACGACCTCGGCCAGGTAGTTCGGCTTGGACAGGTGCAGGTCGCCGCTGACCGCGCCGGTGGCGATGCACAGGGCCTCCTGCGACCCGTACAGGGCGGGGTAGACGGCGGCGCCGGGCCACAGCGAGGTGACGTTCGCCCGGAAGGCGCCCGTGCACACCTCGCCGAGCACCAGGAACATCGACACCGGCAGCCGGTCGAGGTCGTAGCCGTAGTGCAGGGCGGCCTTGGCCAGGCTCAGGCACAGCGCCGGCGCGCACACCAGCACCTCGACGCCCAGCTCCTCGATGAGCCGCAGCGCCTTGCGGAAGCCGACGCGCGGCGACTCCGGCCAGATCTTGACGTGGCAGATGCCCAGCTCGGCGGTGACCGCGCCGAACACGTCGCCGAAGGCGTACAGCTCGGAGGGGCCCATCAGCCCGACGACGGGCCTGCGGTCGCCGAAGCGGGCCGCGAACAGCCGCCGCCACGCCTCCACGACGGCGGAGTTGCTCGTCATGACGTCCCTGGGCCCGCGCGGGCAGGGCGTGGACGCGCCGGTGGTGCCGGTCGTCTCGTAGTAGACGGCGGCCTCGGCGACGCTGCCGGACAGCACGTCGTACATCTCCCGGCGCAGGTCGTCCTTGGTGGTGAACGGCAGCAGCGGCAGCGTGTCCGGGGTCACCCGCGCCAGGTCGATCCCGGCCAGGTGGCGGCGGTAGAACGGCGAGCGCTCGGTGACGTGCCGCAGCACGCTCGCCAGCCGCCGCTCCTGCCAGGCGGCCCAGTCGTCCCGCGACATCGCGCCGGCGTAGAAGCGGGTGTGCAGCCGCCGGTACTCCTCGCGGAACGCGGCGTCGTCCGGCGGCGCGCTCACATGCGCTCCCGCGCGGCGTTCCAGGCCAGCCCCTCGCGCTCGTTGCGTTCCGGCGGGGGCAGGATGTCGTCGCGGCCGGTCAGCTCGCGGTAGTCGTCCAGCAGCTCGATCATGTCGATCATGCGCTCGACCTGGCGGCCGACGTTGATGAGGCCCTCCTCGTCGAAGGCCGCGTCGCCCTTGTGCAGGGCGTGCACCGTGGCCGGGAACCCGGCGCCGACGACGATCATGCGGTTGAGCAGGGCGTTGGCCATGAGCTGCGCCCACACCTCGCCGGCGCTGTAGCGGCGGGCCAGCGCGATGATGCCGGCGACCTTGTTGCTGAGCGGCCGGTCGAAGCGCAGATAGCCCACGCCGGCCCGCTCGATGAACGTCTGCATCAGGCTGGAGGTGCCGAACCCGTGCACGGGGGCGGCATAGATGATGGCGTCGGCCTCGATCATCTTGTCGACGACGCCGGGCACGTCGTCGGTCTGCACGCACCGCACGACGCGGTCGTTGCAGTCGCCGCACGGGCCGCAGCGCATCATGTCGATGTCACGCAGGTGGATGGTCTCGAACTCGACGCCGCGCCGGAAGGCGATGCCCGCGGCGTACGCGAGCACGTCGGCGGTGTTGCCGTCGCGTTCCGACCCGTTGATCGCGACTATCTTCTTCGGCCTGCCGGCCATGGTTGCCTCCTCCGGGCTCAGACGGGCTGCTCACACGGGCTGCTCGGAGCTCCATTTGTGGGAGTAGAACCCGAAGTCGAGCGCCTGCCCGTCGAGGGCGGCGTGCAGCTCGGCCACGGCGGCGCGCGCCGCGGCCACGACGGAGGGGACTCCGCAGGTTTCCGCGAGCTCGTGCAGCGTCGCGTAGCAGTCGCGGAGCTGGCGCTCCTGCTTGTCGGAGAGCTCATCTGCGTTCGTCATGGAACCTCGCCGCCTTCAGTTCGAACCGGGGAAGGGTGCCCGGAGTCACGAACTCCACGTCCGGGCGGATGCCGACCTCCTGCTTCATCGTCGTGCTGACGCGGGCGCCGAGGTCGGCGACGTCCAGGCCGGGGATCTCGTCGGGCTCGATCCGCAGCACGATCGTGTCCAGGCCGCGGATCGTCCGCAGCACCACCTGAAACTCGTTCACCTCGGGGAAGCCGCGCAGGACGTCCTCGACCATGACCGGGGTGACCGACACGCCGCGGATCTTGCGCATGTCGTCGCGGCGGCCGAGGATGCCGCCGTCGAACCAGTCCCAGGTCCGGCCGCAGCCGCACTCGCTCCACGGCCGCTTGACCACGAGGTCGTCCGTCCAGTGCCGGAACAGCTGCATGCCCTCGCGGCCGAGCCCGGTCGTCACCCGGATGCCCTCTTCGCCGTAGCCGACCGGCTGCCGCGTGTCGGGGTGCAGCACCTCTTCGATGACGCCCGACTCGATGATGTGGCAGCCGCCGTTGAGCGAGGGGCACTCGAACATCGACACCGTGCCGAACTCGGTCGTCCCGGCCGCGTTGAAGACGCGTGCGCCGAACGCCTCGGAGATCGCCTGCGTGGTCGACTCGGGCCGCGGCTCGCCACCGGCCATGATGATCTTCACGTTGGCGTCGCGCGCCAGGTCGACGCCCATCTCCTTGGCCGTCTCGATCAGGCGCATGGCGTAGCTCGGCGTGCAGCCCAGCACCTCGACCTGCAGGTCCACCAGGATGCGCACGCGCGCCTTGGAGTCGAGCCCGCCCGCCGGGACGACCCGGCAGCCCATCCGCTCCAGCCCGTAGTGCATGCCCCAGAAGCCGATGAACAGCCCGTACCCGAACGCGACCAGGCCCGTGTAGCCGGGCCGCACGCCCATGCCGTGCAGCACGGTGCACCACAGGTCGACCCCCCAGGTCCAGTCGCGCTGGGTGTCGAAGGTGCGCACGGGCGGGTCGCCGCTGGTGCCGCTGGTCTGGTGGTGCCGGATGGCGAAGGACGGGTCCAGCGACGGCCACGTCCCGTACGGCGGCGCCGTCTCCTCCGCCGCGATCAGGTCCTTCTTGTACAGCAGCGGCACCCGCGCGAAGTAGTCCTCCAGCGAGTCGAGCCGCTCGGGCAGCCGCTCGCGCCAGAAGGGCGAGTTCGCCCGGGCGTGGGCGAGCGCGAGCTGCAGCTTGCGCCACTGCCAGGCGGCCAGCTCCTGGCGTGGCATGGTCTCGGTCTTCCTGTTCCAGTAGCCGGCCGTGGCCGGTCCGGGTGGCGCGAGCAGTGCCATCAAGCCTCCCCCACGCGCGGGTGACGCGATATCAACCGAATCAACCGAAGGAATAGCGTTACGAATCATGCTTTACTGGCACATCTTGCTGGCCGGTCCGCCCGTGGCGCATCTCCGAGAATGCTGGGGCTGAACCAGCGGATTTCTCCGAGAATGCGGCGTTCATCTGTTCGGTTGTCCGGCGACCTTTTCTCTCAGCAAACTGTCGGTGAATGGCCCTCAGTTGAGGCGAGGACATCCACCATCACAAGGGAAACAGGGACCATGAGCGATCTCCAGCGGCAAGTTCAGGAGACGATCGACCAGCTAGTCGAATCCGGAGCCGAGACGGGTCTGCAGGTCGCCGTCTACCGTCACGGTGAACTGCTGGCCGACGCCGTCTCCGGCGTCGCCGACCAGGCGACCGGACGGCCACTCACCTCCGACACCCCCATCTACGCCACCTCCGCCGGCAAGGCGCTCACCTCCACGGTGGTGCACGTGCTCGTCGGTGAAGGCGTCTTCGGGTACGACACCCCGATCGCCGAGATCTGGCCCGAGTACGGGGCCAACGGCAAGGAGAAGGCGACGATCAGGCACGCGCTGACCCACACCGTCGGCACCCCCGGCGTCCCTGAGGACACCACCGGCGACGACCTGACCGACTGGGACAAGATCGTCAACGGCCTGGCCGCCGCCGAGCCGTGGTGGGAGCCCGGCTCCAAGACCGGCTACCACGCCCAGACGTTCGGCTACATCATCGGCGAGGTCGTCCGCCGCGCCACCGGCAAGCGCATCTCGGAGGTGCTGCGCGAGAAGGTGTCCGGCCCGCTCGGCGTCGCCGACGAGCTCTACCTGGCCGTGCCCGAGTCCGCCCTCGACCGCGTCGCCCCGCAGGTGCAGGTCGGCGACCCGGTCGACCTCGACATGCTCGCCCAGATGATGCCCACGTACTTCAAGGCCGTGCCCAAGGCCGTGCAGCTCTCGGCCGAGCTCGTCAACCGGCGCGACTACCTCGGCGCCGAGATCCCCGCCGGCGGCACCATGAGCGCGCGGGCGCTCGCCAAGCTGTACGCCGCCCTCCAGAGCGAGGTCGACGGCGTCCGCCTGCTCAGCCCGGGGCAGTTGGAGGAGATCTCCGCCGTCGCCGTCAACGACGTCGACCAGATCTTCGGCCACCCCACCCAGTACGCGCTCGGCTTCGGCCTCGGACGGCCCGTCGAGAACGGCCCCGACCCGTCGACCGTCCTCGGCTGGCCCGGCGCCGGCGGCAGCCACGCCGAGCTCCACCTGCCCAGCGGCACGGCGTTCGCGGTCACCAAGACCCGCTTCAGCCCGGGCGACTACTCGGCCGTGGCGGCGGTGGCGGACGTCATCACCAAGGCCACCGCCTGACCCCCGCACCGCCGGCGCCGCCACCGTAGCCGGCGCCGGACCCCTCGGCCCGGCCGGCCCGCCTCCCCCAACGGCACCCGGCCGGGCCTTCGCCATCCCTGGGCCCCGCCGTCTTCGTACGCCGCCGCAGAGGCCCACGTCGGCCCCACGACGCCCCTGAGAAGACCAGACCCGCCACAGGCCACCCCGAGAACCACCGACCACCTCTGGCCCCTGGGTGAAGCAGCCCCCAAGGAGCCCGGCCCCAGAGGGCACCCGCCCAGAGAGGGCACGCCCACCCGGAGGGGGCCCGTACGCCCGCAGAGGGCCGCCCCGCCGAAGAGGACCCGCCGTCTCGCGGAGAGGGCGCCCCGCCGGAGGGGGCCGTCCGGCGCAGGGGCCGCTCCGCCAGAGGGCCGGCCCGTTGAAGGGGCACGCCGCCGCGCGAGGAGGTCACCCCACCGGAGGGTCCGTCCGGCGTTGCGGGTTCGCCCCAGCCGCGGGCGCGGTGGGTGAAGAGGCTGGTGGGAGGGCGGCCGTTCGGTGGAGGGGGCCGCTCTGGGCGGTGGGGGTGGCTGGGCGGTGGGGGCTTTCGTACGGACGGGCGGGCGGGGAACGGTCGGGGGTGACGGGAGGGGGATGGCGCACGTCGCGAGATGCGCCGGGGGGTGGGCGGGGCTGACGATGACGTCGTGGGGCCGGAGGCGCGCAGTCCTCGCCCCTCCCCCAGACAGCTCTAGCGAACCAGGGGCACACATGCGTCCGTTCCGTATCGACATCCCGCAGGACGACCTCGACGATCTGAACCGGAGACTCGCCGCCACCCGGTGGCCGGGCGAGCTGCCGGGCGTGGGCTGGGACCGGGGGGTGCCTCTGGACTACCTCAAGGAGCTGGCCGAGTACTGGCGCACGGGCTACGACTGGCGTGCGGCCGAGCGGCGGCTGAACTCCTTCCCGCAGTTCACGACGGAGATCGACGGCGCGAACGTGCACTTCGTCCACGTGCGCTCCCCCGAGCCGGACGCGACGCCGCTGATCATCACGCACGGCTGGCCGGGGTCGGTCGCGGAGTTCGTGGACGTGATCGGCCCGCTGACGGACCCGGCGGCGCACGGCGGCGATCCGGCGGACGCGTTCGACGTGGTCATCCCGTCGATCCCCGGGTACGGCTTCTCGGGCCCGACGCGGGAGACCGGGTGGGACGTGCCGCGGGTGGCGCGGGCGTGGGCGGAGCTGATGAGCCGGCTCGGCTACGACCGGTACGTGGCGCAGGGCGGCGACTGGGGCAAGGTGATCTCGCTGCAGCTCGGCCTGGCCGATCCGGCGCACGTGGCCGGGGTGCACATCAACATGCTGGTGACGTTCCCGCCGCAGGACCCGGCGGCGATGGCGGAGCTGAGCGCGGACGATCTGGCCAGGCTGGAGCACGGCGGCCGGTTCCAGCAGGACGGGATCGGCTGGCAGAAGATCCAGTCGACCCGCCCGCAGACGCTCGCGTACGGGCTGACGGACTCGCCGGTCGGGCAGCTCGCCTGGATCGTGGAGAAGTTCAAGGAGTGGACGGACTCCGACAAGTCGCCCGAGGACGCGGTGAGCCGTGACGACCTGCTGACGAACGTGTCGATCTACTGGCTGACGGCGACGGCGGGTTCGTCGGCGCAGTTCTACTACGAGTCCTCGTACGGGGACGCGGCGTTCGTGCGGACGTGGGGCGGGCCGTGGCCGCTGGAGATGCCGGTGGGCGTCGCGGTGTTCCCGGCGGACGCGACGCGGCCGATCCGGCGGTTCGCCGACCACCAGCTGCCGACGATCACGCGGTGGACGGAGTTCGAGCGTGGCGGCCACTTCGCGGCGCTGGAGCAGCCGGCCGAGCTGGTCGGCGACATCCGCGCCTTCGCGCGTTCGCTGCGATGAGGCGGGCGCGGGCGCGCCGGTCGCGACCGGCATCACACGAGACGGCCCCGCGCGCCGGGCGGCGTGCCGAGGGTTCCGCTGACGATCAGGAACGTGGGAGGTGACCGCGATGGCCGTGGGAGACCGCGCGGTGGTGCTGGGCGGCAGCATGGCGGGCCTGCTGGCGGCCCGGGTGCTGGCCGAGGCGTACACGGACGTGCTGGTGGTGGATCGTGACGCGCTGGTGGGCGTGAGCGCCGCCAGGCGTGGGGTGCCGCAGGGGCGGCACGTGCACGGGCTGCTGGCCCGGGGTCAGCAGATCCTGGAGGAGCTGTTCCCCGGGTTCACCGAGGGGGCGAAGGCGGCGGGTGTGCCGACGGGCGACCTGGGCGAGCTGCGCTGGTTCTTCAACGGCGTCCGGCTCGCGCCGGGCACGACGGGGCTGGTGTGCGTGTCGGCGGCCCGGCCGGTGCTGGAGAGCCACGTGCGGGCCCGGGTGGCGGAGCTGCCGAACGTGACGTTCGTGGAGCGGTGCGACATCGTCGGCCTGGTGGCGACGGCGGACCGGGCCCGGGTGACGGGCGTGCGGGTGCGTCCCCGGGACGGCGAGCGCGAGGAGCTCATCGAGGCGGATCTCGTCGTGGACGCGACGGGGCGCGGCTCCCGTACGCCGGTGTGGCTGGAGGAGTTCGGCTACGGGCGGCCCGAGGAGGAGAAGGTCAAGATCGACCTGACCTACACGACGCGGCACTACCGGCTGCCGGACGAGAGCATCCTGGACGGCGACCTGTCGATCAACCCGGTGTCGGGGCCGTCGCACCCGCGTGGCGCGTTCTTCTCGCGGATCGAGGGCGGCCGCTGCGTGCTGTCGCTGACGGGCGTGCTGGGCGACGCCGCGCCGGCGACGCACGAGGGCTTCATGGAGTTCGTCAGGTCGCTGCCCGTGCCGGACATCTACGAGGTGATCCGTGACGCCGAGCCGCTGGACGACCCGGTGTCGTTCAGGTATCCGGCGAGCGTCCGGCGGCACTACGAGCGGCTGGAGCGCTTCCCGGCCGGGCTGCTGGTGCTGGGTGACGCCGCGTGCAGCTTCAACCCGGTGTACGGACAGGGCATGACGGTGGCGGCGCTGGAGGCGCTGACGCTCCGCACGCATCTGCGGCGGGGGGTGGAGCCGCGCCCGCTGGACTTCCTCAAGGACATCTCCGCGGTGATCGACGTGCCGTGGAACATCTCGGCCGGCGGTGACCTGAGCTTCGCCGAGGTGGCGGGGCCGAGGCCGGCGATGGTCCGGATGATGAACGCGTACATGGCGAAGCTGCAGGTGGCCGCGACCAGGGACGGCGCGGTGACCAGGACGTTCATGCGGGTGGCCGGGCTGGTCGACCCGCCGCAGGCGCTGATGAGCCCCGGCATGGTCTTCCGGGTGCTGCGGAACGGCACGCGCGGCCTGGATCCGGCGCCGTCGTGGACGCCGAGCCCGGCCCCGGGTGAGGCCGTCCGCCGCTGATCGGCACAACGGAGCGCGGCCTGTTCCCATAACTCAATATCCCGCAATTCAGGAGATGTGGTTCACCGATCGGCCGTGCTGATATCGACGCGTAGCAAATAAACGGATACGGCCGGAAAAGTGCCGATGAAAACACTCCTGATGGGAGCACGCGATGGTGGCAACAGCCCGCGCTAGCGGTGGCGGAACCGCTGAAGGCGAACGCCTTCCCAGATTGGAAGGAGTGCGCGGAGTCCTCGCTCTGGGAGTTCTCGTATTCCACGCAGCCTGGTTGTCCGGCGACTCCAGTTTCATGGACCAGCCGGGCAACGGGATCTGGGGCGTCCTGGCCGACGGGCTGGCCGTGTGCCTGCCCCCCTTCTTCGTCCTGTCCGGTCTGTTCCTGTACAGGCCGTTCGCCCGCGCGGCGATCGCCGGGACCTCGCGCCCGGCGATCCCGGCCTTCCTCGCCAGGCGGGCGCTGCGCATCCTGCCCGCCTACTGGCTGGTGCTGGCGGTCGCGCTGCTCGCGATCAACCTGAACGGCATCGCGACCGTGTGGGACGTGCTCCGGCCGTTCCTGGCGATCCACTTCTTCTGGCAGGAGGGTCAGCCGATGACCGGCCTCCTGCACACCTGGACGGTGCCGACGGAGCTGACGTTCTACCTGGCCATCCCGCTGCTGGCGTGGATCTCCGGCCGGCTGGCGCGGGGCCGCGAGGACCAGCGGGCGCGCCTGCGCTGGATGATGGTCACCCCGGTGGCCGTGCTGGTGCTGGGCCTGGCCTGGGTGACCTGGACGAACCTGCCGACCTTCACCGGCCCGTACGAGCTGTGGTTCTGGCCCTTCTACTACATGAGCGCCTTCGCCTGCGGCATGATGCTCGGCACCCTGTCCGCCTACCAGGACGTCTCGGGGAACACGCCCGGAATCTACCGGCTGGCCGCCCGCCGGCCGAACCTGTTCTGGCTGGCCGCGGCCGCCGTCTACCTGGCCTACGCGCCGCAGCCGTTCGGCACGCCGGGCGCGGGTGACGTGCCGGCGCTGGTGCAGGAGCTGGTGGGGCACTCGCTGGTGCTGGTCTTCGGCGTGCTGTTCATCGTGCCGCTGACCGTGCCGCACGCCAGGTCGCGCCTGATGGACGTGACGCTGGCCAACCCGGTCATCCGCTATCTCGGGCGGATCTCGTACGGGATCTACCTGTGGCACGTCGTGCTGCAGGAGGTCTACCTGCGCAACGGCAACATCTTCGGCACGGTCCCGGTCGACGCGACCCAGTTCCGCGGCACGGTGGGCTTCTGGGAGCTGACGCTGTTCGTGCTGGCGACGAGCGTCGCCCTCTCGACCGTCAGTTATTACGTCCTGGAACGCCCTGTCATGAGACTGTGGACGCGGTGGTTCGGCAAGAGCCGCCCCGCCGAGCCGGTCGCCCAGCCCGCGCCCGGCGTGCCGGTGGCCGCCGCCTCCGACAGCGCCCGTCCGTAGAGCCATCCACTTCCTGGGAGTCGCCCCATGCGCAAGGTCATCGCATCGGTCATCATGTCGCTCGACGGCGTCATCGAACGGCCCGAGGAATGGTCCATGGACTACTGGAGCGACGAGGCCGAGTCCCACGCCCTCGCCACGCTCAAGGCCGCCGACGCCCTGCTCATGGGGCGTGTGACGTACGAGGGCTTCGCCGAGGCCTGGCCCACCATGGAGGACGAGGGCGGCTACGCCGCCCGGATGAACAGCCTGCCCAAGTACGTCGTCTCCAGCACGCTGGAGAAGGCCGACTGGAACAACAGCACCGTGCTCGGCGGCGACGCCGTCGGCGAGGTGCGCAAGCTCAAGGAGCAGCCCGGCGGCGACATCCTCATCTACGGGTGGGGTCGGCTCACCGCCACGCTCGTCGAGCACGGCCTCCTCGACGAGGTGCAGATCTGGCTCCACCCGGTCCTCGTCGGCAGCGGCGGCGTCGGTGAGCTGCTCTACAACGACGGCACCACGGCGCCGCTGCGGCTGGCCGGGGCCATGCCGCTGGAGTCGGGCATCGTCATCCTCACCTACCGGACCGTCGAGAAGACCTCCGGCTGACCGGCGAAGAAAAGCCCGGTCCCGCGACGAAGCGGGGCCGGGCTTTTTCTTTTCCCGTCGGCAGGAAGCTGCCCGGCGGTGCAGTTTGCTGACGCCGGAAAAACTTATTCAGAGCCCTCGGAAGCGGGATATTGGAGGTGTCGAAGAAAATAACCACCCCGTGAAAGGGACGGAAAAATGCCGAACGCAGATCTGGCGCAGCTCAGCCCGAGGCCCGCCCGCGTGGTCGTGACCGGTGGTTCCGGATTCATCGGCAGCCATCTGGTGGAGCGGCTGATCGCCCGCGGTGACGAGGTGACCGTCTTCGACAGCGGGCCGCTGCCCGAGACGCAGCGGATGGCGCGGGCGCACGCCCGGCTGGTGCTCGGTGACGTGCGTGATCCCGGTGACCTGGCCAGGGCCGTGGGCAAGGGCGTGGACGTGGTGTACCACCTGGCGGCGGTGGTCGGCGTGGACCAGTACCTGGCCCGCCCGCTGGACGTCATCGACATCAACTTCCAGGGCACCCGCAACGTCCTGGAGGCCGCCGCGCGGGCCGGGGCGCGGGTCGTGGTGGCGAGCACGAGCGAGGTGTTCGGCAAGAACCCGGCGGTGCCGTGGACGGAGGAGGCCGACCGGGTCCTCGGCTCCACCTCGGCCGACCGGTGGACGTACTCCTCCGCCAAGGCGCTGACCGAGCACCTGACGTTCGCCTTCGGCCGCCAGCACGGCCTGGAGACCACGGTGGTGCGCTACTTCAACGCCTACGGCCCGCGCCAGCGGCCCGCGTTCGTCCTCAGCCGCAGCGTGCACCGGGCGCTCAACGGCCGGCCGATCGTCATGTACGACCGGGGCGAGCAGACCCGCTGCTTCACGTACGTGGACGACGCCGTGGCGGGGACCCTGCTGGCGGCCTCGCACCCGGCGGCCGTCGGCGAGTCGTTCAACCTGGGCAGCATGGTGGAGACGAGCATCAGGGACGCCGGGGAGCTGGTGGCGAAGCTGACGGGCGCCGAGGCCGAGGAGATCGCGGTCGACACCCGGGCCGCGCTCGGCTCCGCCTACGAGGACGTGCCCCGGCGCATCCCCGACAGCTCCAAGGCGCGGCGGGTGCTGGGCTGGGAGTGCGCCACGTCGCTGGAGGAGGGGCTGCTGCGGACGATCGAGTGGGCGAGGGCGAACCCGTGGTGGCTCGCCCTGGACGACACCGGCGCCGGCGCCGTCCGGGCCCGGCCGCTGGCGGCCGCGGCGTGACCCGCCCCCGGAACGCGACGATCCGGCCCGGTGCTCCGGGCCGGATCGTCGGTCGTGCGGGCGGGCTAACGGGCCCCGGCGGGCACAGCGGTGGTCACCTCGGCGGGCACCTCGGCGGGCACGTCGGCGGTGAGGCGGACGGGCAGGGCCTGGTGGCCGTTCATGATGAACGTGGGCAGCGGCACCAGCTCCTCGCGCGGCACCGCGAGGCTCAGGTCGGGGAAGCGCTCGAACAGCGTCGAGAGCCCCGTCTGGGCGACCGCGCGGGCGATGCTGGCGCCCAGGCAGTAGTGCGGGCCGTAGCCGAAGGACAGGTGCTCCTTGTCCTGCCGGGTGATGTCGAAGCGGCCGGCCTCCTCCCCGTGCAGGGCGGGGTCGCGGCCCACGGCGCTGTAGTTGATGAGGATCGGGTCGCCC
Source organism: Nonomuraea ceibae (assembly GCF_019396325.1). Classification (GTDB taxonomy): domain Bacteria; phylum Actinomycetota; class Actinomycetes; order Streptosporangiales; family Streptosporangiaceae; genus Nonomuraea; species Nonomuraea ceibae. Next base: position 34,250 of record NZ_JAHKRO010000045.1, read on the forward strand.
TGCGGGATCGTGACGCCGTCCAGGTGGATGTCGGTGACGGCGTAGCGCAGCGGCAGGTGGACGAGCGGCGAGTCGACGCGCAGGGTCTCGTCGATGACGTCGTCCCAGCTCGCCCGCCCGGTCCGGACGAGGTCGAGCTGGTCGGGGTGGGTGAGCAGCGCGGTGATGGCGTTGTCGAAGAAGTTGATCGTGGTCTCTGAGCCGGCGCCGAGGATCGCGAAGATCGTGTCGGTGAGCTCGACCTCCGACAGCCTCGACCCGTCCTCGTCGCGGGCGGCCACGAGGTCGCTGGTGATGTCCTCGCCGGGGTTGCGGCGCTTCTCGGCGATGAGCTCCTCCATCGCGCCGCGCCAGCCGAGCAGGATGCCCTGGGCCTGCTCGGGGCTCACGGTGGTGTCGACCATCATGTCGATGACCTTGGCGGTCTGCACGCGGGCCGCCTCCGACATGCCGATGAGGTCGGCCACCAGCATGGCGGGCAGCGGGTAGGCGAAGCTCTGCCGCAGGTCGACGACCTCGCCGGGCGGCACGGCCGCCAGGGCGTCCAGGAGCTGGTTGGTCAGCTCGGCCATGCGCGGGCGGATCGCCTCGGTGCGCCGGGGCGTGAACGCCTTGCCGACGAGCTTGCGCAGCCGCACGTGGTCCTTGCCGTACGCGGTGACCATGTTGTCCATGGCCACCCAGCTGATCATCTCCCAGTCGGGCGGGATCTCGCCGTTGCGGAAGGCGGGCCAGTGGTTGCGGGCGCTCTTGGTGACGTTCGGGTCGGTGAGCAGCCGCCTGATCGCGGCGTGGGTGTTGACGGACCAGGCGATGACCCCGCCGGGCAGCTCGACCTGGGTCGCGTGGCCGCGCGAGCGCAGTTGGTCCGTCTCGGCGTGGATGTTCTTGCCGGTGGTGTCGAGGACCGGGCAACGTCTGTTCACGGAACTCTCCTGGGTCGTGGTCGATCGTGTTACGCCGATGCCCACCGCTGAAGAGGGGTGGGCATCGCGGGCACAGCGGGGGGAAGGGTCACTCGGCGGCTGAGGCGGTGGGCACCGGGGCGCGCGCCGGCTCCCGCGGCGGTGGCGGCGGCGTCTTCTTCGACCGGCTCCAGTGCCGCATCGCGGGCCGCTCGACCAGCGTGTAGAGCAGCCAGGCGGCCACGACGTTGACCGCGATGAGGCCCAGGATCAGCAGCGTGCCGCCGACGGGCCCGTACTCGGCGTCGCCGAGCACCGCGCCGCGCAGCCAGTAGAGCACCACGGCCTGGGTCATGTAGAAGGCGAACGAGACGGTGCCGAGCCACACCATGACCCGGCTGCCCATGAAGGTGCGCCGGCCGCGCAGGTTGGCCGCGGCGTAGGTGCCGATGGCCAGCCCGAACGGGATCGCGGTGACGAGCGAGATGCTGTACGGCTCCGGCACCCACAGCGTGGCGGCGTAGGCGGCCACGAGCAGGGCGATGACCGGGGCGATCCCGATGCGGGGCCACCGGCCGCTGATCACGATCCTGGCCAGGACCATGCCGAGCACGAACTCGAACAGCCGCGCCGGCGGGAACATGTAGACGAACCAGAACTGCGTCAGCGCCAGCGCCTCACCCGGGTAGCGGGGCGAGTCGGGCAGCAGCGTGAGCGTGGCCACGCAGACCGCGGCCATGGCCAGGACCACGAGGCCGGCCGACAGCCACAGCCGGCTCTCCTTGATCTTGGCGATCGGGATGATCAGCAGCGGGAAGAGCAGGTAGAACAGCATCTCGGAGCTGAGCGACCAGGCCGGCATGTTCGCGCCGCCCCACAGGTTGGGGTCGGGCGAGAACGAGTTGACCAGGAACAGGTTCGGCAGGCCCCACAGGGGCGTGAACGACGCGGCGAACAGCAGCATCGCCAGGCCCCAGGTGACGGCGTGGTTGGGCAGGATCTTCACCGCCCGCCGCCGCCAGAAGGACGTGGCCCGGCCGCCCGGCTGCCAGGACCAGGTGATGACGAAGCCGCTCAGGATGAAGAAGAACGAGACGCCGATGTAGCCGCCGGGGTAGAAGAGCCAGACGAGCGTCTGGGTGATCCCGTCGTCGCTGTAGGGGGTCGCGGGATTCTGATTTCCCGACGTCATGGGATAGACGACGTGGCTCATGAAAACGAGCAACGCCGCGATGATGCGTAGTCCGGTCAATGCGGGAAGGTCGGGGCGGCGCTCTCCGAGAGCGCCTGTATGACTGATTTCCGCCGCCACAGACACCGTGGGTTCCTTTCTCTCGGACCGCCCGGCTGGGGGAATTAACTAAATGGTGGGCGGCCACCCCGCACGGCGCATCTCCCCATGTGCTGAAAATGCTCAGACGATATGCACCTCGGGCACGTAGAGAACCCAGCGCCCGCCTCGCTCGGCGAACGCGCGCTCTTTCGCCATGATTTCCTCGGCGTGGTTCCAGGCGAACAGGATGGCGTGGTCGGCGTCGCTCTCGGCGAACACGGACGGCGCCACCACGGGGATGTGCGAGCCGGCCACCACGCGGCCCTGCTTGGAGGGCGTGGAGTCGCAGACGAAGGGGATGACGTCCGGGCCGAAGCCGCAGTAGTTGGTCACCGTGGTGATCTTGGCGGGGGCGCCGTAGCCGACGACCTTCTTGCCCTGGGCGCGCAGCGACCCGACGAGGGCGGTCAGCTCGTCGCGGATGCGCTCGGCGCGGCGGGCGAAGGCCTCCAGCGTGGCGTGCTCCTCCAGCCGCTGGGCGGCCTCGGCGGCCAGCAGCTCGGGCACCGCGGGGGCGACCGGGCGGGCGCCGGGCTGGCCCAGCGTGTAGCGCATCGAGCCGCCGTGCAGCGCCACCGGCTCGGCGTCGACGAGCTCCAGCCCGTACAGCTCGGCCGCGGCCTGGATGGCACGCACGGAGAAGACGAAGGAGTGCTCGTCGTAGAGGATGTCGAACGCGGTCTGCTCGACGACGCTGCCGAGGTAGGGCTCCTCGAAGACGAAGACGCCGTCCGGGCCGAGCAGCTTCTTGGCGCCCTTGAGCACCGAGGCCAGGTGGGAGATGTGGGCGATCACGTTCGCGCCGAACATCACGTCGGCCGGGCCGTGCTCGGCACGGATCGGCCCGGCGCTGTCCTCGTCGAAGAACTGCGACAGCACCCGCACGCCCCGCGCCCTGGACATCTCCGCCACCTGGGCCGACGGCTCGATGCCCAGGTGGCGCACGCCGGCCGCGGCGATGGTGGCGAGCATGACGCCGTCGTTGCTGCCGATCTCCGCGATGAACGGGTCGGGCCCGGTCAGCTCGTGCTCCAGGAAATGCCGCGCCAGGCCCTCGAAATGCCGGCTGTGCACCACCGAGTTGGAGGCGTGGTACGGGTATTCGTCGTGGTATCTGACTTCCTGGGGAATGTCCGCCATCAGCTGGACCATGGTGCACGAGTCACACATTCCCACGACCAGCTGGTAACGGAATTCACCGGCCACCCGGTCGGCCCGGGGAAAAGCGTTTCCGCGGGGCTGGAAACCGAGGTCGACAAACGCCTTGACCGGCCCGCTGCAAATTCGACAGGAAGCGTCCATGAATAGACGTTAACACCGGCCGGGCGCGAACCTTTATCGGCGATTGCCATGAGTCACCAGCCGGATCTTATGGTGTGCGCGACGTGCGCCCGGTCCTCGTCCGACAGCCACCAGCCGACCGGGATGTTGACCGCCCGGTCGTGCACCGCCTCCAGGCCGGGCAGCGGCTCGGCCGACGGCGTCACGCAGCCGTGCGCGTCGTTGCGCCGGCACACCACGCTCGCCGCGACCCCGGCGGCGGCGAGCTTGCCGATGAACGCGTCGCGGTCCTCCACCAGGACCGGGTAGAGCCAGAACGACGAGTCCAGGCCAGGCGTGCGCGCGGTCAGCTCCAGGCCGGGCACCCCGGCGAGCTCGGCGTCGTAGTAGGCGGCGTTGGCGCGGTGGCGGGCGATCCGCTCGTCGACCACGGCGAGGCTGCTGAGCCCGATGGCCGCGCCGATCTCGTTCAGGTAGAAGTTGTAGCCCCACTCGGGCACGTCGTAGTCGGCGTGCACGCGGTCGGCGTCGCGCTCGATGCCGAAGAAGCGCAGCCGCCGGGCGCGCCGCAGCGACTCCTCGTCGGGCAGCACGAGCAGGCCGCCGGTGCCGCAGCTCAGGTGCTTGGTGGCGTGGAAGCTGTAGACGCACAGGTTGCCGTGGCGGCCCAGCGGGCGGCCGTGCACGGTGGCGCCCCACGCCTGGGCGCAGTCCTCGACGACGACCGGCCGGCGCCCGTGGGCGGCCTCGGCGTCGTCCAGGATGCGGGCCAGGCGCTCGACGTCGACGGGGCAGCCGCCCCAGTGCACCACCATGACCGCCCGGGTGCGGGGGGTGATCTTCTTGGCGAGGTCCTCGAGGTCCACGTTGAGCGTGGCCGGGTCGACGTCCACCCAGGTGATGCGCCCGCCGCCGGCCAGGATGCTCCAGTTCGTCGCCTCGAACGTGAACGGCGTGCTCAGGACCTCGCCGTCGGCCCCGGCCAGGCGCAGCGCGAGCTGCAGGCCGGAGGTGGCGTTGTTCAGCGCCGCCACGTACGGGTTGCCGATCCGCTCGCCGAGCTGCCGCTCGAACTCCTCGACCAGCGGCCCGTGCCCGAGCATGCCGCTGTCGAGCACGGCGGTGACCCGGTCGGCGGCGCCGGCCGGGACCTCGACCTTGAACAGGGGGATCACCGCGAATCATCCGTCCCGTCGCACGCCGAGGAACAGGGAGCGGCCGGCGAGCAGCGGCCCGGTCTCCTCCAGGCACTCGGCGGTGAAGCCGGCCCGCTCGAAGGCCGCCGCGTACTCGGCGCGGGAGAACAGGTTCATCACCTGCGTGTGCTCGAAGTGGCGCACCCCGGCGCCGTCGGCCACCAGGTAGTGCGCCTCGACGCGGACGGTGTCGCCCACGCGGGACGATTTGGCCACCCTGGCGATGGTCCGGCCGTCCTCGCGGACCACGTCGTCGCCGATGTGCCCGTCGGCGAAGCCGTCCTTGAAGTACCAGGGCTCCACGATGAGCACCCCGCCGGGGGCCACATGCCGGCCCATGCTGGCCACGGCGGCGTCGAGCTCCTCGGTGCCCGCCATGTAGCCGACCGTGCTGTAGAGGCTGCACACGGCGTCGAAGACGCGGCCGAGCCGGAAGTCGCGGATGTCGCCCGGGTGGACGGCGACGCCGGGCAGCTTGGCCTGCGCCCTGGCCCGCATCGCCGCCGACAGCTCCACCCCCTCGACCAGGGAGAAGCGGGTGCGCAGCGTCCTGAGGTGCTCGCCCGTCCCGCAGGCCACGTCGAGCAGGGAGTCGGCGTGCGGCGCGCGCTCGCGCACGAGGCTGGTCACGATGTCGGCCTCCCCCGCGTAGTCCTTGCCGCGCCGCAGGTAGAGCAGGTCGTAGATCTCGCTGATGTCGTCGCCGTAGACGTTGGCGTCCCGGGTGATCTGGTCAATGGTCACAGCCGCTCCCAACCGATGAGCCGTGCCGTACGGACGGGCACACTGGTCCGGATTCTCCCGGCTGCGCGGCCCGCTGTCTTATCCGGCCTTGCTCGCCTGCGAATAGCCCATCGTCAAACAGAACGCAAGGCGATCATTGACAAGATGCAGTCACCGTCACTGCAGCTTGCTGAATTGATTTCCTCTGGCACCCGCCGGGCCGATGCCGCAGAGTTGTACTCACGACGGCGAAACAAATCGCCCCGGAAAAAGGAGTAAAGAATGACGCGCAAGACTGGTCTGATTGCCAAGCTGGGTCTCGCCGCCACGGTCACGCTCGGCCTGGCCTTCGCCACCAGCCCGGCGGCCTCCGCCGCGGCCCCGTCGTTCTCCGTCTCGCCGGCCTCCGGCGTGTCGGACGGCGCGACTGCCACGGTGACCGTCACCGGGGCCCTGCCCAATGCCGTGTTCGGCATCGCCACCTGCGCCAACACGGCCTCGGGCGCCGCCTGCGACGGCGGCACGGCCACCTCGTTCACCACCGACGCGAGCGGTTCGGCCACCATCCCGCTGAAGCTCAACCGCCAGTTCGACGGCGTCGGCTACGACGGCACCCCGGTGGGCCCGGTGGACTGCGCGGCGGCCTCCTGCTTCGTCGGCGCCGGCAACAACGAGCAGGTGCTCGGGGAGGTGGCCATCTCCTTCAAGTGAGAAACCAGCGGTAATCCACCGGGAGAAAGGAATTCAGCCGCCCACACACCGGAATGACGCGGAAATCGAAAGCCCCTGGTTCGGGAAAATGCTTCCTGAACCGGGGGCTTCGCCGTGCCCGCGCAGAACAGCACGCCGGGAGATGCGCGGCCTAATCGTGGATGTGACGCTGGCGGCATGTCCGATTCGACCACGAAACCGTGAGGACGCGCATAGCGATGGGTGTCGACACCACTGTTTTCGAGCACCGCCTCGCCGAACCGCCGGAGCCCGGACTCACCCCCGAGGACGTGGTCGCCAGGGCGGAGGCCATGATTCCCGCGCTGGCCGAGCGCCAGGCCGAGACCGAGCGGCGCACGTTCTACGCCGAGGACGTCCACGAGGAGTTCTCCAGAGCGGGCTTCTACCGCATCCTGGTCCCCCGCCGGTTCGGCGGCTACGAGTTCGGGATCGACACCTTCGTCCGCGTGGCGATCAACCTGACCCGGGGCTGCCCCTCGACAGGCTGGATGTTCTGCCTGGGCGCCGCGCACGCGCTCCCGGCCGCGACGATCTTCGACGAGCGCACCCAGGAGGAGATCTTCGCCTCCGGGGAGTTCATCTGCCCCGCGACCGTCATGCCCGGCGGCACGGCCGAGCGCACGCCGGACGGCGACTGGCTGATCAACGGCACCTGGGGCTACTGCTCGGGGTCACCGTACGCCACCCACTTCATGGGGCACGCCCTGATCGAGTCGGGCGAGCCGATCATGTTCATCGCCCCGCGCAGCGAGTGGACCCGGCTCGACGACTGGGGTCACGCGCTGGGCCTGAAGGGCAGCGGCTCGCACAGCATCCGCATCACCGGCGGCCGCGTCCCCGACCGCTACGTGCTCAAGCACCACATGAGCCAGATCGACGTCACCGGCGGCACCCCCGGCCGCGAGCTGCACGGCCCCGAGTACGGCGGCGGGCAGCTCAGCTTCATGGTCATGGAGGACGCGCTGCTGGCGGTCGGCATGGCCAAGGGCGCGCTGGACGCCTACGAGGACCTCATGCGGACCCGCACGACGCCGTTCCCGCCCATCGTGACCCGTACCGAGGACCCGGACTTCCAGCTCACGTACGGCAAGGCCGCGGGCCTGATCGCCACGGCCGAGGCCGCGACCACGGACGCGGTGCGGCAGTGGCGCGAGACGAGCGCCCGCGGCGCGGCGGCCGTCACCCACGAGCACGAGCTGCGGCTGGCGGCGATCTGCCAGGAGGCCGTGGCGCTGTGCTGGCGGGCGGTCGAGTCGCACCTGTTCCCCACGGCGGGTTCGAGCGCCGTGCGCGCCGGCGAGCGCATCGAGCGGGTGTGGCGGGACATGTCGATGTTCGTCACGCACGCCGGCCTGTCCACCTACCTCGCCAAAATCGCCAAACGCGATCTGGCCAAGGCCCGGTTCGGGCTCGAATAGGGGAATTGCCATGACTGACTTGCAGGACGCGCCACACATCCCGGACACCGGGCCGGGCAGCCGGCCGAAGACCCGCCCGATGACCGGCGCCGAGTACGTCGAGAGCCTGCGCGACGACCGGGCGATCTACCTGTACGGCGACCGCGTCTCGGACGTGACCGCGCACCCGGCGTTCCACAACCCGATCCGGATGACCGCCAGGCTCTACGACGCGCTGCACGACCCGGAGCGGCGCGGCGACCTCGTCGTGCCGACCGACACGGGCGGCGACGGCTTCACCCACAGCTTCTTCACCACCCCGCGCAGCGCCGACGACCTGGTGGCCAACCAGCGCGCCATCGCCGCGTGGGCGCGGATGAGCTACGGCTGGATGGGCCGCAGCCCCGACTACAAGGCGGCCTTCCTCGGCACGCTGGGCGCCAACGCCGAGTTCTACGAGCCGTTCGCCGACAACGCGCGGCGCTGGTACCGGGAGTCGCAGGAGAAGGTCCTGTTCTGGAACCACGCGATCGTGCACCCGCCGGTGGACCGCAGCCGGCCGCCGGACGAGGTCGCCGACGTGTTCGTGCACGTGGAGAAGGAGACCGACGCCGGGCTCGTGGTGAGCGGGGCGAAGGTGGTGGCGACGGGGTCGGCGCTGACGCACTACAACTTCATCGCCCACTACGGCCTGCCGATCAAGGACAAGAAGTTCGCGCTGGTGGCGACCATCCCGATGAACGCGCCGGGGCTGAAGCTGATCTGCCGGCCGTCCTACACCGCCGCGGCGACCGTGATGGGCAGCCCGTTCGACTACCCCCTGTCGTCGCGGCTGGACGAGAACGACACGATCCTCGTCCTGGACAAGGTGCTCATCCCCTGGGAGAACGTCTTCATCTACGGCCACCTCGGCAAGGTGCAGCTGTTCACCGGCCGCTCCGGCTTCCCCGAGCGCTTCACCTTCCACGGCTGCACCCGCCTGGCGGTCAAGCTGGAGTTCATCGCGGGCCTGCTGGCCAAGGCCGTGGAGATCACCGGCACCAAGGACTTCCGGGGCGTGCAGAGCCGCATCGGCGAGGTGCTGGCCTGGCGCAACCTGTTCTGGGGCCTGTCGGACGCGGCCGCGCGCAACCCCGTCGAGTGGCGCAACGGCGCGGTCCTGCCCAACCCGGAGTACGGCCTGGCCTACCGCTGGTTCATGCAGACCGGCTACCCCCGGGTCAAGGAGATCATCCACCAGGACATCGCCAGCGGCCTGATCTACATCAACTCCAGCGCCGAGGACTTCAAGAACCCCGAGGTGCGGCCGTACCTGGACAAGTACCTGCGCGGCTCCGGCGGCATCGACTCGGTCGAGCGGATCAAGGTGATGAAGCTGCTCTGGGACGCCGTGGGCACCGAGTTCGGCGGCCGGCACGAGCTGTACGAGCGCAACTACGCCGGCAACCACGAGAACACCCGCGTGGAGCTGCTGGCCGCGCAGACCGCCAGCGGCCAGGTGGACGGCTACAAGGCGTTCGTCGACCAGTGCCTGAGCGAGTACGACCTGGACGGCTGGACGGCGCCCGACCTGTCCTCCTTCGAGCACCTGCGCCAGGCGAAGAACGGCCTGCGCCACTGAGCGCCGAGCCCGCGAGAAAGCGCCCCCGGGATCACCTCCCGGGGGCGCTTTCTCGTACGGGGTCCAGCGGGTCTAGCGGAGGGCGACGTCGGCCTGGACGACCGCGTCCAGGAACTCGCCCCGTGAGATCGCCGAGGCCACCAGCTCGATGTCGTCGGCCATGTACCGGTCCGCCTCCAGGACCGGCACGAGCGAGCGGACCCGCTCGTACGTGGCCCGCCCGGCCGGGCTGAGCCGGTCCGCGCGGCCCGACAGGTCCACGGCCTGGGCCGCGGCCAGGAACTCCACCGCGAGGATCCTGCTGTTGTTCTGCAGCACCCGGCGGGCGTTGCGGGCGGCGATCAAGCCCATGCTGACGACGTCCTGGTTGTCGCCGTTGGACGGCACGCTCTGGGTGCTGGCCGGGCCGATCGTCCGGTTCTCCGCGACCAGGGCGGTGGCGGGGTACTGGGCTCCCGCGAACCCGCTGTTGAGGCCGGGGTCGCCGGCGACCAGGAACTCGGGCAGGCCGTTGCTGAGGTGGCGGTTGAGCAGCCGGTTGGTGCGCCGCTCGGAGAAGACGCCGAGCTGGGTGAGCGCGATCGTCAGGTAGTCCATGACGAAGGCGACCGGCTGGCCGTGGAAGTTGGCGCCGTGGAAGACCTCCTTGCCCTCGAAGACGAGGGGGTTGTCGTTGGAGGAGTTGAGCTCGGTGCGCAGCGTGGCGGCGGCGTGGTAGACCGTGTCGCGGACGGCGCCGACGACCTGCGGGATGGCCCGCAGCGTGTACGCCTTCTGCAGGTAGACCTCGGTCCGGTGGACGCCGTGCTCGGGCGCGTCGCCGTCCTTGCGGCGGCGCGGCGGCTCCCGGTCGCGCAGGATCGACAGGCGCAGCGGGTCGACGCTGAGCGCCTGGCGCAGCTCGCTGTGCTCCACCGCCAGGCCGCTACCGCTGAGCAGGGCGCGCATGTTGGCGGCGACGTCGATCTGCCCCTGGTGGGGGCGGGCGATGTCGTGCCCGTCGGCCACGAACGGGCTGGTCGAGCCCTGCAGCACCTCGCAGATCAGCGCGGTGACGATCTCGGCCTGCCGGACCTGGTCGAGCGCCCGGGTGACGAGCAGGCAGCCGAGCCCGGTCATCGCCGAGGTGCCGTTGATGAGCGCCAGGCCCTCCTTGAACCGCAGTTGCAGCGGCTCGATGCCGAGCTCGCGCAGCACCGGCCCGGTCTCGGTGCGGCGGCCGTCGCGCAGCACGTACCCCTCGCCGATGAGCGTCGAGGCGACGTGCGCCAGCGGCGCGAGGTCGCCGCTGGCGCCCAGCGACCCGATCTCGGGGATGGCGGGCGTGATGCCGAGGTTGAGGTAGAGCGCCATGCGTTCGAGCAGTTCGGGCCGGACCGCCGAGTAGCCCTTGGACAGGGCGTTGAGCCGGGCCGTGAGGACCGCCCGTGCCTCGTCCTCGGCGAAGATCGGGCCGACGCCGGCGCAGTGGCTGCGGACGAGGTTGGTCTGGAGCTGGATCTCGTTGGAGGTGTCGACGAGCATGTAGATCATCTCGCCGTAGCCGGTCGTCACGCCGTACACGGGGATGCCACGTGCGATGACGTCCTCGAACAGCCGCCGGTTGGCCGCGACCTTGGCCAGGGCGGACGGGGCGACGCCGCAGGTGACCTGGTTCTCGGCGATCAGCCGTACTGTCGGGACATCCAGGTTCTCCCCATCGAAGTCGACTGACGTCGAGGTCTCCACCAGTGTCACATCACTCACCCGCCATAGATTGGTTGACAGCATCAGCGGAAAGCGCGTGCGCGCTGACCTGAGCGGCCAGGCCGTTCAGGGTGGGGTTGGCGAAGAACTCCCACAGGGGGATCTCCACGCCGAACCTGTCACGCACGCGATCGAGCAGGCGGGGCACCATGAGCGAGTGCCCGCCCACCGCGAAGAAGGGGTCCCCGTCGCCGTCCGGCTCGGCGCCCAGGACGTCTGACCAGATGGCGGCCAGTTCGAGCTCGGCCGGCGTCCGCGCGCTCCGGTTCGCGCCGCCCGCGGGCAGCGCCGGCAGCATCCGCCGGTCGATCTTGCCGCCGACGTTGCGGGGCAGCGCGCCGACCGTCCTGACCGACAGGGGCAGCGTGCTCTTGCCGAACCGGGCGCGCAGCGTGGCCCGCAGGTCGGCGGCCCGCACCTCCGCCTCGCCCGCCGCCGTGCGGTTCGGCACGACGTAGGCGACCAGGCGGGTGACCCAGCCGTCGGGGCCGCTCACCGGGACGACCGCGCACTCGGCGACCGCCTCGTTCCGGTTCAGCGCGTCCTCGACCTCGGCCAGCTCGACGCGGGTGCCGTGGAACTTGATCTGGGAGTCGCCGCGCCCGCGGAACTCCAGCAGGCCGTCCCACCGCAGGCGGCCGAGGTCGCCGGTGCGGTAGAAGCGGCCGAAGCCGGACCCGCACGCCTGGAGGTGGTAGACGGGCTCGAAGGGCCGCGTGTCCGCGCCCGCGCCCGCGTAGCCGAGCGCGACGTACGGGCTCCTGACCACCAGATGCCCGGTGACGCCGGGCGGGCAGGGCCGGTCCCAGTCGTCCAGCACGACGACCTGGCGGCCGGGGATGGACGTGCCGATCGGCGTCATGCCGGGCACCGGGCCGGTCACCTCGTACCAGGTCGCCAGGATCGTCTCGGTGGCGCCGTACAGGTTCGCCAGCCGGACGGCGGGCAGGGCCGCGCGCAGGTCGGCGGCCAGCTCGCCGGGCAGCGGCTCACCGGCGAGCAGCAGGCAGCCGAGCGAGAGCGAGCGGCCGGCGCCGTCGGCGGTGATCGCGTCGAGGAGCTTGCGCGCGAAGCTCGGCACGGTCTGCAGCAGCGTGATGCGCTCGTCGGCGAGCCAGGCGGCCAGCTTCTCCGGGTTCGCCCTGATCCGCTCGGGGACCGGGCAGAGCGTCGCGCCGCCGGTCAGCGCGGCGAACGTCTCGACGAGCGCGGCGTCGTAGCCGGGCGCGGCCCACTGGGCGACGCGGGCGCCCGGCCGCATCCGGAACTCGGTGGCCAGCCAGGTGGCGAACTGGGCGAGGCTGCCGTGCGACTGGATGATGCCCTTGGGCCTGCCGGTCGAGCCGGAGGTGTAGGCGACGTAGGCGGGCGCGGTGGTCATGGGGGTGACCAGGGCGGCCGGGCGGGCGGGGACGCCGAGTGCGGTGACGTCGACGACGGTTCCGCCGAGCTCGTCCTCGTACCAGCGGATCAGGTCGTCGGACCGGCCCTCGGTGAGCACGCAGGCGGGCCGCAGCTCGGCGAGCACGGCCTTGCCCCGCTCGCCCGCGTCGCCGGTGGCCAGGCAGGTGAGCCTGGCGCCGGCGCCGAGCGTGCCGAGCACGGCGGCGACCTGGGCGGGGCCCGGCGCCATCCGGACGACCACGGAGGCGTCCCCGAGAGGCCCGGCTGCGGATTCTGTGGCAAGCCCGGCGGTGGACCCGGCGGGTTCGCCGGGGGGTGCGTCGGCGGGCAGCGCGCGCAGGGCGGTGATGACGGCCGAGGCGCGCGCGTCCAGCTCGCGGAAGGTCAGCGCGGCGTCCGGCCAGTCCACCGCGACCGCGTCCGGGGTGCGGGTGGCGCGGGCGCGCACGAGCTCGGGCACGGACGGCAGCAGCGGGTCGAGCACCCCCGTCCGGTCAGCCTCGCGCACCCGGGCGCGGGTGCGGGCGTAGTCCTCCAGCGGGATCTGGTCGGCGGGCAGGTCCGGGGCGCGCAGGGCGATGGCCAGGAACGTGCGGAGCTGGTCGAGAAGCTGCCCGGCTGACTCGTCCTCGTACAGGCTGTCGCGGTAGGTCAGCTCCCCGGTGAGGCCGGAGCCGACGTGCTCGACCGTGAGGCACAGGTCGGTCCTGGCCGAGCCCGCGCGCGGCCGCACCGGGCGCACCTCGGCGTCACCCAGGACGGGCAGCGGCTCGGCCTCGTCGCGGTAGTCGAACAGCACGTCGCACAGCGGCATCCGGCGCGGGTCCCGCTCCAGCCGCAGCGCCTGCACCAGCCGGTCGTAGGGGACGATCCGGCGCTGGTAGGCGTGCGCCACGGCCTTGGCCACCCGGCGCACCGCCTGCCGGAACGTGATCCCGCCGGACAGGTCGGCGCACAGCACCACGTGGTTGCGGAACGGGCCGACGAGCGCGCCGGTGCGCACCGCGGGCCGCAGGTTGACGGGGGCGCCGACGGCCACCCGGTCCTCGCCGCTGTGGCGGCGCAGCAGGCACAGGAACGCGGCCAGCAGCACCGCGGGGGCGCTGACCCGTTCCTCACGGGACAGCTCGGCGACGGCCTGCCCGAGCGCGGGCGCCCAGCTGAAGGAAACCGCCCCGCCGCCGAAGGACGGCCCGTCGGGACGGGGCCGGTCGGCGGGCGGCGCCGGGGAGGCGGGCGGCGGCGTCAGGTGCCCGGTCCACCAGCGCAGCAGCCCGTGGAACTCGGGCGTGTGCCCCTGGTCGCGCTGCCAGCGGGCGTAGGAGGCGTACTGGAGCCCCTCGGGCGGCGGCGGCACCCGCTGGTCGGCGTAGCCGTCGGAGAGCTCGTCGAGCAGCGTGGGAAGCGACCACTCGTCGGCGACGGCCTCGTGCAGCCGCAGCACGAGCAGGTGGCCGCCGTCGGCCGGCCGGGCCACGGTGAGCTGCGCGAGCGGGCCGTCCTCCAGGTCGAGCGGGGTGCGCGCGAGGTCGGCGCAGAGCTGCTCGGCCGTGGCGCCGGGGGCGTCGAGCTCGGTGAAGGCGTGCGGGTGGCAGTCGCCGGCGATCTCCTGCACGGGCAGCCCGCCGTCGTCCACGAGCGTGGTGCGCAGGATCTCGTGCCGCAGCACGACCCCCCGCCAGGCGGCGCGGAGCGCGGGCACGTCGAGTTCGCCGGTCGTTCGGTAGGCGCGGAGCATCGTGTAGGCGGGTGAATCCGGGACCAGTTTCTGCAGGAACCATGCCTGGTCCTGCAGCCACGAGGTCGCCGCTCTCTTGACACCGGACTTCCTCACCACGACATCGTCAGCTCGGGCCGCCCCCTGGGGCATCTCTTGACGTGCTGCGTTGCTCCGGGCTGGCAGGAAACAGCGCCGGGAAGACAACTTGCTGCCACGCTCCCGCCTTGTTCCGGGTCATCCCCGATCGCAGTCTCTTACGTAAGAGAAAGACCCGGAAATTGACAGACCCGCACCTCGGCAATTGTGCGGGGAAAGGCGGCTGAGTTCATCATGCACATTCATTTGACGCGATTCTCCGCCGGGAGCTCCTGATGGTGGCGCTGGTCACCGGAGCCGCCGGCGGCATCGGGGCGGCGATCGCGCGGACGCTGGGAGAGGAGGGCATCGCGGTGGCCGCCCTGGACCGGGACGAGGCCGGGCTGAGGGAGCTGGCCGGGAAGCTGGAGGCCGACGGGCTGCGGGTGGCGGCGTTCCCCGTGGACGTCGCCTCCAGCGCCCAGGTGGAGGCGGTGGTCGAGGCGGCCGAGCGGCTGCTCGGGCCGGTCACCAAGCTGGTCAACGCCGCGGGGGTGCTGCGCACCGGCCGGGCGGTGACGATGTCGGACGCCGACTGGGCGGCCACGTTCGCGGTCAACGTCGACGGCGTCTTCCACGTCTCCAGGGCGGTCGTGTCCCGGATGGTGCCGCGGCGGGCGGGCGCGGTCGTCACCGTCGCCTCCAACGCGGCGCTGGTCGCCCGCGCCGACATGGCCGCCTACGCCGCCTCCAAGGCCGCGGCCACGGCGTTCACGAAGTCCCTGGGCCTGGAGGTGGCCGGGTACGGGATCCGCTGCAACGTGGTGACGCCGGGCTCGGTCGACACCCCGATGCTCTCGGCGCTGTGGAGCGACCACGACCGGGCGTTGCGCTCGTCGATCGAGGGCAAGCCGCGCGCCTACCGCACCGGCATCCCCCTCGGAAAGGTCGCCAGCCCGGCCGACATCGCGCACACGGTCGCATTCCTGCTCTCCGAAAAGGCAAGCCACATCACGCTTCAGCACCTGACGGTGGACGGGGGCGCCGCACTGGGCGCCTGAATTTCTTCATCGCACAACCAGATTGAGGCAACAATGATCGGGATTCCTGCTATTACGCCTTATCCGATGCCGGACTCCGGCGAACTACCGGCCAACACGGCGCGGTGGACCGTTTCCCCGGAGCGGGCCGTTCTCCTGTTGCACGACATGCAGCATTTCTTCTTGGATGCCTTTCCCGCGGGCGAGGCCCCGGTGACGGATCTCGTCAGGAACGCGGCCGCGCTGCGCGAGCGGTGCGCCGCCGCCGGCATCCCCGTCGCCTACACCACGCAGCCCGGCGGGATGTCCGACCGGCAGCGGGGACTGCTCAGGGACTTCTGGGGACCCGGCATGACCACCGGCGCGGAGCATCGCGGCGTCGTGGACCCGGTGGCGCCCGGGCCGGACGACTGGATCATCGTCAAACGGCGCTACAGCGCCTTCCACCAGTCGCCGCTGCTGTGGATGCTGCGTGACAGCGGGCGCGACCAGTTGATCATCTCGGGGGTGTACGCGCACATCGGCGTGCTGATGACGGCCGTGGACGCCTACTCCCACGACGTCCAGCCGTTCCTGGTGGCCGACGCCGTCGCCGACTTCACCGCCGAGGACCACCTCATGACGCTGCGGTACGTGGCCGGGCGGTGCGGCATGGTCGCCACGACCAAGGAGCTCCTGACCGATCTCGCGCGAGGAGGGCGGCCATGAGCGCCGAACGGCTCCTGGACGACGTCCTGTCCCCCGTGCCGCCTCCGTTCGCGCTGCTGCACCGGCCGGGCGCCGGCCGCGAGGGCATGCTGGACGTGCTGGTCGGCGAGGTGTCCACGGTCGCCACGCTGGCCGAGCTCCCGCTGCCCGACGAGCCCGGCGCCGAGGGCCCCGAGCTGCTGACGCTCATCCCGTACCGGCAGATCGCGGAGCGCGGCTTCGAGGCGCGCGACGACGGCGCGCCGCTCGTGGCGATGACCGTCACCGGCCACGGCAGCCTGCCGCTGCCCGCCGCGCTGGCGCGCATCCCCGACCGGCCGATCCGCACCCGCGAGCGCACGGTCGACACCTCCGACGAGGACTACGCGGCCGTGGTGCGGGCCGTCATCGACGACGAGATCGGCCGGGGCGAGGGCGCCAACTTCGTCATCAAGCGCTCGTTCCTGGCCGACATCACCGACTACACCCCGGCCGCCGCCCTCACGCTGTTCCGCCGGCTGGCCACCCGGGAGACGGGCACGTACTGGACGTTCGTCATCCACACCGGCGAGCGGACGTTCGTCGGCGCCTCGCCCGAGCGGCACATCAGCGTCGACGGCGGCGTCGCGGTGATGAACCCGATCAGCGGCACCTACCGCTATCCCCCGTCCGGGCCGACCGTCGGCGCGCTCATGGACTTCCTCGGCGACAAGAAGGAGGCCGACGAGCTCTACATGGTGGTCGACGAGGAGCTCAAGATGATGGCCCGGATCTGCGAGTCGGGCGGCCGGCTGTCGGGGCCGTACCTGCGGGAGATGGCCAGGCTCGCGCACACCGAGTACTACATCGAGGGCGAGACCACCCGCGACGTGCGGGAGATTCTGCGCGAGACCCTGTTCGCGCCGACCGTCACCGGCAGCCCGCTGGAGAGCGCCTGCCGGGTGATCGGCCGCTACGAGAAGGAGGGACGCGGCTACTACAGCGGCGTGGCCGCGCTGATCGGCAGCGACGGGGCGGGCCGGCGGACGCTCGACTCCTCGATCCTCATCCGCACCGCCGACATCGACGCCGCCGGGCGGGTCCGCATCGGCGTCGGCTCGACCCTCGTCAGGCACTCCGACCCGGAGTCGGAGGTGGCCGAGACCGCGGCGAAGGCGGCCGGGCTGCTCGACGCGCTGTGCGCCGAGCCGCCGGAGCCGCTGGCCGAGCACCCCGACGTGCGCGGCGCGCTGGAGGGGCGCAACGACGGCATCTCCGGGTTCTGGCGGCAGGAGCAGGGCGAGCGGACGTTCTGGACGCCCGACCTGATCGGCCTGCGGGTGCTGGTGGTGGACGCCGAGGACACGTTCACCTCGATGATCGGCCACCAGCTCCGCTCGCTGGGCCTCCAGGTGAGCGTGCGCCGCTTCGACGAGCCGTACGCGCTGGACGGCCACGACCTGGTGGTGCTCGGGCCCGGGCCGGGCGACCCGGCCGACCTGGCCCACCCCAAGATCGCGCACCTGCGTGACGCGGTCGGGCGGCTGCTCGGCTCCGGCGCCCCGTTCCTGGCCGTGTGCCTGAGCCACCAGGTGCTCAGCGGCGCGCTCGGCCTGCCGCTGCGCCGCAGGAAGGTGCCCAACCAGGGCGTGCAGCGGGTGATCGACCTGTTCGGCCGCCGGGCCAGGGTCGGCTTCTACAACACCTTCGCCGCGCACGCCCCGGCCGACGAGATCGAGCCCGCCGGGCTGACGGGGACCGTCGCGGTCAGCCGCGACCCGGAGACGGGCGAGGTGCACGCTTTGCGCGGGCCCCGGTTCGCCTCCATGCAGTTCCACGCCGAGTCGGTGCTGACCGCCGACGGGGTCGGCATCCTGCGCGACGCCCTGCTGTCGGTGCTCGACCGGACGCCGGTGCGGCGATGAGCGGGCGGACGAGGACGGCGACCGTGCTCGTCGCCGGGGGCGGCATCGGCGGGCTCGCCGCCGCGCTCGGCCTGGCCGGCCAGGGCCACCGGGCGGTGGTCCTGGAGCGCCGCGACGAGTTCAGCGAGCTCGGCGCCGGCATCCAGATCGGCCCCAACGGCTTCACCGCGCTGGACCGGCTCGGGGTCGGGCAGGCGGTGCGCGAGCTGGCCGTCTACATCGACGAGCTGCGCTTCATGGACGGCACCACCGGTGAGCGGGTGGCCAGCATGCCGCTCACCGGCCGCTACCGGGCCCGCTTCGGCAACCCGTACGCGGTCGTGCAGCGGGTGGACCTGTACGGGCCGCTGCTGGCCGCCTGCCGCGAGCACCCGCTGGTCGAGCTGCGCGGCGGCAGCCACGTCACCGGCTACGAGCAGGACGCGGGCGGCGTGCGGGCACTGCTCGGCGACGGGCGGCGGGTGCCGGGCGACGCGCTCGTCGGGGCCGACGGGCTGCACTCGATGATCCGGGCGCGGCTGGTCGGCGACGGCGGGCCGCGCGTGTCGGGGCACACGATCTTCCGCTCGGTCATCCCGATGGACCGGGTGCCCGCCGACCTGCGCTGGAACACCGTCACGCTGTGGGCGGGGCCGCGCTGGCACTTCGTGCACTACCCGATCGGCGGCGGCGAGTTCCTCAACCTGGCCGCCACCCGCGACGACGGCGCCGCCGCCGTGGTGACGGGCCGGCCGGCCGTGCGCGAGCGGGTGCTGGGCGCCTTCCCCGAGCTGGGCGAGACCGCCAGGCGGCTGCTGGAGCTCGGCGCGCAGTGGCGCGAGTGGGTGCTGTGCGACCGCGACCCGGTGCCCGACTGGGCCGACGGCCGGGTGGTGCTGCTCGGCGACGCCGCCCACCCGATGCTCCAGTACGCCGCCCAGGGCGCGTGCATGGCGCTGGAGGACGCGGTGACGCTGGGCGAGCTGGCCGACTGCGGCCCCGCCGACTTCCCGCAGCGGTTCGAGAAGTACAACGCGGCCCGCCGGGACCGCACGGCCAGGACCCAGCTCGTCTCGCGCGAGATGGGCACCCGCCTCTACCACCCGGCCGGCGCCGACGCGCTCGCCAGGAACCGGATGCTGTCCGCCCTCTCCGAGGACGAGCTGCACGACAAGGTCGCGTGGCTGCACGGCGCCCGCGACTTCACCGAGACCATCGAAAGGACGAACTGACCATGTGCGGCATCGCAGGATGGGTGAGCTACGACCGCGATCTGACCGGCGAACGGGACACGATCACGGCGATGACGGCGACGCTGGAGTACCGGGGCCCCGACGCGGGCGGCGTGTGGACCTGCGCCCGCGCGGCGCTCGGCCACCGGAGGCTGGCGATCATCGACCTGGAGGGCGGCAGGCAGCCGATGGCGGCCGGTGACGACGGCCTGCCGGTCATGACCTACAACGGGGAGGTCTACAACTACCGCGAGCTGCGCGAGGAGCTGCGCGGGCTGGGCCACGAGTTCCGCACCGCCAGCGACTCCGAGGTGGTGCTGCGCGCCTACCTGGAGTGGGGCGAGGACTTCGCCGACCGGCTCGACGGCATCTTCGCGCTGGCCATCTGGGACCCGCGCACCGAGGAGCTGCTGCTGGTGCGCGACCGGATGGGCGTCAAGCCGCTCTACTACTACCCGACGCCCGACGGGGTGCTGTTCGGCTCGGAGCCGAAGACGATCCTGGCGCACGACGAGGCCGAGGCGGTCATCGACGCCGACGGGCTGCGGGAGATCTTCACGATCGTCAAGACGCCCGGCCACGGCGTCTTCCGCGGCATGCACGAGGTGCGCCCGGCCACCGTGCTGCGCCTGTCGCGCGCGGGCCGCAGCGAGCACCGCTACTGGCGGCTGCGGGCCCGCCCGCACACCGACGACCTGGACACCACGATCGCCACCGTGCGGCGGCTGCTGTCGGAGATCGTGGACCGCCAGCTCGTCGCCGACGTGCCCGTGGGCACGCTGCTGTCGGGCGGCCTCGACTCCAGCGCGATCACCGCGCTGGCCGCCGCCGCGATCGCCCGTAAGGGCGCCGGCGAGCCGCTCAAGGCGTTCTCGGTGGACTTCAAGGGCCACGAGTCGCGCTTCCAGGCGAACGTGCAGTGGGAGGACCCGGACACGCCGTTCGCGGTCGAGGTGGCCGAGCACGTCGGCGCCGAGCACATCATCGTCGAGCTGGACAACGCCGAGATCCTCGACCCGGAGGTCAGGCGGTCGGTGCTGCGCGCCCAGGACCTGCCGGTGTCGACCGGCGACATGGAGTACTCGCTGCTCGTGCTGTGCCGCGCGCTGAAGCGGGAGATGACGGTCGCGCTGTCGGGCGAGGCGGCCGACGAGCTGTTCGGCGGCTACACCTGGTTCCACGACGAGGACGCGGTCCAGTCCGACACCTTCCCCTGGCACTCGCCGTTCAGGAAGGCCGGCGGCATCGGCGCGCTGCGCGACATCGGCCTGTGGGACCGGCTCGGCCTGGAGGAGTACGTCAAGCGGCGCTACGCCGAGGCGCTGGAGGAGGTGCCGAGGCTGCCCGGCGAGAGCGGGCTGGAGGCGCGCATGCGCGAGCTGACCTACCTCAACCTCACCCGGTGGGAGAACTTCCTGCTCGACCGCAAGGACCGCATCAGCATGGCCGCCAGCCTGGAGGTGCGGGTCCCGTTCACCGACCACACGCTGGTCGAGTACGTGTACAACACGCCGTGGGCGATGAAGAACTTCGACGGCCGGGAGAAGAGCCTGCTGCGGGCCGCCATGCGCGGCGTGCTGCCCGACTCGGTGCTCGACAGGAAGAAGAACCCGTACCCGTCCACCCAGGACACCGGCTACGAGGAGGCGCTGCGCGAGAAGCTGGCCGGCATCCTGGCCGACGGCGGCCCGGCGCTGCTGCTGGCCTCGGAGGCGGAGATCCGCACCCTGCTGGACGCGCCGCCCGGCGCCTACAGCATGGGCGGCCCGTGGAGCGCCCGCGCCGTCATCGAGCGGCTGATCGAGTTCAACACCTGGGTCACCCTGTACGACGTCCGCGTCGAGCTGTGAGCCGGGCCGCGACGCACGCGAGAGCCGCCCGGGGCTCAGGCGGGCGGGATGTTGTAGTTCAGCCGGAAGACGTTGTCCGGGTCGTAGGCCCGCTTCACCTCGCGCAGCCTGCGGTGGTCGGCCGGGTCGTAGGCCGCCACGGCGTTGCCCGGGTCGTGCAGGAAGTTGAGGAACGCGCGCCCGCCCGTGTGGGGGCGCATCACCGCCTCCACCTCCGGCAGCCTGGCGTCGAGGATGGCGCTGAGCCGCGTCGAGCGGTGCCCGATCGGGCCGGCGTGCGGGCCGGGGCGGCCCAGCGCGCCGCCCCAGTGGCGGATCTCCACGCCGGAGACCGGCGAGCCCGGCCGGGTCGCCGCCGACACCAGGACCTCGATCACCTCGTCGGGCAGCGAGTCGAGCAGGTTGACGTGCGCGGGGCCGGTGCCGCCCATGTCCATCTCACCGAACGCGCCGGTGCGGAACGTCTCCAGCAGCGGCGGCCCCGCCGCCTCGAACAGCGGCGCGAGCAGCCGCCCGGCCTCCTCGCCCGGCCCGTCGTACATGACCTGGACGACCGCGCCCGGCCTGCCCCGCAGCGCGGCGGGCACCCGCCGGTCGTGCGGCAGCCGGGTGAGCAGGATCGCGGTGCTGAGCGCGTCGGGCGCGCCGTCGATCCAGTCGCGGTAGCGGGCGAGCAGGTCGGCGGCCCGGTCGCCGGGGAAGAACGCCGCCCCGGCGAACACCCGCGCGACCGGGTGGAGCCGGAACTCCAGCGAGGTGACCACGCCGAAGTTGCCGCCGCCGCCGCGCATCGCCCAGAACAGGTCGGGGTGGCTGTCGGCGCTCGCCGTGAGCAGCCGGCCGTCCGCGGTGACCACCTCGGCGCGCAGCACGCTGTCGGCGGCGAACCCGTACCGGCGCGACAGCCAGCCGAGGCCGCCGCCCAGCGTGTAGCCGGCCACGCCGACCGTCTGGTGTGAGCCGGCCAGCGGCGCCAGGCCGAGCGGCGCGGCGGCGGCGATCACCTGCTCCCACACGGCGCCGGCGCCGACGCGGGCCACCTGGCGCACCGGGTCGACCAGGACGCCGGCCAGCTGCGTGGTCTTGACGAGGATGCCGCCGTCGGAGGCGGCGTGGGTGCCGTGCCCGGTGCCCTGGACGGCGAAGGGCAGGTCGTGCTCGCGCGCGGTGGTGAGCGCGGTGCGGACGTCGGCCGGGCCGCTCGCCATCACGACGGCGACGGGCCTGGGGTCGATGTCGGAGTAGGGCGCCTGCCGCTCGCGTTCGTAGGCGGCCTCGAACGGGACCAGGACGGCCCCCTCGACGTCGCGGCGCAGCCGCCGCACCGCCTCCCGCTCGTTCTCTGCCGAGACGCCTGGCGGGGACAGGCGCTGATGCGCGTATTGCTGGCTCATGTCAGCCTTCCCTCCTGTCGGGGTGTGGTCATGCGGCGGCCCCGCCCCCGGATCCGGGGACGGGGACCGCGACGGGCCTGGGGTGTCAGGCGGCCCTGGGATGTCAGGGGGCACAGTCGCCGAGCCCGGGACCGGGGGTCGTGCCCGCCGGGCCGAAGAACAGGAGCGCACACCCGGCCAGGAACTCCGGGTTCTCCTCGGGGACGAAGTGCCCGGAGTCGGGCGCGACCACGGTGCGCACGTCGTCGGCCACCTGGGCGAACGAGGCGGCGACGCCGGGGCCGAAGGAGTGCTGGCCGCCCACGGCCGCGACCGGTATGGCGAGCCTCCGGCCGGCGTTGGCCCGGTTGTCGGCGGCGTCGGCGGCGAAGGCGCGGTAGTACTCGTACCCCGCCGTGCGCCTGGCGTCGGAGGCATACGCGCGATAGTAGGTTTCGCGACTGACAGCGTCCTTGCGGTGGCTGAAGTCGAAGATCATGCCGAGGTAGGTGGGCACGTCCTCGTCGTCCATGATCCGCTCGGGGATCGGGGCCGGGGCGGAGTTGAACTTGAAGTGGAAGCTCACCCCGTACAGGTCCTCCAGCCCGAAGCCGGGCAGCGGGCTCTCGATCATCACGAGCCGGCTCACCTCGGCCGGGAAGTCCCGCGCGTACGGGTAGGCGACCAGAACGCCCAGGTCGTGGCCGATGATGCCGACCTTGGTGAAGCCGAGCGCGCGCACGGCCTCGCGGATCCGGTGCGCGGTGGTGACCTTGTCGTAGCCGCCGCCGGGGATGGACGAGGTGCCCAGGCCGGGCAGGTCCATGGCGATGACGGTGTGCTCGCGGGCCAGCTCGGGCATGACGTCGCGCCACATCTGCCACGTCTGCGGCCAGCCGTGCAGGAGCAGCAGCGCCGGCCCCGACCCGCCCTTGACGTAGTGGACGGAGCCGCCCTCGACGGCGACCCGGCCGTGGGTGAAGCCGGGCAGGCTCCCGGCCTGCTCGTCCTCGCCTGACGACGCGGTGGCGGTCGTGGCGATCAGCACCACGGCCAGGGCTGCGGACGCGACGACGCGCACCAGCCTCCTGCCCCACGTTCCTGCTGGCGTCATGTCGTGCTTTCCTTCCGACGGCGCGGGAGGACGGGCGGACGGAAGAAGGAGCCGCCACCCTCCCGCAAGCGTGGCGGCCCCGGCGACCAGTGGGTGGTCAGCGTGCTTTCACCGCCTCATACTCACGGTGTACGGCGGCGCCCGCATCTCCTGGATTGCGGTACATCGCGAAGTCCGCACGACCGGAGATGCACCCTTCAGAGCGCCGAACGAAGCTCGGTAC
This sequence comes from Nonomuraea ceibae, assembly GCF_019396325.1. Lineage (GTDB taxonomy): Bacteria > Actinomycetota > Actinomycetes > Streptosporangiales > Streptosporangiaceae > Nonomuraea > Nonomuraea ceibae. Next base: position 57,785 of record NZ_JAHKRO010000045.1, read on the forward strand.
CGCGACGCGACCCACCACTCCGAGAAGCGAGGTCCCGCTCATGGTCACGAACGCCCCAGCGCCAGGGCTGCTCACCAGCCTGAACACCCGGCATCACCGTGCCGCGCTGGCCGTCTACCTGCTCATCGTCCTGGCCCACTGGGCCGAGCACGTCGTCCAGGCCATCCAGATCTACGTGCTGGGCTGGCCGCTGCCCGAGGCGCGCGGCGTGCTCGGCGTGCCCTTCCCGTGGCTCGTCACCTCCGAGTGGATGCACTACGGGTACGCGCTGCTCATGCTCGTCGGGCTGATCATGCTGCGGCGGGGCTTCACCGGCCGCTCCCGCGTGTGGTGGAACGTCTCGCTCGGCATCCAGGTCTGGCACCACCTGGAGCACCTGATCCTGCTCCTGCAGGCGATCTCCGGCAGCAACCTGGCCGGCCGGCCGGTGCCGACGAGCCTCATCCAGCTGCTCGTGCCGCGCGTGGAGCTGCACCTGTTCTACAACGCGCTGGTGTTCGCGCCGATGGTCGTCGCGATGCTCCTGCACCGCCGCCCCCGGCCGGCCGAGCGTTCCGCCATGCGGTGCGGCTGCGCCGTGGCCCCCGCGTGACGATGGCCCGGCGCGAACGCTCCCGCATGTTCACCGTCGTCCTGACCCTGGTGGCGGTGTTCCTCCTCTACCTGGCCGTGCCGAACGCCGGCACGGCCGTCCGCGCGGCCAGGGCCGACGGCGTCGCTGGCACGTTCACCCCGCGCGAGCTGATCTGCATCGTGCATCCGGGGCACGAGTCGTGCGTGTGGACGGGCGAGTTCCGCTCCGGCGACGGCTCCTCGGACCGGGCCGGCGTCGAGCTGTACGGCAGCGACCGCTACTCCAACCGGGCCGGGTCCCCGGTGCGGGCGGTGGACATCGGCCTGCCCGGCCGCGTCTACGGCCCCGGCGGCTCGAACGAGTGGGTGTTCACCGCGCTCATGATCGTGAGCGGGCTGGGCATCCTGCTCTGGCTGTACGGGGGGCCGCTCCGCCGGGCGTTCCGGCGCGAGCCCGCCCGCGTCTCCTAGGGCGGTCACGAGTCGCGGGCGGCGATGCGGGCCAGCAGCGCCGCCAGCGGGCCCGGCGCGGAGACCATCGGCCAGTGGCCGGTCTCCAGCGTGTGGAAGTCCCAGGACGGCACCGACCGCATGGCCGTCACGTCCGCCGAGAGCCGCCCGGCGAAATGGTCCAGGCTGCAGACGACGTAGCTGGCCCGCTGCCGCTCCAGCGGCCGGGTCAGCGTGGCCGGCTCGGCGATCGTCCGGCCGGGGTGCCCGACGAGGCGCCCGGCCAGCCAGCGCGCCTGCGTCGTGGTCAGCCCCTGCCCCTCCCCCACGATCGTCGCGTCCGGGGCGGGCCAGCGGCCCTCGTTGTCGGCGATGAGCCGCAACTCCTGGGTCCGCTGGCGCTCCGGGAACGCGTGCAGCATCGACCTGCCGTCATGCGGCAGGAACGCCTCCACGAACACGGTGTGCGCGACCCGCTCCCGCGCCCGGTCGGCCACCTGCCCGGCCACCAGGCCGGAGTAGCTGTGGCCGACGAGCACCACGTCGCGCAGGTCGTCCGACTCCAGCAGCGCCAGCACGTCGCGTACGTGCGTCTCCAGGCCGACGTCGGACACGTCGTCCTCGCCGCCGGCCAGGCCGCGCAGGGTGACCGCGCGGGCCTCGTGCCCGCGCGCCCGCAGCCGCCTGGCGACCGGCTCCCACGCCCAGGCCCCCATCCAGGGGCCCGGGATCAGGACGAACCCTCGCTTCACCGGAGGTCACCTCCTTCTTCCTCATCTGACAGAAGCCCGGCCACGGTGTCCACCGCTCAGGCGGCGACCAGCACGCGCTCACGGGCGGGCGGCGGGGCGGCCACCGGCTGACCGGCCACCAGGGACTGCACGACGTGCACGCGCTGATCGCCGGCGATCAGCGCCACCACCGCCACGTACCCGTCACCCGGGTCCAGGTCGACGAACCTGATGTCACGCGGCGGGATCTCCAGCGGCCAGCTCAGCAGCTCGGGCGGCTCCTCGGGGCCGGTGACCTCAAGCTTGCCCGGGGAGACGCGCAGGCCGTGCCCGGTGGCCTTGAGCGCCGCCTCCTTGCGCGTCCACACCCTGGCGAACGCCTCATAACGCTCATCCGGCGGCAGCGCGTCCAGGGCCTTCAACTCGTGCGGGGTCAGGGCGCACCGGGCCAGGTCGTCCACGGGCTCCGAAGGCACCGCCTCGACGTCCACGCCCAGCGCTCCCACGCCCGTCAGCGCCACCGCCACCCGGTCGCCCGAGTGGGAGACCGACACGTGCAGCCGGCGGCCCGACATCCTGATGTACGGCTTGCCGTGGTGCCTGGCGCAGTCCGCGCAGCTCCGGTCGACCACCACGTCCTCCGGGCGCACCCCGAGCTGGGTGGCCGCCGCGTTGCGCAGCAGCCAGGCCCCGGTCAGGAAACGGCGGCGGTCGGGGTCGCGGCGGAACCTGGCGGCCCGCTCCAGCTCGGGTTCGCTGAGCACCGCGGACAGCGTCTCCACGCTCCGGTGTCCGGGAGTGGCCCACCAGACACGGCATTCTCCGGGGGCCAGCAGGGAAGCGATCATCGGTATCCTCCTTCGGCGTCCTCTTCGGGGTTCCTCGTGAGCAGCGTCCGGCAGGTCACCAGCTCCCAGTGGTCGATCTCGGGATTGGTGAGGACCTCGGCGACCACGTCCCGCACCTGGGCGCTCGTCGTGGGCTCGTCGGGACGCACGCGGATGACGATGTCCCCGGTGGCCTGCGTGAGGTCCTTGTGCCAGCGGCTCGGCAGCAGCGCCATGATCCGGATCCCGTCGACCGGCGAGCCGGGGACGGGAAGCCCGTCGACCTTGCGCATCGTCAGCTGGATCAGCATGATTCCTGGGTCTCCGTCCTCCTCCTGGCGATGGTCCTTCGTTCTCGCACTTCCCACTGTGGGACAGGCGCGACAACCGGGCCAGGGCTCGCGGAGTCAGGAAGCTGCAGGTGGGCAGCCGCATGCTGTCAACGGGGCCCCGGACACGCGAAAGCCCCGCAGGCGGCGGCCTGCGGGGCTCCCCTCGCCTCTCCAGGGCCCTCTACAGGGGCACGTTCCCGTGCTTGCGCGGCGTCGGATGCTTGCGCTTGTCGCGCAGCATGGCCAGCCCGCGCGCCACGGCCGCCCGCGTGTCCACGGGGTCGATCACGTCGTCGACCAGCCCGCGCTCGGCCGCGTACGTGGGATGCACGAGCTCACTCCTGTAGCGGGCCACCAGGTCCGCGCGCAGCATGCCCGGATCGCTCGCGCCGGCCAGCTCCTTGCGGTAGATGACGTTCACCGCGCCCTCCGCGCCCATCACCGCGATCTCGTTGGTGGGCCACGCCAGTGACAGGTCCGTGCCGATGGAGCGGGAGTCCATCACGATGTACGCGCCGCCGTACGCCTTCCTGATGATGACCTGGACGCGCGGCACCGTCGCCTCGCAGTAGGCGTACAGGAGCTTGGCGCCGTGCCGGATGGCGCCGGCGTGCTCCTGGTCGGTGCCCGGCAGGAAGCCGGGCACGTCCACGAGCGTCACCAGCGGGATGCCGAAGGCGTCGCACAGCCGGACGAAGCGCGCCGCCTTCTGCGAGGCGTTCACGTCCAGCACGCCCGCGAGCACCATCGGCTGGTTGCCGACGACGCCCACCACCTCGCCGTCGATCCTGGCGAACGCGCAGATCACGTTCGGCGCCCAGGCGCGGTGCACCTCCAGGAAGTCGCCGTCGTCCACCAGCTCCGCCAGCACCCGCCGCATGTCGTACGGCTTGTTCGGCTCGACGGGCACGATCTCCGCCAGGCGGGGCCGCACGTCGTCGGACGCGCCGCGCGAGGGCAGCGACGGCGGGCGGCTCATGTTGTTGCTCGGCAGCATCGACACCAGGTGGCGCACCTCGGCCAGGCAGCTCTCCTCGTCGTCGTGCACGAACGCGGCCAGGCCCGAGCGGGTCGCGTGCACCGGCGCGCCGCCGAGCTGCGCGTGCGAGACGCGCTCGCCCGTGACCGCCTCCACCACGTCCGGGCCCGTCAGGTAGAGCTGCGCCGTGTCCCGGACCATGAACGTGAAGTCCGCCAGCGCCGCCGAGTAGGCCGCGCCGCCCGCGCACGGGCCGAGGATGACGTTGATCTGCGGGATGACGCCCGACGCCGCGACGTTCCGCTGGAAGATGCCGCCATAGCCGTTGAGCGACATCACGCCTTCCTGGATCCTGGCGCCGCCGCTGTCGTTCAGGCCGATGAACGGGGAGCCGGTGGACAGCGCCAGGTCCATCACCTTCTGGATCTTCAACGCGTGCGCCTCGCCCAGCGAGCCGCCGAACACGGTGAAGTCCTGCGCGTAGACGAAGACCCGGCGGCCGTCGATCGTGCCGGAGCCGGCGATCACCCCGTCCGTGTGCGGGCGCTGCCGTTCCATGCCGAGACCCTGCGCGCGATGCCGGCGCAACATGTCCAGTTCGAGAAAGGACCCCTCGTCGAGCAGCAGCTCCAGCCGCTCACGGGCGGTCCGCTTGCCCAGCGAACGCTGCCGGGCCACCGCCTGCGGGCGGCCCTCCGCGACCTCCTCACGCAGGCGCCCATGCTCCTCGCGCAACCGGTTCATGGACGGGGGCGGCGCCTGAACCGCCTCGTCAAGGGCCTCCACGGACGGCATCGCGGCGATGTCGAGTTCCGAGATGCTCATGATTTCCCTCCCTCGTCAGTGCCTCCAGTCAATGGTCAGTGGCCGTTTCCTGTCACCTCCTGCAGTGCGGGGAGCCCCGGCGCGTGGCAGGAAGCGGAAACCCGCGTGCAGCTTGCTGCCCGCCGGAAGCCTGGTTCCGGGGCTTGCCGCAGCGCAAAGTTGGAAGTGCGAAAGGGAAACACGAAAAACACAAAACACTAAATAAGAAAGAGGCAGAGTGATGGCTGAGACGACGATTTTCAAGACGGTTACCGACAACATTGCGAAGTGGGCCATCGTGATCGTCGCCGCGGGGGCCACCTTGACCGCCGGCTCCGCCGCCCTTGAGTCGCTGAGCACCCTGAACGGGACCGTGGCCGTCGCCGACGACGACCCGGGCAACACCTGGCCCGTCCCGGCCCCCACGCCCACCCCCACGGACGGCCCCGGCAACACCTGGCCCGCCCCGGTCGCCGCCGACGACCCCGGCAACACCTGGCCGGTGCCCCCGACCACCCCCACCCCCGACCCCAACACCTGGCCGAGCGCCTGACCCGGAAAGGCCCCCCGATTGTTCCGCACACTTTGAACATCCGGAAAGGAGAGATGAACCACGAGAATTCACAAAAGAACCCCGCGGCCACCGGCCGCGGGGTTCACGCTGTGCCCGTGAGGCACGCGAAAAGAAAAGGCGGATTCAGATCCAGTTCTCCTCCTTGGCGCGCAGCGCCGCCTGGAAACGGTTCACCGCGCCCAGCCGGGCCATCAGGTCCGCGACGTAGCGCCGGTAGGTGCGCACCGACACGTCGAGCTCCCGGGCCGCGATCTCGTCCTTGTCCGCCGTGGCCATCACCTCCAGGACCCGCTGCTCCATCTCCGTCAGCATCGGCTCCTCCTCCGGCGGGTCGATGTAGGTGCGCAGGTCCACCGCCGAGTTCCACAGGCCCTCGAAATAGATGACGAGCTGCGACACCAGGCCCGGCTCCCGTACGAGCAGCGCGCCCTTGGAGTTCTGCTTCGGGTCGATCGGGACCACCGCGACACTGCGGTCGTACATGAGCATGCGGTCCATCGGCTGCTCGGTGATGCGCACCTCGCCGCCGAGACTGATCAGCTCGCGCAGGTACGACACCATGTGCGGGTCCTCCAGCGCCGACGGGTGGAAGATCTCCTTGATCGACAGGCCCCGGCGCAGGCTCCGCGTGTCCAGCGGCAGCGCCGAGTCGATCATCACCTTGGTGAACGGGCCGCCCGGGTGCAGGCAGAGCGTCTCCTTGTAGGAGAAGAACGCGAGATCGTCCAGCCGCTGCCGGACCCGCGCGCCGTTCTCCACCCGCTCGATGTCCAGCGCCGCACCGGTGCGCTCGCCCTCCTGCATGTCCTCCAGGAAGCCGGCGATGGCGTCACGGGCGGCGAACACCCGGCGGATCTCCGCGTTCAGCTCGTCCAGCCGCTTCTCCACCAGCCGCTCGATCGCGACACGCGGCTCCGTGGCCACGACCCGGTGCCGGTCGGTCAGGTCCAGCATGTGCAGCTGACCCAGCCGCTCCACGGCCGCCTCGACCGTGTCGGGATCCATGGACAGGCTCTCCGGCAACGATCCGACGCCCTCGCCCCGATGCCGAAGGAAGTAGCGGTAGATCTCCTCCAGTTCGGGAGTGATACCGATGACTGTGAGGTCCATGGCCGCCTCCCTATACATGCGATTATCGGCATTCGGCCGGCGCCGATTCTCTTGCGCCGTGCGGAACCGGCCCCTACGGCACGGGGCAGGGCAGCCTCGCGGGGGCGGCGCCGTAACACGCGGCCCCCGGGCACACCACCTTCACGACCGCCTCCGCCCTGCGTGACCCGACGGCCACGGGCTCCTGCCCGAACCTGCGGGCGGCGATCTCCGGCCAGCTCGACGGCCGCAGATCCCCCGGCTCGTCCACCAGCCACGGCTCGGCGTCGACCGCCAGGCTCTCCAGATGCGCGGCGTAGTCCGCCTCATGGTTCCAGACCGCGAACCGGCGCAGCGAATCCGCCGGCGAGAGCCCCGCCCACGGCTGCGCCTTGGCCGCCATCGCCCGCAGGAACGCCTCCCCCACCGCGCTCCGCACCGTACGGCCCGCCGCGACGCCCAGCGTGGCGCCCTCACCGCCGACCATCACCAGCGCGGCCCGCACGTCCGGCGCCGCCAGCGCGAACGCCGACACCCGCAACCCCAGCCCCCGCGCCGCCGCCATCACCCCGCCCGGCAGCAGCCGGTCCAGCTGCGCCGAGACGCGCAGCAACTGCTGCTCGCCCGGAGCGGCCCACCAGCGCGCCACGACGTCGTGCGCCACGACCTCGGCGATCGCCTCGGAGACGCCGAGGTCCACCACGCCGCTCATGACCGGCTCCACCCGCGTCTCGCGCTCCCCCAGCCACACGACCTCCGCCGGCACCCGGTAGCGGTTCCCGCTCACCAGGCCCGTCCCGGCCACCGCCGCCCCCACCGGCTCCGGCGCCCCGGCCATGAAGTCCGCCAGCCGCAACTCCCTGCCCCTGCCGGCCTCGCTCCCGTACGGCATCCGGCGCAGCTCGTCCAGGGCGCCCGCGCGCGCGACGGCCCGCGACCTGGTGCGCTCCTCGTAACGGGAGAAACCGGCGACGACCACGTCCAGGCCGGAGACCTGCGCGTACGCCAGATGCACGGCGCCTCCGAGGCAGTCGGCCACCTCCGCCACCACCCCTGGCACCGCTGACGCCGGACGCGAACCCGCGGGCGTGGGTGCCATCGTGTCTCCTCCGCACTCAGTCCCATGCCGGGGCAGCCCCGGCGTGGGGCCTCCGGCACCGCGGCCGCCTCGTGCCGGCGGATACGGAGGGGGTCCGGCGATGGGCGGACCGCGGGCCGAGCTTCCCCACCGGCCGGCATCGGGGCGATCCTCCGGACACCGGCTCATGCCCAGTACAGTCGCGGCCCGGCCCGACCGTCAACGCCCCGGGGCCCATCCAGCAATCGGCAAGAAGCCCCCCAAACCCCCACCCCCACCCCGAACCCTGGCAACCTAGCGGCGCGATGCCCGGGGTTGCCCGGCGTAGCGGCTGGCGGTTGTGGCGCGTAGCGGGTGGCGGATGGCGGGTGGCGGTGTGAGGGGCGGCGGGTGGGTGGACGGCGCATCCAGGCGGCCGACTCCCCTCCTCTCCGCACCCCGCCCCTCACCTGCCCAGCCGAACGCCCGAGCGTCCGGGGCGTCCGGGGCGTCCGGGTGCGCTGGCGGGGCCAGCCGGGGCGCGACCGGATGGCCGAATCCCCCAACTCCCCGCGCCCCCTCACTTGCCCAGCCGAATGGCCGAGCGTCCGGGCACGCTGGCGGGCCGGACGTCCGGACTGTCCAAACCGCCGGGTCAGGGGCGCGACCGGACCGCCGGGCCGGCAGCGGCCGGGCCGGGTGGCCGGATTCCCCCAGCTTTCCGCACCCCCACCTGCCCCAGCCGGATGGCCGAGCGGGCGCGCTGGCGGGCCGGGCGGACCGTCGCGGTGGTCGGCGGCACGCGGCCGGGCCGGCCGCTGCGGCGGCGCGACTGCCCCGGGTGCGGCCGCGGCTGGGCACGGGCGCGCCTGGGCCGGGGGCTCACCCGGTCGCCGGACAGCGCACCCACCAGCGACCGTGCGGGGGGCCGGGCGGGGAATCCCCTGCCCTCCCAACCCCGCCTGGGCCGGGGGCTTGCCCGGTCGCCGGGCAGGGCACCCGCCAGCGACCGTACGGGGGGCCGGGCGGGTGAATTCCCCTGCCCTCGCCGGGGTGGGGAGGTGCAGGCGGGCGTGGCCCAGGGGCGCGGGGGCGCCTGGGCTGGGGGCTCGCGCGATCCCCGGGCAGCACACCCACCAGCGGCCGGGCGCCCGGGAGGACGGGCGGGCGAGATCCCGGCTGGATCTCGGTCGCCTGGCGCGGGGCGTATGGAGGCCCGGGGCGGGGTGGAGGCCCCGGGCCGCCATACGC
>NZ_JAHKRO010000046.1 GCF_019396325.1 Nonomuraea ceibae
ACCCGGCCCTTCCACTTCTCGTTGCCCAGCAGCCAGTCGAACGACTCGGTCTGCAGGGCGAGAAGGTCAGGAACTTCGAGGGGCTCCTGGATGCGCGAAAAAGAGACGCGACGGGGACCGGCGGGTACGGCGGAGGCGTTGCGCGAGGCTGCCAACAGATGTCCTTCCGAGGGCTCGCGGCGGACTGACTACACGCACGCCAGACAACCTCGCAACGTGAGCAGCGGAGCGGGTCGTCAAAGGGCAGCGCAAAGGGGCAGTGTAGCCGAACGGCACACGCCTGTCCACTTCGCTCTCGCTGCATGCTCCACGTTGGTCGCAGCATCGCCCGTCCGAGCGTAAACGTCAAGCCCGTTAGGCCGACTTTTAGCCGACTTAGGGCCCGGACGCTGGGTTTTCTCCCCTGTGTGATCGGTCGCCTACCGCCAGGCCCAAGACGATACCCGCGAACGGGGGCGGTTAACGCTCCGTCACACCGGGGGTCGAACCCATGCCGACAACCGGTGTAGCAGTGACGGGGATACCCATCCCCAAGGCTTCGCCAAACCTGAATTTTGATAACAATTGAAGGTCGCGCCACGCCCGAGCCCTCAGGCGCTGCCGATCAGCGTCGACAGGTCGGCCACCAGCCAGCGGGAATCTTGCCACACCATGACGAACCTGGCGCGGTTCTGGCTGACCTGTTGCTGCGGCTCGGCCTTCCCGGTGATCGCCTTGACCGTACCCGTGTTCACGAACAGAAGAACCTCGACGCGCCCGGGTTCGGCCCGTTCGACCGCCGCGGCCACGACCGAGGCGGTCTGCACCGTCTTCTGGGCCTTCGCCTTGGCCACCAGCGTGCCCGACAGCTCCCGGTAGTATCGGGTCAGCGCGCCGGTCGTGTGCCGGCCGGCCCGCGCCAGGTCCTGCTCCACCGTGCGATAGTCGTAGGAGAGCAGATCAGGCGCGACGGCCCGGGCGGCGGCCATCGCCTCGGTCCCCGACCTCTCGCTGTCGTGCAGCGCCTTGTAGTCGAGCAGCAGCATCGCGCACGCGACGCCGAGCGCGAGCGTCAGCACCGCCAGCAGCACGGTCGCGATCCGCCTCACACCTGCACCGCCTTCGACACCAGCCACACGCCGCCGGTCCTGGCCAGGTCCATCTCCCACCGGTAGAAGCGCTCCTGCGGCGCGTTGCGGGAGCCGTCCCAGCGGATCTGCACGTCGGCGACCACGAGCGCCTTGGCCGTGCGCGGGCCGATCGACACCAGCCCGGTGGCGCGCACGACGCCCTCCTGGACGACCTTGCCCGACTTCGTGGTGTCCTTGAGCTTGCCCGCCCCGGCCTCGTACTCGGCCCGCGCGGCCCCCGTCGAGGTGGCCAGGATGCGGGCCACGTCCGCGTCGATGGTGCGGTAGTCGAGCGAGAGCAGGTTGACCGCGTGGGTGCGGGCGGCCAGCAGCACCGCCTGCCGGTCGTCCCAGGCGGCCTGCGCGTCGCGGTCCTGGACGACGAGCCAGGTGGCGGCGGCGCCCAGCAGCGCCACCGCGGCGGCGAGCAGCCAGTTGAGGAGGCGGGCGGACATCGCAGCCACGTTCTGCCCCCTTCCGGACCGGTCGCCGGATCATAACCCGGCGCCTTCCCCCGGGTCTCTCAGACGGCTATACAGGCCCTTCTGGAGGCATGCGAAAGGGGCGGCACACCCGGCACCAGGGTGTGGCCGCCCCTCAGGCGAAACGAACTACTTGACGGTGACCGTGGCGCCGGCGCCCTCGAGGGCAGCCTTGGCCTTCTCCGCCTGCTCCTTGTTGACCTTGCCGTCGAAGACCGGCTTGGGAGCGCCGTCCACCAGGTCCTTGGCCTCCTTCAGGCCGAGGGACGTGAGGGCGCGGATCTCCTTGATGACCTGGATCTTCTTGTCGCCGGCGGCCTCGAGGATGACGTCGAACTCGTCCTGCTCCTCGACGGCGGCGGCCTCGCCACCGCCACCGGCGGCGGGGGCGGCGGCAACCGCGACGGGGGCGGCGGCCTTGACGTCGAAGACCTCCTCGAACTGCTTCACGAACTCGGAGAGCTCAAGAAGGGTCATCTCCTTGAACGCGTCGAGCAGCTCGTCGGTGCTGAGCTTCGCCATGATGTTTCCTCCGTTTACGACTTGCGAAATTTAGGAACGGGACCGCGGGTGTTGCGGCAATCCCCGTGTTACTCGCCCGCCTCTTCGCGCTTGGCGCGAAGGGCGTCGGCCAGCTGGGCCATGTTGGTCGGCAGCGCGGCGAACATCGCGGCAGCAGCGCTCTGCTTCGCCTTCAGGGCACCGGCCAGCTTCGCGAGGAGAACCTCACGGGACTCCAGGTCGGCGAGCTTGGTGATCTCGGTGGCGTCCAGCGTCTTGCCGTCGAGGACGCCGCCCTTGATCACCAGAAGGGGATTGGCCTTGGCGAAGTCACGCAGACCCTTGGCCGCCTCGACAACGTCGCCGTTGACGAAGGCGATCGCGGTCGGACCGGCGAGCAGGCTGTCGAGGCCCGCGAGACCGGCCTCGTTGGCCGCGATCTTGGTCAGGGTGTTCTTCGCCACGGCGAACTTCGCATTCTCACCGAGAGAGGTGCGCAGCTCCTTGAGCTGGGCAACGGTGAGACCGCGGTACTCGGTCAGAACGGCGGCAGCGCTGCCTTCGAACTCGCTCTTGAGCTCGGCAACCGCTGTCGCCTTATCCGCCCTCGCCATGGGCCTCCTTCCAGATGTGCCGCCGGCGAAGGGAGTCAGAAATGAGAACAGCCCCGGGCGCAGGGCGCACACGGGGCTCACGCACATGGATCACTCCATGCGGGGAACTCGCATTCACACCTGCGCGGGCCGTCCACGAAGTCGTGGATCCTTCGGTCGCCAGGCATTTGAGGCACCTGACGACGACCGGCGGTCTTCGGCAACGACCAGAGTACGGCCTGGTCGCCGAGTTTCCAAATCGCTCTCTAGTTGGTCGTGCCCTTGGGCAGCTCACCCACCTGGTCGGCCGGGGGCGCCTGGATGTCGACGGGCTCGTTGAAGCCCTTGAACATCAGCGCGGCGTCCATCGTGCCGCCGTCCTTGGAGCCGCTCATCGTGAGCTTGCGGGGCAGCTCGTCGGCCGCCACCCAGATGTCGAACTTGACGTCCTTGAGCTCGGCGAGGCCCTTCCTGGCCTGCTCCTGCTCCTCGGCGGGCAGCTGCCGCACGGCGGCGTCCACCGGGAACGTGCCGCTGTAGTGGGTGGTGTCCTCGCCGCCGACGCTCTCGGTGCCGACGGCCTTGACGTTCTGGGAGGCGGTGACCATCTTCGTCACGTTGGCGAGGTCGAACTGCTGGATCTGGCCCAGCAGCTGGTCGACCTGGCCCTGCTCGCCCATCTCGGCCAGCGGCACCTTGATCCACGGCTTGGTCGCGCCGAGCATCTTGTTGAGCGCCTCGACCTTCACGTACACCGTGTCGCCCTGCAGCACCGCCCGCGCGCCGCCCGGCAGGCCCTTGCCGCCGACGTCCGCGCTGTCGAGCGTGAGGTCCACGGCCAGCTCCGGCTTGCTCTGGTAGAGCATGCGGCCCTGCACCTTGCCGGCGCCCTGGTCGGGATGCGAGACGTTGACGACGGCGTCGACCGTGTAGGAACTGACGTCCGCCGTCCGCTGGGCGGCCTGCGCCAGCACCTCGGAGGCGGCCAGATTGACGTGGAGGGGCTGCGCGTTCGTTCCGCAACCGGCCACAGCGGCCGCGACGAGAGCGGCACCGGCCGCGGCGGTGGCGAGAGAAAACCTGCGCTTCAGCATGATTCGACCCTACGTGTCGGGAGTCTGCCCGTGGCGTCTTCCCGCGACATCTCCGGGAAAACCCAGGGGCGTCCCTGACCCGTACGCGCTGACCGTACGCGCTGGGCCCGTACATGCGAAAAGCGCGCCCGCCCCGAAGGGAGAGCGCGCTCTTCTACGCGGAGGAGGCTCAGGCCTCCAGCTCCGCGGCGAGGCCGCGGGTGGCGTTGGGGTCGACCGGGACGCCCGGGCCCATCGTCGTCGAGAAGGTGACCTTCTTGACGTAACGGCCCTTGGCGGCCGACGGCTTGAGACGCAGCACCTCGTCGAGCGCGGCGGCGTAGTTCTCGATGAGCTGAAGCTCGCCGAACGACGTCTTGCCGATGACGAAGTGCAGGTTGGCCTGCCGGTCGGTGCGGAACTCGATCTTGCCGCCCTTGATCTCCGTCACGGCCTTGGCGACGTCGGGGGTCACCGTGCCGGTCTTCGGGTTGGGCATGAGACCACGCGGGCCCAGGACGCGGCCCAGGCGGCCGACCTTGCCCATGAGGTCCGGCGTGGCGACCACGGCGTCGAACTCGTTGAGCCGGTTGCCCTTGGCGATCTCGTCGATCAGCTCGTCGGCGCCGATGATGTCGGCGCCCGCCTCGCGGGCCGCCTCGGCACGGTCACCGGTCGCGAAGACCAGGACCCGGGCGGTCTTACCGGTGCCGTGCGGAAGGTTGACCGTGCCGCGCACGATCTGGTCGGCCTTGCGAGGGTCGACGCCCAGCCGCAGCGCGACCTCGACGGTCGCGTCGAACTTGGTGGTGGACGTCTCCTTGGCCAGCTTGGCGGCCTCGGCGGGGCTGTAGAGCTTGTCGCGGTCGACCTTGGCCGCCGCGTCCTTGTGCGCCTTGCTGCGCTTCATCTCGGTCTCCTTGTGGTCTGCGGGCCGGCGTGCGGCCCTCCCACGGTCAGGGAAAGGGGTCAGTCGGCGACGGTGATGCCCATCGACCGGGCGGTGCCGGCGATGATCTTCTCGGCCGCCTCGATGTCGTTGGCGTTGAGGTCGGGCATCTTCGTCTCGGCGATGCTGCGCAGCTGGTCGCGGCTGAGCTTGCCGACCTTGTCCTTGTGCGGGACCGCGCTGCCCTTGTCGAGGCCCAGAGCCTTCTTGATCAGCTCGGGCGCCGGCGGCGTCTTGGTGACGAAGGTGAAGCTGCGGTCTTCGAAGATGGTGATCTCGACGGGGATGATGTTGCCCCGCTGGGCCTCCGTGGCAGCGTTGTACTGCTTGACGAAGTCCATGATGTTGACGCCGTGCGGACCGAGGGCGGTACCGACCGGCGGGGCGGGCGTGGCCTGGCCAGCGGGAAGCTGAACCTTGACCAGCGCCGCGATCTTCTTCTTCGGAGGCATGTGTCCTTCTCCGGGTCCTGATTGCGATGCCGTCCGGACGCGGATGCGCCCGGACATGTCGGAGGCCGCCCTCGCGACAGGCGGCCGACCGAACGTCTAAGTGTAGGTGATCGTCCTAGATCTTCGAGACCTGGTTGAACGAGAGCTCCACCGGGGTCTCCCGGCCGAAGATCGACACGAGCACCTTGAGCTTCTGCGACTCGGGGCTGATCTCGCTCACCGAGGCGGGCAGCGTGGCGAACGGGCCGTCCATGACCGTGACCGACTCGCCGATCTCGAACTCGACCGTGGGACCGGTGGCGGTCTTGGTCGTGGCCTTCTTGCTCTCCTCGGTGGGCTCCGGGGCGAGCAGCTTGGCGACCTCGTCGAGGCTGAGCGGGCTGGGCTTGTTGGACAGGCCGACGAAGCCGGTGACGCCGGGGGTGTTGCGCACCGCGGCCCACGACTCGTCGGTCAGCTCCATGCGCACCAGCACGTAGCCCGGCAGCACGCGCTCCTTGACCGGGACCTTCTTGCCGCTCTTGAACTCCTGGACGGTGTGCGTCGGCACCTCGACCTGGTAGATGTAGTCCTCCATGTTGAGCGACACGTTGCGGCTCTCGATGTTGGACTTCACCCGGTTCTCATAACCGGCGTAGGAGTGGATCACGTACCACTCGCCGGGGAGCCCGCGCAGGCCGCGCTTGAACTCCTCGACCGGGTCGACGTCGGGCTGAGCGTCACCCTCGTCGTCGACGGCGGGAGACTCGTCGGCGGCCACGGGGGACTCTTCGGTCTCCTCGGCGGCCTCGTCGTCGCTCTCCGCGACGTCGTCGACGGTCTCCTCAGCGGCCTCGAAGGCCTCTTCCGGCTCGCGGTCCCGCTCGTCGCGGGAGTCGTCCGCCGGCACTGAAGACTCGGACACGGTGGCTCTTCCTCTTTCGTTGAATCGAACGGCGACTGCGTCAGGCGGGCACCGGCGGAGTCAGATCAGCCGAAGATTTCCAGGACGGCCCAGCCGAGGCCGGCGTCCAGCCCGTAAACGATCGCCACCATGATCGCAACGAATATCAGAACGATCGTCGTGTAGGTGACGAGCTCCTTGCGTGTCGGCCAGATGACCTTACGCAGCTCGCTGATGATCTGACGGTAGAAGAGGGCAGGAGAAGTGCGCTTCTTCTTCTCACCGCTAGGCTTGCCTGCGGTCTCGCCGCGCGTGTCGATCGCCACAGTCCTCACCTGAATCAGTCGTATCCAACGCAGTTTTGCGGCGCGCTGACACGCCTTCGTTGCGCGGACCGCACTCGCAGGGCACGAGGGACTCGAACCCCCAACCGCCGGTTTTGGAGACCGGTGCGCTACCAATTGCGCCAGTGCCCTATGTCGTCAACCACACTACCCTGATTGACTCACTGCCTGGACCGAACCGCACCCACCATGCGGCGGCACGACCTGGCGAAAAGTGTACGGGTGAATCTCCGTCACGTCGAACCATAAGCGATCGCCCAGGTCACGGGCGGCATGCGAGCATGGACACATGTCCACCAGACCCCGTGTGTCCGCACGGATCTCCGCGATTTCCGAGTCCGCGACTCTCGCCGTGGACGCCAAGGCCAAGGCGATGAAGGCCGCCGGCCGCCCGGTCATCGGCTTCGGCGCGGGCGAGCCCGACTTCCCGACGCCTGACTACATCGTCGAGGCCGCCGTGGAGGCCGCCCGCGACCCGCGCTTCCACAAGTACACCCCGGCCGGCGGCCTGCCCGAGCTGAAGCAGGCCATCGCCGACAAGACGCGCCGCGACTCCGGCTACGCGACGGACGCCTCGCGGGTGCTGGTGACCAACGGCGGCAAGCAGGCCGTCTACCAGGCGTTCGCGACGCTGCTCGACCCGGGCGACGAGGTGCTCGTGGTCGCCCCCTACTGGACCACCTACCCCGAGGCGATCAAGCTCGCCGGGGGCGTCCAGGTCGACGTGGTGACCGACGAGACCACCGGCTACCTGGCGAGCGTCGAGCAGCTGGAGGCCGCCAGGACCGAGCGCACGAAGGTCCTGCTGTTCGTCTCGCCGTCCAACCCGACGGGCGCCGTCTACTCGCGCGAGCAGACCGAGGCGATCGGCCGCTGGGCGGCCGGGCACGGCCTGTGGGTGGTCACCGACGAGATCTACGAGCACCTGACGTACGGCGGCGCCGAGTTCACCAGCATCGCCACGGCCGTCCCCGAGCTGGGCGACCAGGTGGTCATCCTCAACGGCGTGGCCAAGACGTACGCGATGACGGGCTGGCGGGTCGGCTGGCTGATCGGCCCGCCCGACGTCGTCAAGGCGGCGGCCAACCTGCAGTCGCACGCCACCTCCAACGTCGCCAACGTGTCGCAGATGGCGGCCCTGGCGGCGGTCTCCGGCGACCTGTCGGCCGTGGCGCGGATGCGCGAGGCGTTCGACCGGCGCCGCCGGACGATGGTCCGGATGCTGAACGAGATCCCGGGCGTGTTCTGCCCTGAGCCGAAGGGGGCGTTCTACGCGTATCCGACGGTCAAGGAGCTGATCGGCAAGGAACTGCGCGGGCGGCGGCCCCAGACGTCGGCGGAGCTGGCCGAGCTGATCCTGGAAGAGGCCGAGGTCGCCGTGGTGCCCGGAGAGGCGTTCGGCACCCCCGGCTACTTCCGGCTGTCCTACGCGCTCGGCGACGACGATCTGGTCGAAGGCGTCAGCAGGCTGGGCAAGCTGCTGGCCGAGGCTCGCTGACCCGCCACCGGCCGGCGCCGGCCGGTGGCAAGATATGGCGATGGCACGGTCCCTGCAAACCCTTCCCAAGGCCCATCTCCACCTGCACTTCACCGGATCCATGCGGCACACCACGCTGCTGGAGCTGGCCAGGGAGCAGGGCCTGCACCTGCCCGACGCGCTGGAGCAGGACTGGCCGCCCAGACTGCGGGCGACCGACGAGCGCGGCTGGTTCCGCTTCCAGCGCCTGTACGACATCGCCCGCTCGGTGCTCACCCGCACCGAGCACGTCTACCGGCTGCTGCGCGAGACCGCCGAGGACGAGGCCGCCGCCGGATCGCGGTGGCTGGAGATCCAGGTCGACCCGTCCGGCTACGCGCAGCGCTTCGGCGGGCTGACCGCCACCCTGGAGCTGGTGCTCGACGCCGCCGGCCAGGCCGCCCGGTCCGCGGGCGTCGGCGTCGCCGTGGTCGTCGCCGCCAACCGCACCCGCCACCCGCTCGACGCCAACACCCTCGCCCGGCTCGCCACGCAGTACGCCGGCCAGGGCGTCGTCGGGTTCGGGCTGTCCAACGACGAGCGCCGCGCCCAGGCCCGCGACTTCGAACGCGCCTTCCGCATCGCCAAACGGGCCGACCTGCTGGCCGTCCCCCACGGC
This sequence comes from Nonomuraea ceibae, assembly GCF_019396325.1. GTDB lineage: Bacteria > Actinomycetota > Actinomycetes > Streptosporangiales > Streptosporangiaceae > Nonomuraea > Nonomuraea ceibae. The sequence continues at coordinate 8,522 of NZ_JAHKRO010000046.1, forward strand.
GGCGAACTGCTCGGGCCGCGCAGCGTGGCGCAGTGCGTCGACGACCTCGGCGCCGACCGGGTCGGCCACGGCGTGCGCGCCGCCGAGGACCCGTGGCTGATGCAGCGCCTGGCCGACCGGCAGATCTGCTGCGAGATCTGCCCCACCTCCAACGTCGGCCTCGGCGTCGCCGAGAGCGACGCGGACGTGCCGCTGCGGCGGCTGTTCGACGCCGGGGTGCCGATCGCGCTCGGGTCGGACGACCCGCTGCTGTTCGGGGCCCGGCTGCTGCGGCAGTACGAGCTCGCCCGCGACGTGCACGGGCTCAGCGACGCCGAGGTGGCCGAGCTGGCGCGCCAGTCGATCAGGTCGTCCGCCGCGCCCGAGTCCACGCGCAAGGAGCTGCTCGAGGAGATCGACGACTGGCTCGTGTCACCCGAGTGAACGGGCCAGCTCCACCGCCCGCTCCATCGAGCCCGCGCCTTCCAGCCTGTAGCCGGTGTCCCCCACCTGCCACACCAGCGTGGCCGACGCCTGGCGCAACGGGATCTCCTCGCCGTCGTCACGCGTGAGGTGGCCCAGCGGGTGCTCGCCCGCCACCCACCAGCCGGTGACGCCGTTCACCTCGACGTGCTCGGGGAAGGGCGGGGCCAGCTTCTTGAAGAAGTACGGGTCCACGGTCCCGTCGATACGGTCGAAGCGGATGCCGCCCGGCCAGAACATCGACACCACCCTGCCGTCGTCGGCCGTCGTCACCCGCTCGGGGGCGCCGAGAGCCCTGGGGTAGCCGGTCCGCACGTCACCCGGGGGGACGGTGCGCTCGCCCGGCGGCGTGGCCGTGGTCCGTACCGGCGCCGGGGGCTCGCTCCCCAGGCGCAGCTCGATCCCCGCCTGGCGCAGCACCGCCACCACGGCCTCCCGGCCCTGCGGCGTAGCCGCGCACACGGCCACCACGACCGCCACCACCGCGACGGCCACCCACCTCCGCCGCCCCCTACGAACAGAGCGCCCACCACCGGACGGAACGCGCCCCGGCGTGGACAGCCGGCCCTCCTGAGGGGAGGGGGCCGCTGGTGGTGGCTCCCCGCCGCCAGGGGCGCGCCCCTCTTCGGGCGGGACGCTCCCGCCCACCGGGGACGGCCGGCCCTCCTGAGGGGAGGGGGCGGCCGGACGCGACTCCTCGTCGGGCGGGGCGTTCTCCGGCAGGGGGGCGGCCGGCGAGGAGGGGTGGTCGCCGGGGAGGGTGAGGCGGGCGTGGACGGTGGCGGCTACCTGGTCGGGGGGTGGGGAGGGGATGGCGAGGGAGTCGCCGAGGGCGCGCAGTTCGGCCTCCAGGTCGCCGGGGTGTTCAGCCGAGGCCATCGCCCACCTCCCTCCTGAGCCGGGCCAGGCCGCGGTGGGTCCTGGACTTGACGGTGCCGATCGGCCAGCCGAGCACCTGGGCGGTCTCGGCCTCCGACAGCTGTAAGAAGTACCGGCACACGACGGCCCGGCGTTCCCGTTCGGGCAGGGCGCGGACGGCGTCCAGGAGCCGGGCCCGCCGGTCGGTGGCCACGGCGGCGCCTTCCGGGTCGTCGCCGCTGACCACGTCGGCCGTGGCGGCGAGCCGTACGGACAGCTCGGAGCGACGCCCGCGCGCCCGGGTCAGGTTGTGCGTCTCGTTGGCGACGATGCGCAGCAGCCAAGGCCGGAACGGTGAGCCGGGGCGGAAGGACGGCAGGTGCCGGTACGCCTTGACGAACGCCTCCTGGACGACGTCCTCGGCCTCGTCGCGGGCGCCGAGCAGGGCGGCGGTGCGGTGGGCGAGCGCGCTGTAGCGGGCGACCAGCGCCTCGTAGGCGGTCAGGTCGCCGCGCAGGGAGCGGGCGATGGCCTCGTCGTCGTCCATGGGACAGTTCAGATTTCATCGCATGGGCGGCCCCGGGCGGAAGGGCACTAGACTCGGGCCATTCCGCGAGCCCCTTAAAGGAACGGGACTATGTCTTCTGGATATGACCGTGTAGTGCAACCGGCTGCCGGTGACGAGGCCCTGGAGAACCACCTGGGCGGCGACGAGGCGAAGAACTACCGGCAGTACGAGTTCGACATGGTCGCGCCGCACGTGGGCCGGTCGATGCTGGAGATCGGGTCCGGGCTGGGCCACTTCGCCGAGCAGTTCCTGCCTCGGCTCGACCGGCTGGTGGTCAGCGACTTCGACCCTTACTGCGTGGAGCAGCTCCGCAAGCGGTTCGCGGGCCGTGACGACATCGACGTGCTGCAGTTCGCGCTGCCGGACGAGGTGCCGATGGAGGACAAGGTCGACACGGTCGTCCTGATGAACGTGCTGGAGCACATCGAGGACGACGCGGAGGCGCTGCGGTCGCTGGCGCGGGTGACGCTGCCGGGCGGCCGGATCATCATCTGGGTGCCGGGTTACATGCAGCTGTACGGGGACTTCGACCGCAAGGTCGGTCACGTGCAGCGCTACACGCCCAAGACGCTGCGCGCGACCGTGGCGCGGGCCGGGCTCGACATCGACGTGCTCAAGCCGATCAACATGCTGGGCGGCATCGCCTGGTGGGCGGCGGTGCGCCGGGGTGGCGTCGGCTACCCGGACCCGCGGCTGGTCAAGATCTACGACCGCACGGTGGTGCCGGCCACCCGGCTGATCGAGCGGTTCATCCGCCCGCCGTTCGGCCAGACCGTGTTCTGCGTGGCCCGGGTGCCGCGCTAGTCACTTGATCGAGCCGGCCGTGAGGCCGCCGACGACCTTCCGCTCGATGAGCGCGAACAGGATGATGACGGGGATCGTGGCGATGACCGAGCCGGCGAACAGGTTCTGCCAGTCGACCTGATACTGGCCGATGAAGGAGTTCAGCGCCACGGTCAGCGGCTGCTTCTCGGGCGTGGTGGTGAGCGTGAGCGCCACCACGAACTCGTTCCAGGCGGCGATGAACGTGAAGATCAGCGCGGTGATGACGCCGGGCATGGCCAGCGGCAGCGTGACCCTGAACAGCGCGCCGAAGCGCCCGTTGCCGTCGAGGAACGCGGCCTCCTCCAGGTCGCGCGGGATCGAGGCGAAGTAGGCGTTGAGGATCCACACGGCGAAGGCCAGGTTGAAGCCGCCGTTGACGAGGATCAGCGACCAGACCGAGTCGACCAGCCCGAACTGGGAGAACTCCCGGTAGATGCCGACGAGCATGGCGGTGGGCTGGAACATCTGGGTGATCAGCACCAGGATGAGGAACATGGTGCGCCCGCGGAAGTTGTGCCGGGCCGTGTAGTAGGCGGCCGGCAGGGCCACCAGCAGCACCAGGACCGTGGATCCGGCCGCCACCTGGAGGGTGACGACGAGGTTGCCGGCCAGGCCGCTGCTCCAGAACGTGACCAGGTTCGACCATTCCCACTGGGTGGGCAGCAGCGTCGCGTCGCGCAGGGACTCCTGCGGGCGCAGCGAGGTCAGCACCATCACCACGTACGGGAACAGGAAGATGAAGGCGATCACGTACGCGGCCGCCGCGACCAGCGTCGTCTTGAGCCTGGGCATCGCGTGCCCGCCGCGCGGGGCGGTGCGGGCGTGGGAGCGTGGAGGCGCCGGGGGTGCGGTCTTGACGGCCATCATGCCACCGCCCTGTTCCAGCGGGAGATCTTGAGGAAGACGGCGGTGATCACGAGCACCATTCCGAAGTTGACCACCGACATCGCGGCGGACTCGCCGATGTCGGAGCTCTTGAGGATGAACATGAAGATGGTCGAGGTGGCCGTCGAGTAGCCCGGCTGCCCGTGGGTCATCGCCCAGATGATCGGGAAGCTGTTGAAGACGTTCATCACGTTGATCAGCGCGGCGACGGTCAGCGCCGGCCGCAGCAGGGGCAGCGTGATCGACCAGTAGGTACGCAGCCGCGAGGCCCCGTCCATCTTGGCCGCCTCGTACACGTCGGACGGGATCGTGGCGAGCCCGGCCAGCAGCGCGTACGTGGTGAAGGGCACCGACACGAACACGGCGACGAACACCAGCCACGGCATCGCGGTGGCGGCCACGCCGAGCTGGTCGGCGTCGGCGCCGCCGAGCGCGTCGATGAGGCCGAGCTTCAGCCGGATCTGGTTGATCACGCCGACCTCGGGGTCGAGCATCCAGCGGAAGACGATCGCGGTCATCAGGACCGAGGCGGCCCACGGCGCGATCAGCGCCCACCGGGCCATCTTGCGGCCGGGGAAGCGCTGGTTGAACAGCTGGGCGAGGGCGAGCGAGATCAGCACGGTGAGCGCGACGACGGCCACGACCCAGATCACGCTGCGGACCATGATGTCCGCGAAGTCCTTCTCGGCGAACAGCTTGTCGTAGTTGTCGAAGCCGTTGTAGCCCCGGACGACGCCGACCCGGCTGATCTGCAGGAACGACGACCGGACCATCTCGATCACCGGCCAGATCACGACGACCGCGATCAGCAGCACGGCGGGCCCCACCCAGGCGAGGGGCTCCAGGGGGCGCAACCTTCTCATGACGAACCTTCCATGACGGTACGGCCAGCGTCCTGGACGGGGACGCCGGCCGTACGGACCCACTGATGGATCAGCTGGACTCGGCGGTCTTCTGCAGCTCGCCGAGGACCTTGGCGGGGTCGTCGGTGACGGCTCCGCCGATGGTCTGCTTGATCGCCGGGTTCAGGTCGGCCCACTTGGGGTCCTGGAAGGGGTAGAAGCTGGCGTTGGGCAGCGCGTCGAGGAACGGCTTGAGCTTCTCGTCGCCGGACAGCTTCTGGATGCCGCCGTTGGTGACGGGCAGCAGCTTGTAGGTGTCGCTGATCTTCTGCGCGGCGCTGCCGGTGTAGAAGAAGTCGAAGAACTTCTTGATCTCGGCGGCGTGGCCGTTCTTGTTGAACGCCATGATCCAGTCCATGACGCCGAGCGTGGTGTCGAGCGGGCCCGCCTTGCCGGGGATGGGCACGACGCCGTAGTCCTTCAGACCGGCCGCGTCGAAGATCGGGATGGACATGGGTCCGCCGTTGACCATGCCGACCTTGCCGGCGCCGAAGTCCTCCCAGACCGTCTTGCGGTCCTTGGTGCCGGGGTTGGGGGTGGTGAGGCCCTCGGCGACCATGCCCTTGAGGTAGGTGAAGGTCTCGACGTTCTGCGGGGAGTTGATCGCCCACTTGCCGGAAGCGTCCTTGTAGCCGCCGCCGTTGCCGAGCATCCACAGGAACGACTCGGCCTGGGCCTCCTCCTGGCCGAGCGGGAGGCCGAAGGGCTGGCTGACGCCGGCGTCCTTGAGCTTCTTGGCGGCGGCCTTGATCTCGTCCCAGGTCTTGGGCGGCTCGGCGATGCCGGCCTTGGAGAACAGCTCCTTGTTGTAGAACAGGGCGCGGGCCGAGGACACGAACGGGATGCCGTACGCGGTGCCGTCGACCTTGCCGTAGTCGGCGAACTTCTGCAGCATGTCGCCGGAGACCTCGGGCGAGAGGACCTCGTCCACCTTGTAGAGGAGCTGGTCGGCGACGAAGCCGGAGTAGTCACCGGTCTGCAGGATGTCGGGCACCTGACCGTTCTGGATCATGGTGGCGACCTGCTTGTCGATGTCGTTCCAGTTGATGACCTGGACGTCGACCTTGATGTTGGGGTTGGCGGCCTCGAACTCCTTGACCACGCCGTCCCAGAACGTCTGGCCGGAGTTGGGCTTGCCGGGGCCGTCGCCGTAGTCGGCGGCGACCATCTTCAGCGTCACCTGGCCACCGCCGGCCGCCTTGTCACCGCCTCCGGTCTCCGGCGTGCTGGAGCCGCAGCTGGACAGGACCAGCATGGTCGCCAGGCCGAGAGCGGCGCCGCCCACAAGTTTCATGTTCACCGTCAGTACCGCCTTCTCGTGGGACGGTGTCATGCTGGTCCGTACCAGCTTCAGGACGCCGTCCAGGGGTTGGGAAGCCACGTGTGCGCCAGAGTAAGCCCGGGTTCATCAACCGGTCTATACCGGTGGGTCTCGGTTTGAGAACACTCGGACCACGGGTTTCGCACAACCGGTCTAGACCACACGTCAGAGGATTTTTCTCCGCACGCTCTCCCCGCCCTCGGGCGTCCCGATCCACGGCCCGTCGATCGACGGGTCCAGCACCCCCTCCTCCAGGAACGTGTAGCGCCCGTCGAGCACGTAGCCGGCCAGCCGCGTGTCGTGCCCGTCGCTGTTGTCCCACAGCCGGTCGAACAGCGCGTCCACCCGCAACCTGGCCTGACGGCAGAACGTGTCGGCCAGCTCGTACGGCCGGCGGCCCAGGTCGCGCGCGTCCTCCTCGGCCTTGACGCACACGGCCGTCATGGCGAACGTCTCCGCCCCGATGTCGACGATCCGGCCCAGGAACGACTGCTTGTGCTCCAGCTTGCCCTGCCAGCGCGACATGCCGTAGAAGGTGGCCCGGGCCAGCTTCCTGCTGGTCCGCTCCACGAAACGCAGGTGCGCGGCGAGCGGGCCGAAGCCGGCGAAGGCCGTGGGGAGCTGGCCCGCGCCGGTCACCAGCGACGGCAGCCAGCGGGCGTAGAACCGGCTCGCCCGCCTGAGCGCCTGGGCGCGCTCCTTGGGGCCCGCCTCCGGGTTGATCAGCTCACCGGCGGCCGTCAGGTGGGCGTCGACCGCCTCCCGGGTGATGAGCAGGCGCATGATCTCCGAGGAGCCCTCGAAGATCCGGTTGATGCGGGAGTCGCGCAGCATCTGCTCGGCGGGCACGCCGCGCTCGCCGCGCGCCGCCAGCGACTCCGCCGTCTCGAAGCCGCGCCCGCCGCGTAGCTGGACCAGCTCGTCGAGCACCCGGTACGACAGCTCCGAGGCGTACAGCTTGGCCAGCGCCGCCTCGATCCTGATGTCGTTGCGCCGGTCGTCGGCCATCCTGGCGGTCAGCTCGCAGACCGCCTCCAGGGCGTAGGCGCTCGCCGCGATGAAGGCGATCTTGGTGGCGACGGCCTCGTGCTCGCCGATTTTGCGGCCCCACTGGACGCGGGCGTTGCCCCACTCCCGGGCGATCTTGACGGCCCACTTGGCGCTGCCCGCGCAGGTGGCGGGCAGCGACAGGCGACCGGTGTTGAGCGTGGTGAGCGCGATCTTCAGGCCCTGGCCCTCCCGCCCGATCAGGTTCCGGGCCGGGACCCTGACCTGGGAGAACTCGGTCACGCCGTTCTCGATGCCGCGCAGGCCCATGAACGTGTTGCGCCGCTTGACCGTGATGCCCGGCGAGTCGCCCTCGACGACGAACGCGCTGATCTTCTCGCCGGTCCTGGCCATGACGACGAGCAGATCGGCGATCACCCCGTTGGTGGTCCACAGCTTGACGCCGTCGATGACGTAGTCGTCGCCGTCGCGTACCGCGGTGGTGGACAGGCGGGCCGGGTCGGAGCCCACGTCGGGCTCGGTCAGCAGGAACGCCGAGATCTCGCCCCGCGCGCACCTGGGCAGGAACTCCCGCTTCTGCTCCTCGGTGCCGAACTGCTTGAGCGGCTGCGGCACGCCGATCGACTGGTGCGCCGACAGCAGCGTGGCCAGCGCCGGGCTGTAGGACCCGACGAGCATGAGCGCTCGGCAGTAGTACAGGTACGGCAGGCCGAGCCCGCCGTAGTCCTCCCCGATCGTGATCCCGAACGCGCCGAGCCCGGCCAGCCCCTTGACCACCTCGTCCGGCACCAGCGCCGTCCGTTCGATCTGCGCCGGGTCCACGTGCGTCTCCAGGAAGCGGCGCAGCCGCCTGACGAACTCCTCGCCCCGTTCGGCGTCCTCGTCGGGCAGCGCCGGCACCGGGTGCACCAGGTCCAGCCGGAGATCTCCGAGGAACAGCTGCTTGGCGAAGCTCGGCCGGGCCCATTCCCGCTCGCGGGCCTGCTCGCCCAGCTCCCTTGCCTTGGCGTACTCGCTCATGGCACCTCCCGCCGACGCTACGCCTGTCATGCGCTGGTGTGTACTGCCCCGGCGGGGGCGCTTTGCGCTCTCCGGTGGGAGATTTCACCGCGGCAGTGGCCGCCGCTCCTCCGCCTTCAGCGCGATCACGGCCACCCCGGCCAGCACGGCCGGCACCAGCAGGTAGGCGCCGCAGGCGGCGAGCGCGACCAGCGACAGCGCGCTCGCCGCCCGCGCGGTCGCCCGGTGCCTCCCTGCGGGCAGCACCCGTACGGCGGCCGTCACCCCGGCGAACGTGACGGCGGCCAGGCACGCGGACGTGGCCCGCATCAGCAGGTCCAGGTCCACGGCCCACACCAGCACCGGAACGGTGATCACGGCCAGCAGCCCGAGGCTGCGCAGCGGCGTGCCGCCCCCGGCGAACCAGCCCGGCAGCGCGCCGTCCCTGGCCAGGGCCACGCCGAGGCGGGCGGCCCCGGCGACGTAGGCGTTGATCGCGCCGAAGGTGAGCAGGACCGCGAGCACGCCGGTCAGCGGCCGGGCCGCCGGGCCGATGCCGGTCTCCAGCAGCGCGGCGAGCGGCGCCTGCGTGGTGGCCGCCGCCGGCCCGAGCACGCCGATCGTGGTCAAGCAGACGCCGAGGTAGAGCACGCTGATCACGGCCAGCGTGACGACCGTGGCCCGGAGCAGCCCGCCTCTGGCGGCGAATTCGGCCGACAGGTGGCTGGCCGCCTCCCAGCCGACGAACGCGAACAGCAGCACCCCGGCCGCGCTCACCACCCCCGCGGCGCCGTACGGGGCGAAAGGGGTGAAGGCGGCGGCCTCGGCATGCGGCGCGGCGGTGATCACGGCGACGGCCAGCAGCGCGACGAGCAGGCCGACGAGCACCACCTGCACCCGCCCGGACGTCCGCAGCCCGGCGGCGTTGACCAGGAACGCGCCGCCCAGCAGCACCGCGGCGGCGAGCGGCGCGGGCACGCCGGACGACGCGGCGACGTACTGGCCGCCGACCAGCGCGCCGGCGACGATCCCGAGCGGGACCGACCCGTAGAACCACCAGCCGGCCACCGCCGCCGCCCGCCTGCCGAACGCCAGCCCGGTGAACGCCGCCACTCCCCCGCCGCCGGGATGGCGGCTGCCCAGCGCCGCGAACGTCAGCGCCACCGGCACGCTCAGCACGAGCAGCGCCGCCCACGCCAGCACCGACGCCGGCCCCGCAGCCGCCGCCGCGAGGTGCGGCAGCGCGAGCATCCCCGGCCCGAGCACCGCCCCCACGAGCAACGCCGTTCCCTGACCCACTCCCAGTCTTGCCGTTTGCTCCGTCATGGGTCCAGAAAGTAGCCATCCGGACGGCGCCGAAGCCTGCCAGCCGAACGGATGGCCGATCTGGGCGGCAGAATGCCGGCATGGATGAACTTGATTCGGCGATCGTCCGCCTTCTCCAAACGGATGCACGGCAGTCCAACCGCGAGCTCGCCCGTCAGCTCGGCGTGGCCCCGTCGACCTGCCTGGAGCGGGTACGGGCGCTGACCCGGCGCGGGGTGATCCGGGGCTACCACGCCGACATCGACCCCGTGGCGCTCAACCGCGGGGTGCAGGCCATGGTGTCGATCCAGGTGCGGCCGCTCAGCCGCGCGGTCATTGACGCCTTCGTGCGGTCGGCCGGCGAGCTGCCGGAGGTGCTGAGCGTGTTCGTGCTGGCGGGCGGTGACGACTTCCTGCTGCACGTGGCCGTCCAGGACCTCGACCACCTGCACGCGTTCCTGCTGGATCGCCTCAGCAAGCGGCGTGAGATCGCCGGGTTCCGCACCTCGGTGATCTTCCAGCAGGTGCACAACGCGGTGCCGGAACGGCTGCCCGCTCCCGGGTGAGTCAGCCTTCCGGCCCGGTCAGCCCGGTCGGCCCGGTCGGCCCGGTCAGCTCCGCGAGGGCGGCGATGCGGCGCAGCTCGGCCAGGTGACCGGCCAGGGCGGCCCGGCCCGAGGCCGTCAGGGAGAGCCAGGTGGTGCGGCGGGCCTTGGCCAGGTCGAGGTAGCCGGCCGTCTGGAGCACCTTGGCGTGCTTGCTCAGCACGGAGTCGCTGATGCCGATGCTGTCGCGGACGACGGAGAACTCGGCCGACTCCACGGCGGCGAGCATCGCGCAGATCCGCAGCCGGATCGGCGCGTGGATGGTCTCGTCAAAGGCCGGCTGGGTCATGACCGTCCCGCAGCTCGCCGCGCAGCGCCCGGTCGGACCGGCGGCCGGCGACCACGGCGATCGCGGCCACGGCCACGCCCGCCACCGCGACCGCGCCCTTCACGCCGCCACCCCACTCCAGCGCCATCGCCCCGGCCGTCAGCGCCATCGCCACCAGGCTCCAGGCCACGACCGCCGGGGTGGCGCGCGGGGCACGCGGCGCGATCCCGGTCACGCGCTTCAGCGCCATCATGAGTCCGGCTGCGGCGACGGCCAGGAACGGCACCCCGTACGAGGCGAACCTGAAGCTGATCGAGACGTAGGCGAGCAGGATCGCGGCGGCCAGCCCGTAGTGATACCACCACGGGCTGACGAGGCGGTCGGCCACGCGGGCGCGGACCTCGGCGACGCCTTCCAGGGCGAGGCGGGCAGATTCACTTTCCATGATGGAAAGTTAAGCACACTCTTTCCATCATGGAAAGTCCGGAAATAATCGGTTGCGGCGCCGCCGGAGCGGCTCTTACCTTGGGGACATGCGCCTTTACCTGTGAAGCGCCCGGGCCGATCGGCCCCGGCCACTCAGCCCATCCGCCCATCAGACGCGGCTAGCTGAGCTCGCGTACCCGGCCACGGCCGCGTCGCCCTCACGTAAAGGAGCCCTTTCATGCGTGTTCGTTCCTCGGGTCAGCAGGCCTCGGGCAAGAAGAACGTCCCCGGCCACCCGCAGCCCCGGCCCATGCCGAAGCTGCCGCAGCGGCCGATCGCGCCGCCGCGGCGCATCCCGCCCAAGGGCCGCTAGATCCCATAGCGCCCAGGCTGCCCCGTCCCTCCGGCTGAGGGGCGGGGCATTCGCATGTCAAGATGTGGGGCCAACTTTCGACCAGACAAAGGGGATTTCGCATGCCAGACCCCCGGGAGGATCGCCTCTACCTGGACCAGGTCGTTGACCAGACGCGGTCGGCGATGCGGCACCTGCGCGAGGCCCAGCGTCAGATCGCCGCCGTCGAGGGGACCGGCGAGGCCGCGCAGGGCATGATCAGGGCCGTCGCCGACGGGCGCGGCACGCTGACCGGCGTCAAGATCGACCCGCGCGCCCTGCGGCTCGACGTGGCGCGGCTGGGCGCCGAGGTGACCGCCGCGGTCCAGGCCGCGCAGGAGGAGGCCGCGCGCCGCACCGGCGACATCGTGGCGGACGCCGCCGGCCGGGCCGGGACGCTGCCCGAGCCGCTGGACGAGCGGTTCGTGCGCGACCGGGTGGAGTCCGCGGCCCGCGAGCTGTACACGGGAGGGCTGTGATGTTCGGCTTCGACCTCGACCCCGGCGACATCCGTCCCCAGGACGTGGACCGCGCCGACGAGCAGAACGCCCGGGTCCTGGAGCTGCTGGCCGAGGGTGAGGAGCGGCTCGGCGAGATCGTCGGCGCGGGCGGCGGCGACCGGGGCCACGTGCACGCCACGGCGGCGGCCGACGGGCGCGTACTCAAGATCACGCTCGACGCGCGCGCGGTGCGCGAGGGCAGCCAGGCGCTCGCCGACGAGATCCTGCTGGCCGTGCGCCAGGCCCAGCAGGACGCCCAGCGGCAGGCCGACGACCTGCTGCGATCGGCGTTCGAGCAGGCGTTCCCCGGCCGGGCCGTCGACCCGGTCGCCGTACGTGAACGACTGGTGAACCTGCTCGACTGACAAGCGACATTACTCACACTGGTCACACTGGTCACAGGTGACCCATTAATGTCGGATTCATGACTACGGGGATGGAAGTCGCGAAGGGCGCGCTGCGGCAGCAGGCGGTCCGGGTGCGCGTCCACGGGGAAGAGTACGAGGCCGCGGTGGAGCGGCTGCGCGCCAGAACGGGCGGCTGGGGCGACAACGGGCTGTTCAGCGAGTTCGAGAAGGCCTGGGTGGAGTGCCGTCACACCATGCTGACCACCGTGCCGGCCCTGTCGGGGACGATCGGCGGCGTGGGTGCCGGCATGGCCCTGGTGCCCGACAACGTCGAGGCCGCCGAGCAGGCCAGCGCGCTGCCGGAGCTGGATCCATGGGCATAGTCCTGCCGCCCGAGCTGCACGGCGTGCTGGAGCTGGCCGGGCTGCCCTTCCCCAACATCGACGAGGACGAGGTCCGTCTCGACGCCGACGCGGCCCGCGTGGTGCAGGCACACGCCGCGCAGTCGGGCGCCGAGGCGGACGCCGCCGTGCTCGGCTCGGCCGCCGTCTACCGGGGCGGCTCGGCCACCGAGCTGCAGAGCCTCTGGCAGGAGACCGGCAACGGCAACGGCCACCTCGCCCAGGCCGCCGCGGCCACCCGGATGGCGCCCGTCGCGCTGGACGGCATGGCCACGGTGGTGACCGCCACCAAGATCGCCGTGGGCACGGTCGCGGCGGTCGGCACCGTACGGCTGGCGATGGCCCTGCTGAGCGGCGGCCCGTTCGCCAGCCTCACCGCGACGGCGTCACTGCTCGCCACCAGGAGAGCGGGCATGAAGATCTACCGGGAGGCCGCCGAGGGCACCGGCCGGGTGCTGGCGCCCGGCCTGGCCCGCCGCGTCACCGACCCGATGCGCCGCATCCTGGACAACCTGCGCCGCCCCGGCGGCCCCGGCGGCCCTGCGCTGGCAGGCGCCGGACCTGGCCGGATGCCGCTGCGCCCGCAGGGCAACCTGATGGACCGCTCCCCCGGCATCCTCCAGCGCGGCGGGCGCAAGGGCGGGCGCGGCCGTAGCGAGAGCCAGGCCAACCTCAGCCCCGAGGAACAGGCGGCCGTCGACGCCAAGAACGCCGGCAAGAAGTTCGACAACAAGCTGTTCAACAGCGCGAAGGCCAAGGAGCGCAAGGCCGAGAAGTTCTCCGGGGACCGCAACAAGCAGAAGAGAGGGAGAAAGTAGGGATGGCCGAGCTTCAGACGCGGCACTTCTCGCTGAACAACCCCGCGGGCGAGGAGCAGGGCGACGTGCCGATGCTGCTGCGCCGGCTGGCCGGCACCCTGGAGGAGATGGGACCGATCGACATCCGCGACGTGGTCTTCCACAACGACATGGACGACGACGGCGCATCGTGGCCGTTCGTGACCGTCTACTACGACGAGGCCGCCCCGGCCTGACCCGGCCGGGGCGCCTGGGTTCGCGTCAGAGCCGCTCGATGATGGTGACGTTGGCCTGGCCGCCGCCCTCACACATCGTCTGGAGGCCGTAACGGCCGCCGGTGCGCTCCAGCTCGTGCAGCAGCTTGGTCATCAGGATCGCGCCCGTGCCGCCCAGCGGGTGGCCCAGGGCGATGGCGCCGCCGTTCGGGTTGACCTTGGCCGGGTCGGCGCCCAGCTCCTTGATCCACGCGAGCGGCACCGGCGCGAACGCCTCGTTGATCTCCGTCACGTCGATGTCGTCGATCGACAGGCCCGACTTGGCCAGCGCCTTCTGCGTCGCCGGGATGGGCGCGGTCAGCATGTAGACCGGGTCGTCGCCCATGAGCGCGAGCTGGTGGATGCGGGCGCGCGGGGTGAGCCCGTGGTCCTTGACCGCCTGCTCGGAGGCGATCAGCAGCGCGCCGGAGCCGTCGGAGATCTGCGACGACGTGGCGGCGGTGATCTGGCCGCCCTCCTTGAGGGTCTTCAAGGTGGCCAGCTTCTCCAGCGTGGAGTCGGGGCGCGGGCCCTCGTCGTCCTCGACGCCGTTGATCGGCTCGATCTGGTCCTTGAAATAGCCGTTGGCGATGGCCTTGGCGGCCCGCTGGTGCGACTCGAACGCGAACCGCTCCAGCTCGTCGCGCTTGAGGCCCCACTTCTCGCACATCAGCTCCGCGCCGCGGAACTGCGAGATCTCCTGCTTGCCGTAACGCTCGACCCACTTGTCGCCGAACGGGAACGGCATGCCCTTCTCCAGCGCAGCGGTGATCGACGAGCCCATCGGCACGATGCTCATCGACTCGACGCCGGCCGCCACCACGAGGTCCTGGGTGCCCGACAGCACGCCCTGGGCCGCGAAGTGGATCGACTGCTGGGATGAGCCGCACTGCCGGTCGATCGTGACGCCGGCCGTGGTCTCCGGCAGCCCGGCCGACAGCCAGGCGTTGCGCGCGATGTCCATGCTCTGGGGGCCGAACTGCATGACGCACCCCATGATGACGTCCTCGACCGCCGCGGGGTCCACGCCGGTGCGGTCGATCAGCGCCTTCAGCGTGTGCGCCGCCAGGTCAGTGGGGTGGACGGTGGACAGGCCGCCCTTCTTCTTGCCGACCGGGGTGCGGACCGCCCCGACGATGTACGCCTCTGCCACAGTGCCTCCTGTAAACCGAGCAATATTCGGTTCTTAGGCAGAGGGTACAACAGAACGTCACTCGGTTTCTGCCCTCGCCGGGGGAAGCAGTTCCTCCGCCCGATCCACCCGGAACCGCCACCGGTCCACGACCAGGCCGTTCAGCGCCTCCGACAACGACAACGCCAGCGTGCCCAGCTTGAGCCGGTCATCACCGCGCAACTCGATCGCCGTCAGCTCCGTGGCGAACGGCAGCAGCTCCTTCACCGCAGGCGGCTGCCCCTTCTGCGGCACCACCAGCGCCCGCACCCCGCCCGCCGAGAAGACGAACTCCTCCTCCTGCTCGACCTCGCCCTCCAGCAGCTCGATCAGCTCCTCCGCCGACGGCCGCACCGGCAGGATCACCGCCGGACCGCCCGGAGCCGCCTCATCGGCCGGATCGTCCACCTCGCCCCGGCACACGGCCAGCCCGCCCAGCCGGAACGCCAGCCCCTCCGCCAGGAAACGGTCGAAGAAGTCGAACGGCAGCGGGCCCTCCGCCGCCACCCGGCACGCCCAGACCCGCTCCAGCTCCCCGCCGACCAGCTCCGGCTCCGCCTCCACCGGGGCATGCACCCGTACGTCCACCGCCACGATGTCGTCGCCGTCCTCGCGCGCCCCCGGATCGGCCAGCCGCACCAGCCTCAGCAACTCGGCGCGATCCGGCTTGGCGGGCAGAGCCGCCGTGGGGCCAGTTCGCAGTCTCCGCTTCGCCATCCAGCCCATTGCGCGCCTCCGCGATCAGCTTCGATAGGAGCTCGTCATCGTCGCGTAGACGATGACGTTGTCGGTGTAGTGACCCGTGCTGCGGTTGTAGATGCCGCCGCACGTGATGAGGTGGAGCTGGGCGTTCTCCTGCGGGCCGTACACGCGCTCGGAGGGGAACGTCTTCTTGCTCGCCTGCTCGATGCCGCCGACCGTGAACACCGCCGTGATGCCGTCCTGGCGCTTGATCTCGATCTGGTCGCCGTTGAGCAGCTCGGGCAGCCGGTTGAAGACGGCCGCCCGCGTCCGCGTGTCCTTGTGCCCCAGCAGCACCGCCGGACCCGCCTCACCAGGCGTCGACATGTTGCGGTACCAGCCCGCCAGGTTGGGATTGTCGGCCGGCGGCACCTGGATCGTGCCGTCCTTGGCCAGGCCCACGGACTTGATCGGCGCGTTCACGCCCAGCTTCTTGATGATGATGCGCACCGGGGTCGACGGCAGCATCGCCGGAGCCGGCTTGATCTGCGGCAGCGGCGGCGGCGCGTCCGGCCCCGCCTGGAACAGCGCCTGCTCCGGCTGCCCCGACGCCTGACCGTCCGGCAGCGCCGTCAGGCCCAGCGAATCACGCTGGCTCGCCAGGCCGTACTCCTCCGGCGAGCCCAGCACGATCAGCATCCCTGCCACCACCGTCACCACGCCCGCCACGGCGGCGAGCAGCAACGTCGTCCTCAGGACCCTGCTGCCGCCATCGTCCTGCGGAGGCTGCGGGCCGGCGCCGTAGGGGTACTGGTTCGCCACGGGTCCATCATCCCTTGGATACGCCGCGACGCCGCATCAGCAGCCCCCCGGCCCCGGCCGCCAGGATCAGCGCCGACCCGGCCGCCAGGAACATCCGCCCATCGGGCCCCATCGTCCCCCCGGCCCCGGTGTCGGCCCCGTCCTTGGGGGTCTCGGAGCTACGAGGAGAGGTGGTCGTCTCGCTGGGGGTGGGCGTCACGGTCTCGAAGACCGTGGTGGTCTTGGTGGGGGTGGGCGTCGAGGACGTCGTCGGCGTCCCCGTCGAGGTGGGCGTGCCCGTCGCGGCAGAGACGGTGAAGGTGTACGTCTTGAGCCCGGACGCGGGCGCCGCACACTTCACGGTCGCGCCGCTCGCACTGGTTCCGAATGCGATGTCACCCGGGGTGATCGTGACGGTCCCGGCCGTGGTGGGCTTCACCTTGACGGTCACCTGGGGCAGCGTCGTGAGGCTCTGTCCCGCCGTGGCCGTCAGCGCCGCCTCGCCGGTCACCGGAGTGGTCGGGGCCCCCGCGCCGCTGGCCTTCAGGCTGGCGAAGATCTTGCTGTTCGCGGGGAAGCCTGCCGCAGGCACCTTCAGCGGATCACCGGTCGTCTGTACGGCACCGGTCCACGTGATGGAAGCGTCCTGGTTGGCCCTCGCGCCGGTCGGCATGGTCGGCGTGACCTTGATGTCCACGCTCGCCGGATAGTCGGCGTCCGTCCCACTGGTCAGGGTGCAGTTGTACGTGATGATGTCGTCCACCGTGCCGCTGCCGGTGCCGACGGTGACGTCAACGCTCGTCGTGCTCGTCGTCTGGCAGGTGGTCACGTCCGCCGCGCCCGTGCTGCTCGCCAAGCTCAGGGTGAGGCTGCCCGCCCCGGGCGTGGGCTTCAACGTCACCTTGCCGCCGGTGGTGGCCGTCACCGTGACAGTGCTAGTCACCTGGAAGGTAGCCACGGTCGGCGTGTTGGCCGCGACGGTTCCGCCGGTCTTGTTCAGGTCGGCGTGCGTGCCGCCTTCGACGGTGAGCTTGCCGCCCACCTTCACCTGGGTGGCTGTCGAGACGTTCTGCCGCAGCGACAACTGCGGGATGGTCCACTTCGCTTCGAACGTCCCGCTCGCCGTGTCCGGCACCGCGACCGGAACCGTAAGGGACGTGTTGCTGAAGGGCCCGCCTGAGCATGTGTACTCAATGCTCAGTGTCTTGTCCGCAGCTACAGCCGCCGATGCGGGCGAGGACAACGTGAGGGCTGCCCCGGCGAAGACGACCAACGTGCTTACGATCCCCGAGGCGGAGATCTTGAGGGCGAGGCGGCGCCGCGCCTTGGACGTCAGCACTGTCCTTCTCCGTTTCAGCACAGTCACAACAGGGCGTACCACGATTCCAGCCGTTGGTTACGGTTGGGTTGAGATCATACGGACTAATCCTGTCAATCTCCTGTAAAAGACCAAAAGACGGTATCAGCCCTTCTTCTTGGACAGGGTGGCGTAGACGATGATGTTGTCCGTGTAGCTGTGGGCCGCCTTGTTGTAGATCCCGCCACACGTGATGAGCCTGAGCTGGGCTTCCTTCGTGTCGCCGTACACGCGCTTGGTGGGGAACGTCTTCTTGCCGACCTGCTCGATGCCGCTGACCGTGAAGCGCGTCACCTTGCCGTCCGAGCGGTACACGTAGATGTGGTCACCCTTGGACAGCTCGCTCAGACGCTTGAAAACAGCGGCGCCTCTTTTCGTGGCGACGTGGCCGTTGATCACCGAGGGGCCGAGCTCGCCCGGCAGCGGGCTCTTGCCGTACCAGCCGGTCAGGTTGGGCTTGCTGAGCGGCGGGGTGGCGAGGGCGCCCTGCTTGGTGAGGCCGACCGTGTTGATCGGGGCGTTGACCTTGATGTCCGGGATGCGGATACGGGTGGGCCTGACCTTGGTCGTCTTCGACTTGACCGGCTTGATGGCCGGGACCACGACCTCGGCGGGCAGCGGCGGGGGCGCGTCGAGACGGGCCGGGGTCAGGGGGACGTTCTCGCCGCCGGGGCCGACGCTGGGCGGCAGCTCGAACGCGCCCGCGTTCTGATACTGCAGCGTCGCCGGGTCCTGCTGGGCCGCCATCGGAACCGGGCCGGAGCCGTCGTCCACCGGCGGCGCCAGCGACAGCAGGCCGACCATGATGGCGCCCACGCCGGCCAGCGACCCGGCGATCAGCAGCGCCGGGGTGGCCTTGGACATCGTCGACTTCAGCTCGCTCATCAGTCAGTCCCTCCGGCGTGTCCGGCGCGGCGGCGCCGCACCAGGAGCCCTCCGGCTGCGCTGCCCATCAGCAGCAGCGACCCGCCGGCGATCAGCGCGTACGAGCCGCCCGCGACCTGCTCGGGAGCCTCACCGGTGTCCACGCCGCCCAGCGGGGTGGTGTCGACCTGGGCGGCCTTGTAGTTGGTGGCGGTGGGGCCCGGCGTGGTCTTGGCCGTGGGCGTGGGGGTCTTGCTGCTGCCCGGGACCACGACGACCACGTGACTGGTGCTGGGCCAGGGGACGTGCCGGTTCGGCGGCGTCGTCGCGGTAGTGGGTCCGGGGGTGCTCGTGTTGGTCTGCGTCGGCGTGGGGTCCGGGCTGATCGGAGGCGTTCCCGACGGGTCGGGTGACGAGGAGGGCCCGCTGCCCACGGTGATCTCGACGGCGTCCGGGTTGCTCGTGACCCTGCAGGTGGACCTGTGCTCGGTCGGCGGGTCGATCATCTCGCGCGTGTGCAGCTTGAAGGCATCCAGGTGGACGTCCTTGCCCTCGTCGATGGCTCGGATCCTGACCACGTGCTCCTTGTACGGCAGGTCCTTGCGTTCCCAGAGGGAGATGTTGCCCTTGGTGGCGTTGGTCGGATTGCCGCTGGAGTCCTTGGTCGGGTCGACGATCGCCGAGGCGTCCTCGTCCACGATCACGCGGACCCGACCCACGTCGGGCATCTCGCGGCCGATGTACTCGAAGCCGGTGCCGCGGAAGCGGATGACCGCCTCGTCCGTGCGGGTGGAGGTGGTGTGCACGTCCCGGAGGTGATCACCGTATTCCGGTCGGGTGGTGCCGCTGTGAGCCCAGCCAGCGTCATATTTCATACGGGGGTCGTCGTTGTTGACGATGACCTCGCCGGCCGGGGGAACAAAGTCGACCGTCATCTCCTGCGGGGTGAGCTTGATGACGCCCTCTTTGGTCATGTGCGCCTCGGAGGACAGTCCCTCAGGTGCGACGAGAGGCTGGTTGGGCTTGAGGGCCGCCTGGTCCTCGCTGCCATGCGCCTCAAGCGTGCCGTTCCAAGCACCGGCAAGCTTGACGTTGCCCACCAGCGACATCCTGGCGCCCTCGGCGTAGTAGTCGGGTGAGATGAAGCGCGGCGTGTTCGCATGCTCGATCGACCAGCCGAGCTTGAGCATGCTGCCGACCTGGACGGCCGTCGGGATCTGGACCCGGGCTTTCAGCTTGACCTCGGACGAGCCGGCGATCCCGCCCGTACACGTGTAGTCGACGACGAGGTTGAACGTACTCGCCTTCGCGGGTATCGCGACGAACGCGGCTGAGGCCGCCATTCCGATCGATGCGGCGATCCACGCATTGCGCCACCGACTCACGGCTAACTCCGATCGCACAGTAAACCGAAGGTAGATCTTAGAGCCGTCAAGCCCCGCAACACGCCCATGTTCCACCACTTGTGATGAACCCGTGTCCGCCCGCCAGAATCGTATTCTGGAACGCACACACCCCCTGCTAGGAGGCGACATGCGGCGAGACCTCTTCGACGAGGAGCACCTGCTTTTCCGGGAGACCGTGCGGGAGTTCATGGCCCGTGAGGTGGTGCCCCATCACGCCCGGTGGGAGAAGGACGGCATCGTGCCCCGCGAGGTCTGGAAGAAGGCCGGGGAGGTCGGCATGTTCGGCTTCTCGGTGCCGGAGGAGTACGGCGGGGCGGGCATCACGGACTTCCGGTACAACGCGGTGATCGTCGAGGAGATCATCCGCAACGGGGCGTCCGGCCTGGGCTTCTCGCTGCACAACGACGTCGTGGCCCCGTACCTGGTGGATCTGACGGACGAGGAGCAGAAGCGGCGGTGGCTGCCGGGGTTCGCGAGCGGTGAGCTGATCACGGCGATCGCGATGACGGAGCCGGGCGCGGGCAGCGACCTTCAGGGGATCAGGACGACGGCGGTGCGCGAGGGCGACCACTACGTGCTGAACGGGCAGAAGACGTTCATCACGAACGGCGTCAACGCCGATCTCGTCATCGTGGTGGCCAAGACCGATCCTGCCGCCGGGGCCAGGGGGACGACGCTGCTGGTGGTCGAGCGGGGCATGGACGGGTTCGGGCACGGCCGCAACCTGGACAAGGTCGGCATGAAGGCGCAGGACACGGCGGAGCTGTTCTTCGAGAACGTCCGGGTGCCGGTCGCCAACCGGCTCGGCCCGGAGGACGGCCGGGGCTTCTTCCAGCTCATGGACAACCTGCCGCAGGAGCGCCTGTCGATCGCGGTGGCGGCCGTGGCGGCGGCGGAGACGGTGCTGGAGCAGACGATCGAGTACTGCAAGGGCCGTCAGGCGTTCGGCCGGAACATCGGCTCCTTCCAGAACACCCGGTTCGTGCTGGCGGAGCTGGCCACCGAGACGGAGATCGCCCGCCACTACGTGGACAAGTGCATCGTGGCGCTGAACGCCGGCGAGCTCACGGTGGTCGACGCGGCCAAGGCCAAGTGGTGGACCACCGAGCTGCAGACCAAGCTCATCGACCGCTGCCTGCAACTGCACGGCGGCTACGGCTACATGAACGAGTATCCAGTGGCCAAGGCGTGGCTCGACAGCCGCGTGCAGACGATCTACGGCGGCACCACCGAGATCATGAAGGAGATCATCGGCCGCTCCTTCGGCTTTTAGCCGTCCGGCGACGCATACTGGAGACCATGGACAGCGGCCTGATCCTCCTGGTTTTCCTGGCTTTGCTGTTCGCCTGGGGCCTCAACCGGGTGCGCCGGGCGTTCAGGCTCGGCGCCGTGGGCTACGCCGGCATCATGATCGTCTTCGTGATCGTCATGCTCCTGCTGTGGGGTCAGACGTTCCGCTAGCCTCCAGCAGCACCCGCGCCACCAGCGCCGGGTCGTCGCTCATGGGTACGTGACCGCACCCCTTGAGCAGCTTGACCCGCTGGCCCGACCAGCGGGCGGCGCGCACGGCCTGGCGGCGCGGCAGCAGCCGGTCGTGCTCGCCCCAGGCGATGGTGATCGGCGACTTGGGCGGCGCGGGCGGCATCAGCCCGGAGAACGACGCGAGCGTCTCGTCGAACCCGGCGGAGCCGGCGAGCGCCTGCGACCCGGCGGTCAGCGCGGTGGGCGTGAGCCTCGACGGGTGGGCCACCAGGAGCCCGGCCGACAGCGTGCGGCCGAGCGCGCTCTCGGCGGTCCGGCCCGCCTGCCCGGGCGGCAGCGCGCGGGCCGACGCCCGGGCGGCGCGCAGCACCGCCTGGCAGTAGAGCAGCTCGGCGCGCGACCAGAACCCGGCCGGCGACAGCGCGGTGGCGGTGCGGACGGTGCCGCGCGAGGCCAGCTCCAGCGCGATGTAGCCGCCCAGCGAGTTGCCGGCGATGTGCGGCTCGCGCAGGCCGAGCAGCGCGCAGAAGGACTCGACGGCGTCGGCGAGCGACTCGGCCGTGTAGGGGACGCCGTCGGGCAGCCCGCGCGAGCGACCGAACCCGGGCAGGTCGACGGCGATGACGGTGCGCGCGGCGGCCAGCCGGTCCATGACCGGCAACCAGGCCTGCCAGTGGTGCCCGATGCCGTGGACCAGGATCAGCGGCTCGCCGGAGCCCCTGCGTTCGAAGGCCAGCTCCATGCGCGTAAGTGAACCATCAGCGGCTGCGCGTGGGAATCTCGAACCAGACCGCTTTGCCTTCCCTGGTGGGCCGCGAGCCCCACCGCTTGGCGAGCTGGTCGACCAGGTAGAGGCCGCGGCCGCCCTCGTCGTTCTCGCCGGCGCTGCGGATGCGCGGCAGCCGCAGGTCCTGGTCGAACACCTCGACCCAGACCGACTCGCCGCCCCGCCGCAGCCGCAGCGTGAACTCCTTGTCGCCGACCACCTCGTCCTCGAAGCCCGGCATGTCCCAGGAGTCCTCGAACGGCAGCGGCGGCCCGTCGACGATCAGCTCGCGGCGCGGCACGCTGGCCGTGGAGGCGTGCAGCACCACGTTGGTGACGACCTCGGAGACGAGCAGGCAGGCCAGCTCGGCGCGCTCTTCCGGCACGTTCCAGCCTTCGAACGCCTCCGACGCCATCCGGCGGGCCTCGCCCACCATGATCGGCTGGGCCGGGAACGTACGCTCCTCGACGTCGAGGTCGGCATCGCTGGAGCGGACCACGAGGATCGCCATGTCGTCGTCGATCTCGCCGGGCACCGCGACGGTGGCGGCGTCGGCGATGCGCTCGACCTCGGCGTCGGCCATCTTGGCGAGCTTCTCGCAGAGCACCCCGAGCGTCTCGGCCTCGGTGGGCATCTCGCCGAGCCGGGCGGGGCGGCGGTCGACCAGGCCGTCGGTGTAGAGGAGCAGCGCCGCGCCGGGCGGCAGCGTGCGCGTCTCCTCCTTGTAGACGAGGTCGGCGTGCAGCCCCTTGGCGCGTACGCCGAGCGGCTGGCCGACCTCCTCGATGTCGAGCTCGACGCACTGGCCGTCGTGCAGCAGCAGCGGCGGGGCGTGCCCGGCGTTGGCGAAGGACAGCTGGCGCGACCAGGCGTCGTAGACCAGGTACTGGCAGGTGACGATGGGCGGGATGCTGACGTCGGCGCCGTTGTCGTCGCGCTCGGGGGTGGCGATGATGCGGGTCCACTCGTCGAGCCTGGCCAGGATGTCGGCGGGCGACTTGTCGTCCTGGGCGAAGGCGCGCAGCGCGGCCCGGAGCTGGCCCATGATGGCGGCGGCCTTGGCGCCCCGGCCTTCCACGTCGCCGATGACGATGCCGACCCGGCCGGCCGACAGCGGGATCACGTCGTACCAGTCGCCGCCGACCTGGGTCTGGATGCCCTGGCCGTGGGAGACGAGCGGGGCGGCCGGGTAGTAGCGGACGGCGATCTGGAGGCCGTCGAGCTGCGGCAGCGCCCGGGGCAGCAGGTGCTTCTGGAAGGACTCGGCGGTGTGCCGCTCCTCCTCGAACAGCAGCGCGTTGTCGATGGCGAGCGCGACCCGGGTGGCGATGGCCCCGACGAAGTCGCGGTCGAAGGCGTCGTAGTGGGGGCTGCGGCGGTCGGTCAGGTTGGACAGCCCGAGGTACATCAGGCCCAGCGTCTCGCCGCGCACGCTCAGCGGGGCGACGATCGCGGAGTTCATGCCGACCTCGCCGCACAGCCGGGCGCTGCCCTCGGACGGGGCGGGGAAGCTGTTGCCGGCGAAGTCGTCGACCAGGATCGTCTCCTGGCGGCGCATGGCCGCCTCGGCGTAGTGGCCGGACGGGTAGCGGATCTCGGCGCCGACGGGCTTCCAGGTGCCGGGCGGCGGCGACCAGCCCTGTACGTGCTGGGAGATCCGGCGCACCAGCCGGTCGCCCTCCATCAGCTCGATGAAGCAGTGGTCGGCGAACTGCGGGACCAGCATCTCGGCGACCCGCTTGAGCGTCTCCTCGACGTACAGCGAGCCGGCCAGCCGCTCGCCGATGCGCTCCAGCAGGCCGAAGCGGTCCTTCTCGCGCTCGTTGCTGCGCAGCGCCTCGCGGGCGGTGATGACGATGCCCGTCACCGAGCCGGAGGTGTGGCGCAGCGGCACCGCCTGGGCGCGCACGTACAGGACGGAGCCGTCGGCGCGCCGCACGTCGAACGTGCCCTCCCAGACGCCGCCCTTGAGCACGTGCTTGCTCAGCTCGATGGCCTGCGGGTGGTCCTTGTCCATGATCCCGAAGGACTGGGCCGAGGGGTCGCGGCCCGACGCCCGTGGCCGGCCGAACAACCGCTCGGCGAACGGGTTCCAGTAAAGGAGATTGCTGAACCGGTCGGTGACGACCACCGCCATCTCGGCATGGTCGAGCACCGACGACGCGGCCAGGTGATCGGCGTCGGGTGACACGTCCCCCCATCGCTTCATCCGGAGACCACTCCTAGGGGACGCATGCGCGAAAAGCGAACCACGGGCGCTCCTGCAACAGTCTTGGCCGGGGGGGAGTGGAGGGGCTCCCAGTTGGGATTCAACCAAGCAGCCGCGCGTGCGTCAGCGCCTGGTGACGAAAACGTGCGCGGCAACGTCACGCGGGATCTCCGCGAGAGAGTCGTTCGCGTCACCGTCACCTGTCACCCGCACACCGTCGTCGCTCGCCGCGAGCGTCACCTCGCGTCCGGGTTGTATCCCAACTTGCTTGAGTTTAAGCATCAGAGCGGGATCACTTTGCACTTGTTCGCTAATTCGACGCACTACCACGGGCACTCCTTGGGCCCCGGCGACCTCCGTCATGGTCGGCAGCATGCTCCCGGACGGTTCGGCGCTCTCCTGCGCGCCGAGCTCGGCCAGGCCGGGGATGGGGTTGCCGTGCGGGCACACCGTGGGGTTGTCGAGCAGCTTGACCAGGCGGGTCTCGACCGACTCCGACATGACGTGCTCCCAGCGGCAGGCCTCGATGTGCACCTCCTCCCAGGGCAGCCCGATGACGTCGGTCAGCAGGCATTCGGCGAGCCGGTGCTTGCGCATGACCCTGGTCGCCAGGGTGCGGCCGAGCTCGGTCATGGACAGGTGGCGGTCACCCTCGACGCGGACGAGGCCGTCGCGCTCCATGCGGGCGACGGTCTGGCTCACCGTGGGGCCGCTCTGCTGCAGGCGCTCGGCGATGCGCGCCCGGAGGGGGACGATGCCCTCCTCCTCGAGCTCGTAAATCGTCCGGAGATACATCTCCGTCGTGTCGATCAGGCCGTGTGCGGTCAAGGCTCCTCCCAACTGCATGCTACGCCGGTCGTGGCGGGGACTGAGCCCGTCCGCTTCGGGCACAGGAGTCAGAGGCAAAGCCTATGGGGGAGAAACGACCGACGATGTCAAAGGACGGAAACAACTCAGCGGCCGAGTTCCTTCCCGATCGCCTGGACCTGACGTCGCTGCGGGAGGCTGCGGCCGGCTGCGAGGGCTGCGACCTCTACCGGGCGGCGACGCGCACGGTGTTCGGCGAGGGGCCCGCCGGGGCCGCGTTCATGCTCGTCGGGGAGCAGCCCGGCGACCAGGAGGACCTGCAGGGGCACCCGTTCGTCGGACCGGCC
Source organism: Nonomuraea ceibae (assembly GCF_019396325.1). Taxonomy (GTDB): domain Bacteria; phylum Actinomycetota; class Actinomycetes; order Streptosporangiales; family Streptosporangiaceae; genus Nonomuraea; species Nonomuraea ceibae. The sequence continues at coordinate 33,535 of NZ_JAHKRO010000046.1, forward strand.
GGGCGGGTGCTGGACCGGGGGCTGGCCGAGGCCGGGATCGAGCGGGAGGACGTCTACCTGACGAACGCGGTCAAGCACTTCTCGTTCACCCGGCAGGGCAGGCGGCGCATCCACCAGAAGCCGACGGCGGCCGAGATCGGGGCCTGCCAGCCGTGGCTGAACGCCGAGCTGGCCGTGGTGGAGCCGCAGGTGGTCGTGGTGCTGGGGGCGACGGCCGCGCGGGCGCTGCTGGGGCGGGCGTTCCGGGTGACGCGGCAGCGGGGGGCGCCGGTGCCGCTGGGCGAGGCCACGGCGGTGGCCACGATCCACCCGTCCGCGGTCCTGCGCGCGCCCGACCGGGACGCGGCGTACGAGGGCTTCCTCGCCGACCTCAAGGTGGCGGCCGGTCAGCGAGGGCGGTAGCGCCTCAGGGCGCGCGGCCGGTCAGCGGGCGCGGTAGTTCCTGAAGCCGGCCACCGACAGGCCGGCGACGAGTACGGCCAGCGCGCAGGCGATGCCGCCGCCCACCCACGCGGTGGTGAGGCCGAAGGCGGTGGCCGTGGCTCCGGCCCGGACGTCGCCGAGCCGGGGCCCGCCCGCGACGACGACCATGAAGACGCCCTGCATCCGCCCCCGCATCTCGTCCGGCGCGTACAGCTGGAGTATGGACTGCCGCCACACGGAGGAGACCACGTCGGCGGCTCCCCCGACGGCCATGAACAGCAGCACGAGCCAGAGCTGCTGGGCGAGCCCGGCGGCGGCGACCGCGAGCCCCCACACGGCGATGACGGCCGTGAGCGCCAGGCCCTGGCGGGTGACCCGGGTGACCCAGCCGGAGAACAGCCCGCCGATGACCGACCCGGCCGCCATGGAGGCCACCAGCCAGCCGAGGACGTTCAGGTCGCCGCCGAAACGCAGGTCGACGAGCTCCGGGAACAGGGCTCTGGGCAGCGCGAACACCATGGCGATGATGTCGACGACGAACGACATGAGCAGCACCGGGCTGGTGGCGATGAAGCGGAGCCCCTCGGCCACGGACCGCCAGCCGGGCCGGGACACCTCGCCCTGGGGTGCCAGCGCGGGCAGCCGGAAGGCGGCGTAGAGGCTGGCGGTGAACAGCAGGGCGTCCACGGCGTAGGCGGCCGCGTAGCCGCCCTCGGTGAGCAGGATGCCGCCGATCATCGGCCCGGCGACGGCGCCGATGCTGTAGACGAGCGAGTTGAGCGCGTTGGCCGAGGGCACCAGCTCGGCCGGGAGCAGCCGGGGGATGATGGCGCCCCGGGTGGAGGAGCTGACGGCGAAGCCGGCGGCGCCCACGGCCACGGTCGCCAGCAGCACGTACACGTTGGGGACGCCGACCAGCGCCTGGATCAGGATGAGCATCGTGCTCACCCACGCGACGGCGGAGCCGGCGACGAGGAGCTTGCGCCGGTCGACGGCGTCGGCGACGGCCCCGCCCCACAGCCCGAAGATCACCAGGGGGATCAGGTTGGCCAGCCCCAGCATGCCGACCCAGAACGACGAGCCGGTCAGGTCGTAGACCTGCTGGCTGACGGCCACGACGGTGGCGCCGAGGCCGACGTGGGAGACGGCCTGGCCGATCCAGAGGCGCCGGTAGGCGGGCACGGACAGCGGCCGGGTGTCGACCAGGTGACGCTTGACGAAATCCCCGAAAGTCACTTAAGGCACATTAAGGGGCAAGTCTCTCCAACTCCCACCCCGGCCGCGTACGCCGGTAACGCAGCCGGTCGTGCATCCGGTCGAGCTGCCCCTGCCAGAACTCCACCTCCACCGGCGTCACCCGGAAGCCGCCCCAGAAGTCGGGCACCGGCGGATCGTCCGGCCAGCGCGCCGCCAGCTCCTCGTAGCGGGCGTCCAGCTCCTCCCGTGACCGCACCACCGCCGACTGGCGCGACGCCCACGCGCCGATGCGCGAGCCGTACGGCCTGGCGTTGAAATAGGCGGCCGACTCCTCGGCCGACAGCCTCTTCACCGAGCCCTCCACCCGCACCTGACGGCGCAGCGGATGCCACGGGAACAGCAGCGACGCCCTCGGGTTCTCCGCCAGGTCGCGGCCCTTGCGGGACTCGTAGTTGGTGTAGAAGACGAAACCGCGCTCGTCGTAGCCCTTGAGCAGCACGGTCCTGGCGCTCGGCCGGCCCCCTGCGGAGGCGGTGGCGAGCACCATGGCGTTGGGCTCGGGCAGGCCGGCGTCGAGCGCGTCCTGGAACCAGACGGTGAACTGCGCGATCGGATCGGCGGCGACGGCGGCTTCGAGCAACGGTTCGCCCTCATAGGTCCGGCGAAGCCCCGCCAAGGAGGGCGGGCGCGAGGTGGCATCCACGAGACGGTATTCTCGCGTGCTTGGTGGCAGATCCCACACAGCGCCCCCTACCAGCGGTTATGGCCTACCGGCGGGTCCCGAGACCGAGCACGACCTGGGAGGGGGTTAAATTGACTGGCCGGTATCTCGACATCAAGGCATTGCCGGAACATGGCAAGAAAGGGAGGCGGCCGAGAATGTCCGACTTCAAACCCGGCCTCGAAGGCGTCGTAGCTTTCGAGACCGAGATCGCGGAACCGGACAAAGAAGGGGGCGCCCTTCGATACCGGGGCGTCGACATCGAGGAGCTGGTCGGCCGTGTCCCCTTCGGGCATGTGTGGGGCCTGCTGGTCGACAACAAGTTCCAGCCGGGCCTGCCCCCGGCGGAGCCGTACCCCATCCCTGTCCATTCCGGTGACATCCGAGTCGACGTGCAGAGCGCGCTGGCCATGCTGGCCCCCGCCTACGGCTTCAAGCCGCTGCTCGACATCAGCGACGAGGAGGCGCGCGACCAGCTCGCCCGCGCCTCCGTGATGGCCCTGTCCTTCGTGGCGCAGTCGGCGCGTGGCCTCGGCCTGCCGATGGTGCCGCAGAGCCGGGTCGACGAGGCCAAGACCATCGTCGAGCGTTTCATGGTCCGCTGGCGCGGTGAGCCTGACCCCAAGCATGTCAAGGCCATCGACGCGTACTGGACCTCCGCCGCCGAGCACGGCATGAACGCCTCCACCTTCACCGCCCGCGTCATCGCCTCCACCGGCGCGGACGTGGCCGCGGCGCTGTCCGGGGCGGTCGGCGCCATGTCGGGCCCGCTCCACGGCGGCGCCCCGGCGCGCGTGCTGCACATGATCGAGGGCGTCGAGCAGCTCGGCGACGCCAAGAAGTACGTGCAGAGCGAGCTCGACAAGGGCAACAGGCTCATGGGCTTCGGACACCGCGTCTACCGCGCCGAGGACCCGCGGGCCCGCGTGCTCCGCCGCACCGCCAAGGAGCTCGACGCGCCTCGCTACGAGGTCGCCGCGGCCCTTGAGCAGGCGGCCCTGGAGGAGCTGCACGCCCGCAAGCCCGACCGGGTGCTGGCCACCAACGTCGAATACTGGGCCGCCGTGGTCCTGGACTTCGCCGAGGTGCCCTCGCACATGTTCACCTCGATGTTCACCTGCGCCCGCACGGCCGGCTGGGCCGCGCACATCCTGGAGCAGAAGCTCACGGGCAGGCTGGTGCGCCCGAGCGCCAACTACATCGGCCCCGCGTCGCGTCCGCTCAGCGACGTGCCCGGCGCCGCCGAGGTCGCCGGCACCATCTGACGCCCTCCCTGACGGCCCGCCGGTCCGACCGGCGGGCCGTTCGCGTCGTCCGCCCCGCGCAGGGCGCGGTCGGGGCAGTCGGCCAGGCTCGGCCCCACCTCGGTGAGCCTGCCGCACACGCCGACGAGCTTCGGCTCCTGGCCCACCTGGATGAGCATGACCGGCTTGCCGGCCGACTCGTGCAGCTCCCTGCCACCGGTGAACTCGATCACCCCGGTGGTCCCGTACTGCGTGCCCATCGTGCTCAGCCCGAACAGGACCGTGCCCTTGTCCGGCACCGGGCCGGGGGCGGCGGCGATCGCGAGCCCGAGGGCGAGCGCGGCGTCGTGGGCGAGCATCGCGTGCAGCCGCGACGGCTGCGCGTCCTTGCCGATCAGCCGTTGGATGCGCCCGATCTGGGCTTTTCCTCCCTGGCCCTCGCCGCCCGTGACGTGGTCCCAGACCTTCTCCCACGCCAGCGTGACGTAGTGCAGGCGCAGGTTGGGGTGGTCCTTGAGCCTCTGGTGGTTGTCCTGGACGTACTTGGTGACGTCGTCGGAGGCCAGCACGTGGTGGATGCGGGACTGGCTGCACCCCTCGTCGACGCCCTGGACGAAGGTGACGAAGTCGTCGCCCCTGCCGGTGTAGTAGATGAGGTCAGGCTTGCCCGCGCACGCCTTCTTCACCTGGGCCTTGAGCTGACGCCCGCCCGTGTACGACAGGCTGGTGACGCCGGCCTCGCCGAAGGCGTCGCGGAAGCCGGCGGCCAGGTCGGCGCTGTAGAGGTCGCCCTCGGTGACGTCCTCCAGCAGCGTCACCTTCTTGGCGGCGGGCAGCCCGCCGGTGCCCGCCCTGACCCACGCCGCCGACGCCCTGGCCTCGCGCCCGTTGTTGGCGGCCATGCGGAAGAAGTACGGCGACGGCACCCGCTCGTGCTGGCCGAGCTCGTCGGCGGTGCCGACGGTGACCATGACGGGCAGCCCGGCGGTGTTGAGCACCGCGATGGCCTCCTGGTTGACCGCGCGGCTCTGCGCCATGCCGATCACGCCGACGATCGGCGCGCCCGACTCCAGCCGGTCGACGACCTGCCGGGCGAGCGTCACGGACTTCCTGAACGCCTTGCCGGGGTTGCCGAGCAGCACGCGCATCTTGGGCCGGTCGCCGCTCTGGGCGTTGTAGTCCTGCTGGTAGGCGGCGATCCCGTACAGCTCGCCGTGGGAGCCCGCCAGCAGGGCGTCCGGCGCGCCGGTCATCGGGCCGATGTAGACGATCTCCACGTAGCGGCCGCTGTCGACGGCCTTGACGTTCTCGGCCGCGATGCGGGCGATGGGGGTCTTCAGCCGGTCGTGGAAGACGTAGCCGCCGTCGCTGATGCCGACGCACTCGCCGAGCTCGTCCCGCAGCACGTCGGGGGCCTGGCAGTAGGTCATGGCGGAGTTCCACACGTACAGGCCGGACGCGATCAGCGGCACGACCAGCAGCGCCACCATGATCGTCCAGTAGGCGCGCACCCGCTTGTGCCCCGCCACCGGCGCGAGCGGGGCCGCCCGCCGGTCGTCCCCGGCCGTGAGGTCGACGCCCTCGATCACCAGGTACGCGGGCCCGTGCCGGTGGCTGACCCGGCGCAGCCACTCGTGGTGCGCCTCCTCGTCGCCGTCCGCGCCCGTGACGCGCACCGTGCGCACGTCGCGCACCAGCCCGGGCGACTCGGGGCCGGAGGTGACGACGAGCAGCGGGTCCCACTGCGCGTTGCGCTCGCGCACCTCGTGCAGGCGGCCGAGGAACGCCGCCGCGGCCGTGTCGGCGGCCGTGACGCCCTTCAGGTAGAGCACGCAGTGGTAGGCACGCGCCCACGCGGGCCACAGGAACAGCCTGCGGCGCCTGTACGCCTGCCTGAGGTCCTCCAGGAAGGCGCCGACCAGCAGACGCTCCAGCTCCTCGTCCGACGCCCTGGCGGCCAGCCTGCTCGCGTACGCGGGCAGCCGCTCCCACGGCGTGCGCTGCTGCGCCGCCTGCTTGCGGAACCACGAGCTGCGCACGTGGGTGCGGGCCAGCACGGCCGCGTGCCCGACGGCCACCACGACGCCGGCCGCGACGCTCACCCCCCACGCCAGCAGCGTGGTCGCCTGGCCGAGCCAGGTGCCGATCACCGACGCCGCCGGGATCCAGCCGGTCAGCGACCTGCCCAGGTAGTCGAGCATGACCACCCTCGGGCGGTCGTCAGGGGGCCCGCCCCGGCCCGGCCGGTCCTCGGCCAGCGCCCGCTCCATGTCGGGGATGGCCACCTCGCCGAGCTCCCGCCGGCGCAGCACCAGCAGCACGAAGCCGGTGAGCTGGAACCTGATCCTCGGCAGCCCGCGCGGTCCGGTGCGCTCGCCGAGCTTGGCCACCGCCTGCTTCACCAGGTCGGGCACGCCCGAGTAGACGGCCGGCGAGAAATAGGGCACCGGCTGCCCGTCGGGCACGATGAGCGGCTCCAGGTCGCCCTCACCCGTCAGGAACACCGACACCTGCGGCAGCGACCGGTCGCGCCGCCAGGGGGCGGGTCGCCGGATGAGCCTGCCGAACAGGTGCCGGAGGAACGTGCGGACATCGGCCATGCGTCGCTCCCTGGCGGTCGCCCCCCGACGATCCACTCCTTTGTCGACATACTGCCGTAAATCTCATGGAGTGATGTGTCCAGCCGCCCCCGCCGGAGCCCTCCCACGCTCCAAGGGGTGGTCGTTTCACCATTTCTCAGCATCCGGACCCGGGACCAGGGAATCTCGGCGGCTGGATACCCTTGTCTGGTGGCTGACATCGTGATTCCCGCTGACATCAAGCCCGCCGACGGCCGCTTCGGCTGCGGGCCCTCGAAGGTGCGCACCGAGCAACTGGCCGCCCTCGCCGCCTCCGGGGCGAGCCTCATGGGCACCTCGCACCGCCAGAAGCCGGTCAAGAACCTCGTCGGCCGCGTGCGCTCCGGCCTGGCCGACCTGTTCTCGCTGCCCGAGGGCTACCAGGTCGTGCTCGGCAACGGCGGCACCACCGCCTTCTGGGACATCGCCGCCTTCGGGCTGATCCGCGACCGGTCGCAGCACCTGTCGTTCGGCGAGTTCTCCTCGAAGTTCGCGACCGTGGCCAAGAAGGCCCCGTGGCTGGGCGAGCCCTCGGTCATCAAGTCCGAGGTCGGCACCCACCCCGAGGCGGTCGCCGAGGACGGGATCGACGTCTACGCCCTCACCCACAACGAGACCTCCACCGGCGTGGCCATGCCGATCCAGCGGGTCGGCGGCGACGACGCGCTCGTGCTGGTCGACGCCACTTCCGGCGCCGGCGGCCTGCCCGTCGACGTGTCGGAGACCGACGTCTACTACTTCGCCCCGCAGAAGAGCTTCGCCTCCGACGGCGGCCTGTGGATCGCGATCATGTCGCCGCGCGCCCTGGCCAGGGTCGAGGAGATCGCGGGCTCGGGCCGCTACGTGCCGGAGTTCTTCAGCCTGCCGATCGCCATCGACAACTCGGCCAAGGACCAGACCTACAACACCCCGGCCGTGGCCACGCTGTTCCTGCTGGCCGACCAGCTCGACTGGATGAACGGCAACGGCGGCCTGGCCTGGACCACGTCCCGCACGGCCGACTCGGCGCAGCGCCTCTACACCTGGGCCGACAAGTCGTCCTTCGCGACGCCGTTCGCGGCCCCCGAGTTCCGCTCGCAGGTGGTCGGCACCATCGACTTCGCCGACTCCGTCGACGCCGCCGAGGTGGCCAAGGTGCTGCGCGCCAACGGCATCGTCGACACCGAGCCCTACCGCAAGCTGGGCCGCAACCAGCTTCGGGTGGCGATGTTCCCGGCGATCGACCCGGCCGACGTCGAGGCCCTGACGGCCTGCATCGACCACGTGGTCGAGCGCCTCTAGCCTGCGACGTCAGACGAGTGGCCTGGGCTGCTGCCTGCGCAGCACCCAGGCCGCCACCACACCGCCGACCAGCCCGAACAGGTGGCCCTGCCAGGAGATCCCCGGCTGATTGGGCAGCACGCCCGCGAGGATCGACCAGTAGGCGATGCCGACGCCGATCGCGATGACGATGTCGAGCAGGAGCCGGTCGAACAGGCCCCGGGCCAGGATGTAGCCGAAGTAGCCGAACACCAGCCCGCTGGCGCCCACGGTGACCACGTCGGGGCTGGTGAACCAGGTGCCCACGCCGCCGATGACGATGATCAGCAGGCTGGCCAGCAGAAACTTGCCGATGCCGCGCAGCGCGGCCAGGAACCCGAGGACCAGCAGCGGCAGCGAGTTGGCGATCAGGTGCCCGAAGCCGATGTGCAGGAACGGCGCGAAGAAGATCCCCGACAGTCCCGCCGGCTCCCAGCCGACGATGCCGAAGCCGTCCAGGGCGCCGAACATGAAGTAGTCGACGATCTCCACCGCCCACATGACCGCGAGCAGGCCCACCATCAGGAGGAACGCGGCCAGCGCGCCCGACAGCAGCGCCCCCGCGCCGCGCTTGGCCGACTCGAACGGGGACCTCGAATAGTCGCTCATGCGCTCTCCCAGGTGGACGACTCCCTTTTTACCGTACGTACGAACCGGCCCGAGTGCGTGAAAAGCCCCCTCCCGGGCGGGAGGGGGCTGGGTCGTCCGCGGGCTATTCGCCCTTCCACTGCGGAGCGCGCTTCTCGGCGAAGGCCGCCGCGCCCTCCATCGCGTCCTTGGAGCCGAACACCGGGTTGATGATCGCGCCCTGCCGCTTGAACATCTCGTCGAGCGGCCAGTCCTGCGACTCGATGATCACCTTCTTGGTCGCGGCGAGCGCCAGCGGCGCGTTCGCGGCGATCTTGCGAGCCAGCTCCAGCGCGCCTTCCAGCGCCTGTCCCGGCTCGGTGATCCGGTTGACCAGGCCCAGCTCGTACAGCCGCGAGGCCGGGTAGTGGTCGCCGGTCAGCGCCATCTCCATCGCCACGTGGTACGCGATCCGCCTCGGCAGGCGCATGATGCCGCCCGCCCCGGCCACCAGGCCGCGCTTGGGCTCCGGCAGGCCGAACGTGGACTCCGACGAGGCCACGATCACGTCGCACGACAGGGCCAGCTCGAAGCCGCCCGCCAGCGCGTAGCCCTCGACGGCCGCGACGATCGGCTTCTTCGGCGGCGACTCGGTCAGGCCGCCGAAGCCGCGTCCCTCCACGACCGGCATGTCGCCCGTCAGGAACCCCTTCAGGTCCATGCCCGCGCAGAAGGTGCCGCCCGCGCCGGTCAGCACGTACGCGGAGACGTCGGGGCGGGCGTCGAGCGCGTCCAGCGCCTCGGCGATGCCCCGGGCCACCGCGCCGTTGACGGCGTTGCGCGCCTTGGGGCGGTTGATGGTGAGCACGGCGACGCCGCCGGACTCCTCGACGAGCACTTCGTCGGACACGGGCCCTCCTACTTGGGCTGGAAGCGGATGCCGCCGTCGAAGCGGATGACCTCGGCGTTCATGTAGTCGTTCGCCACCAGGGAGCGCACCAGGTGGGCGAACTCGCCGGCGCGGCCCATGCGCTTGGGGAACACGACCGGCGCCACCAGCTTGGCCTTGAACTCCTCGGCGTTGCCCGAGAAGCCGTAGATGGGGGTGTCGATGATGCCGGGGCAGATCGTGTTCACCCGGACGCCGATGGCGGCCAGGTCGCGGGCGGCGGGCACGGTCATGCCGACGATGCCGCCCTTGGAGGCGCTGTAGGCGAGCTGACCGGTCTGTCCCTCCAGCGCGGCCACGGACGCGGTGTTGATCACCACGCCGCGCTGGCCGTCCTCGTCGACCGGCTCGGTCTTGGCGATGGCCGCCGCGCCGATGCGCATGAGGTTGAACGTGCCGATCAGGTTGACCTCGATGACCTTGCGGTAGGTCGCCGGGTTGTGCGGCTCGCCGTTGCGGTTGACGGTGCGCTCGGCCCAGCCGATGCCGGCGCTGTTGACCAGCACGCGCAGCGGCTTGCCGGTGGCGACGGCCGCGTCCACGGCGGCCTGCACCTGCTCGTCGTCCGACACGTCGGTCTTGACGAAGACCCCGCCGAGCTCGTCGGCCAGGGCCTTGCCGCGCTCCTCGTTGAGGTCGGCGATGACCACGGTGGCGCCGGCGCGGGCCAGCTCGCGGGCGGTGGCCTCGCCGAGGCCGCTCGCACCGCCGGAGATGATTGCTGCGGATCCGTTCACGTCCATAGCACGGACCCTAACCCGGCTACCGAATGAAGTTCTACTCGGGGGCGGTTAAATTCCCCCCACGGCGCTGTCCACATCCGAATAGACCTTGATCCGCCGGTCGAGCCCGGTCGTGCGCAGGATGCGCGCCACAGGCGCCTGAGGGGCCGCCAGCGACACCCCGCCGCCCTCGCCGGTGGCCAGCCGCCAGGCCTCGATGAGCACCGAGAGCCCGCTGGAGTCCATGAACGACAGCTGCTGGAGGTCGAGCACGAGCCGGGCGCTGTCCTGCTTGATCGCGTCGCGCACCTCGTCACGGAGGAACGGTGCGGTGAACAGATCGAGCTCCCCCGCAACGGCCACCACCACGGCGTCACCGAGGGCGTGTCGCGCAAGCCGCAGCTTCATTTGGCCCCTCCTCGATGAGCCACTGTACTTCCCCTTGCCCTGATACCGGGCACGCACAAACTACGATCACCGGTATGCATGAGGATGAGCCGGCACGGGGTGTCCGCCTGCCCGAGGCCCGTCTCAGCCCGCTGCGCGCCGTACTGCGCCGGATGGCGATCGCCCTGGCGATGCTGCTCGCCATGTTCGTGCTGGTAGCGGTGGATCTCGACGGCTACCGCGACAGCGCCGACGGCGACGTCAGCCTGCTCGACGCCCTCTACTACGTGACCGTGTCGATCTCCACGACCGGCTACGGTGACATCACCCCGGTCAGCACGGCGGCCCGGGTCGTCAACATCGTCGCCGTCACGCCGCTGCGGATCGCCTTTCTGGTCGTGCTCGTGGGCACCACGCTGGAGGTGCTCACCCGGCGCACCCGCGAGGCCATACTCATCGAACGCTGGAGGGGCAGGTTGCGCGACCACACGGTGATCGTCGGCTACGGCACCAAGGGCCGCGCCGCGAGCCGCACGCTGCTGGAGAACGGCTGCCCCAAGGAGTCGATCGTCGTGGTCGACCCCGATCCGGGCGTCGTCGCCGAGGCGTCGGCCCACGGCTTCGCCGGGATCACCGGCGACGGCAGCCGCAGCCACATCCTCGACCTCGCCGGGATCAGACAGGCGCGCGAGGTGATCATCGCCACCCGGCGCGACGACACGACCGCCCTGGTCACGCTCACCGCCCGCAGCCTCAACCCGGGCGCGACGATCGTGGCCGCCGTCCGCGAGGCCGAGAACGACCCCCTGGTCCGGCAGAGCGGCGCCGACGTGGTGATCACCTCCTCGGAGGCGGCCGGCCGCATGCTCGGCGTCGCCACCCAGAGCCCCGCCGTCAGCGCGCTGATCGAGGACCTGCTCGTGTACGGCAAGGGCCTGGACCTGTACGAGCGGCCGGTGCGCGCCGACGAGGTGGGCGGCCCGCCAGCCCGCGGCGAGGAGATCGCGGTGGCCGTGGTGCGCGACGGCCGGATGCTCAACTACACCGATCCTGAGGCCGCCGAGCTGCGGGCGGGCGACCGCCTGGTGCTCATCCACGTGCCGCCTCAGCCCGGGATGGCGAACCCGTAAGGCAGCTCCAGCCGGTGGCGGGCCAGCAGCGCCTCGTCGGCCAGCAGCTCGCGGGTGGGCCCGTCGGCGGCGATCACCCCGTCCGACAGGATGAGCGAGCGCTCGCACAGCTCCAGCGCGTACGGCAGGTCGTGGGTGACCATGAGCACGGTCACGTCCAGCGAGCGCAGGATCTCGGCCAGCTCCCTGCGGGCCGCCGGGTCGAGGTTGGACGACGGCTCGTCGAGCACCAGGATCTCCGGCTCCATCGCCAGCACGGTCGCCACCGCGACCCGGCGGCGCTGGCCGAACGACAGGTGGTGCGGCGGCCGGTCGGCGGCCTCCAGCATGCCGACGCGCTCCAGCGCGCTCTTGACCACGGCCTCCAGCTCCTCGCCGCGCAGCCCCGAGTTGGCCGGGCCGAACGCCACGTCGTCGCGCACGGTGGGCATGAAGAGCTGGTCGTCGGGGTCCTGGAAGACCAGGCCGACGCGCTGCCTGATCTCCTTGAGCGTGTCGCGGCGCACCGGCGTGCCGGCGACCGTCACCGTGCCGTGCCCGGCCGTCAGGATGCCGTTGAGGTGCATGACGAGCGTGGTCTTGCCGGCGCCGTTGGGGCCGAGCAGCGCCACCCGCTCGCCGCGCCGGATCGTCAGGTCCACGCCGTAGAGGGCCTGCGTGCCGTCGGGGTAGGCGTAGGCGAGGCGGCTGACTTCGAGGGAGTTGACCGTGGGTCGCGTCATAGGGAGAGCCCCAGAACTGCCAGGGCCGCGGCGGGGAGGGCGAGTGCGGCCCCCCACTGCACGGCAGATGCCGAAATATCGTCAATTATCGGCATCTGGCCGCTGTAGCCGCGGCTGAGCATCGCCAGATGCACCCGCTCGCCGCGCTCGTACGACCGGATGAACAGCGCCCCCGCCGACCGCGCGATCACCGGGGCCTGCCGCAGGTTGCGCGCCTCGAACCCGCGCGACTCCCGGGCGACCCGCATCCGCCGCATCTCATCCATGATCACGTCCAGGTAGCGCAGCATGAACATGGCGATCTGCACCAGCAGCCCCGGCACCCGCAGCCGCTGCGCCCCGAGCAGCAGCGCCCTCGGCTCGGTCGTCGCCGCCAGCAGGATCGAGGCCACCACGCCGAGCGTCGCCTTGGCCAGGATGTTCCAGGCCGCCCAGAGCCCCGGCACGCTCAGCGACATCCCGAGCACCACGGTCCGCTCCCCCAGCCCGATGACCGGGATCAGGAACGCGAACAGCACGAACGGCAGCTCGACCACCATGCGCCTCGGCACGTACGCGACCGGGAGCCTGGCCACGGCCGCCACCCCGGCCAGCAGCAGCGCGTACGCGGCGAAGGCCCAGAACCGCTCGCGCGGCGTGGCCACCACCACCAGGGCGAAGCACAGGACGGCGAGCAGCTTGCACTGCGCGGGCAGCCGGTGCACCCGCGAGCCGCCCGGCAGGTAGAGCCGGTGCGCGTGCCCCGATCCCACCGGCTCCACCGCCTCCCGACTCAGACCCGTGTGCGGTCGCGCCCGCGCGCGGCCCAGGCCACGACCCCGGCGACGAGCAGGGTGATGCCGACGCCGATGATTCCCGCGACGCCCACGGGGATGCCGCCGACCTCACCGTAGTCGGCCAGCGCCCAGGTGCCGAACAGGTGGTCGGCCGCCTGCCCCAGGAAGCCCTTCTCCTCGGCCACCGACTCCAGCCCGTCGGGGTCGGCCGAGGCGTAGGACGACACCAGCCCGGCCAGCACCAGCGTGACGCCGAGCGCGCCGAGCACGAACGGCTTGCCGCCCCGGGCGGGCGCCGGCCGCCCGGCGGTCTCGGGCTCCTGGCCCACGATGGTCGTGCCGTCGGCGCCGCGCAGCTCCAGCGGCCTGGACAGGCCCCGCGCGCCGTACACCAGGTCGGGCCGGACCGCGAGGACGGCGCCGACGGTGAGCGCGGTGATCAGGCCCTCGCCGATGCCGATGAGCACGTGCACGCCGCCCATCGCGGCCGCGACCGTGCCGAGCTCGATCGGCGCGGTGCCGCCGACCCAGAACAGCACGGTGAACACCAGCGCGGAGGCCGGCACCGACAGCAGCGAGGCGACGAACGCGGCGGCGGTCACCCCGCCCCGCCCCGGCGCGACCCTGGTGATCGCCCGGAAGACGCCCCAGCCGACGAGCACGGTCACCAGGCCCATGAGCGTGATGTTGACGCCCAGCGCGGTGAGCCCGCCGTCGGCGAAGAACAGCCCCTGCACGATCAGCACCACGGCCATGCACAGGACGCCTGTGTAGGGTCCGACGAGTATCGCCGCCAGCGCCCCGCCGAGCAGGTGGCCGCTGGTCCCGGCCGCGACGGGGAAGTTGAGCATCTGGACGGCGAAGATGAAGGCGGCCACCAGCCCGGCCATGGGCGCGGTGCGGTCGTCGAGCTCGCGCCGGGCGCCGCGCAGGCAGACCGCGACTCCCGCGGCGGCCACCACCCCGGCCGACACGGACACTGCTGCGTTGAAGAAGCCATCGGGGACGTGCACGACCAGCCTCCGGATGCAGGTGAACAAACGTACCTACTTTAGGTCATCGTCTTGCACCTGCATATGGATGGCATTAGCGCATGATTCTTCGGATCACCGCCCGCGCGCTGAGCTGCCGCACCACCGTGCTCAACCGGCCCTTGCCGGACGTCGCGTACGGGCGGACGCTCAGCAGCGCGATCCCGCCCAGCCAGCGGCGCGGCGCGGCGACCGTCGCGGCCTCGGTCTCGATCCTGAACCGCGCGGGCGGGCCGCCCAGGTCCAGCTCCAGGTAGGCGTCCCAGGTGCCGGGCGGCAGCCTGCCCACCGCCGGCCGGGCCACGAAGCCGCCGCCGGGCAGCGCCGCCACCACGTCGGCGCGCTCGCGCCCGCTGCCGCGCTCGCGCCACACCAGCCGCCGCACGGCCTCCTCGGGCGGCACACCGCCGGCGACCGTGATCTCGCCGTCGATCACCAGCCGCCGCCCGAGCGACCACCTGGTCCTGGTGATGCGCACGCTCCCCGGCACCCCCACCACGTAGCCGCCGACGTCGACGCTGAGGTTGCCGTTGTCGCGCGTGAAGTACGGCAGCACCGCCGCCGCACCGATCAGCCGGGGCGCCGGGAGCACCAGGGCGCCGTCGCGGTCGGCGCCCAGCCTGCCGGTGCGCAGCACGCCCTCGCGCTCGGCCGACACGCGCACGTCCCAGATCCCGGAGCCGAGCGCCCGCGCGTCGACCCGGGCGGTGTAGCGGCGGCCGGGCTCGGCGCTCTCGCCCGGATCGCCCGGCCGGGCGCGCACCACCAGCTCGCGCCGGGGGTCGTCCCGGGTGCGCAGCACCAGCGACACCGCGTCGGGCACGCCGATGCCCTCCAGGTCGACCGCCACCGTGACCGCCAGCCGGTCGCCGTCCCAGCACAGCCCGGTCAGCTTCCGGCGCACGGTGGCGCCCTCCAGATCGGCCAGCCGCGCCAGCCGGTCCACGTCGCCGAGCGCCGCCAGCCGCTGCCGGTCGGTGCCGGTCAGCCCCCGGTAGACGCCCGGCGTGAGCCACTGGTCGCACAGCCCGGCCACGGCCTGCGCGATCTCCTTGCGCCGCACCTCCCCCGCCTCCAGGAAGGGTGCGCCGAGCTGCGCGAACACGTCGAGCCTGAAGTGGCGCAGCAGCAGATGGTCGCGGAGCGGCCCCGGCGGGACGTGGTCGGTCATGAGCCCGATCGGCCCGCGGATCATGTGCAGCCAGGCCAGCGGGTCGCGGCTGTCGGGCTGCTGCATGATGCTGCTGCCGTCGGCCCTGGCCACCAGGTGGTAGCAGTCGTAGTCGGCGACCACCGAGATCGTGCCCGCGTGGCAGTAGGCGTGCACGGTGAAGTAGATGTCCTCGCCGACCAGCAGGCCCTCTCGGAACCTGATCCGGTGGCGCTCCAGCATCTCCTTGCGGAACAGCTTGAAGCAGCTCAGGCTGTTGTAGACGGCGCTGGCGCCCAGCTCGGCGCGGTCGGCGTTGTGGTGGAACATCGACGCCGGGGCCCGCCGCCCGTGCCCGACGATCTTGCCGAGCACGATGTCGGAGCCGTTGGCGTCGGCCACGGCCACCATGCGCTCCAGCGCCTCGGGGCCGAGGTAGTCGTCGGCGTCGCAGAAGAACACGTAGCGGCCCGCCGCGTGGTCGAGCCCGACGTTGCGGGGGCGGCCCGCGCCACCCGAGCCTTCGAGCCGGATCACCTTGAAGCGGTCACGGTGGTATTCGGCGTAGAGGCCGAGAAGCTCGGCCGTCCCGTCGGTGGAGCCGTCGTCGACCACGACGATCTCCGCGGCCACCCGCTGCACGAGCGCCGAGGTGAGGCACCGGTCCAGGTACGGCCTGCAGTTGCGGGCGGGGATGACGATGCTCACGTCCACCGTGTCGTCCTTCACCATGGCCACCACCAACCCGCACCCCGGAGCGTCACCATCCGCATCCGCCTCGTATCAGTATGTGACCGCCGGCCCCGGCGGCGTGGGCGATCGCCAGTCTTGGTGCCCCTGATTTACTCAGCCGGACGATTGCCGCATTCACTCGATAAACCCAGGTAAGACGACTAAGCGTCGTATTTGACCCCCACCGAATCGGCTTCAGGGGCGCTGTTTTCCCCCTCGGGAGAAGAGAAGTCCTCCGGGGGCACAGACCCGTACCTCCAGAATCCGAGCGTGATCCACGGATCGCGATTGCGCGTCTACAGTGAGGCAACCTTTGACGGTGGAGGTGGCGGGTATGGAAACAGATCTCCGGCGGACGGCAGGCAACGGGTCGGCCGTGCACACGGCAGAGTTCATCGTTTCCTCAGCGCGACTGGGAGAGCTCTTCGAGTGCTCCGAAGTGTTGCGCCGGACCCGGCAACGGGCCGAGCAGATCGTCGACGACGCAGGGGCCATGCTGGCCGAGGCCCGGCGCGAGGGCGATGCCGACCGGGCGCTCATGCTGGCCGAACAGCTCGACGAGGCACGGCGGTCCTACGCCAAGGTGCTGGAGGCGTACATGATCCTGACGCGCAGGATCAGCGACGAGCGGCAGGAGATCCTCCAGGCCCAGATAGAACGCGACAAGCATGCGGACTTGTCGGGTGCCGCCTGATTTCTCAGTGGAGATGGCCATTTATAGACTTGTGTGAACCTTTGTGACGTGGGGGACGTCAATACATCACAAAGCGGGCTCCAGCTCCCCGGGCCGCCCCCGGGGAGCTGGAGCAGGGGGATCCGTCACGGATCGACACCCAGCTCTTCGGTCTCGGCGTCGAGCAGCCGCTCCACGAGCTGGCGCCGCTGCTCGGGAGTGAGGCGCACCGGCCACACGGCAGGCAGCATCAGCACGTCGCCGTTCGACATGCCGACCAGGTTCACGGGGAATGGTGGGGAGGGGGTCACAGTGGCGCCATTCTGGCACGTCAGAAGGGCGCACGAGCCTTATTCGCGTCCTCTTTCCTGGCTGGCACTCCAGGCCGGGATGATATTTCCGGATGTGTCGGGCTAGACAGTCTTGCTGCGCGCTCTGAATGCCGCGGTCTTGACCCGGTTCTGGCAAGGAGTTGAACAGAACCGGCGCGTTCCGTTACGCGAGACGTCCACGTAGACCCGATCGCAGTGCGGCGCGGTGCACACCCCGAGCCGGTCGTGAAACTCGCTCCCCAGCACCAGCGCCAGCCCGGTGGCGCAGCTCGCCGCCCAGTCGCCCGCCATCGTGCCGCCGGTGCCGTGGAAGTGCAGGTGCCACGGCTCGCCGTCGTGCCGCTGCAGCATCGGCCTGGCCCGCGACTCCTCCAGCAGCGCGTTGACCCGCAGCGCCGCCGTGTCCACGTCGTCCGCCGCCACGGCCTCGAAGACCTCCCGCAGCCGCAGCGCGACGGCGACCAGCTCGGCCGCCTCGGCCTCGGTCGCCGGGCGGTGGCTCGGATAGCCGACGCGCAGCCCCTCGGTGGCCGCCGCGGCGGTGTCGGCGGGCGGCGGCGCGGGCCGGCCACGCCGCTCGCCCGGGGTCAGGCTGTTGACCAGCCCGACGGCGACCCGGACCACTCCGTCCGTGTGACTGTTGAAGTTCAATTGACCAGTTACACCTTTGCGCTCTAGTCTGTGACTGCTGAAAGCATAAACGACAGTCACAAGGAGACCTACTGTGCTCACCCACGATGCCGCACTCGCCTGGCTCGCGCGCTGGGACCGCCAGCAGGCGGGCTACCTGCCCGACCGCGAGGAGCGCTTCACCGCCCTGATCGACGCCATGGAGGTGCTCGACCGGCCCGACCCCCTGGTGATCGACCTCGGCTGCGGCCCCGGCTCGCTGTCCGCCCGCCTCGTCGAGCGGCTGCCCAAGGCCCGGGTGATCGCCGTGGACGCCGACCCGCTGCTGCTCGGACTCGGCCGCGCCGCCTACCCGCACCTGACGTTCGTGGCCGCCGATCTGCGCACCCCCGGCTGGACCGCCACGCTCGGCCTCGACCGCCCCGCCGACGCCGCCGTGAGCACCACCGCCCTGCACTGGATCTCCCCGCCCGACCTGCGCGCGATGTACTGCGAGCTCGCGAGCGTGCTGCGGCCCGGCGGTCTTCTGCTCAACGGCGACCACCTCGACTCCGACGACGTCACCCCCGGCCTGGCCCGCCTCGAACGCGCCATCCACGACACCCAGACCGAGCGCGTCTTCGCCGGCGACCACCCCGAGGACTGGCGCGCCTGGTGGGACGCGGTGGCCGCCGACCCCGACCTCAGCGCGCTCAACGCCGAGCGGACCACCGCCGGCGCCGACCACCGCGGCTCGGAATCCAACCTGCTCTCCCACCACGTCACGGCGCTGCGCGAGGCCGGATTCAGCGAGACCGGCACGCTGTGGCAGCGCGGCAACAACCGCCTGCTCTGCGCCATCCGATAGCGTGATTTATCATCACGTTCATGGCGAAACAGTGGCGTGAGCTGAGCAAAGGGCAGCGGACGGCGATCGGCGGGCTCACGGGCGCGCAGCTCGCCCTCCTGGGCGCGGCGCTGATCGACCTCCAGCGCCGGCCCGCCGCCGAGATCAAGGGCTCCAAGCGGGCCTGGCGCGCGGCGGTCTTCGTCAACTTCGCCGGCCCGCTCGCCTACTTCGCCTTCGGCCGCAAGCGCTGACCACCGCCCGCCGCGACGCGGGTATCCCTTCTCCGATTGCCCTGCCGGTGCCTCCCTTCGCCGATTGCCCTGCCCACGCCGGGGGGATCTTGATATAAGAGCTGGATGGTCTCCGCCCCCCGGCCCCTGAGCCAGTCCGACCCGGCGCGCGTGGGCGCCTACCAGGTGGAGGCCCTGCTCGGCGAGGGCGGCCAGGGCGCCGTCTACCTCGGCCGCGACCCGTCAGGCCGGCCGGTGGCGATCAAGGTGCTGCACGCCCGGCTCGTCGCCGAGCACCGCCGCCAGTTCGTCCGCGAGCTCGACGCCGCCCGCAGCGTCGGCTCGTTCGGCACGGCACGGGTGCTCGAAGCCGATGTCGACGGCGACCGGCCCTACATCGTCAGCGAGTACATCCCCGGCGAGTCGCTTCAGCAGCTCATCAGCCGCGACGGCCCCCGCGACGCAGGCGGGCTGCGCCGTCTCATGCTCGCCACCGCCGCCGCGCTGCAGGCCATCCACCAGGCCGGGATCGTGCACCGCGACTTCAAGCCGGGCAACGTGCTGCTCGGCCCCGACGGGCCCCGGGTGGTCGACTTCGGCATCGCCCGCGTGCTGGAGGCGACGGCGACCCAGACCAGCTCCGTCGTCGGCACCCCGCCGTACATGTCGCCCGAGCAGCTCGGCGGCGAGCCGGTGGGGCCGGAGTCGGACGTGTTCTCCTGGGCCGTGTCGATGGTGTTCGCGGCGACGGGCCGGCCGGCGTTCGGTCAGGACAGCATCCCGGCGGTGTTCAACCGCATCCTGACCCAGCCGCCCGACCTCACCGGGGTCCCGCAGGATGTACGGGACGTGCTGGCCGACTGCCTGGCCAAGTCGCCGGCCGACCGCCCGACGGCCGGCGAGCTGCTGCGCCGCATCCTGGGCCAGGACGAGGAGGCCGCGCCCGCCCGCCGCGCCGGCCGTCCGGTGACGTGGGCGTTCGTCATGCAGATGGCCGCCGTCGTCGTCACGCTCGTGGTGGCACTCGCCGCCGACTACGGCCACGAGCCCGATCCCGGGGGCGGCTTCTCGCCGGCGCCGTTCCCGTGGGTGGCGAGCGGGGTGCCGTTCTGGCCGATCATGTTCGTCTGGATCGCCGGCGGGGTGGCGGCGGTCCTCTTCCTGAGGAGGCGCGGCTAGATGGAGGTGACGACGCTCGTCCTGATCCTGGCCGTGTGCGCCGTCCTGGCCTGGATCGTCCTCGCGCGCGGGCGTGACTTCCTGGCCCGCAACCGGCTCCTGACGGCGGTGGCGGTGCTGCCGCTGCAACCCCTGCTGGGCCTCGGCCTGGTGGCGCTGGTCGTCACCCGGTGGGACGTGCTGGAGATCAGGGGGATCGCGCTGGGCCTGGTCGCCTACGTCAACGGGCTGGTCGGCTTCGCCCTGACCACGGCGGTGCAGGACCGGCGGCTCAGGACTCGGCGCGCATCCGGTAGAGGCCCCACAGCGCCTCCAGCGCGCCGATCACCATCATCACCACGCCGATCTTCGACGGGTTGAACACCACGATCTCGACATCGAGCCCGAACTGCCACAGCAGCAGCCCGCCGACGAAGACGGCGAGGCCGGTGAACAGGTTCTTGCGGCCGGGAGCCATGACGGAGCCTCATTTCGATCATGCCTGCTGAGGTCTCCTACGCTATTGACTCCCTGGTGGGCGGGCTTCCTGCGCGCTGACGAGATCGGCCTACATCTTTCGATGCAGGAACGCCAGCGCCCGCTCGGTGAGCAGCTTGGCCGCGCCCGTGTCGTAGGAGGGCAGGCTGCTGTCGGCGAACAGGTGACGCCCGCCCGGATAGAGGAACAGCTCCGCGCCGAGCGCCCTGGCGGCGTCGAGATCGCCCTCGCCCGCGAAGAACGGGTCGGCGTCCATCCCGTGAACCTGGACCGGCACCTCGGCGGGCCAGTCGTCGGCGGGCAGGCACGCCTCCAGCAGCAGCGCCCCCTTCGCCCCGGCCCTGGTGCGCGCCAGCGTCTGCGCCGGGACCACGCCCAGCGAGAACCCGGCGTAGACCAGCTCCGGGGTCAGCCCTTCGGCGACGGCCCGCCCGCGCTCGACGAGCGTGCCGAAGCCGATCTCCTGCGCGTGCGAGGCCCCCGCCTCCAGGTCGTCGAAGACGCGGCCCTCGTAGAGGTCGGGCACGTGCACGGTGTGCCCGGCCCCGCGCAACTCGTCGGCGAAGGCCAGCACCCCCGGGGTCAGCCCGAGCGCGTGGTGGAACAGCAGCACGTCAGTCATGCGGCCCAGCATGTCCTACGGCTACGACAATCCGCTGACGACGACCTTGCCCGTGACGCGTCCCTGCTCCTGGTAGCGGACCGCCTCGGGGATCTCCTCGAACCGGAAGCGCCGGTCGATCACCACCCTGACCTCGCCGCCCTCGACGAGCGCGGCCAGCGTCCGCAGGTTCGCGCCCATCTCCTTGCAGCCCACCACGTCCACCAGCGCCACCCGCTGCGACACGAACGGCGCCACCGCCAGGAGCGCGAACATGCGCCCGGCCGGCTGCAGCCACCGCCCGCCCGGCCCGCCGACGAGCACGTGGACGCCCTTGCGGGTGAGCGCCCTGCGGCACTCGGCGCCCGTACGGCCGCCTGCGTTGTCCACCAGCACGTCGTAGCGTCCCTCGTGGCCGGTGAAGTCCTGCTTGGCCCGGTCGAGGACCTCGTCGGCGCCGAGCGACCGGACCAGGTCCAGGTTCCGCTCGCCGCACACGCCGGTGACGTGCGCCCCGTACGCCTTGGCGAGCTGCACCGCGAACGTGCCGACGCCGCCCGACGCGCCGTTGACCAGCACCCGCTGCCCCGGCCGCACCCGGCCCACGTCGCGCACCGCGAGCAGCGCGGTCCCGGCGGCCAGCGGCAGCGCCGCCGCCTCCTCGTACGACAACCCTGCGGGCATCGGCGCGAGATCCTTCTCCGGTACGCACACGTACTCGCCGAAGCCGCCCTGCTGGGGCATGGCGAACACGTCGTCGCCCGGCCGGAAGCCGGTGACGCCGGGGCCGATGGCCTCGACCTGCCCGGCGACGTCGGCGCCGAGCACGGTGATCTTCGGCCCGCGCAGCCCCAGCGGGCCGGGCATCAGCCGGGACACGCGCGGCTCCCCGCGCATGAGGTGCCAGTCGTAGGGCTGGACGGACGTGGCGCGCACGCGGACCAGCACCTCTCCGTGCCCCGGCACCGGGGTGGGCAGCTCGGTGAGCTGCAGGACGTCGGGCGATCCGTACGAACGTAAGACGTATGCCTTCATGTCCCACAGTGTGGGCGGGGCACCCTGAGGGGGGTAACGGCCGAAAGGACCAGCGCCTCGTCAGCCCATCGGCCGGTTCCCCGCCCGGTTCGTCTCGTACGCCCACATGGCGATCTCGACGCGGTTGCGGACGCCGAGCTTGGTCATCAGGTTCGCGACGTGGCTCTTCACCGTGCTGAGCGTGATGCGCAGCTCGTCGGCGATCTCGCTGTTGGTGCGCCCGCGCGCCACGGCGGCGAGGATCTGCTCCTCGCGGTCGGTCAGCGGCTCGACGGGCGGCGCGGGCGGCGCGGCTCCGGCGAAGGCGGCCAGCAGCCGCACGGTGACGCTCGGCGCGATGAGCGCGTCGCCGCCCGCCGCGGCCCGGACCGCCTGCGTGAGCAGCTCGGTCCCGGCGTCCTTGAGCAGGAAGCCGCGCGCGCCGGCCCGCAGCGCGGCGTGCACGTACTCGTCCAGGTCGAACGTGGTGATGACGACGACGGCGAGCGGGTCGGGGACGTCCGGCCCGGCGAGGGCGCGGGTCGCCTGGATGCCGTCCAGGTAGGGCATCCGGATGTCGAACAGGCACACGTCGGGCCGCAGCCGCCGCGCCAGCTCGACGGCCCGCCGCCCGTCGCCCGCCTCGCCGACGACCTCGATGCCGGGCTGGGCGTCGAGGATCATCCGGAGCCCGGTGCGGGTGATCTCCTGGTCGTCGGCGACCAGCACGCGGATGCTCACGTGGCCGCCTCCGCCCGGGGCAGCACCGCCGACACCGTCCAGCCGCCGTCGCCGGGCCCGGCCTCGAAGCTGCCGCCGAGCAGCTCGGCGCGTTCGGCCATGCCGAGCAGCCCGTACCCGGGGGTGGCGGCGGGCCCCGGCTCGCCGTCGTCGCTGACCCGCAGCCGGACCGACGTGTCGTCGGCGGTGACCCGGATCGCGATCCGGGTGGCGTCGCGGGCGTGGCGCCGGGCGTTGGTGACCGATTCCTGGGCGATGCGGTAGATCGCGGCGGTCGTGGCCGGCTCCAGGCCGTCGAGGTCGCCTGCCAGCTCCACCTCGACGCGCGGTCCGCCCCGGGCTTCGGCGAGCTGTTCGAGGTCCGCGAGATGCCCGGTGGGCGGGGGCTCGCCGGGTTCGTTCCGGCGCAGGACGCGGACCATCGCCCGCATCTCCTTGAGCGTGCGCGACGCCTCCGCCTCGATCACGCGCAGCGACTCGGCCGCCGCGTCGGGCGTGCCGGTCGCCAGCCCCGCCTGCGCCCTGATCGCCATGGCCGAGACGTGGTGGGCGACGGTGTCGTGCAGGTCGCGGGCCAGCCGCTCACGTTCGAGCAGCTTCACCCGGTCGAGCTCGCGCGCCCGCGCCCCGGCCCGGTAGCGGAACGCCACGCCGAGCGCCACCACCGCCACCATCAGCGAGAACGCCCCCACCGCGTCGGCGAGCGGGGTCCGCGCCGGCACCGTCGAGTAGCCGATCGACGCCAGCATGACGACCAGCCCCGCGACCGCCTCCCGCCCCGACCCCCACCGCACCAGCGCGTAGGGCAGGAGCAGCAGATAGGCCATCGTGTACGTGGACGTGTCGCCGCCGGCCACCAGCGGCGCCAGCCCGGTGACGCCGAACGCGATCACCAGCATCAGCAGCGGCCGGGTCCGCCGCCACAGCAGCGTCGGCACCAGCCCGACGGCCACGACGATCGACGCGGCCCGCCACGGCAGGTCCGGCCGCAACAAGCCTTCGAGCAGCGCGACCGGCGCGAGCACCCCCACGAGCACCCAGTCCCGCCACACCCGCCGGGGCGGGTCGACCGGACGCGGCTCGTCCCACATGGAACGACGCACCCCGCCATCGTACGGACGGCAGCCGGTTTCCGGCACCTCGGGATTTGTCAGAGTTTGCCGAGGGCGCGGGCCAGCGCGGTGGCCGTCCTCGCGATGGTCCGGTTGTCGGTGGGCAGGCCCGGCGTACGGTTCGTGTAGATCGCCATGATGATGGGCGCGGCCCCCTTGCCGGGCCAGACGACGGCGATGTCGTTGCCGCCGCCGAACCCGCTGGAGTTGGTCCCGGTCTTGTCGCCGACCTTCCAGCTCCGGGGCAGCCCGGCGCGGATGCGCTCGGCGCCGGTCTTGTTGGCCAGCAGCCAGGCGACGAGCTGCTCGCGGTCCTTGGCGTGCAGCGCGTTGCCCGTCGTGAGCAGGCGCAGGTCTCGCGCCATCGCCGCGGGCGTCGTGGTGTCGCGCTTCTCCTTGGGCGTCCAGTCGTTCAGCCCGGGGTGCGTGCGGTCCATGCGCGAGACCGGGTCCCGCAGCGTGCGGAAGTAGCGGGTCAGCCCGGCGGGGCCGCCGATCTGCCTGAGCAGCAGGTTGGAGGCGGTGCCGTCGCTGCGCGTCACCGCCGCCGCGCAGAGCCGGGAGACGGTCAGGCCGTGCTTGAGATGCTTCTCGGTGACCGGCGAGTTCGGCGTCATGTCGGCGGCCGTCCACTTGACGACCTTGCCCATCAGCCCCGGCTGGCCGGTGCGCGCCTTCTGCAGCACGGCCGCGCACAGCGGCGCCTTGAACGTCGACAGCATCGCGAACCGCTCGTCCGCCCGGTACGCCACGGTCCTGCCGGTGCCCGTGTCGACCGCGTACGCGCCGATGCGGCCCTGGAACGACGCCTCCAGCCTGCGCAACTCCTTCGCGACCTGACCGGTGTCCGCCGACGCCGTGCCCGTGACGCCGCCGCTGACCAGAAGAACCGCCAGCGCGGCCCGGAGATATCGCATGCCTTCATCCTCTCGCGCCCGGCGCGGAACCGGACGACGGGTCAAACGGGGGGTCGGGCGCGGGTTGCACGGGGGCCAGGCGGGGTGGGACGCGGGGTCAGACGCGTTCTTCGTGCGACTGGTCGGCCACCTGCTGCGCGCCGGAGTACGCCGCCTCCCGCACCTCGCTCAGCCATCCGGCCTGCCGCATCCCCGGCACGGGACGGCGTACGGGATCGAAGCGGGTCGGCCGCTCGGCGTCGGTCCGCGCTGGACCGGCCACCTCCACCTGCCCGAACACCTCCCACGGCCCCGCCGGGGCCGCGACCAGCAGATCCAGCAGCAGCGGCCCGTCAGCCACCGCCCGGGCGAGCGCGTCGAACCTGGCCGGCAGCCGCCGTCCCGCCCTCGGCAGCGCGCCGATCAGCACCCGCCGCCCGCCCACCTCGTACGAGAACAGCGAGCTGTAGAGGCCGGGCGCCCACGCCCGGGCCGGCCTGAGCAGGCGCCGCCCGAGCACGGTGTGACCGGTGCTGGCCAGCAGCAGGTCGGACTGCTCCCAGCGCAACGCGATCCCCAGGATGTCGGGCAGCGGTGGCGGCACCCCCGTGGACCGGGAGAACCGGGCGATCCCCTCCAGATCCATCCGCCGGTCGAGGAACTCCGCCCCCCACACCCGGCCCGTCCCGTGCACGCGCAGCCGCGCGTCGAGGACGAGCCCGGCCGGATGCAGCGGACGTCCCCGTCGCAGGCGCGCCGCGGCGCCGAACCCTGACCGCACGAGCGATGTCACCATGCACCCCCTGCTACCCCGCACTCCCCTCCGGAACCCCCCGCCTCCCGCTGACCACGGCACGCGGCGTGAAAGTATCGGCAGCGTGTCGCAAGAAGCCCGCCGGCTGCTGATCGTCCACCACACCGCCTCGCCCACGCTGCACGAGCTCTTCGAGGCCGTGCGGCGCGGCGCCACCACCGACGAGATCGAGGGCGTCGAGGTCGTCACCCGCGCCGCCCTGCACGCCACCGCCGTCGACGTGCTCCAGGCCGACGGGATCCTGCTCGGCACCCCGGTCAACATCGGCTACATGAGCGGAGCGCTCAAGCACTTCTTCGACACCGTCTACTACCCGTGCCTGGAGGAGACCCGCCGCCTGCCGTACGGCCTGTACGTGCACGGCAACAACGACCCGGCGGGCGCGGTCCGCGCGGTGGAGTCGATCGCCACCGGGCTCGGCTGGGAACGCGCCCACCACCCGGTCACCGTCGTCGGCGCCCCGGCCAAGGCCGACCTCGAAGCCTGCTGGACCCTGGGCGCCACCCTCGCCGCCACCATCAGCTAACGCTCAACCCGCCACCCATAGCTCTCCAGCCGCCGGCTCGGGTCTGCCGTCAGGAGTCGCCCCACGGTGGGGTGGATTGGGCGTCCATGAAGGTCTTGAGCTGCTTGACCTTGTCGACGCAGGCGGGGCAGACGTGGCGCGCCACCGCCCTGGCCGCGGCCTCCGGGGAGGGCTCGCGCAGGGCGCCGGAGATCGTCATGCCCAGCGGAAGGTTGGTGTCGGGGTCCATCATGACCGTCATGACGGTCGCGGGCGTGTAGCCGAAGGTGCGCTTGCACATGTGGCATCTGCCGATGGTCGTGATCTGCTCGTCAGCCATGGAGCGTCGCCCTCCTCCACCGCACCGTACAACGCCCGGCCCCGCAGCGGTCAGTCACCGGCTCCGGAACATGCGCGGATCTGCTCGGGAGTCAGCTCGGCCCCGGGCACGGCGTGCAGCACCTCATGCAGGTCGGCCGAGGCGGCCAGCTCCCGCAGCGCCTCCGGGAGGTCGTCGCCGCCCGACCGGTCCATGAGCCGCGTGATGTCGTCGGGGTGCGCTTCGAGGTGATCGGCCAGCTCCGGCCAGCGGATGCGGAGCAGGGTCCACAGGGCCAGGGTGTCCGTCGGCACCACGCTGCCTTCCAGCACGCGTACGGCCCGCAGCACGGTGTAGGTGTTGACGAACCGCTTCATCGCCCTCGGATTGCTGTGGAACAACCGGGCGAACCTGGACAGGGCATGATGCGACAGATCCTGGACGTCGGCGTCGAGGATGCGCTCGACCGCCTGCGACGCCACCGCCTGCCGCACCTCCGGGTCGGCCTTCTCCAGCACCTTCAGCACCTGGGTCTCGTCGCCGCTCCGGTCGAGCTCCGCCCTGACCCGCTCGGCCCCGGGCGGCGACGGCTGGGCGGCGGTGCCGAGCAGCCGGCCGAAGTACTGGTCGCGGCTGGTCGCCCCCAGCCTCGGCATCGGGACGCTGAGCTGGAACAGCTTGTCCAGGAACAGATAGCCGAGCGGACGCCCGGGCGCCGACACGGCGGGCTTGAACGTCTCGTACGCGTTCTCGTAGGCGCAGCGCAGCCAGGCGCCGTCCATCGCGACGACGAAGCTGGGCGCGTGGTGCTTGGAGTGCTTCCAGCGTTCCGGCACGTCCCGTAGCAGCGTCTGCACGGAGTCGAGGAAGTTGACCACGTAGTCCGCGTTGCACCGGTCGAGGTCCTCGATGAGGACGACGATCGGCCGCCCGGCGTGCCGGACCAGCCAGGCGAGGTGCTCGGCGACGTCATTCATGGGATCGTGGTGCGACTCCTCGAAGGAACGGGCGCGTCGCGCCGACGCCCACATCGCGTACCTGCTGACCAGCACTCCGGCCGTCCACAGCCCGCCCAGGGTGCCCAGCAGCGTGGTGGCGGTCTTGAGCGTGGGCTCGATCCCGCCCACGGCGCCCGACCCGAACAGCGACACGAGAAGCAGCGCCGCGCCGACCAGCAGCAGGCCGGACACCACCTGCGGGGCGCCGTCGCGCCGCACCCGCGCGACCAGCTCCCGTACGAGGAACGCCGGACGCCTCCGGCGCGGCCGGGCGGCGACGACCGCCTTCCGTATCGCGGTCAGCAGCGCCCACCACGGCGGCTCGATGCGCACGTGCCGCCAGGTGTCGAAGAACACCACGAGCGAGTCGCTCCGCAGATCGGCGGCGAGCAGCTTGAGCAGCGTGCTCTTGCCCGTGCCCCAGGACCCGTCCACGTGCACGAGGAACGACGAGCCCGGGGTGTCGGTCCTGGCCTGGCGTAACTGCCGGGCGAGCACCCCGGCCAGAGCGGCCCGCTTGAGCAGGTCGTGGTCCGCCGGGGCGTCGTTCACCCATTCCGTACGCTCCCGCCCCCGGACGCCCTCGTCCTCGGGCTCCCCTCGCGAGTCGCCGGCCGGTGGGGCTTCCTGGGCGCTGATGAGCAGATCGAGTTCCGGCGGCAGCATGCTCCTGAGCGAGTCGACCGAGCGCATCAGGCCGATCTGGCGCTTGGCGTCCGACGCGACCATGATGCCGAGCACCGCCTGGCGTTCGTGGCTCCAGACCGGCGCCCCGGAATATCCCGCCGTGAACCCCGAACCGGTGGACGCCTGCACCTGCACGAACCCGCTCGGCAGCGGCCCCACGACCTGCCCGAACGTCCAGACGCCTGCCTCGTGATCGGCGGGGAACCCGTACACCGCCACCTGCTGGTCCGGCAGCACCCCGGACGCGAGCGGCACCGGCCTGGCCCCCGGCACCGCGGCGGCCGCGTCCAGCCGCAGGACCGCGAGATCCCCCTCCTGGGACGACGACCAGAACACGACCTCCGCGCCCACCGGCCCGCTCCCCAGGAACGGGAAGTCCACCTCCACCGTCGTCGGCGGCCCCTCGTCCCACCCCCCGAACAGATGCGCGCACGTCACCACGAGGTCGGGCGCGACCAGCACGCCCGCGCCCCTGCTCCGGCCGTTGGCGACGCGCACGACAGCCCGCTCCATCCCGGCCTCTCCAGGTGCGCTCACACTCAGAATCGTCCCAGAACGCGGACTCCGGGGAAGGGATACGACCGCATGTCTACGGTGTTGCGTACGAGACACCCGTTCGCCCGTTCCGCAAGGGACGGACCCAGGAGGAGACGCAGATGACCACCCCCCACACTCCAGCGGCCGGCGAACTCCTCGACCCTTTCGGCACCCTGCGCCGCGCCCTGTGGATCGGCGGCGGCCAGTGGGCCGGAAAATCGACGGTGGCCCGCCTCCTGGCCGAGCGCCACGGCGTCACCGCCTACCACTACGACTACCACGACGCGCGCGCCCACAACGACCGCCGGATCGCCCGCCGAGTCGCCCACGGCGACCCCGACCCCGGCCGCGCCCCCGACCCGGACCGGACATGGGTCCACCCCACCCCCGAGGAGATGGCCGCCGAGACCCTGGCCGGCTTCCCCGTCCGCTTCGCATGGGCCCTCGACGACCTGCGCGCCCTCGTCTCCGGCCACCCGATCATCGCCGAAGGCTGGGGCCTGCGCCCCGAACTCGTCGCCCCCATCGTCGACTCACCGCGCCGGATGATCGTCATGGTGCCCACCCCCGAGTTCCGCCGGCACCAGGCCCGGACGCTTCCCCGGGCCGCCTCACTCGGAGGCCTCGTCACCGACCCGGCCCGCGCCCAGGCCAACCGCCTCGCCCGGGACCGCCTCGTCGCCGAGGACGCCGTACGCACCGCCCGCGACCTGGGCATCCGCGTACTGGAAATCGACGGCTCCCACGACGCCGCCACCACCGCCCGGACGGTGGCCGACCACTTCGCCCCCTACCTCCCGAAGCCGCTGAACCCGTGAACATGGCTGAGCTGAGACAGGCCCTGGACGACACCTTCGATCACGCGCTGCTCCGCCACGGCTTCATGCACCACAACCGCGACTACCAGCTCGTGATCCAGCCGCTGGTGACGCCCCGAGCCGAGACCGTCAACCTGCGCTACGTGTTCCGGCACTGCGTCCAGGCCACCTGCGTGACCGCCCTGCCGCCCCACACCTGGGCGGTCTCCCTCGACGACCGGCTCACCACGGACGAGCCCGGCGAGCTCGACGGACACTACTGGGGCGTGAACTGGCAGATGCTCTATCCCGGCGCCACCCTCATCACCGACTCACCGGCCGCGCGACACTGGACGGAAGCCGTCGGCATCCACTTCCATGGGGTACGGATCGAGACCGACGTGTACGCCCTCACCCTGATCTTCGCCCGCGCGTAACCCCCGCCCAGCCGGATCGAGGAGCTGGACGCGCTATCTACGGCTGCGCAGCAACACGACGGTCAGCCAAATAACGGTAGGCAGAAGAAGCAGCACCACCATGACGCCCACCGCGAAATCAAGGGCGCCGTCGCCCATCGGCGAGGAGATGAAGGCGTCATCGTCTTCCACCCGGCGACGGTATCGAAGGAGAGACCCGGTGTCACGGCATACACCAGCAACCGGATCTACCGCCGCACAGCCCTATAACGCTTGAGCAGAGCCGTCACCTTGTCAGGGTCACGGGCTCCGTTCAGCTCGTCGAGCAGGTCATCGGGGCACAGCTCATAGAGATCGCCCCACCACCGGCGCACCTTGTTGTCCCAGATCCGGTAGCCGCCAGGCACCCCCCTGGCCACGTAGCGCCTCCTCACCACCCGGCATCATCCTCGAACTCCCACTCTCCGATCCGGCCGATCTTCAAGGCCAGTTCACTCCACGTAGGCGCCTCCAGCACGGCAATCCGATCGCTCAGCCACTCGGTCACCTTGTCGGGATGAAGCTCGCCAACGAAGAGCCAGTGCCGGCCAATCAGAAACGGATGATCCCTGAGCTGCTCAGCCAAGGCCGACGGAGTGCAGACGGTGAGCTGGAATCGTTCCTCACCTCGTTCTCCCTGAGGACCGACATACATTTCCAGAAGCATGCAGCCGTGAGCCGGATCGCCACCCGCCCCGAGATCGACCCAACGAAACTCTCCCACTCGCGCTCTCACAGCCCCATGATCCCTCAAGACAAGCCGTCGTCCGGGCACCACGGAACTGAACGCGGACCATTCCAGATCCAAGTACGCGCCGCCTTTCATCTCGACGGAGGACATCGCGCACTACCCCACCCTCCTAACCGGATAAACAAGAATGAGATCCACCCCCGGCCGCGTATACAACCGCAACCGATAGCGGCCGGCCCCATTACGCGCGAGATTGGGAAATCGCACATTGCTGGCCGACAATCTCTGCATCACCAGGCGACCCGACTCGCTGACGATTTCCGCCTCGACCACCTTGTCCCAGCCCTTGCGCCGAAGAGGCGGCGGGGCCGAACGCAATGCCTTCGCCGTGACGCAGACCGCCCAATCCTGGCTGGGCGTGAAGAACAGAGCCAGCTGCCCGCTGACCTCCAGGGCGCCGGGCGGGTCCGCGTCCCAGATCACCTCCGCGTCGCTCCCGGTGTCCGCTTCCGCGTCGTAAATGCCGTAGGGCTGGCCGTCCCAGTCGTAGTAGGACGCGGTCGCCTGGAATCGAGTACGCAGCGCGGGCCAAGGGTCTCGGCACAGGGCGTCCTCTTTACGCGCCTCGCGCTTCAACTGGTCGCGTACGGCCCTGTCCTTCTCCGCCTCCTGCTGATTTATCTGAGCGGTGGACAGCAACAACTCTGGGTGCTTCCGCCCGATGACGTCCGGACAGAGCAGCGCGAGCAACGCAGGCCGCGCCTTGACCGGCTCCCCTGCCGCGAACCTGATGCACGCCCCTCGGCCCCTGCTGAGCAGTTCCTGGTCCGAGACATCCCGATCAGGCTTTCTCACGTTGCACAGGTAAGCCCGTTCACGCTCATGAACAGGGAGGTCCGCAACTCGCGGCGGCCCCGGCCGCGCCAAGCACTCCGTGAAGTCGATGCTCTGCCAGGAATAGGTGAGCCGTGGCTCGGTCTCGGACCCGACGACCATCAGCAAGGGAACCATGGCCGCAGCCCCCACCCCCGTCGGCACCCGGAAAGGCGCCTCCCGCCCCACCTCACGGTTCAATTCATGCGCGGTACGCGCCAGCCAGACGACGTAAAGCACATTCATGGCCTCGGCGATCGACTCGACCGTGCTCCCGCGCGTAAGGGAATCCACCAGTTCGACGAGGAACGCACTCCCGAACGTGCCCCAGCCGATGTACTGCGTCGCCCGAGACCAACGCCCGTCACGCCTCTGAGCGAGCAGAAGCATCACCATCACGACGAACCCGGCCACCCCCGCAACCAAGAGAGTCACGCCGTAGGTCGGGCTCACGAACCGCCGTAGGACCGAATCTTCCGCCAGCCGG
Source organism: Nonomuraea ceibae (assembly GCF_019396325.1). Taxonomy (GTDB): domain Bacteria; phylum Actinomycetota; class Actinomycetes; order Streptosporangiales; family Streptosporangiaceae; genus Nonomuraea; species Nonomuraea ceibae. The sequence goes on from NZ_JAHKRO010000046.1 coordinate 65,080, forward strand.
ACCACCAGCGGCAACACCGACTCCGCCAGCCCGAACACAAGCAGAGCCAGCCGAAACAGCCGCCCCGGCCCGGCGAACACCACCGCCAACAGCACGAGCGCCGGCACCCAGAGCACCAGCCCGATGATCACCTCGACCGTGTCAGGCAGAAAGGAGGGAATCACCAGCCAAGCGACATTGGCGTACAGCAGCGTCCGCAGCCACACACCCGCCCGCCCCAACGGCGCACCCGCCGGCCCAGGCCCCCGCAGAACCTGCCAGAACAACCACGCGTTCACCAGCCCGACCAGCAGCAGCCCGCCGAGCACCGGCACCAGAGGAGACGCCCCGACGCTCGAACTGGGCGGAGACCACATGGTGACCAGCCAGGCCGGCGTGGCAGTGCCGACCACCAAACTGACGACGATCGCACCGAGCGTGATGACCAGGGAGACAGAAGCTGCCCAGCGGTATAAGCGCATAATAAACGATGATCGTAGTGCACCTCATCGGCCCGAAAGCCCGACCCTGCAGCCTGAATATCCGCCATTGACGACCCATTCAAAAAGCACAATGCCCGCCTCTTTTCCAAAGGCGGGCATCGGTGAAGGTCAGGGCAGGAACACAGGGGCCATCCCTACGCGTCCTGGCACCACATCCAGCCGTGGTCCGAGATCCAGCAGCGGTAGTACCCCTCATGCTGCATGGCCTGAGCGGGAGCGCTCGCCATTCCGATCGTGAGGACGGTGGTGACAGTCATCAGTGAACGCTTTTCATCCTGCTTCACGGAGTTGAAGAACGAGGATGGCTTTGACGAGCTGACCTGCGAGAAGAGGGCAACACCGTAGCTTGCGAAGGACGCGCCAGGTTTTCAGCTGCGCATTCGCGCG
>NZ_JAHKRO010000047.1 GCF_019396325.1 Nonomuraea ceibae
TTGCTCTGCTTGGGCTTGCCCGCCACGCCGGCGTCCTCCAGGTCGATCTCCGTCGATGCCTGGATCACAGTACTCATCACGGGTGTCCTCCATGATCAGGAGTTACACCGTTGTTCTTACACTCCCCCAGCGGATGTCCGACGAGCGGCTGCGGGCCCGCGCCCACACCCGCGAACACGGTGAGGACGCCGCCGAAATCCGCGATTGGACGTGGGCCTGACGGTCCGACGAGACAAGCCTGGAAGGCAGCTTCGTGCCTTCCAGGCTTGTCGTGTGTACGAGAGCCTTGATGATCGTGACCACCGACGTATGGGAGTCACCTCTGCGTGAGGCGGTGCGGCGACGCGGAGATACGCCGGCCGGAGAGCTGCTCGGCTTCGACCACGATGTAGTGGTCCCTGTTGCCAGGCGCCCAGGGTGTCAGCGGAAGCGCTGCAAGCTGGGCGATCTCGCCGGGGTCGGTGACCGCCCGGGCGTGCCCCACGACGGTCACCGACCAGCCGGTGCGCGCCTCGGCGTCGAACTCGTCCGCCTCGAAGGCGACCACCGCGTTGCGGGTGGCTGCGGCGAGCTTGGAGCCGGACCCCGTGCGGATCACGATGCTCTCACCGTGAAGAAGGAAGGTGACAGGCTGCACGGCCGGCAAAGCCCGGTCAGTGAATACGATCCGGCCGATCGGCGTGGACGCGAGCAGACGCAGGCACTCAGCGTGGGAGAGCACCTGCAGGCCGGATGAGTCGAGTTCCATGCTCCCAGCCTTCCCGCTCGGGCCCAGCACAGGTAGGGACAAAAGCCCCGACATTGCTGGTGATCGCCCCAGCGGGAGGTTCTGGCCGAGGATGACATCAGCGTGGTCACGGCTCCAGAGATCGGGGAATGGAGTCGGACGGCCCGTAGGGCTGCTGAGTGTGCCCGCGGGCGTCGTAGATCTTCACCCACTTGATCGACGGGAACTGCTTGAGCGTGGGCTTGATCTGATCGGCGATGGTGAACGTCGATCCTCCACTGGTGATGTGGCCGGTGAGGTGCACCCGGGCGGTCCCGTTCTTGATGGTGAGCTTGCTGAAGCCGATGGCCTTGGAATCGACGAAGCGCAACCCGCGCGCCTTCTCAGCCTGGGTGGGGCCGGCGAACAGACGCTGAAGGGCGCCGTATGCGGTCGCCGGTGGGATGGCCGGCCGCTGCACGGCTGTCGTGTACGGCCTGCGTCCGGTGTTGTAGTTGGCGGTGTTGAGGAAGTAGTCGCGTACCGGCACGGTCCGGTACGGCGTGGCGATGTCGACGACGACGCGGCTGGGCCACCTGAGTGTGTAGACCCGGTAGGGCGTGCGCTTGGCCAGCGCGGCGCCGAACGTGAGCGTCGCCTCGAAGTCGCCGGTGTTGACGACCTGGATGATGCCGGGCAGTGCGTAGGTCCTGCGGGTCGGCCCGTAGGTGACATGGCCGTGGCGGTCGTGGCCGTCGGCGTGGCCGAAGCGGATCTGCAGCAGCGCGTCGCCAACTGCGGGCACGTGTCGGCCGGAGCCGTCGGCGATCAGCTTGGGCACGTAGCGGACGTCGCGCCTGGCGGGCACGCCGCCGCGGAACTCGAAGACCAGCCGGTCGAGGCCGTCATGGTGCGCGGCTCGGATGCCGATCAGGGTGGGGGCGCCGGCGTGCTGGGTGATGGCCTGCGCCGGTACGGCGAGCAGGCCGGTGGACGTGGCCACCATCGCGGTGGCGACGAGGGGACGGATCGGGAGCATGTCGATCATCTCTTCTCCTGTGAGTGCTCCTGATCTCAGAGTGCTCTCCACCACCGCCGGACAACAGCGGCGAACGTCCTCAATCTCCATGCCTATTGGCTGATGGGACGGACTGCTGAGGGCAGTCCGGGACGAAGGTCCTTCCGTATAGGGCCATTTGGCGCTTGGTCTGCGGCGATCTCAGGAGTGTCCTTGAAAGGACACAAGGGAGTAACCATGATCCTGGTTGGGGTGGACGGCTCGCAGGCCGGACTTGTAGCCGTCGGTTGGGCCGCGCGAGAGGCGGCGCTGCGCGGAGTGCCACTCACCGCGGCTCACGCCATGCCGCGGTGGGCGTACGAGACCACGACCGGCCGCTATGCCGAGGTGGCTCGCTGGATGTGCGAAGGCGGCAGAAGCGTCCTGGCCGCGGCCGAGGAGCGGGCACGCCGGGAGCAGCCGGAGATCGAGGTGAGGACGACGTTCCTCCCGGATGATGCGCGCGTTGCCCTGATCGCGGCGGCGAAGGACGCCGAGCTGCTGGTCGTCGGCAGCCACGGACTCGGGGGCGTGCGCGGGATGCTGGTCGGCTCGGTCGCCTACGGCGTGGCCGGGCACGCACCGTGCGACGTCGTGGTGGTTCGCGAGCCTTCCTCGCCGCCCGGTGCGGAGGTCGTTGCCGGGGTCGACGGTTCGCCGGCGTCGTCGAGGGTGCTGGAATTCGCCGCCGCCGAGGCGCGGCTGCTTGGAGCACGGCTGCGGGCCGTGCACGTCAGGGCGTATCCCAATCCGGGCGCCTTCGGCCTGGTGGAGCAAGAGGACGGCGGCGACGATCTGCTCGTCCTGAAGAAGACGATCGCCGCCCTTCGCGATCGATACCCGGACGTCCGGATTGTCGAAGAGGTCGTGCACGGCCATCCCGCCGAGCTCTTGCGGCAGGTCGCGAGCGGTGCCGAATTGCTGGTGGTGGGCTCGCACGGGCACAGCACGTTCGCCGGCATGATCCTGGGCTCGGTCAGCCACGAGCTGCTTCACCGGGCTCCTTGCCCGCTGGCCGTGGTGCGGACCGCGCGATGAACGGCCGGTCTGAGGGCTGCGAGCCGCGGCCCAAGAGCTGGTGTCATGCCTTCCAGCTCTGCCGCCGTCGATGTCTGGGGGAGCCCTCGCCGGTGCCGGCTACGGAGAGTGCGACGGTCCAACGGCACGCAGTGTGGTGACCAAACCGTGGACGAAACCCTCTTGAATGATCCTGCTCTAAGGACTGTTGCGGAGGGTAGTTGGATTTGTGGGGGAGCGTCATCACGCAGCGCGGGCTCTGAGCCCGCAACCGTCACACGGGCGGGCGGTCGAGGGTGACTGCCCGCCCCGGACCGGTGGCCGCTGGGCATGGGTCGGGCAGTCCAGCGGGCTCCCCCTCACAGCGTGTGGCCCGCCGCCGCCATTATCTACAGTGACTGAACAACTACGCAATGCGTGCGTTGGTGGGCGGATCGAGCTGACGCAACGGGCTACCGGTGGACACACGCCGGGGATGTGGGCGGGCGGTTGGCGAATGCGGGGTGGTCGGCGGGGCGCAGACGCAGATGCACGCGGGATGCTCCGGTGTCCCAGTCAAAGGCGATGAGGTCACACAGGAACAGGACGACAGCCAGGGATGCGTCACTGCCGGTCAGGCCGGAGTGTGGGCTGAGACTGGCGGTGATCCGGTCATCGGTGATCGCGTTCGTCGGGTCGTAGAGGTGGAGGCTTACGCATGCCTGGTCGGCCCACAGGCTGAGTGTGGCGTCCGGGCGTGCGGTATTGATGAGGAGGAGGGCTGCCTCGTGGACGGCGAGCACAAGATCGGCAGCCCGGCAAGGACACAGCCCCTCGATCGTGGCGAAGGCGTGCACCCGTTGACGCAACCTCGCGGGGTTGTCTCGGAGGGGCGACGACAACGGGATGGGCAGGAACATGCGTCGCGCTCCTTCTATGTCTGTCAGCACCCGGGAGGTGGAAGCCTAGTCGCCGCGCAGTCGCCCTGAAGATTGTTGCAGAGTAGCTGAGCGGGCATTCTTCGTGTACGGACGGGGTGTTACCGGCTGATCCGTTGTGGGTGGAGACGTACACCGGGCTGCCGATGAGCCGGTTCCAGCGGCTGGTGCGAGTGGTGAAGAATCGAGGCGGCGAGGGGCCCGGTGGCGAGGGACCCGTGGGCGGCACCGGCGCCGCGGAGTTGATGGAGGTGGTGGCCATCTTGAAGCGGGTGAACCAGAGCGGCGGCCGCAAGGTGCCCGAGGGCGCGCCCACCGCTTTCGTGCCGGCCCGCTACGCCGAGTACCTGGCCAAGGCGCGCAAAGACGGTGATGAGACCGCCTACCGCCACTATTGGGAGTTGCGCGTGGTGCTGGCGCTGCGCGACGGGCTGCGCTCGGGGGATGTGTTTGTGCCGGCTCGCGCCGCTACGCTGATCCGGCCGCCTACCTGTACACGCCCGAGCAGTGGGCGCCGCGGCGTGCCGATTTCTGCAGGTTGGTCGGCAAGCCCGGCGATGCCGCCGAGGCGATCGAACAGGGCGAGGACGAACTGCTCGCCGCACTGGCCCACAGGTGCTGGCCCAGGCGTTGCCTGACGACACCGGCATGGTCCGGCTCGATGAGGACGACAAGCTGGTGATCCCGCCGCTGTCGGCCGAGGACGTGCCGGGCGAGGCCACGGAGCTGAGGGGGAGCTGGCCGGGATGCTGCCGTTCGCGCCGATCGCCTCGCTGCTGATCGAGTTGAACGTGTGCGCGCATTTGTGGACTGCTTCACCCATGCCGGCGGCCGCAAGCAGGCCCGCCCGGCCGATCTCAAGCGCAATATCCTCAGCGTGCTCATCGCCAACGCCACGAATCTGGGGTTGTCCAGGATGGCGGAGGCTTGCGGCATCCCGTATGACGTGCTGCGCTGGACGCAGGAGTGGTACGTGCGGGCCGAGACGCTGCGCGAGGCCAACATGGTCAACAGGTCGTCGTCAACTACCACCGGTGGGAGGCGGCAAGAGCATGACCGCGCTGGACATGACCGTCCACGGCGGCCAGGTGCTGTCATCCTGCACGCACGTGTCCGACCAGCACTCCACCTTCGGCACCAAGACATCGCACCGAAGCCCGCGAGGCGCATTTCGTGCTGGACGACTTTCTGAGCAACGCCACCGACCTCCGCCGTTCGAGCACCTGAGCGATACGAATGGCGTGATGCTCACCAACTGCGGTCTGTTCGAGCTGGTGGGCAAGCTGCTGTCCCCCGCACCCGCGACCTGGGCAAGATCGCGTAGATCCGGGACGAGACGCCCACGGAGACGGTCAAGCGCTACCCGCATGCAGGGCCGCTTCGAGCGCGAGCTGGAACGAAGACCTCATCACCGAATGCTGGCCGGATCTGCTGCGCATGGCCGGGTCGCTGAAATGCGGGCAGGCCACCGCCTCGCTGGTGGTGGGCAAGTGATCGGTCGCCTCCCGGCAGAACACCCTGGCGGCCGCGCTGAAGGTGTGGGACATGCTGCGCCGCACCCTGCACGCGCTGCGCCGGGGCCTGCATTACGCCCAGCAGGGTGCCGTCATCTAGCCGGCCCTGGCCGATCAGGTGTGGTGTCTGACCGTGTTGACAACGCCGTCATCACCTGGACGGCAGAGTAGTACTCGCTGGCCGTGAGGCAGTTGCGCGCCACCGGCCGGGACGTGCCAAAGCTGCTGGCCCACATCTCCCCGGCGCACAGCGAGAACGTCAACTTCTTCGGGGTCATCACCGTGGATGTGGAGGCGGAGCCGGCCGAGCTGGACGGTGGCCGCTGCCGTCCGCAGGCGATGCAGGAGACCAGCTGATCCCCAAGTGATCGCCGCTTGTGGTCGACTGCAGGACGTGACCGCCCTTGCCGGGGGGCCGGGTGCTCGACCTGAGCACGGGGGCGCCCGTGATCTTAGGTGAGGCGGCTTGCCACTTCAGGGCGGCGCAGCTTCGGCGCTGCAGTTCCCTGCCGTCGAGCGGCGGGGTCTCGGATGAGATACCCGACACTTGACACACGAAATTTGTGTCGTGAATAATAGAGCATAGTTCGAGGGGGAGTACCCGACTCGTTACCGCACCGCCGTCAGTACGGGCCCAGCCATCCGGGCCCCGGCGGGGCAGCCACCGCCTTAGCCGGTGGCCCCGGGGAGACCGTCGGCCACAGAGCGCCGCCGCGCAGCGCGCGGCGGCCTGGTCGAGGAGGTCTGCTCCGTTGTCTGTCACCTGGTGGGCCTGGGCCGCGGTGCTGCTGGCGGTGGCCATCATGTTGGCCATCGACCTGCTGCTGCATCGCGACAATCACGTCATCGGCTTTCGTGAGGCGGCCATTTGGTCGGGCGTGTGGGTCACGGCCGGCCTGGCCTTCGGCGCGATCTTGTGGGTCTGGCAGGGCGGGCAGGTGGCCGGCACCTACTTCGCCGGCTACCTGATCGAAAAGGCATTGTCGATCGACAACGTGTTCGTCTTCGCGCTGATCTTCACCGCCTTCGCCGTGCCCGCCGCGCTGCAGCACAAGGTGCTGTTCTGGGGCGTCATCGGCGCGCTGGTCTTCCGGCTGGTGTTCATCTTCGTCGGCGCCGAGCTGCTGGAGACGTTCTTCTGGACCGCCTACCTGTTCGGCGCGTTCCTCATCTACACCGGCTACAAGATGGCCTTCCGGCACAACCAGCAGCCCCCGCCCGACCGTAACCCGGTGGTCCGCCTGATGCGCCGCGTGGTGCCGACCGACCCCCGCTACCACGGCGCCCGCTTCTTCGCCCGCATCGACGGCAGGTGGGTGGCCACGCTGCTGTTCGTGGTGCTGATCGCGGTGGAGGCGACCGACCTGATCTTCGCCATCGACTCGGTCGCCGCGATCCTGGCGATCACGACCAGCACCTTCATCGTCTGGACCGCCAACGCGTTTGCGATCCTCGGGCTGCGCAGCCTGTACTTCTGCCTGGCCGGGCTGCTGCGCCGGTTCGTGCACCTGCACTACGGCCTGGCGCTGCTGCTGGCCTTCGCCGGCGTCAAGCTGATCGCCTCGGGGACCCCGATCGGGAAGCTGCCCATCCCCATCACGCTCGGCGTGATCGCCGTCACCATTGGCGTCTCCATCGGCTGGAGCCTGCTGGCCACCCGCGCCACCGCCGCAACCGGCAGTGGCGGAAACGGCAGCGGCGGCACCGCCGCCACACATCCGCCTGCGACCTCCGGCACGAACGGGCGGCAAGCCGGTGCGGGCAACGCAGCAGCCGCCGACCGCAGCACCGTCGTCAACGACCCGTCGTGAACCTCCGCCCACGCAACGCCCCCGGGCGCGAGCGCCGCGGGGACAGGAAGGAACAACACCACCATGCGCAACCCACCCGCCACCGCCCAGCCCACTGCGGGCCCCGTGCCCCTGCCGGCGCGTACTGCCATCAGATCACCGACCGCCTGCCGGGCACCGGACCGGTGCTGGCCGTTCTCACCGGCGGCCCCGCCGACCTGGCCGTGGCCCGCACCGCCGCCACCTGGGCGGCCGGCACGGGCAGCCTGCTGATCGCCGTCACCGTGGTTACCAGTACCGGCTTCAGCATCAACCCGCTCCTGCACCAGGTACGGGCCCGCCGCCAGGATGCCGACAGCCTGGCCGTGATCGACCGACTCACTCCGATCCTGACCGCGTCCGGGGTTGCTTGGCTACGCACCATCGTGGCTGTGCCCACTCGTGCCGGCCCGACCCCCACGCTGGCCCCGGCCCTGCCGCTGGCCACGATCCGGCGCTTGGTCGACCGCTACGCCGGCCTGCAACAGGTCCGCGAGTATCCCGCGATCTCCCTGCTGCTGAGCACCACCCCGGTCGCCGAGCTCACCGGCGCCGACGCGCTCGGGCTGGACGCGCTGACCGCCGAAGCGGTGGAGCGGCTGCGCGGCGAACCGCAGTCCGCCGCGGCCACCCCGGCGATCGGCCGCCTGCACACCCTGCTCGGCCAAGCCCGGCACGGCCCCACTCGCCATGGGCCGGCCGTGTATGCCAGCGCCGGCAGCCAGGCGTTGATCCGGCTGCCGATCGGTGTACGCGACCGCGCCGTCGGCGATCCGACATTTGCCACCCGCGACCTGATCCGCGCGCTGCACCGCACCCCACGCCACCTAGTGCTGGCCCTCAACCCCGGGCAGCCCGGCTGCTGGAGACGCTGCCGACACCCTACTGCCCGCCGCCACCTCGGCCTTCCCGATGTCAGCGGGCCGCACCCCCACACGCGGCCGCGGCCGCGCCGACCGGCCCAGCCGGGAGTCTTCCGCCAGCGACTTTTCCGTCAGGTCGACGCCGCCCTCGGCGCCGACCTGCGCCTGCACCCCGCTCCGCTGGTGCTCGTCGGCGACGAGCGCACCACCGCAGCATTCAAACGGCTGTCGGCCAACTGTCAGCGGCTGGCCGGCATCGTCACCGGCAACCTGGCCGCCCCCGGCCGGCCGAGCTGACCGCCCACATCCGCACGGTGCTCGGTGCCTACCTGCACCGCCGCCAAGATGAAGCGCTTGCCCTGTTCCAGCAGCGCACCGCGGCCGGCCGCGTCGCGTCCGGAATGCCGGCCGCCAGTGGGCCGCTCGCAACAGGAGGCCCGAGATGCTCGCCGTCGACGACTCGCTCCATTACCCCGCCCGGCTGTCCGACGACGGCGACACCCTCACCCCGGCCGCCGACATCGACCACCGCGACGTCATCGAGGACGCCATGGACGAGCTCATCGAACTCGTCTGGCCGGGGGCGGCTGGATCGCCTTCGCCACCCCGCAAGCCCTGGCCGGCCATCAAGGCGTCGCCCTGGTCACCCGCCGCTGAGCACGCCGGTCGTGCATATCATGTCTTCTGTTTCGCGATATGACAGTCGTGCTTCTAGCCTGAAAGACATGCCGGACTGGACGTTCCTGACCAACCACGCCCACGTTCTGCTGTGCATCGCACGCGACCCCGGGGTGCGCATCCGCGACGTGGCCACCCGGGTCGGCATCACCGAACGGGCCGCGCAACGCATCCTGGCCGACCTGGTCGCCGCCGGATACCTGACCGCTATCCGCGAGGGGCGGCGCAACCGCTACCAGCTCAACCCGTCCCTGCCGCTACGCCATCCGCTGGAACGCGATCACCAGATCGGGGAGATCCTCGCGGTCTTCCACGCCACCGAAGCGCCCACGCCCAAGGCCAGGCCCGAAACGCTGACCGCACCGACGGCGGATGCACACCAGTAATCCGTCCACTGCGGCATATCTGGGGTGCCGGTAAGAAACGAGCTCACGCAGGGCACCGCCCGTCAAGCTCGCCGTGGGAGGGGAGACTGAGGTGCTCGGTCCGCTGCGCCCAGGCCAGATCTGGGGTGCGGACGTGGTCGAGCGCAGCCCGGTCAACGAAGTCCTGGCCGTCGTCTGCATCGATGGACGGGCTGGAGAGGGTGAGGTCGGTCTGTGGGGAAATGGCCACCGCCCCCATGGAGGGATCGCCTGCCTGCTTGAGCACGAGCTCCGCCGACAGCAGCAATGTGCCCCCGGCGGACCCACCCGCCAGGATGCACCCTGCTGTGCCTTGCAACGGACCCCGCCTGTGAACCCGCCACGGCCTGGGCGAACGGGCTTAGCGTACGTTCTCGTTTCATCCGGATTTCCGGCCTCGACGCTACTGCCTTGATCGCCTCGTGCTCCGACTCGTGGTTCTCCCGGCCCTCGCCAGCAGCCGCAACGCGCGCTGCCGAAACTCCGGCGGGAACTGACCTGGCATGGCTCCATCCTCCAATAGAAGTTGGAACTGAATCCAGGACGGTTCACATGCACCGCCACGTGAGGTCGTACGCGGACACAGGGGTGCGGCGAGTGAGCACGCGGCGTCGGCGGCGGTCAGCCGCGCCGGTGCCGCGGCAGGAGCAAGCTGACCACCGCGATGGCCAGGCCGAGCCCGGCCGCCATGAGGAAGACCAGGCCATATCCGGCGGCGAGGGCTGCGGCCGGGGAGCCCGCGCCGGCCTCCGACGCAGCTCTGGCGCCGGCAGCCGTCGCGAGCACCGCCAGGCCGATCGACCCGCCCGCCTGGCTGGCGGTTTGGGCCAGGCCTCCGATGATCCCCGCATCGCCCTCGGGAGCGTCAGCGGTCGCCACGGCCATGAGAGTGGGGAAGGTCAGCCCGATGCCGACCGCGATGAGCAGCGTAGGCCCGAGCACGCTGGTGCCATAGCCGCTGCCGGCATGAGCCAGGGAGAGCCAGCCGAATCCGGCCAGGAAACCAGCGCTGCCGGACAGCAACAGAGGCCGCACGCCGGTGCGTGGCAGCAAGACGGCGGCCCACCGCGCGATCACCATGAACATCACCGCCGCGGGTGTCTGCCCGAGCCCGGCTTGAAGCGCGCTGTAGCCGAGGACGTTCTGCAGGAAGAGCGACGTGAAGTACCACATCGCGATGGTGACTCCGCCGAACAGCAGCAGCATGCCGTTACCGACCGCCACCCCCCGGATCTTGAACAGCCGCAGCGGCACTATCGGCTGGGTGGCGAGGCGCGCCTCCACCGCGGTGAAGACGACGAGCAGGAGCAGGCCCGCCACAACCGGCCCGATGACCAGCCCGGACGACCAGCCGTGATCGGCGCTCTGCATGACCCCGTAGATCAGCGCGGCCAGCCCCGCCGTCCCGGTGACCGCGCCCGTGAAGTCGAGCGACTCTCGCCGGCTGCTTCGCGTACCGGCCAGCGACATTATCGCCGCGACGATCAGCATCGCGCCGATGGGCACGTTGATGAGGAAGACCCACCGCCACGACAGGCCGGTGGTGATGGCGCCGCCCGCGATCGCGCCGGCCAGCCCGCCCACACCGCCTGCGGCGGACCATGCGCCGAATGCCTTGGCACGTGTGTTCGGCTCGGTGAAGCTGGTGTTGATCACGGCCAGCGTCGCCGGGGCCATCATGGCGGCTCCGACGCCCTGCGCGAGGCGGGCCGCCACCAGGACCTCCGGAGCGGTTGCCAGGCCGCCGACCAGGCTCGAGGCGGAGAACAACAACAGCCCCGCGGCCAGCATCCGGCGCGGGCCGTACAGGTCGGCGGCGCGGCCACCCAGCAGCATCAAGCCGGCGAAGGTGAGCAGGTAGCCGTTCACCACCCAGGCCAGGCCAGTGGGTGTAAAGCCAAGGTCCTCGCGGACCGAGGGCAGGGCCACGTTCACGATGGACGAATCCAGGATCACCATGAACTGGCAGGCACACGCCAACGCCAGGACCAACCAGGAGGGCCCGGTGTGCGGCCTGGCCCGCTGCGTCTCGATGTTGGTTGTCATGACTTACTCCTGGCCAACCCGCCGCTCACGCGGTCCGGGAGGCCGTAGCGGCCAGGGCTTCGCGGGCGTTTCCCTTGCCCGCGGCGGCATCAGTGACGCGCCCGCTTCCCAGCAGCCGGATGGTGATCCGGGCCAACCGCTGCCCCTGGTATCTGGCCGCTTCCAGCACCGCGGCGTCCGGGCCGTCTCCAGTTGGGCCGGTCACATGCGAGGTGCCATAGGGGTTGCCACCGGCGGCGTACACGGCCGGATCGGTGAATCCGGGCGGAACGATCAGCGCCCCCCAGTGGTAGAAGACGTTGCCCAGCGACAAGATTGTGGCCTCGCTGCCGCCGTGCCGGTTGAATGCCGAGGTGAAGGCCGTGACCGGCTTGTCGGCCAATCCGCCTTCGTGCCACAACCCGCCGGCCTGGTCGATGAACTGCTTGAGCTGCGCGGCAGGAGCGCCGAACCGCGTCGGCGTCCCGAACGCGAATGCATCGGCCCACGCCAGGTCATCGATCGAGGCCTCAGGGGTTGACCCGGCGGCGTCGGCGTGCTGCCGCCACAGCGGGTTCTGGTCAATCGCGCTGTCGGGAGCCAGCTCGGCGACCCGCCGCAGCCGCACCTCGGCCCCGGCCGAGGCGGCGCCCTCGGCGACGGCCTGCGCGAGCGCGTGCACGCTGCCTGTCGCGCTGTAGTAGATGACGGCGACCTTCACGGTCATGCCCGGCTCCTCATTGTCGAGTAAGATTGGTTACGTGCATAATAGTTATGTGCATAATCAATGTGTCAAGGAGGAGCCCATGGACTTCGAGCACGCCGACGCCCTCAACCAGGCCATCCGCCTGTTGAGCCTGCGCCACCGAGCCAGGGCCGCATCGCTGCTGGCCCCGCTCGGCCTGCACACCGGTCAGGAGGCGCTCCTGCTCGAGCTCGACCGGACCGGCCCGATGATCCAGGCACAGCTCAGCGAGGCGCTCGGTTGCGAGCCGCCCAGCGTCACGCTCATGACCCGCAAGCTCGAAGCCGGCGGCCACATCCGCCGCACACCTGCCCCCTCTGACAAGCGCGCCAGCATCGTCGAACTCACCGACAGCGGCAAAGCTCTGGCCGACCAGGTCAAGCAGCTTTGGTGCGCTCTGGCGGAGGAGACCGTGGGCGGCCTGCCCGCCGAAACGGTGGCAGAACTCCCCGGCATCCTCAAAACCTTGACCGACAACGTGGACACCAGGCGCCCCACCACCCAGGCGGCGCCGGCACGGTCTAGCGCCGTGCGCTCACCCAGCAAGGCTTCCTAGATAACCGTTGTCATCTGGCAAGACGGCGATCACCGGTATAGCGCGACCTGGGCGGCCGTCGCCCGCAGGCAGGTTTCGTGTCCCGGCTATCCGGCAACTTCGCGGATGATGGAGGCCGGCACGATGGATCCGGTCATCGCCAAGCAGCTCGGCCGCGCCCACCCGCTCGCCCGGCACCTCGACGACTTCCTCACCGACCTGGCCAACACCGGGAAGTCGGCGCACACCCGGCGGGCCTACCGCGGCGACCGGATCGCCTTCGCTGCCCACCACGGCGAGGACCTCGCCGAGCTGACCGCCGCGCCGGTCCGGGCGCTGCTGGCCGAGCTCGCCGAGCTGTCGCCGGCCAGCCGCAAGCGCAAGCGGGCCGCCGTCGCCTCCTTCACCAAGTAGGCCGTCCGCCACGACCTCCTGCAGGCCAACCTGATGGACCGGATCGACACCGTCAAGGTGCCCAAGAGCCTGCCCCGCCCGGCCGGCGCGGCCGACGTGACCAAGGTGCTCGCGGTGATCTGCTCACGGCGACCGCGCCAACAGACACCGCTGGACCGGCTGCGGGATCGGGTGCTGTTCGAGACCGCCTACGTGTGCGGCGCCCGCGCCTCGGAGGTGTGCGGCCTGTACGTCGAAGACCTCGACCTGCGCCTGGACGACGAACACGTCCGCATCCACGGAAGGGCGGCAGCATCCGAACCGTCCTTCTCGACGACCGAGGCTACGTCACCCTGCTCAAGCTCTACCTCGCCCGCGCCGGCTACACCGCCGGGCCGCTGTGCCGCGCCTCCACCAACGGCTGCGGCGGGCCGCTGTCCTACGACGCCGCCCACCCCCGCTGGCAGACCTACTGCACGCAGGCCAGGATCGAGATCGACATCCACCAACTGTGCCACACCCACGCCACCGAACTCATCAACGCCGATGTCTCCATCGAGGCCGTGCGCCGCCACCTGGGCCACGCCTCCACCGAAACCACCCAGCTCTACGCGTTGCTGGACGACAAGGTCGCCGACGCCGAGATCAGACGGCATCCTGATCTCAAATCTTTACCGCCTCGGCGGTCCTGGATCGGTGACTTGCAAGATCAATGCCGTTTGGGGCTCATGACACGTTTCCTGCTGGCATCCCTATCTGCATGGCGGCCCCCGCCCAGCCGCAGCCTCGCGGGACCAGGTGCCGCCCCACGAATCGCGGCCCCGTCCCTCTCCAGCCTGGTGACCGCTCCACCACCCTGACAGCACATAATGTGACGATGCAATCGCCGCACGTGTGACCGGGTATCGAGCGCTTCGTCGATCAATGCCCCGGTCCGGCGACACGGCCCTGTGACACAGAAGCTGCATTATCTGTCACACCGGCTCTCGCCGGGCAGTGTCCGCCCAGCTCGCCGTCCGCAGCCGAGCGCTTCCTGGAGTCGGTGCAGGCGGCCACCACCTGCGCCGGCTAGGGCCAGTCTCAAAGTGTTGATCAACCGCTTGACCGCCGTGGCTGGATCGGCCATCGCTGAACTCCATCAGCCCCGCAGCACGCAGTGCGTCCCGGATTCGCTCAGCATCGCGATCACGCTCGTTCCACAGCGGCCGCCGTCCTTGGCCGTAACCGAACCTCGGCTCGTCATCGCCCGTGATCTCACCGCAGACGTCGTGGTGCGACGTGGTGAGCTTGCGATGCAGAGGCAGCAGGACGAGGGTCTGCTCACCGACCCAGCGTTGTTCGCCCAGGCCGAAGCTGGTGTTCGGTGCCACGGCAGGCCATCAGCGGGCAGATCCGCATTCGCGGAATTGCCATGGGCGTAGGCGCGGTCGAGGAGCACCGCTTCGGTACGCCGGCTTGCCGCGCGCCTTCGCGATGGCGCAGCTGGGTCACATCATTCCGGCGGGATCCGCGGTTTTGGCTGAGCGGCGGGGGTCACTGCGACCGGGCACCATGAACCGAGCAGCGCCGCCTGGGTGACCGGTCCCAGCAGAAGGCAGGCGGGCGACTCGTTTCCCCGGTTGCCGAGCACGAGAAGCGTCGAATCTCTGGCCGCCTCGATCAGCGCGCGCTCCGGACGCTCGGTCACGAACTCGGTCGTCACGGATACCTCCGGATACCTGCCGGCCCGCTGAAGTGCGACTTCGCGGAATCGGGCTTCCGCACCCCTGCGTAGAGCGTGTGAATCCACGAACGGAAGTGGCTCGTGCCAGGACGATGATCCGCAGTCTCCCCAGCAGCACATGGCCCTCAACGTGCCGCCGCGAAGCGCGGCCTCGTCCAGAGCGAAGTCAAAAGCCGCCAGACTGGCGGACGAACCGTCGAGGCCGACCAGGATACGGGCACCCTGGCTGCTCGGCGGTAGGAGGGGCGGCCGTACGACGACGACCGGCCTGCTGCTGTGCGCGGGCACCTGTACGGCGGCGGACCCCACCTGCAGGCCGTCGAATCCTCCTTGACCGCGAGACCCGAGCACTGTGAGCTCCGCTTCGCGTCCCGCCTCCACGAGCACCGCCGAGGGCGTGCCCCTGCCCAGCAACGGCTGGACATCCATCTCCGGAGCCAAGTCGCGGACCCGGCGGAGACCCTCTTCTACGACGCCGCGAGCGACCTGCTCCATCTGGGCGAGCACTTCCTGCACAGCGGGTTTGAGGGCGTAGGGCCAGTGCACGGCATGGCAGACGAGTACGGGGAGCTTCCGCAGTCGAGCCTCTTCGACTGCCCAGCGCAGCGCGTAGTGGCTCTCGGGCGACTCGTCGTAGCCGACCAGGATGGGCCGACCGGCATGTGCATCGCTCACTACTGCCTCCTGGAAAGAGGGATTCTCTGGCCTGCCGCATGAGCCGTTCCCCTGGCTGACGAGATGAGGCCCTCGGGACATGAAAGTCTTGGCCTAAACCTGCTTGCCCTGAGCACGCCCGCTGACCATGAGGATGGCGGGCTGTCACGTCCCGGGCGGAGGTGACCGTCACTGGGGCAGGAGACGGTCTGCGGCGTTCTGGTCGCCGATGTTCGCGGCTCTCTGTCCAGGCAGATCGTCCAGGCCGGGGCCCGGCCCACTGCAGTGCCCAGGCAAGTGCCGTGGCGACCCTGCGCGAGCCGGCCTATGGCGCCACTCTCACATGATCTAGCAGCCGCTATCGGGATCGGCGCTGTGTGGAACATCCGGTTCATGGCGGGTGGGCATGTAGGCGACCAACTGGGCGAGGACCTGCACGCCACCCGCGCCAGCAGCCACTGGTTACTCAGCGGCTCATTCCGGCACACGGACTGCGCCAGTGAACGACAGGAGGCATGGGAGGCAGCCTGCGCTGAAAGGAGACTGCGAGGCGTGTCCACGGGCATGGCAGTACGAAGAAGACAGGAGCGAATGATGAGAGCCGACATTCACGACGTAGGGCGTGCCTGCGGCCGCGACTGCGTCCTGACGTACAGCGCGGCCTCCAGGCAGGAGCAGGCCACCAAAGTCTCGTTCGTGAGGCCCCGCGGATGGCTCAGCGGGGCAGCCTGTGACCGTCCGGGCATGTGGCTGCCCTCCCCGGTGTCACGAACGGCGGCCTGAGCGCTGTGGGCGCAGCGAGGCCGACAGCGATCATCGTCGGCGCGGGAATCGCCGGCCTGGCGTGCGCCCTGCGCTTGCACCAGGCCGGCGTGCACGTCCGGGTCCTGGAGTCCGCCGATGGGGTCGGAGGCCGCATGCGCACCGATCTGGTGGACGGCTATCGCCTGGATCGTGGATTCCAGGTCTTCAATACCGGATATCCCGAGGCCGGGCGTGTACTGGACATCAAGGCGCTCCGGCTCCGGTCATTCAGTTCCGGCATGCTCATCTTCGGCGCTGGCGGTCTGCACCGGGTGATGCTCCCGTGGAAGCATCCCCGCCACGCGCTCAGCGGCCCTCTGTCCGGCGTCGGCTCACTGAAGGACTGGGCCGCACTGGGTGCGATGACGTTCCGCGACATGGCGGCACCTGCCGCCTTGCTGCGCGGCGGTCGTGAGCGGTCGACCCGGTCGGAGCTGCGACACTGGGGCATCTCCGAGGCGATGATCGATCAGCTGCTGAGGCCGTTCCTGTCGGGGGTCCTTCTGGAACGGAAGCTGGAGACCTCCAGCACGTTCTTCCACCTGGTATGGCGGTCCTTCGCACGCGGCACCATCGGGTTGCCCGCTCTGGGCATGGGCCAGATACCGATACAGCTCGCCACTCGCCTGCCGAGCGGCGCCCTGCACCTGGGGAGGCCGGTCGAAGCGATAACCGACGACGGCGTCCTCCTGCGGGACGGACATGAGATGGCGGCCGCTGCGGTGATCGTCGCCACGGATCCGCGCTCAGCCGCAGACCTGCTTCCCGAGGTGCGGGCTCCTGCGATGCGGTCGGTCACCACCTTCTATCACGCGGCACCTCGATCGCCCCTCGGCGAGGCCACCCAGATCATCGACGCCGAAGGCCACCTTGCTGACACGTTGGTGCTCACGGACGCCGCTCCTGAGTATGCCGCCGACGGCCGGGCGCTCATTTCCACCTCCGTCCTCGGCGTCGTCGGTGATGACCACGAACCGCAGCTCCGAGCCCGCCTGGAAGAGATCTACGGCGACACGCGAGGGTGGCGCCACCTGGCGACCTACGCGATCAGGGACGCTCTGCCCGCGATGCTGCCGCCTCTGTCACTGCGCCGCCCTGTACGGCTCGCGAGCGGTCGCTATGTCTGTGGCGATCATCGTGACACCAGTTCCATCCAGGGAGCGCTCGTCTCCGGCAGGCGCGCCGCCCAGGCGGCACTGACCGACCTATGCCCCTGAGAGAGGAAGTGAGCCACATGCTCGCGAGCCCTGCAATCCGTCGCTTCGCCGCACTACCGTTGTTCGTCGTCGCGGTCGCACTCGTGGCGACTGTCGGGTCGCTGGCTTCGGCGAACGCGAGCAGCGACTACCTCGCGCTGGCCAAGCCTGGGTGGGCGCCACCGGCGTGGCTGTTCGGCCCGGTCTGGACCCTGCTCTACGGCATGATCGCCGTCGCCGGCTGGATGGTGTGGAGGGTGCGCGGGTGGACGCCTGCGCTTGGCGTCTATGCCGTGCAGTTGGTGCTGAACGCCGCCTGGACGCCGTTGTTCTTCGCCGCTGGACAATACGGGCTGGCTTTCGGCGGCATCGTGCTGTTGTGGCTCGCGATCATTGTGAACGTCGTGGCGTTCTGGCGCCTGCGCCGTAGCGCGGCCCTCCTGCTGATGCCGTACCTGCTGTGGGTGAGCTTCGCGGCCGCGCTCAATGCGGCCATCTGGCAGCTCAACTGATCCGGCCTGCCAACGAGCTGCAGGCCGGGCCTGCCGGTCACCCCTTCGATGCTTTGCAACACGTCTCGGGCGCCGGAGGGCGCGATGGAGGTGACCACGCCCTCCGGCACGAACCGTTGCGCTACTCGGGCATCAGGACTTCGTCGATGATGTGAACGGTGGCGTTGCTCGTCGGCACGTCGCCACAGACCACCTTCGCGTCGTTGACCGTGATGTCCTCACCCGAGCCCTTCACAGTCAGCGCACCGCCGGACATCGTGGTGAGTGTGCCGTCCGCCAGGTCCGCGGCGGCCTTCTTGCCCTCGACCACGTGGTAGGTCAGGACGTTGGTGAGCTGCTCCTTGTCGGCCAGGAGTTGGTCCAGCGTCTCTTTCGGAACTGCCTCGAACGCCTCGTTGGTGGGCGCGAACACGGTGATGTCCTCGGCGGAGTTCAGCTTCTCCACCAGGCCGGCCCGCTTGACCGCGTCCGCAAGGGTGGAAAGCTCGGGCACCTGGGTGGCGGCGGTGGCCACCGGCTGGTCGGCGATGCCGGCGAGGCTGCCTTCGATGGCGGCGCACGCTGGGCCGAACGGACTGCCTTCTGGGGCAGGTGACGGCGTGGGAGAGGCGGCGGATGCGCCATTGGCGCCGGCCATGGTGGCGGTCAGCGTCAAGGCCGCCGCGATCAGCAGGTGTTTCACGATGGTCCCTTCTGCAGTTCCTCGGAGTCACCGGCGGAGAACCCG
Source organism: Nonomuraea ceibae (assembly GCF_019396325.1). Taxonomy (GTDB): domain Bacteria; phylum Actinomycetota; class Actinomycetes; order Streptosporangiales; family Streptosporangiaceae; genus Nonomuraea; species Nonomuraea ceibae. The sequence goes on from NZ_JAHKRO010000047.1 coordinate 18,300, forward strand.
CTCGGCGTGAAGTGGTCCGGTTCCGGACCGTGGGTCTCTCGTCTTCAGTCTCAAGCGAGCATCGACATGTAGGAGTCACATACGGCCCAAAATGGGATAAATGGCGCGAACGGCATATTTGTGATGGTGAGTCCGGTGAGGCGCTGCTCGCGGTGTCCCCGGCGCGCCACCTGTGCGTGGCCTGATCTGCGGTCGACCGGCGACTCGTGCCTTTCATGGCCTTGCCGCGATCGGTTGGTGCCTCGTTCCTGGATCGCCGCAGCCGGTTCGCCACCGGGGCCGGCGGAGGCGCCGCCCGTGACAGCACGCACCAGGAGCAGGACCAGCATCCATGCGGCCGGACGGTCTCCACCCAGCGGGCGATCATTCACCCGCACAGGTTCCTCGGCCACCTCCACCGGTAGGCGATCTCGCCCTTACACGGCCTGATCTTCGGCCGGATGCCGGTCAACGTGGCCGCCGCGGGCCGGCGCCGGGAGCGATCCTTGTCCTGATGCTCGCACCGTCATGGTGATCACTTGGCGCGCGGCCGGGCACGGGGATCCATGTGCGCGGCCGCTCCGGAGGACACGGTCTGGAACAGACACCAGGACACGGTGTGCGACAGACATCACATGAACGGGTGACGCGTGCCGCGCTGAGGCCGGCACGCGCGCTGGGCGTGGTGTTCCTGCTGGCGATGGCGGGCGTGCAGGTGGCCTCGGGGCTGGATGCCAGGCCCGAGCGGTTCACCGGGCCGATCGTGGGGCTGCTGGCCGCGTGTGCCGTGGCCTTCGCCGCGGAAGCGTGGGGGGCGCGCAGGGCGGCCGCCGCGTTCGGCGCGGCGGCGCTGACCGGATACGCGGCCGAGGTGGTCGGGCTGCAGACAGGGTTCCCGTTCGGCGCGTACAGCTACAGCGCCGTGCTGTGGCCGCAGGTGGGCGGTGTTCCCGTGGCGGTGGCGCTGGCCTGGGGCGGCATGGGGCTGGCGGCGTACGCGGTGGCGGGCGCCGTCGCGCCGGGCGGCGGGTGGGCGCGGGTGTGCGCCGGCGCGGGCGCGCTGACGGCGTGGGACCTGTTCCTCGATCCGCAGATGGTCCGGCTGGGGCTGTGGACGTGGGCGCAGGACGGCTTCTACCGAGGTGTCCCACTGAGCAACTTCGCGGGCTGGCTGCTGGTGTCGGCGCTGGTCATGCTGGTTGTCGGGCGCGTGTGCGGCGGCAGCACACACCGACGCGGGCTTCTCGTGCTGTACACGGTCATGGCGGTCATGGAGACGGTCGCGTTCGCGGCGGTGTTCGAGCCGCCCGACCTGCTGGTGGCGGTGGCCGGGGGGCTCACGATGGGCGCGTTCGCCGCGCCGGCCTGGAGGCGGTCATGGCGGAGGTGACGGTCATCGGCGGCGGCGTGGGCGGCATGGCGTGCGCGCTGCTGCTCGCCCGGCAGGGGCACGAGGTCCGGCTGTACGAGCAGCTGCCGCGCCTGGGCGGCAAGCTGGCCGAGCATCGCCGGGACGGGTTCGCCTTCTCCCTCGGGCCCTCGCTCCTGACCATGCCGGAGCTGTTCCGTGAGCTGGGGGTGGAGCGCGAGCTGGTCGAGCCGGAGCCGCTGTGCCGCTACCGCTTCGCCGACGGGACGGTGCTGGACGCCCGCCGGGATCCTGACCGGATGGCGGCCGAGGTGGAGCGGCTGGCCCCGGGGGAGGGGCAGCCCTGGCGCGCCTTCCACGCCTGGGCCCGGCGGTGCCTGGACGCGGCGCACCGGACCGTGTTCGCCGGGCCGCTCATCCGGCGGCCAGAGGCGGCCCGGCTCTCGGACCTGCTCGCGGTCAGCCCCGCGCGCACGCTGCACGGGCTGGCCCGGCGCTACTTCCGCGACCCCCGGCTGCGGCAGTACGTCGGCCGTTACGCCACCTACGCCGGGTCGAGCCCGTACCGCGCGCCCGCCGCGCTGGGGTGCGTCCCGGCGCTGGAGCATGGGCAGGGGGTCTGGTACGCGCCCGGCGGCCTGGCCCGGCTCGCCGACGACCTGGCGCTGTTGCTGAAGGCCGCAGGGGTGCAGGTCTTCCTGGCCGAGCCGGTCGCCGCCGTCGAGGCGAACGGGTCGCGCGTCACGGGGGTGCGGCTGGCGAGCGGCGGGCGTGTCTGGGCCGACGTCGTGGTGGCCAACACCGACGCCGCCGCGCTGTACGGCAGCCTGCTGCCGGACCGCCGACGGCTGCGCAGGATCGCGCGGCTCGGGCGCTCGTCGTCGGCGCTGCTCATCCTGGCCGGGGTCGAGGGGCGCACCCCGGGGCTGCCGCATCACTCGGTGCTGTTCTCGGCCGACTACGAACGCGAGTTCGCCGACATCTTCGACCGCGGGAGCCCGCCCCGCGATCCGACCGTCTACCTCGGATGCTCGGCCGTGGACGACGCCTCCCAGGCCCCGGAAGGGGCGGAGAACTGGACGATGCTCGTCAACGTGCCCGCCCGTGATCCAGGCCGATGGCCCATCGGGGCGCCGGCGTACCGCGATCTGGTGCTGGAGCGACTGGCGGAGCGGGGCCATGACCTGGCGGGCCGGTTGCGGTTCGCCGACGTGTTCACCCCGGCCGACCTGCGGGACCGCTATGGCGCCTGGGGCGGCGCCATCTACGGCAGCGCCTGCCGGGGCAGGCTCGCGCCGTTCCTGCGTCCCGGCAACCGGGGCCCGCGCCGCGGCCTGTACCTGGTCGGCGGCTCCGCGCATCCCGGCGGTGGCCTGCCGATGGTCACCCTGGGCGCGCGCATCGTGGCCGGGCTGGTGGCGCGGGATTTTCCCACCTTGGGCCCGGCCGGCGGGGCGGGATGAGGCCGCTCACCGCCGCCCAACTGGTCGCGGCCGCCGTCGTGGCCGGCAGGCTGGCGCGAGGCCGGCGCCGGCAGCCGCCGCTCCGGCCGTCGCCGCCCGGCCAGGATGGCGCCGGTGTGACCGTGTCCGTGGTAATCCCCGCCCGCGACGAGGCCGCCAGGATCGGCCCGTGCCTGCGCGCGGTCCTCGCGGCTCCGGCCGTCAGCGAGGTGATCGTCGTCGACGACGGGTCCCGCGACGGCACCGCCGAAGTGGCGGCCGAGCTGGGGGCCGAGGTGGTCACCGCCGGGCCGTTGCCCCCCGGCTGGGTGGGCAAGCAGTGGGCGCTGCGCCAGGGGGTGGCGGCGGCGGCCGGCGAGGTCGTGGTCACGCTGGACGCCGACGCCCGTCCCGACCCGGGTCTGTTCGGCGCGCTGGCGGGGGCCCTGGAGCGGTACGATCTGGTGAGCGCGGCGCCCCGGTTCACCTGCGACGGCGTGCTGGAAGAGGCGCTGCACGCCGCCATGCTCACGACGCTGGTCTACCGGTTCGGGCCCGTCGGCCCGGCGAGCCCGCCGCCGCCGCACCGGGTGGTCGCCAACGGCCAGTGCATGGCCTTCCGGAGGGACCGGATGACCGAAGCGGATGGGTTCGCACTGGTCCGGGACCGGATGACGGACGACGTGGCGCTGGCCCGGCGCCTGGCGGCACAGGGCTGGACGGTGGGCTTTCTGGACGCCTGCGCCCTGCTGGAGGTCGACATGTACGACTCGGCAGGCGAGCTGTGGCGGGAATGGGGCCGCTCGCTGCCGCTGCGTGACGTGACCGCGCCCGGATGGCAGGCGGCCGACCTGGCCGTCGTCTGGCTGACCGGAGCCCTGCCGGTGCTCCGCCTGGCCGCCGGCCGGCCCACCGGAGTGGACGTGGCCCTGCTCGCGATGCGGCTGCTGGTGACGGGCGCGCTGCGCCGCAGCTATCGAGAGCCTGGCGTCGGCCTGCTGCTGTCGCCGCTGCTCGACCCTGCGTGCGCGTTCCGGCTGACCGAGGCCACACTGCGGCCCGTACGGACCTGGCGTGGCCGGACCTATCCGAGGGCGGGAGGCCGCGCTTGGGACGTCAGCGACGGCGCGCGGCGAGAGCTGCCTGACCGAAGCGCAGCCCGATGAGGCACATCAGCGCCCCCGTGGCCGCCACCACCTCCGCGGGCGCGAACAGCAACTGCAGCAGTGGCACGCCGAACACCGCCAGGCGCGTCCCCGCCGCGAACGAACGCAGCGCCAGGGCGGTGGCCGCCAGGGCGGCCACCGCCAGCAGGAACGCCGGTGGACAGATGATCGCGATGCCGCCCGCGAAGGTCAGGACCGAGCGGCCGCCCCGGAAGCCGGCGAAGACCGGCCACGCGTGCCCCACCATGGCCGCCGCCACGGCGAGGTACACCGGCGCCACGCTCGGTCCTGCTACGGTGCCCAGCGCGGTGGTGTGCGCGCCGCTCACCAGCAGCCCCGCCAGGGCGGCCAGCGTGCCCTTCAGCATGTCGCCGGCGAACACCGGTACGGCCGCGCGCCCGCCCAGGTGCTCCTTGACGTTCCAGTACCCGGGGTTGCGGTCGCCGACGTCGCGCGGATCGACACCATGCAGCCGTGCCACCAGGACCGCGACCGGCACCGAGCCGAGCAGGTAACCGATGATGACCGCCACCAGAACTTCAACCATCGCCTCGTTCCACCTCGTCCGGTACAACAGCGCCCGCGCGATGCGGCACATGGCCTTCGACCGGCCGCTGCTGCGGAGCGCCGACGGGCTGCTGTTCTGGCGGCTGCTGGGCACCGGCCGGGGCCGGGCCATGTCGCTCGGCGCCGACCTGCGCCGGTGGGCGCTGTTCGCGTTCTGGCGTGCCGAGAGCGATCTGGAGGCATTCCTGCGCGCCTCGCCGGTCGCCGCCCGCTGGCGGACGGAGGCGGCCGAGAGCTGGCACGTGCGGCTGATCCCGGTGAGCTGGCACGGCTCCTGGTCGGGACGTGAGCCCCTCGCCGGGCCGATCGCCCGGCACGACGGAGAGGGGTCGGTCGCGGTGCTCACCAGGGCGTCCATCCGGCCACGCCGCCTGGTCGCCTTCTACCGGTCGGTGCCGCCGGTCGACGAACTGCTCCGGCGGCAGGACGGCTGCCTGGCCTCGGTCGGCATGGGCGAGTGGCCGCTCGCCCGGCAGGCGACGTTCTCGCTGTGGCGCGATCGCGAGGCGGTGCGCGCCTTCGCCTACCGCGGCGAGGCGCACCGGCGGGTCATCGAGCGCGTACGGGCGCACGACTGGTACGCCGAGGAGCTGTTCGCCCGATTCGTCCCATACCGCAGCGAGGGCGCCTGGGACGGTGTCGACCCGCTGCGCTGAGACGGTCACGGCACCGGCTCCGTCGCCACGGCCTCGAGTCCTGCCACCGGGTTCTGTCCCGACAGCGCGTACGCCACCGCGCAGGCGCGGGCGATCGTCGCCGCCCGGGAGGAACCGTGCGCGACGACGACCGTGCTGAGCAGGCCGAGGAGGGCGGCGCCGCCGTGGGTTTCCGGGGAGTAGCGGCGTGCCACCTCGGTCAGCCGGTCGGCGGAGGCGATACCGGCCTCGGCGACCATGGTCAGCGTCGTGCGGACACAGCCCTCGATGTTCTTCAGCATGACGTTGCCGGTGAAGCCGTCCGTGACGATCACGTCCACCGTCCCTGCCAGCACGTCATGGCCCTCGATGTTGCCGTGGAAGCGCACCGGCGACCCGGCGAGCAGTTCCTCGGCCCGGCGGGTCAGCCGGTTGCCCTTGCCCGGCTCGGAGCCGATCGACAACAAGCCCACCACCGGGTCGGCACGGCCGAGGACGGTCCGTGCGTAAGCCGTCCCCAGCAGGGCGAACTGGGCGACCATGGCCGGACTCGGATCTGCGGTCGCGCCCGCGTCCACCAGCACGCTCGCACCGCCCCGCAGCGACGGCAGAGCCACGGCCAGAGCGGGCCGCAGCACGCCGCCTGACCGGCCGATGCCGCGCACCGCGCAGGAGACCACCGCGCCGGTGGACCCGGCCGACACGAACGCGCCTCCCGCCCCGCTGCTCACCAGCCGGCAGCCGACAGCGAGGCTGGAGGTCGCCAGGGCCGCGGCGCCGGGGCCGCGCTCGGCCATCGGTACGGTGTCCTCGGCGTGCACCGTCGCGACCTCGCCGATGGCGTCGTGCCCGCGCAGTTCGCCGGTCAGCCGTGGCTCGTCGCCGACCAGGATGACCGGCACGTGGTGCGTCCGCTGCGCCAGCACCGCGCCGGCGACCGTTTCGGCCGGCCCGTGGTCGCCGCCCATGGCGTCCAGGACCACGGGCAGCCCGACGGTCACGGGAGCTCCATGCGGACACGGCGCTCGGCCCTGCCCGCCTCGGCGGAGGCCAGCAGATGCCGGGCGAACACGGCCGCCCTGCGCCGGCGCGGAACCCGTACCCGATCCGCCAGGACCTCGAAGCCGCGGCGCTCGATCTCGTCGAGGATGCCGCCGTACAGATCGAAGGCGGCGCGCACGCACGGCCGCGACGAGGTGACGAGCAGATCGATGCCGAGGACGGCGGCACGGTAGTGGTCACGCGCGCGCCCGGACTCGAAGGCCAGCAGGTCCCGCAGAGCGGTCCCGGTACGGCGGGCGCCCAGGTCCTCCACCCGCACCCCGAACTTGTCCAGGTCCTCCGTCGGCAGGTAGACGCGGCCCCGGGCGAAGTCTTCTCCGACGTCCCGCAGGAAGTTGGTGAGCTGGAAGGCCAGCCCGAGCTGGCGCGCCGGCTCGCGGGCCGCCTCCTCACGGCCGGGCGCCGGCTCCAGCACCGGCAGCATCATCGTGCCGATGGCGGCGGCCGAACCGGCCATGTAGCCGAGCAGGTCGTCGTAGGTCGCGTACCGGGTCACCGACAGGTCGGCGCGCATCGACGTCAGGAAGGCTCCGATGTCGTCATGGCCGATGCCGAAGGAGTGCACGGTGTGCAGGAACGCGGGCAGCACCGGGTCGTCCGGTCTGGCCCCCACCAGCCCGCCCTCGACGCGGGCTGCCAGGGCGTCCAGCGCGCGGGCTCGATCGTCGGTCATCGTGAAGGAGTCGACGATCTCGTCGGCGTAGCGGGCGAAGCCGTACAGAGCGTGTACGTGCCGCCGTTTCCACTGCGGCAGCAGCCGCGTGGCCAGATAGTAGGAGCGGCCGTAGCGGGCATGGAGCCGCCGGCAGCGTTCGTAGCTGGCGGTGAGCGTCAACGGGCCCCCTCGAGGATGCGCTGGGCGGCGAGCCGGCCGGAGATCAGCACGGGAGGAACTCCGACTCCGGGTGCGGTGTACATGCCGGCGAAGTGCAGCCCCGGTACCCGCCGGGCGACGGCGGAGGGGCGTAGCCACGCCGTCTGTGTGAGGCGGTGGTCGAGCGCGAACGGGGTGCCCGCGCTGTGCCCGCGTGCCGCCCAGGCGGGCGGATCGAGTACCAGCCGGGGTGCGCCTGTGAGGTCGCCGTAACCGAGGTCGGCCAGGCGTCCGAGCAGCCGAGCCTCCATCCGGGGGCGTAGCTGGTCCCAGTCGGCGTGTCGCAGGTTGGGCGCCGGTTCGAGAACGCTGAGCGTGGCGTGCCCGGACGGCGCGGCCTCGCCGTCCGGCTCGGGGCTGGTGACCAGCACGCTCGGGTCCGGCTGTGGACGGCCCGCTTCCAGCGCCGTGAACGTCTCCCGCCAGGCCCGCCCGAAATGCAGCGTGTGGTGCGCTTGATCGGCCAGGGGGCGATCAAGGCCGACGTGCATCACCAGACAGGAGGGGGAGTGGCGGGGGCGGCGCAGCCGCCAGTCGTCCGCCAGGTCCGGCAGCAGCCGGCGGGCCGCCAGCCGGTCGCACGCCACGACCACGTGCCTGGCCTGCAGCCGTTCGCCGTCCTCCAGCAGGACGCCGGTGACGCCGTCCCCGTCGGTCTCCACCTTTGTCGCTCGCACGCCATAGCGGATGCTTACGCCGAGCTTCTCCAGCAGCGCCGCCATGGCCACCGGAATGGCGTTCATGCCGCCGTGCTCGGGGAAGTACACGCCGCCGACGGTGTCCATGTGCGCGATGACGGCGTAGATGCCCAGCGCCCGTTGCGGAGACAGCCCCACGTAGAGGGCTTGGAAGGTGTGCGCCTTGATCAGCCGCGGGTCCGTCAAGTGACGGGCGGCCAGGCGGTCCAGCCGCCGGAAACCGCCCAGCGCGGCCAGCCGCAGCAGCGCCGCAGGCCGGACCAGAGCGCGCAACCTGGTCATGTCCGCGTCGATGAACGCCGGCCACTCCACCCGGAACATCTCGTCGAGCAGCCGCCGGTACCGCTCGTAGCGCGCCGCCTCCGCAGGCCCGCACACCTCGCGTACCTGATCGGTCATCGCCTCGCGCTCCGGCCGCACGTCCAGGCGCGACCCGTCGTCGAAGACCATCCGGTACGACGGGTCCAACCGGCGCAACGGCAGCCAGCTCCGCAGTTCCTGACCGGCCGCGCCGAACACCTCGGCCAGCAGGCCGGGCATGGTCAGCACGGATGGACCGGCGTCGAAGCGATACGCGCCGAGGCGCACGGTGCCGCAGCAGCCACCGGGCACGTCGAACGCCTCCACCACGCTGACCGGCCGGCCGGCCGCGGCCAAATGGACGGCCGCCGACAGCCCTCCCAGGCCCGCCCCGACGACCACCACCGGGCTCATCAGACATCCCCGGCGGTGCGCAGCGCGGCCAGTTGCGTCAACACCTGTCTGGCTTCCGGCGGGATATCAGGCGGTGTATCCAGCGCGGTGAACGCCTCCTCGACCACGGCGATGATTCGCTCCGCCGCCCTGCCAGCGACCCGCGGCCGGGAGAGGATCTCACGCGCGGGCCCCACGCGCCGCCCGACGTCCAGCAGCGCCGTGCCGGCCCGGCTCCAGGAGGGCAGCGTCGTCACCGGCTCGCCGAACCCGCAGGCATCCCGCCGTCGGCCGGGCCTCCGATGCAGACTGGCCGCTTGCCGGTCAACCAGCTCGCGCGCCTGGACGATGTGCGAGGTCATCGTGTCCATGCACGCATCTCCTTCTGTCGCCATAGCAAGTCTTCGCAGGAGGAGCGGACCCGGCTGCACACGATCCGAAACGCATCCTCACGGTAACCATCGGACGCCGGATCCCAAACGGGACACGCCCGCGCATTCGTCCGACGAATCCTGTAACCGCGAAAAGGCAGCCCGGACACGTCGAACGGCAGCGGGAACACCATGCGCGAGCACGCATCGGTCAGGGAGAGAACCCGGGCTACGCCATCGGAGCCGGCTCCAGCCTGCTTTGGCGTGGCGTTGACCTGTTCTCATGTGATTTGCCTTTTCAGGTACCCCGGGGGGTATGCTCCAAGCATGGAGCTGAACGAGAGCATGGTGGGCGACGCGCTGACCCGACTGAAGCGGGCACATGGCCAGCTGGCCGGAGTGATCGCGATGATCGAGGCGGGCGAAGACTGCACGAAGGTGCTCACTCAACTCGCCGCCGTCTCGAAAGCGCTGGACCGGGCCGGCTTCAAGATCGTCGCGACGGGATTGCGGCACTGCCAGGATGCGCAGGGCCGCGGCGATCGGCCGCCCATGAGCGTGGCGGAGCTGGAGAAGCTCTTCCTGGCGCTCGCCTGATACTGGCGGTCACGGGGCCTCCGTGGCCGCATCTTTCTGCCTTCCGCATACCCCTGGGGGTATTGAGAGGAGTGAAGGGATAATGGACGTCATCTCGTTCCGTACGCCCGGCCTTGGCGACCAGACCTACCTGTTGACGCACGAGGGCAAGGGAGTCCTCGTCGACCCCCAGCGCGACATCGACCGCTTCCTGCGCGTTGCCGCCGAACGCGACGTCGAGCTGCGGCTCGTGCTGGAGACTCACCTCCACAACGACTACGTCTCCGGCGGTGAGCAGGCTGCGCTGCGCACGGGCGCCGAACTCGTGCTGCCCGCCGCCGCCGCACCCGCCTACCGGCACACGCCCGCCTTCCATCTGGAAGACATCGACGGCGGCGACGGCTTGACTCTCCGCCCCGTCCATACGCCTGGCCACACCCCCGAGCACACCAGCTATCTGGTGTTCGTCGACGGCGAACCGGCGGCGCTCTTCTCCGGAGGCAGCCTGCTCGTCGCCTCGGCCGGGCGGCCTGACCTGCTCGGTCCTGAACGGGCCCGCTCCCTGGCCCGTCTGCAGTACGGCTCCCTGCACCGCCTGGCCTCGCTGCCGCCCGGCATCGGCCTGTATCCGACCCACGGCGAGGGCTCGTTCTGCACCGCGACCGGCGCAGGCAGGCTGACCTCCTCCATCGCGGCCGAACGCGACGGCAATCCGATGCTGGCCATCGACGACCCGGAGGAGTTCGCCGACGCGCTGCTCGCGGCTCCCATGCCCGTGCCCACCTTCTACCAGCACATGGGTCCGGCCAACACGCTCGGCGTGCCCCCCATGCCCCCGGTTCGCGTCCCCGTCCTGGACACCGTTCCCCAGGACACCCAGGTCGTCGACATCCGCCCTCGGCAGGCACAGGCCACTGGCATGCTCCCCGGGTCGATCGGCATCGAACTGGACGTCGACTTCGGCAGCTGGGCCGGCTGGCTGCTGCCCTACGCCGAGCCGATCACCCTGGTCGCCGAGGCCGACCAGGACGTCACGGAGGCCGTCACCCAGCTCGCCCAGATCGGGATCGACACCGTGCGCGGCGTCGTCCGTGACCTTGGCGGAGCCGCCACACAGGCCTACGAACTGGCCGAACTCGACGTCTTCGTCGAGCGACTCGCACAACCCGATGCCCAGTTCCTGGACGTCCGGATGCACAGCGAGCGGGAGCGGATCCGGCTGCCGGGCGCGGTCGAGCGGTTCCTGCCCGACCTGATCAAGCAGGGCATCCCCGCCGAACTCGACCCGGAGAGGCCCGTGCTCGTCGCCTGCGCCTCCGGCCGCCGCGCGAACATAGCCGCCGGCCTCCTGGCCCGAGAGGGCTACCGGCCGCTCGTGCTCACCGGCGCTGGCGTCCCCGACGTCGTGGCAGCGCTCCACCGGCGTCAGGCCGCCTGACTTCCATTCAGCACACATCGCCCTGTTAGGAGAACATTCGTGTCCCACATCGATGCGGTTTCCGCCCGTTCGCTGATCGCGACCGACCCCGACGTTCTTGTCGTGGATGTCCGCACCCCTGCGGAGTTCGAGTCCGCCCACATCGACGGCGCCATCAACCTGCCTCTCGACCAGGTCGACGCCCACCTGCGGCGCATCGTGACCGATGCCGGAGGTCGCATGCTGCTCATCTGCCAGTCCGGTGGTCGCGCCGAGCGTGCCAGGACGGCACTCAGCGAGGCGGGGATGCCCGACGTCTCGGTCCTGGACGGCGGCATGAACGCCTGGATCGCCTCCGGCGCGCCGGCGATCCGCGGACGGCCACGCTGGCCGCTGGAGCGGCAGGTCCGGCTCGTTGCCGGCGGCATCGTGCTCGGCTCGGTCATGGCGAGCCTCTGGGTACCGGCCGCCGTGCTCGTCGCCGCGTTCATCGGCGCGGGCCTGACATTTGCGGCTGTCACCGATACCTGCGGCATGGGCATGCTCCTGGCCAGCCTGCCATACAACCGCGCCGGCGGTGTGGATGCCGAGATATCCATCGCCCGCCTACGCCGGCGTCCCGCGCACGATGCCGAATGACTTTTTGTGACTCAGCCATACCCCCGGGGGTAATTATGATCACCTTGGCCCTTGCCGCTGCCGTCGTGGTCGGCATGACGCTCGGCCTGTTCGGCGGCGGAGGGTCCATCCTCACCGTCCCCGTGCTGGTCTATCTCGCCGGTGTACCGACCAAGCAGGCCATCGCCATGTCGCTGTTCGTCGTGGCCGTCACCAGCGCGGTCAGCGCCATCGGCCACGCCAGAGCCGGACGGATCCGTTGGCGCACCGGGTTGATCTTCGGCACTGCCGGGATGGCGGGCGCGTACGGAGGCGGGCTGATCGGACCACACCTCCCCGAAGCGCTGCTGATGGGGAGCTTCGCCGTCATGATGCTCGCCACCGCAGCCGCCATGATCCGAGACCGCCCCACCCGCCGGGCCGCATCCGCCTCAAGGGAACTGCCCATCCTGCACGTGGTCGCCGAAGGCGTCGCGGTGGGTCTGGTGACCGGGGTCGTCGGCGCCGGAGGCGGCTTCCTGGTGGTCCCAGCGTTGGTTCTCCTCGGCGGCCTGCCCATGGGTGTGGCGGTGGGCACCTCGCTGGTCGTCATCGCGATGAAGTCCCTGGCGGGCCTGGCCGGATACCTGCACAGCGTCCCTGTCGACTGGTCCCTTGCGCTCCCGGTTGCCGTGGCGGCCGTGGCCGGCGGGCTTGTCGGCGGCTCCTTGGCCGGCCGCCTCAACGCGGACCGGCTGCGCAGAGCGTTCGGCTGGTTCGTCCTGACGATGGGTACCTTCGTCCTGGTTCAGCAGGCGCCGCCGGCGCTGCTGCACAGTGGCTGGACCGTCTTGACGGCCGCCGGCGCGGTGGCGGCCGCCGCCCTCGGGCTCGCGCTGCGGCGCCGACGCCAGTCGACGTAGCCGCGATCCTCGCGCTGACCGTCGCTTGCGTGCGCAGTCTGCCTGCACCAGCGCGGCCCAGTACGCCTGCCGAGTCGGCTTGAGCCGGACCGGCCAGCGCCCCCGGACCAGCCTCAGGTGCTGCGTCTCCGGTAGCGGTCGCGCGCCGGATCCCGATACTCCCGGTGCCAGACACCCTGCGGATCGACGCACGCCTCGACCATCTGAAACGCACCTCTGCGGCCGCCATGGCGGTAGATTCGCTCTACTTCCCGAATCACCACGATCGGCTCGGGACCGGCGCGTCGGCGACCTTGGTGATGTCATGTTGCGTGACGATGGCGAGCTGATCGGCAAGGTTGGTCAGCGCCCGTGAGGCCGCGAGTTCGTCGCCGATCTCCGGCACTGACGGGTCGGCCGGGTTACGGCGGGCGTGACCCGTGCCGGTCATTCGTTCCTGGCCGTCCTGAGTGCTCAATACCGCCCGGGCGTGAGTGTCGTCGCCGTCCTCGGCCAGGTAAACCTGTACCGTCCACTGTTTGGCTTCCATAATCTTGTTCCTCCATCGTGAGGGCCATCCCCTCCGTCGCACCGTCCCGGGCCCGGCTGACGCCAGGGCTGGACGTCCTCACGTAGCCCCTGCCCCGAAGCGCTCACCTGTATGAGACCGACCGGCCCTAGACAGGTCCATGTCCTGCCGGAGCGTGATGGAGGTGCGCTTGACGACGGTGCGAATGCATCCCGCGGACGTGACCGTCGTTGCGCCATGATCAAAGTCGGAGTGTCCGCGCGAGCGTCGCTACTCCTCCGATCCGATGCTTTCCGGCAGCGAGAGGGCGGCTGATCACGTCGGGCGCTCGCCGGCCACCGATCGATCCTGGCGAGCCTCGTACCCTCCGGGGTCACAGTTCGCACGCCGGGGGCACCGTGACCTGCGCTCGGCGATGTCGGATTCCGTCCACCGGGATTCGGCCGCCCTGGCGGTGACGTGGCGGCTCGGTCCGGGGACCCGGCTCATTTCAGCGGGTCATGGCCCCAGTTCATCAGCGAATAGCGCCATCTGGACTCTCGGACGTCGCCGGAAGGCCGTTGCGCCAGGTGCCGGTGTATGTAGCCGATCACCTTGCGCATGTGAGCGTAGTCCTGGGCGGTGAGGGACGCCTTCTTCGCGTGGAGCAGGTCGACGATCTTGCGGCCCGATTCGTGGCCGGTGGATTCGCCGCCGTCGTCCTTCTGCCCGACCGCTTTGGACTCATCCGTGGTGAGCCAGTGCTCCAGTTCCTTGGCGGTCATGTTCACCGCCTGGCCGAACTCCGCCGCGATCGCCCGCTCCTCCTCGGTCATCGCTAGCCTTCGTCCTTTCGCAGGGCTGACGGCTTGTGCACGGCTTTCTTGCCGCTTTTCTCGCTGCGCACCACGTGCTGGGGTTCGTCGGGAGTGGCGGCCACGGTACGGCCGGCTTCCTTCCGCCTACTGGTGATCTTCTTCTCGACTTTGCCATGGACGGTGGATCCATGGCTTCGCCAGGTGACCTCGTCGCCAACCGACAGGTCTTCCTTCCGCTTCTTCGTCATGCGCTGCGACTACCCGAACCTGCGCTCGCACGCCTCAGAGTAGTCATCGACACGCCCATCCTCGGGTCAAGGCGCGGCCGTATCGCTTCTGGGTCATGATCGCTCCGCCGCGCGTCGATGTCACGCGGCCGCCCGATATCGGGTCACCAGTCGGTCAGAGCATCGGGGGGGGGGGTAGCCGTCCGGTGGTGCGGCCAGACGCAAGGGCTGATGGATGTGGGCGGTGGACACGTCGGCGAGCCCCGGGAACGTAGCATCGTACGCAGTCGCCCGCCGGGTCGCATCGCTGGGCTTGGCGCAGCGGATTGAGCCGCGGTTGGGTCGGGTGTCGCCGGTGCCGGCGATCCATTGCCAGTCGCCCGAGTTGTTGGCCACGTCTCCGTCGAGCAGGTGGTCGAAGAGTGTCGGGCACCGGCGTGCCAGGCGATGCCGAGAAGCTTGACCAGGTAGGAGGCCACGATGAGTTGGGCCCGGTTGTGCATCCGGCCTTCGGCGAGGAGCGGGCGCATGCCGGCGTTCCACGATGGGCAGCCCGGTCATGTCTTTGCGCCAGGACTGCAGCGCGTCCTCGTCGTCGCGCCAGCGGTGGCTGCGGGGGCGGTAGTCGTCCCCGGTTGATGCGAGGGAAGGCGTACGTGACCTGGTGGTAGAAGTGGCGCCAGCACGACTGGCGGACGGACGCCTCGCTGCCGGCGGCCAGGTGGGCCAGTCTCAGCGGTGACAGGCAGCCGAACCTCAGGTAGGGGCTCAGCCGTGAGGTATGGTCACCGACCAGACCGTCGTGGGCGTCGGCGTAGCCCAGCAGAGCGCGGCGCATCCACTGATGGACGCGGTGGCGGGCGGTGGCGCCACGGACGCCGGGCGGACGGGGCGGGCACTGGCCGGGGTGGAGGTCGCGTACTACCTGCGGGTGGAGACCTACATCCATGAACGGAGAAGAGGCAGGCGGCGGCACAGGGGATTCGCTGTCCAGACGGTGGGGGCGCACGGCGCCGGGTGCCGTGCGCCCCGCGCCGCCGGCGCTACTTCTTCGGTCGAGCGATGAACGAGGTGAAGATCACCGTGACAGCGAAAACCACGGAGATGATGACGATCGCCAGGGGCCAGTCCATGGTGGTCTCCCTTCAGGCGGAACCTGACACTCTCAGTCCATGCCGTCGATGCGCTCGCCGCCAGGGGCGAAAGTCCCTGCGCTAGGCCCTCGCAGGGCGGAAGGTGATAATGGACCCGCCGACACGGGTCTTTGTGCTCTGGGCCCGCGGCCGCGTGGGGTGTGGTCTGGAGGCGTGGGACTAGGACTCCACGGAAGGAGGCCGCAATGAACGTGGTCGAGCGGCGGGACATCAGGTTCCCGTTCCCGGAACTGCTGGAGTGGATGGAGAGCCCGATGTTCGGGTTTCGCCCCTTCGGGCAGATCGTCCGGGTTGAGGACTACGTTGCCGATGGCCGGTACGTGCTGCGCGCTGAGCTGCCCGGGATCGACCCCGACAAGGACGTCGAGGTCATGGTGGACGGCGGCACGCTTCACATCCGGGCGGAGAAGACGCGGAAGGCCGCCGAGCCGCATCGCTCCGAGTTCGCCTACGGGTCGCTCTCCCGGACGGTGACACTGCCCGCCACAGCAAGGACCGACGACGTCAAGGCCGTCTACACAGGCGGCGTCCTGGAGGTCAGTGTCGGGTTGGCAGAGGAGGAGTCAGCGGGTCGGCGGATCACCGTCGAGCACTGACGCCTCACCGGGCGCGGGCGGAGCTACCGTCCGCGCCTGCTGCCTGGGCGAAGACGGACCGGACGCGCGCATCGCCGCCGGCATCGTACGGCATCCGGCGACTGGCACCCGGGGCCGCACATGTGGGATGGCGGTCGATCGAGCTGACCTTTCGGGATGTCGCCTTGTCGGCCATCGCACCGAAGAAATGGGGGTTGATCGTGAAGGAAGCCTGCGGAGTGCTGCCGACCCGGTGTGCCCGTGTGACGAGCCGAACGGCTGGCGGCAGGGTTTCGGGAGCCGGCACTGGTCGGCAGACGTGACGAGACCGAGCGATAACCATGGCAGGCGGGGGAGGGCCGAAGGTCCATCCCATGAAGGACCGTGGCCTCTGAACGGCGGGCCCTGGGTTCCGGACGATGGAGGCATGAGAATCGGGATCAACGGATTCGGCAGGATCGGCAGGGCCGTCCTGCGCAGCGCGCTCCGAACAAGCCTCGAGGTCGTCGCCGTCAACGACATCACCGATGCGGCCGCTCTGGCCCACCTGCTCAAGCATGACTCCACGTACGGGCCGCTCGGCCTGCCTGTCAGCGCCGCCCCCGGCAG
The DNA here is from genome assembly GCF_019396325.1 of Nonomuraea ceibae. Classification (GTDB taxonomy): domain Bacteria; phylum Actinomycetota; class Actinomycetes; order Streptosporangiales; family Streptosporangiaceae; genus Nonomuraea; species Nonomuraea ceibae. Next base: position 34,539 of record NZ_JAHKRO010000047.1, read on the forward strand.
GCTGGAGGTCGACGGCCGCGAGATCGTCGTGAGCGGCTGCTCCGACCCGGAGCAGATCGACTGGCGTGCTCACGATGTCGAGCTGGTCATCGACGCCACCGGCCGCTTCCGCACCCGGGACGCTCTGGCGAGCCACCTGAAGGCCGGTGCCCGCAAGGTGCTGCTGTCGGCCCCCGGCAAGGGACTGGACGTCACCATCGTGCCGGGCGTCAACGATGCCGCCTACGACCCCGCCCGGCACGAGATCGTCTCGCTGGCCTCCTGCACCACCAACTGCGTGGCGCCGATGGTCAAGGTGCTGCACGAGAACTTCGGCCTCGTACGCGGCTTCATGACCACCATCCATGCCTACACCGGCGACCAGATGCTGCTGGACGCCCCGCACAAGGACCCGCGCCGGGCCCGCTCGGCCGCCGTCAACATCGTGCCCACCACCACCGGCGCCGCCCGCATGGTCGGCCAGGTCCTGCCCGAGCTGAACGGCCGCCTCGACGGCATCGCCATCCGCGTGCCGGTCGAGGATGGCTCGATCACCGACCTGTCCGCGCAGCTCAGCCGCCCGGTCACCGCCCAGGAGATCAACGACGCCTTCGCCGCGGCCGCTCGGGACGAGCTGCACGGGATCCTCCGCTACAGCACCGATCCGCTCGTCTCCCGCGACATCGTCGGCGACACCGCCTCCTGTGTCTTCGACTCCCCGCTCACCCAGGCGAGCGGCGACCTGGTCAAAGTCTTCGGCTGGTACGACAACGAATGGGGCTACGCCAACCGGCTGGTCGAGATGGCCCAGCGGATGGCGTGATCACCATGCCCGCGACCACTCTGCCGGCGATCAGCCTCCGCTTCGACGGAAAGTGCCTGCAGCGCACGCGCCGCCTGCTCCTGCGGGCGGCGCGGGAGCGCGGGCTCGAAGGGGTACGGCTGGACGACTTCCTGCTGGCGGCCGACGAGTGCGTGACCAACGCCGTGGCCCACGGGCGGCGGACGAGGTCTGCTCCGCCTGTGGTGTGCGGACGGCGCCCTGCTCTGCGAAGTAACCGACCACGGGCCCGGACTCCCCGCACGGTGCCTGCCTGACGGACCCCCTTCACCGGCGGTCCCGCCCGGCGAGCGGGGATCTGGTCGGCGCGTCCCTGGCGGGCGAGATTGTCTTTACTACCGGCGTCGACCCGACCAGCGGGGCCGCTTCCTGCCCGAGCACACCGCCGCGGTCAGCCTGCTGGACCGGCTCCTGCACCACAGCATCGTCGTGGTCACCGAGGGCGAATCCTTCCGGATTCAACAGGTACGAACCAGGACATCAGCACGGCTGATCAAGAGGTAGTCAACTGCCAAGAGGTGGAGACTTCTACGTGGCCGCCAGTGGCACACGAACTTGGCCGCTGACAAGTGGGAGGGGCCGCATACCCAGGCGACCTGCCAGTAGGAGCAGAACCCGAACCGGCTTGATGTCACACCTGTTGACGCGGTGCAGGACGAAGGTCGGAGATGGCCTCCGTCGTAATCGCTGGCGGAAGTCACTGGCCAGCCGATATCTCAACAGGGAGGCGCTTGATGGCCCTAGCGGCCCGGCGCCGAGGTCCTGGCAGTGGCGACCTCGCCGGAGGCGGCAGGGCGGAGGACCGCTAACGCCTGCGGCAAGGCCCCGAAGGCCGGGCCCCCTCCGTCCGATCCACTCGGAAGGCGGCTTTGGGAAGAGTGAGCCGTGCCCGGTCAGCGGTGGTGACGCAGCCCAAAACGTTATCGACAGTAGCTGAGCAACTCCTTTGGTGATCAAATGAGGATGAACGCCTTCCACCAGCCGGCCCGTATGGCCTCCGAGGATGACATACCGCTCAAGGAGTCCAACCAGAGCGGCACAAGGGGTCGATCCCTGGCAGACGCCGACGCGAGCACAAGAAGGTCGCGGCAGTGACGGCGGCCCCGCTCACGGCCCCCCGGCGGGCACTGTCACACCAGGGATCAACGGTGGGGTGCGGCGGAGCTCGAAAGGCCGTTGCCCTCATCGAGGCGGTCCGGAACGTCGACGGTGTGGTGGACGTCGCGAGCGGGTGCTATTTCCGTTGTTCGGCGCGCAACCGGGCGGCCAGGGCCGCGGCCTGAGTGCGGCGTTGCATGTCAAGCTTGGACAGCAGGTTGGAGACGTAGTTCTTGACCGTCTTCTCGGCCAGGAACATGCGCTCGCCGATCTGCCGGTTCGTCAGGCCCTCGCCGATCAGGTCCAGAATCTGGCGCTCCTGATCCGTCAGCGCCGCGAGCGGGTCCTTCCTGGCGGCCTGATCGCGCAGCCGCTGCAGCATGGCGGCGGTGGTCTGCGGATCCAGCAGCGACTGCCCGGAGGCGACCGTGCGCACCGCGCCCACCAGGTCGGAGCCGTGGATCTGCTTGAGCACGTAGCCGGCGGCTCCCGCCATGACCGCCTCAAACAGCGCGTCGTCGTCGGCGAACGACGTCAGCATCAGGCACGCCAGCCCCGGCACCCGGGAGCGCACCTCGCGGCACACGTCCACGCCGTTGCCGTCCGGCAGGCGTACGTCCAGCACTGCAACGTCAGGCTTGAGCGCCGGGATGCGGGCGATCGCGGACTCGGCAGTGCCGGCCTCGCCGATCACCTCGATGTCGCTCTCGGAGTTCAGCAAGGCCGCGACCCCTCTGCGGACCACTTCGTGGTCGTCGAGGAGGAAGACACGAATCATGTTCGTGACGCTACCGAACAAGCGGCATAGCCGGAAGGACGCCGGCGAGCCAAGGTCTCGTGGAGGAGCGGAATGCCTCCGACCGACAACGCCTTCCGAGAGAGTCTGAAAAGAACCGGACGAGGGGAGGCACCGATGAAGAGCACCATCTTGGCGTCGTGGGGAACAGGGCAAACGCCGTCGGCGGTGCTGACGGAGCTGTCCTCGCAAGCGGGCGGATCACCCACGCGTCGCTGGCGGGACACCCAGTGGGCGTGCTGGCCAGGGTCGGGGCATCGGCCGACCTGGTGGTCGAGGGCTCCCGCGGGCTGGGCGGTTTCGCTTCCGCGGTCCTGGGCTCGATCAGCCACGGTGTGCTTCACCACGTAACCTGCCCGGTCGCGGTGGTACGGTCACGGAGAGAGGAAGCCTGTCCACTGCCGGGGCCGGTGACGGGACCATCACCACCGTCGACAGGCCTGCCATGGGCACCGCAACGCCCGCCGCCCGCTGTCCGGTCGACTACGTCTGATCATCGCCCGAATCGCTCTGAGCTGGATGTTCTTGTAGGCGTTCCCGGACAAGACATTCGGGGGCCACGCCGACTGAGCGGGCTTGGGCCTCGGATGGCAGTCCGGCGTCCGGGTTCCTGAAGGGGGCCGGGGAGAACGTGCTGGGCGCTGCTCGGCCCGGTCAGCCGGGGCGTCCTGCATTACGCGCACTGCAGCATGGCCGTAATGCGGACGCTTCCCCATCCGTGTGGGGAACTGTGGTTCACGCCGCCGGGGTGGCGTATGAGGGTTCGCGCGCCGGGACGGCGGCCAGGCGGATACCGGTCAGCACGAGCGCGATCCCGCCTGTCAGCAGAATCACTGTGGCGATCGTCAGCATCCAGGTCAGCCGGCCAAGCCGAGGCAGGGTGGCGGCCAAGGTGAGGTCAGTCGTCACACCGGGTGTGCCGTCGGCGTTCATGATGACTGCGGCCCACTCGCCCGGCCGGATGTCCCACGTCAGGCTGCCCGAGCCGGTGGCCACCCAGAAGGGCTCGGCACCAGGAGGCGATCCCGGAGCGGAGCCGGGGTGCCGGTCGTAGCCGGTGTCGCCGGCTGGGAAGGCCAGGTGGGTGATGCGCTCGTGGGCGACGCCGTCCAGGTAGGCGGTGACGTGGTCCTGACGGGCGATGCCGATGAACAGCGGAGCGCCAGGCGTCTCGATGCGGACGCGCCCGACGCTCTCGCGCAGGAACCGTACGCCTTGACCCGCGACGGTGACCTGCTCGGTGGTGAGGGCGTAGGTGGACGTGGACACGCGCCCGGTGGTGACGCTGACGAACCCTTCGCTGTCGCGTGCCTGGCCGAGCACCGCTGTACCTGTGGCGGTGGCTGCGGTCGCGATCCCGGCGAAGGCGAGCAGCGAACCCAGGGTGATGGCCACGACGGAGCCGGCGGTGTGCCGGACCGGGGAACGGGCGGGTTCGCGCATCCGCGGCAGTTCGTGGCCGCCCTGCTCCAGCCGGAACGGCGGGTAGGCGTCCGTCATGAGAGCCGCGTACGCGGCCACCCTGAGCGACCACCGGTTCAGGCCGACCACCAGGTCGTACACGCCCTGCGGGTAGCGGCCGGTGAACAGCAGGAACAGTGCCGAGATGAGGACCAGCAGCCCGATCAGGCCACCCCAGTCGAGCGTGTAGAGCATGCCGCCGCTGCCGTCGGGCAGATCGCTCCGCCAGGAGATGACGCTGCCGCTGGTGAACAGGCCCACGACGAGGTAGTGCGGGATGGCCAGCAGCCACCATTTGATCAGCGCCAGGCCGCGCGAGAGCCGTTCGGGGTAGTCGATCTCCAGCGTGGCCGGATAGTCCCGGGCCGGGCCGAGTGTGAAGGGCGGGTAGCGGTCGGTGCCCAGGGCGCCGTAGGTGTAGTACGCCACCCGCCAGGTCCAGCGCAGCACGCCGACGTTGAAGTCGAACAGCGTACGCGGATACCGGCCGGTGAACAGGATCGCGAAGAACGCGACGACGGTGAGGGCCACGAAGGCCGTCCACAGCAGGCTCAGCACGACGTAGTGCGGGATCGCCAGGAACCATTTGACGATCCAGAGGCCCCGGTTGAGGGGCTCCTCCAGCCGGGCCTCGACTCGTACGGGATAGGTGTTCATGCTTCCAGCGCACCACCCGCGATGAGGGCCGCCTGCGGGCGAAGGTCCCTACTTCACGCGCCGTTGTACCCGACTCAAGCGCCGGTCCACTCATGATGGCTACGTGCGCCGCCTGTCGACATCGTCCTGCTTCCAGGTCAGCTCGTCGAGGACGTCGACCACTCCGTTGACGCCGCCGGTCATGCGGACGGCGAAGGCGGCCTCGGTACGGCGCTCCATCCAGCCGGAGAGCGTCACGACTCCACGGCACACGCGGACCTGGACCGCGTCGGTATCGGCCCACAGCCTGCGGCCGAGGACGTCGTCGCGTACGTCGGCGGCGATCTCCTCGTCCGGGCGCAGAAACAGCTTCACCAGGTCCCGGCGGCTGACCACGCCCACCAGCCTGCCGTTGTAGTCGACGACGGCGAGCCGCCCGACGTCGTGGGCCTCCATGAGGCGGGCGGCCTTGACCGCGGTGGCCTCGGCGAAGACGGTGACGGCGGGGCTGGTCATCAGTTCGGCGGCGGTGGCACCCGCTGCCTTCCTCCGGGCCTTCGGGTGGCGTAGTCGGGCGCGCAGCGGCGACCGGTAGCCCTCCCGGTGGTACTGCTCGCGAAACTCCTCCTTGTGGAGCAGGTCGGTCTCCGACACCATGCCGATCACATGGCGGTCGTCGTCCAGCACCGGCACGGCACCGATGCCGCCGGAGACGAGCGCTGCGGCGACGTCTTTGAACGGGGTGGTGGCGGCGACGGTGACGACCTCGGTCGTCATCACGTCGGCGACGGTCATACGCATGGCGCTCAACCCTTCTCAGGCAGGTGGTCGGCTAGCTCCATCGCACCTCGCGCCATGAACCCGTTCACAGAGGCGAAGGTCCCCCGCGCCGCTGTCGTTGGTCCGCCGATCAGAGCCGGACTGCCAGGCGGTGAACGCCGAAAGTTCCTGCCAGAGGCCCGTTGCGGGGCAGCGCTGGTCGTGAGGCCACCGCCGTGCGGCGTCGGTGCCGGATCGTGCGCGGCCGGATGGGAGGAACCAGTAAGAATGAGTTCGTGCTCGCCTATGGCGGGTCGGATTTCTCCATGCAGGCGCTGGACGAGGCCGAGCGCAGGAAGGTGCCGCTGATCGTCACCCACGCCTGGCAGTGGCCCTACGGTCAGGCGGCAGACGTGGCCGCGTCCCACCTGCGCAAGGCCATCCCGTTCGGATACCTCTGTTCTGGAATTCGCGATCGGCGAGGCCGCCCTGTGCCGGCTTCCCGTCGCAGACCTCGGCGACTGCGTGAACCGTTATCCGCATGTATGAAGTCAGCCGGTCAGCAATGACGAAGTCGCGGCGCTCCTGGTCGTGGGTCGCAAGCGCGCCATCCGTGCTGGCTTGGCCGGCTCTCTCCTTCAACACGCTCCCTGCCCGGTCGCGCTGGTGGGTGAATACTGAACCCCGAAAGTCCCTGTGAGGCGGCGCCCCCACGCGCCCACAGCGCGGGCATGACCACTGAGTCCTGCCTCAGGCAAGGGCTCGCCACGGCAGAGGCGGCGGCCAGGCCGGCCCAGAATGGCCCGAACAGCCTGCCGCCCATCCGCCGCAAGCCCGCGGTCGTGCTGCTGCTGCGCCAGATGGCACACTTCTTCGCCCTGCTGCTGTGGGGCACGTCCGCGCGAGCTGATCCCTGCCAAGGTGGTCGTGCGCCGCGACGGCAGGCGCGTTCTCATCGACGCCGCCGACCTGGTGATGGTGACGCGGTCGTCCTGGAGGCGGGGGACCGGATCTCGGCGGACCTGGAACTGGCGCACGTCCACGCGCTGGGGCTCAACGAGTCGAGGCTGACCAGGGAGAGCCGCCTGCTGCGCCCGGCGGCGGGGGAGCGGGCCTTCTCAGGCATGTTCGTAGTCGAAGGACAGGCGGAAGCCGTCGTGGCGGCCACCGGTCGCCGGGATCGCGCTGGCCGTGCGCGCCGCGTTCTTCGGACTGGCCCAGCTGCTGGGTATGGAGCCAGGACACAGCCCGATACCGTGCACGCCGATACCCAAGGCCAGTTGCTGTTTGGAGCCGCGCGTGCTGTTCCCGGCTGCTCCGGCGTGAGGTAGCCCGGCCGGACAGGTTCCGCACCGCAGGCGGGCCCGGACTGCGCTCCGGGTGCAGGCCTGCGCCGCCGCCAGCGCCTGCTCATTACGGCCCAGACCATTGCAGGACCGCGGCCGCCCACTGCGCGGCGCGACCCCCATCTGCGCGTCATCGACCACGCACAGCAGCGGACGCCGCTCGGAGGCGTCCGACAACAGGCTCAGCACCGCCAGCCTCACCAGAACCCGTTGACCGTGTCGAGGCTGCTCCGGCTCTGCCGCGATCTGGTCGACATCCACAACGTCCGCGCCAGGTGCCATGCCCACAGCGTCATGCTGCGCGTCCTCGCGCATGTTCCTTCCGGCGCCGCCTAAGCGGTGATGCTTCGGCCGTCCTCACCGAGTCGATCCTGGTGGCCGGCCTGACGATCGCCGACTTCGCTGACGCCGCGGTCGCCGACATCGACGCCTACCAGGACGCTGGCCGGGTCGTCCTGGTCGGGCACTCGATGGCCGGCCTCACGATCCCGCGGTGGCGGCCTGGTGGCCGGAATGGGTGGCCCACCTGGTGTTCGTGTCCTGCTTCGTCCCCTGGGACGGCGGCGTCATCGCCGGCCATGACCAGGGCGATGAGCCGCGGGCGCAGGTAGGCAGGGTGGGTGTGCATGGTGGTGGTCAGTCGTTCCAGTAGCGCTGTTCACGCCACGGGTCGCCGTAGTTGTGGTAGCCGGCCCGCTCCCAGAAGCCGGGCTGGTCGTGTTCCAGCAGCCGGATGCCCTGCACCCATTTGGCGGACTTCCAGAAGTACAGGTGCGGGACCAGCAGCCGGGCCGGGCCGCCGTGCTCGGCCGGCAGCGGCGCGCCGTCGAAGGTGTGGGCGATCCATGCCTGCCCGCCGCGCAGGTCGGCCAGCGGCAGGTTGGTGGTGTAGCCGCCGTGGCAGTAGGCCTGCGCGAACTGAGCGTTGGTCTCCACCTCGGCCAGCAGTATGTCCAGGGACACGCCCTGCCAGTCGGTGTCGAACTTCGACCAGCCGGTGACGCAGTGGATGTCGGTGTGCGGGCTGTCTTGTGGCAGGTCCCGCAGCTCGGTCCAGGTCCAGGTGTGTTCGGTGCCGGTCTCGGTGAGCAGGGTGAAGTTCCAGTCGGCGGTGCTGACGTGTGGGGTGGGCCCGGCGGTCAGCACGGGAAAGCCGGTGGTCAGGGTCTGGCCGGGCGGCAGCCGATTGCTTGTCTGGCCACGTCCGGTGAAGCCCCGGGAGATGACGGCCATGCTCACACTCCTCCTGCCGGGCGGGTGTCGAGCCTGGTCAGGCCGGGCATAGCGCCGATGATTCCGCCGGGTGCCTCGATCATGGTCATCAGCAGGTTGCCGCAGGTGCGGCAGTGCAGCGCGGTCCCGGCGGCCGGGCCGTAGAGGAGTGCCTCGGCCAGCGGCGCGTGCTGGTCGCAGGCTGCGCACAGGCCGTGGGCGGCGGTCATGTCCCTGCCGAAGAAGGCGGCCAGCGTTCCGGCCGCGGCGTTGCCGTCGATGGGTGGCATGAAGATCCTCTCGTGATGGGCGGTGCGGGTCAGCCGTAGCGTTCGGTGCGGACGTCGGCGGGCGTGTAGCCGAGATCGGTCAGGAGACCGGCGGCGTGCTCGACGAAGGTGGTGGGCCCGCAGACGTAGGCCAGCGGCGCCTGTTCGGGCGGCCAGGCCTGCCCGGCCAGGGCCGTGTGGTCGAGCCGGGCGGGCGGGCGTGGCCAGCCGGGTGGTGTGGTGCGGGTGTAGAGCAGGCTCACCCGGTCGGCTTGGCCCGCCAGTTCCCGGCGGTAGATGACCTGCTCCGGTGAGCGGACCGAGTACAGCAGCCGCATCGGCGTGTCGTCGCCCAGCCGGGCGCGGTGGCGCAGCATCGCGCGCAGCGGGACGACGCCCGAGCCGCCGGCCAGCAGCAGCACCGGCCGCCGGCGCGGGCCGGGCTTCCAGACAAAGTAGCCGCCGATCGGGCCGCGCAGCTCCACCTGGTCGCCCGTCTGGATCACGTCCACCAGATAGGGGGAGACCTCGCCGCCCTCGGCCCTGACCACGGTCAGCGCCGGATCCTCGCCGGGCGCGCCGGCCAGGGAGTAGGCGCGGGTGGCCTGGTAGCCGTTCTCGGCGGTGAGCCGCACGTCCACGTGCTGCCCGGCCTGGTGGCCCGGCCAGCCGGGCACCTGAAGCTGCAGCGTGCGCGTGCGCGCGTTCTCCGCGTCGGTGCCGGTGATGGTGGCCGCCTGCCAGTTCACCCGGGGTTGCGGTGGTGTTGCCGTCATGGGTCTTTTCCGATGGTGTGTTGATCGTGTTGCTCTTCCGGGGCCGGGCCGGTGCGGCCCTTCCCCGGAAGATCCCGCCTCCCGACAGTGTTGGTACGCAGGCACGTCGGTACGCAGGCACCGATCGGGACCCGAGCGCCGCAGCGCGGCAGCGGCAGGTCAGCCGACCGGGCACCCCTTGGACCGCGCGCTGCGCCGGGCGGCGAGTGCCGTCAGCTGCGCAGGAAGTCCAGCAGGTCGGCGTTGAACTTCTCCTTGTCGCCGGGGACGAGCGCGATGCCGTGTGAGCCGCCCTGGTACACCTTGTAGGTGGAGTTCTGAATGATCTTGGCGGATTTGTCGCCGGAGGCCGCGATCGGCACGACCTGATCGTCGTCGCCGTGCACGATCAGGGTGGGGATGTCGAACTTTCTCAGATCCTCGGTGAAGTCGGTGGCGGAAAAGGCATCCACGCAGGCCACTCCGGCCTGGATGTTCTCGGCCATGGCCATCAGCCAGAAGGCGTCCTTGTTGCCCTGGGTCACCTTGTTGCCCGGGCGGTTGGCGCCGAAGAAGCCGTCGGCGCTGTCGTGCCAGAACTGCGACCGCTCGGTGAGGATCCCCTTCTTGATCTTGTCGAACACCTCCTGCGGGGTGCCCTCGGGGTTATCGGCGGTCTTGAGCATCAGTGGCGGCACCGCCGACAGCAGCACGGCCTTGCTGATGCGGGAGGTGCCGTGCCGGCCGATGTAGCGGGCCAGCTCGCCGCCACCCATCGAGTGCGCCACCAGCGTGACGTTGCGAAGATCCAGGGCGGTGAGCAGGTCGTTGAGGTCGTCGGCGAAGGTGTCGAAGTCATAGCCGTCGTAGGGCTGGCTGGAGCGGCCGTGACCGCGCCTGTCGTGCGCGATCGCCTTGAACCCGTTGTCGACGACCGCCTTCATCTGGTCGTGCCAGGCATCGGCGTTCAGCGGCCAGCCATGGATGAACACGACCGGCGGGCCGCTGCCCCAGTCGTAGAAGAAGATCTGCTCATCGTCGCGGGTGGTGATGTACGGCATGGTGAACCCTCCACAGGGGTCGATCGTCATGTCGATGGACGCCGCGGGCGCGCGGCTCGGGCCCCTGACCGCGGCCCCTGCCGAGGGCCGGACGGCGCATCAGGAGATCGGGGCGCATCACCCCAGGGCATGCAATACCGCACTCCACGGTCGTTTTAAGGTCAAGGCGGGGTGCGAAGGCTTTTGCCCGCCTGCCTGCCCGATCGGCCCGGTCGGCCTTGGCCGAGCCTGGATGCGGACTCCATGGCCCTGGACAGGCGGCGATGCCGACGCTGGTGTGCTCGGTGGTGGTCATGGAGCCGGGCCGGCACTCCACCCCGGCCCCCAGCCGGCACAGCCCGCAAGTGGCTCATGCAGGGTCTGGCACAGCGACCGCCCGAAGGTGACACGCGCCGACCGGCGCGCTGTGGTTGGAATGCGCCGTCGCGCCCGGTTCGCCGTGCCGGTCGCGTTCGGGTGCGGTGGCCGGCACCTACCACACCGGCCGCTTCACCAAGAACCCACGGCTGGCGAAGCTGTTGCGGGTGATCACCCCGGCCGGCCGCGGGCCCGGGCAGCCGTGGCGGCCGGGCACCCCGCCGCCCGCATCCCTCGGTGATGATGGGCTCTCAGCCGACATCCGGATCGGCTACGCCCACTGCTCCGCCCTCACCCCGGAGTTGCAGTCGCAACTGGACGCACTCGCCGCGCACGGGATTCACCGGGCGAATATCTTCGCCGAGAAGATCTCGACCCGGGTCAAGGTGCGCCCGCAGTTCGAGGCGGCGCTCACGCTGGCCCGGCAGATCAAGGCGCACGCCCCGCACTGCCGGGTCATCCTCACCGTCTATGAGATGAAACGGCTGGGCCGCGACGCCGCCGAGCCCCTGGCCAGCATCTACCGGGCCCTCGCACGAGGAGACCCAGGCCTACCCCGAAGCCGTCCAGGCGGCGCACGCCGACTTCGCTCTCCTGCGAGACGGAGACATCCCCCGGCCCCGCCCGGCCCGCATCCGATGCCCGGGCCAGGCGCTGACAGCGGAGGAGGCCGAACTGCAGCACCGCCTGCAAGGTCATCCTCACCCGAACGCGGAACTCCGATAGCGCAGCAGAAGACGCCGGGTCAGGAGGATTAACTCCTTCCGGCGGCCCGTTTCTCGCGTATTCCGGCCGCCCCCCACAGCGGATGGCCGCCCGCAACGCCCTGGTACGTCACCTGAAAGCGGTGGAGACGCTCGGGTCAGCCACGTTCATCTGCACGGACAAGACCGGCACGCTGACCCGCGATGAGATGACGGTGGCTGACCTCTGGTCACCCACCTGCTCGCCTGTCGGCGTGCTGCGCTCGGCGGTGCTGAGTTCGACCGGACGGATGAGCGGTGGCAAGCCGGTGGGCGACCCCATGGAGGTCGCCCTGCACGTCGAGGCGCTGCGCCTGGCCGCCGACGTCGACGATGAGGTCACGGCGCGCTTCCCCTTCGATCCGGTACGCCGGCGCGCCCCCGTCGTGGCCGGCGACCGGCGGCATCTGAAGGGGGCGCCGGACGCGGTGCCGCCTCTCTGCCGGGCCGTGCCAGGCGTGGACGAGGCGATCGGGGCCCGCGGCGAAGACGAAGACCGGCCGGTCGTCGTCCGGCGGGTCGTGCCGGGATGCCGCCCGGCCGGTCCCGCGCAGCCGGTACCTGCCGGAGGCCCTCCTCGTCGCCCGGCCCGTGGGCAGGTCCGCGGCTGGCTCCAGGGCGGTGAAGCGGATCACGCCGTCGCGGACGCGTGGTCCCGCCACGTCGTACCCACGCTCGCGTAGTGCGGTGATCAGCGGGTCCAGCGCGTCCAGGACGGCGGTGCCGGTCCGGGTGTCCGTGACGGTCCTGTGCATGCCTGCCTCCTACGGCCTTGCCTCCATCCCATCGCCGGCTCAGGTCACCCGGCAGGGACGGAAGTCCCGGGCGGGACGGCGTTGGTCAGCGCATCCGGCGCAGCAACGCCGATGGCGGCGGCGTCGCGGGCGCGACCCTGATGCGCGCGTCCACCGTGGTGGCGCCGTCCGGTGTGACGATGACGGGGTTGAGGTCCAGCTCGGCCACCTGAGGCAGGTCTGCGAGCAGTCGGCCGATCCGCGTGACCTGGTCCGCCAGGGCTTCGACGTCCGTGGCGGGCGAGCCGCGATAGCCACGCAGCAGGGGAGCGCAGCGCAGTTCGCTGATCATGTCGGGTGCGTCGGTGACGGGTGGCACCCGGAAGGCGCGGTCGGCCAGCAGGTCGGCCATCACCCCGCCCATGCCGACCATGACCAGCGGGCCGAACGCGGGATAGTTGACGCCGCCGAGGATGATCTCGACTCCGGCAGGCAGCATGCGCTGGACGATGGCGCCGGTCATCGCCTCACCGATGCGCGCCGACATCTCGCGGTAGGCGTGCTTCACCTCGTGCGCGGTGCGCAGATCCAGCCGGACACCGCCCACGTCGCTCTTGTGCACCGGGCCCACGGCCTTGAGCACGACAGGCAGCCCGACGCGCGCGGCGGCTTCGGCCGCGGCCTCGGGTCCGGCCACGTCCACGGACTCGGCCAGGCTGACGCCGTAGGCGACCAGCAGTCCGGCCGTGGCGGACGGCGACAGCCAGCCGCCGTCCGGGCGCGCCGCCAGCTCCGCCTCGATGATCTCGTGCGCCCTCATCTTGTCCACCTGGGGCTCGGGGGCGGGAGCTTCCATGGGACGCCGGCGCCACTCGGCGTACTCCACCGCCCGGGACAGCGCCTGAACGGCCTGCTCGGGAAAGGCGTACCCGGGGATGCGACCGTCGATGAGGTCGTCGTGGCCGACGAGGCAGGCCAGCACGGTCTTGTCCGTCGTCGAGGCCGCCCGCGCTATCGCCTGACAGGTAGCCTCCAGCCCGTCGCCGAACGGCGGGGTATAGACCACCAGGATCGAGTCCACCTCGGATGACGCGGCCAGCGCCGCGATGGCCGCACCGATCTCGGCCGCGGGCGCGTCGGCCGTCAGGTCGACCGGATTGCCCAGCGCGGCCGCGGCGTGCGTCTTCAGCAGCCCCGGCGACAGCTCGGGGACGGTAAGCCCGTGCCGCTCGCAGGCGTCGGCAGCCATGGCCTCGGGCCCACCGGAGTTGCCGACGATCGCGACTCGCCGCCCTGCCGGCAGCGGCTGGGCGGCCAGCAGTTTGGTGACGTCGATGAGCTCGTGGACGCTGTCGAGCCGGATGACGCCGGCGGCGCGGGTGAGCGCGTCCACCGCCACGTCGGGCGTGGCCGCCGCGGCGGTGTGCGAGCGTACGGCCCGGTCCCCGGCGCCGCTGCGGCCGCTCTTGACCAGCAGGATCGGCTTGCGCGCGCCGACCCGGCGCGCGATGCGGGCGAACTTGCGCGGGTTGCCGAACGACTCCAGATACAGCGCGATCACATCGGTGCCGTCGTCGTCCTCCCAGTATTCGAGCAGGTCGTTGCCGCTGACGTCAGCCTTGTTGCCGACCGACACGAACGACGAGACCGCCAGCCGATCGAGCAGGGCGGCGCCGACGGCGCCGGATTGCGACATCAACGCCACCCGGCCGGGGACGGGATGATGAGGTAGGAAGCTGGCATTCAGCCGGGTGTGGGTGTTGATCACGCCCAGGCAGTTCGGCCCGATCAGGCGCATCCCCGCCGTGCGGCAGATCCGCAGCAGCTCCGCTTCCGCCCCGGGTTGTCCGGCTTCGGCGAACCCGGAGGTCACCACGACCAGTCCGGCCGTACCGGCCGCCGCGCAGTCGCGCGCCACCTGCAGCACGTGCCTGGCCGGCACCGCCACCACCGCCAGGTCCACGCCTTGGGGCACCTTGGCATGGCAGGTCAGCCCGGCGATCTGGGTGGCGTGCGGGTTGACGGGGTGGATCGCCCCGGGGAATCCGCCGTCGAGCAGGTTGCGCAGAACCTTGTGCCCGACCTTCTGCTCATCACGGCCGGCGCCGACGACCGCGACGGAACGCGGCTCCAGAACCCGGGCCAGCGACGCCCTCCCGGCCTCGTGGTCGCGGGCCGCGATGGCCTCTTTCAGCCGGGGGGTGAGCTCGGCGGCGATGTCGAGGTGCAGGGTGCCGCCATCGGACCGCTGCGACAGTTCCAGGCCGAGGTCCTTCAGCACCCGCAGCATGGGCCGGTTCTCAGCGAGCACGTCGGCTACCAGCTCACGGACGCCGTTCGCGGCCGCGTCCAGCGCGATGTGCTCCAGAAGCAGCGTCCCCAGGCCGTGGCCGTGCACGGTGTCGTCCAGGAGGATGGCCAGGTCGGCGGTGCCGTCGCCGGAGGGGATGTATTCGGCGACCGCCACCAGCCGGTCGCGCAGGTCGGCGACCAGGGCGTGCCCGCGATAGGCGTCGCCGGTGATGCGGTCCATGTAAGAGTGCGCGGTATTCCGGCCGCCGGTGAAGAAACGCAGGTATGCCGAGCGTTCCGACGAGCGGTCCACCAGTTCGTGCAGGGCCTGCCGGTCGGCAGGGCGCAGCAGGCGCACGTGGGCGATGCCGCCGTCGCGGAGCAGGACATCGTAACCCTCGATCATGTTCGTCACACCTTCAGGCTGTCCGGCGAGCAGTCCGGTGAGCAGTGCCGGACGGCCCTGTGCCCGGTGGCCGAAAGTCCCGCCTACCCCGTCATGGTCGGATCGCACAGCGTCTCACGGGTGCCGGGGCGTACGGCTCGGCCGGGCATGCCTTTCGCCTCTGCCCCGCTCGCCGAGCGCGGCGCAGGATTCGATCGGAAGGAGGACGATATGGTTGATCAAGCACGCTGGCCTTCTGCGGTCCGAGTACCGCGGCCGCTCCAGGGGTTCCTCACGCCCGTTGACTACAGCGGCTGCTGGGCTGGATGCCCACCAGGCTCGGGGCCAGCCCTCGGTACGTGACCCTGCTGAAGGTCCCGGGCCGCCGCAGCGGCGCCGTCCAGCGCGTCAACCTCGTGGTCACCTCGTACGATGGCGCGCGCTACTTGGTTGCACCTGCGGGAGAGGCCGAATGAGTGCGGGCGGCGGGCGGCCACGTGACGGTCGGCCGCCGACGCCGGAGACCGGCAACGTGATCGGCACCTACTCCTTTGCCCAGCCCGACCTTGGCCCCGCCGGCGTCCGTCAGCTCCGCAACTCCGATGAGCCGGATTGGGAAGAAGACATTCTCTAGCCGTCCAAACCTGACAATATCCGCAGGATGGAAGATCCCACCGCCCGGACCATCGCTAGCACGACCGCATCGCCCCCTTCTTCGCCCCCCGCTCCGAGAATCCCGACACCGCGTTCCGCGCCTTTCGAGCACGCTTCGCTGCCGCGCTGCCCGCCGGAGGACGCGTCGCCGACCTAGGCTGCAGCCCGGGAAGGGACGCTGCCTGGTTCCGAGAGCAGGGGCTCTTCCCGGTAGGGGTGGACCGCTCGGCCGCCATGGCTGCATTGGCCGCCGACTGCGGCGTTCCCGTGGCTCTGGGCGACCTGCGCCGCCCTCCACTGGCTCCCGGCTCGCTGGCAGGGCTTTGGTCGGTCGCGGCCCTCCTCCACGTACCGGCCGCAGAGACCGTCTCCACGCTGCGCACCTGGCATGCAGCTCTGCGCCATGGGGGCGTGCTCGGGCTGAGCACTTCGATCGGCGACGGCGAGGTCTGGGCGCCGGTCCCGCACGACGAAGGGCTCCTGCGCTGGTTCGTACACCGCAAGCCGCGCACGCTGCTCGCTGTCCTCGCCGAGATCGGCTTCGAGGTACGCGAGCACGCCGACAGTGCCACCCACCGTACGTGGCTCAGCGTGCTCGCGATCCGCTGCGAGGTTTGAACACCCGCGTGCGCCGCCGCGCTCACCATGACAGTGGGAATCGGCAAGGGTGGCAGCGCCGCGTGGGCACCACGCTGCCCGACGACCGAGGCTACGTCACCCTGCTTAAGATCCGCGGGGTCCGCGCACCCAGCGCATCAATACTCACCACTGCGATCCGGCCAGAACGGTTGGAGCAGATTCCGCTCTCTTTACGGGCCCGGCATCATAATCGGATGGACAGACTCTTGGTGCTGGTGAACGGCCTACCTGGGTCCGGAAAGTCGACCTTGGGCAGAGCCCTGGCCGCGCAACTGGGCGCGCGACTGCTGTCGAAGGACTCCGTGAAGGAGGCGTTGGAGACGTGCGTGGACGACGTCGCGTCCATCCCTGGGTTCGGCGGCATCGCCATGGAAACGGTATGGGCACTGGCGCGTGCTATCCCGGGAAGCGTGGTAGTCGACTCGTGGTGGTTTCGGCCGCGTGACCTGCTGCACGCGAAGGCCGGGATCGAGAGCACGCGAGCTGACCGGGCCGTGGAAGTCTGGTGCGATGTGCCCGCCGAGGTCACCAGGGAACGTTACGCGAGTCGACGACGAAGTGCCCTTTACCAGGACGAGCGGCGCTTGGCTGACGATTGGCAGACGTGGGCGGCGAAGGCTGAACCGCTGGGCCTCATCCCCACCGTCATGGTCGACACAAGCCGGCCGTCGATTGCGCCTGGTTGGCAGCGCAGATCAACCATCATGCGACGCGGCAGGACCCGAGCGGCTGCTCTCATGATCGGTAAGGGTCATCTCGGAGCACAGCTAAACGATCGCTGTCGCAGCAGACCGGCAAACGGCTGTCACATGTCGTTGACACAACCAGCGATGCTCGTGCACGCCCGAGAGGTCTTCCGCCGGGCGAGTCTCCGGCCGACCATGATCGCGGCCCCGGCAGCGCGATAAGGGCCTGATCACAACCTCAGTATGAAACCTCGTGGGGGCATAATCGGTCGATTTCGCCCCCGTAGGGGGATCCAATCAAGCCGCTGTCCGCCACCTGCGGAAACGGCCGATCGATCCAATGGAAGCCGATACGGGCTTCCCTGCCTCCCCTTTCCTCCCTTAGCGCCGTCGCAGACACTCACCGGCTACCACAAGGCCGACCTTCGGGAAGGGAACACGATGGCCTGGTCAAGCGCGCCAACGACAACGGCACGGAGATCCCCTTCACCAGCGACCACTCCGCAGATGCCGGGCGTGGCTGACCTGGTCCATCTGCGGCACTCCACCGACAAGCAGACCGACGCCCGCCAGCGGCACGCCCTCACCGCCCTGCTGGCCGCGGGCGCCCCCGTCTACGAAGACCCCGCCACCTCGCCGGCAACTCTCCCGCGACCGCGCGGGCTTCACCACACTGCTGCACGAGGCCGCCATCGGCGACACCACCCGTATCGCCGGCGCCGCCCGACTGTTCCGCTCCGTCGCCGACATCCTCGCCCGGCGCCCAGTGCTCATCCGCCGCGGCCTCCACCTGCGCGTCGAATTCGGACTGTTGTCCGGCATCGACCTGACCAGCGACGACCTCGGCACCAAAATGATGGCCTCCGTCCTGGCCGCCGTATCGGACACGGACGCGACCCTCGATCTGCCGGGACTGCTCGCCGGTCACCTGCGTACCACTGGTGATGAAACCGTCCGCCAGGCCCTCGCCTCCGGCCAGACCATCCGAAGCGGCCACGGCTACTCGGTCCGCATCACGGCCCCGCTCGCACTCCACCGCGCCGCGCTGGAGCAGAGCGCCGCCCTTGCCGATGCCGGCCCGACCGAACGCAAGGCGCACCGCGTGTACGCCGCCCGTGTCACAGTCGTTCAGGCCACACGACTTCATCCGCCATGCCCTGGGGAAACCCTTCGGCGAGACGCATTTGAACGGAAACTCAGCCTGCGGCGCAGCCACATTCGCCCGTTACGCCCGGGCGGCACCCGCAGCTTCACGCTCCGTCGGCGACGCCCATGGCTGATTCTCACCGACCACGTTGAGGGGGCGGGAGGCGGCGTCATCGTGTCCGCGCGTGAAGCGTCCCTCATGATCAGGGACTGCGCTGCGGTGCTCACGTTCTCGCGTCCACGCTGCCGCAGCGCCATGTCCTGAGCGTGGTTCCCTCGCGTACTCCTCACGGCCGGGGCGTGACAAGGGAGCCGAAGGCGACGATGTTGTCGCGGTAGGACCCCTTGGCGGGGTCGAAGGTGCCGCCGCAGGTGATTAGCCTGATCTCCGACCTGCCAGTGTGAGCGTAGACGCGGTCGGTGGGGAAGTCGGTCTTGGCGTACCGTTCGACGGCGTAGATCTCGAACGTGGCTGTCCGGCCGTCCCGCCGCGACACCTGGACGGCCGCGCCAGGGGTGAGCTGGGCGACCCGGTAGAAGACGGCGGGGCCGCTGCGCCTGGAATCGACGTGCCCGTAGAAGGCGGACACACCGATCTGCCCTGGAGCGGCGCCGTCACTGAACCAGCTCACCAGATCCGGCCGGCTCAGCGGCGGTTCACCTGCCGTGCCGTCGGGGTTGAGTCCCATCGCGACGACCTGCGCGTCCACGCCGATGGCCGGGACGCGCAGCCGGGTGGGGACGGATCTCGGCAACGCGGCGGCAGGCGGCGCGCCGGCGGAGGTCGCCGCGGGGTGCTGCGGCATTGCCGATGGCGGCCCCGGTCGCGGCGACAGGACCAGGAACAGACCGGTGCCGACGAGCAGGACAGCGAGAACCGCCCAGGCGACCACCCAGGTGCGGCCGCCCGGACCGCGCTCAGGCATGGTCCGAACGACGCCGCAGCGCCGCCGCCGTGGCGAGCCCGCCCGCCGCGATCAGGCCGAGACCGACAGCGGCTCGGCCGGATTCGGGCTGCGTGGCACCGTCGCCGGTCTTGGCCGGTCCGATCGGCTTGGGGAAGACCGCGCGGAGCGAAGTCTCCGCGTCGGGTCCGGTGCCGTTCAGGTACAGCGACACGGGGTAGACGCCGGGGGCGAGGTCCGTGAAGGTACGGACAGTGAGTTCGGTCCTGCCCTTGAGCTCGTGCCGGCCCAAGGCCCGCGACTCGACGACGGCCTTGTCGGTTCCGTTCGGTGCGACGACGGTGATCGTGATCCATGCGCCTCGCGTGGTGACCAACTGAGGCGTCACGGTGATCTTCGCCTTGACCGCCGGCGTGGTCGGCGGCTGCGTGATGGGGGGTGTCATCGTGGGCGGGGTGGTGGTGGGCGGGGTGGCCGTCGGCGCGACAGTGACCGTCTGGCTGGTGGTGGGCGTCGAGGTTCCGGTCGGACTCGGGGGCGGCGTGGTGGCGAGGGCCGTGCCGGTGGCCAGTGCACCGGCTGCGACCCCGGCCAGCGTTGCCATGACGATCCGGTTCATGATTCCCTCCTTGAGGCGCTGTTCTCACTTCTCAGTTCACGACCGTGTGCCGGAGGGAGTCAGAGGCCAAGGTCCGGGGTTCGGGGCCGTTGGGCCCTTCTCGGCGAGGCACATGGCTCTGGCGATGAGTGACGGGCGTGGCGAACCGGTGACTTCGTCCTCTGATCGGAGAGCGCCCCGTCAGACGGCGTACACCCGTACGCCTGGAACTGGCCCCGGACAGGGTCCAGCAGCACTTGGACCAGGGGCTCGACGCCAGCGAGGGGGTAGGGCAGGCCCAGGCGTTCGTGCTTGTGCAGGGCCATCCGGTGGTACGGCAGTACGTCGACGCGTTCAACGTTGGGCAGGACGCCGCCGAGGCTGGCGGTGCGGCCGGTTCTGGCACCCGGGACGGCGCCTGGCGACTGGGGTGGCGTGGGCGAGCGGCTGTCGTCCGGTTCGACGATCAACCGTCGTGCACCATGTTCTCGCCGCAGGAGAAACGGTACTGCCCGGCCTGTCGGGGATCCAGCTCCACGAGGCTCTTGGCGAAGGCGGCAGCGACCGGCTGATGCCGAAGTCGGGGAAGGATCATCCGGGACGTGCACTCGCCGCTCTCGCGCCGGTCGAAGACCAGCCGCAGCGGATGCCCTGCCGGACCTGGACACCTCCGGGGAGTAGCCGCCACGCACCACGATCTCGGCTTCTTGTATTGCCTCCTGCAGCTTCGCTGGCCGGCTGGCGCGCGGCCCGAAGAAGTACCAGGCCAGGAAGCCGGCAGCGCGTCTGACAGTAGAACGACGATCCAGTCGAGCGCGGTCATGAGACACCGGTCCGGTCGCCGCGATCCCCGCCGCCGTCATCCTGATCTTCATGGTTCGCCCCGCGCCGACTGGTGGTGTCACGCCCGCCCCTGCCGCGCATCATCATGAGCATCACCAAGGGGCAAACCCGCAGCGCGAGCACGAGCAGGCCCGTGCTCGCCGGAGTCCTGCCGCGATCGCCACCCGTGCGGCGATACCCGCCAGCATCAGATGCTGATGGTTCATGGCTTCCTTGAGGTTGACCGTCACAGCGGGAGACGGCCAAGCCTTGTCCTGTCGCCCGGGGCGCCGCTGCCTGCAAGGCATCTGCTACCCGTGACCAGCACAAACACCAGCCTCCCGCGATTCCCGCAGGGGGTATATGGCTGAGCGGCTCAGACAGACCCCACAAGCCTCTCGCTCACGGTGCGATCTGCGAGCACAACGCTCGTCCGAAGCTCATGCCACCGTGCTTTGCGCGGGCACCTTTCTCGCTGCCTCGTTCACTCCACCGCACCCGGCCCCGCAGGCATCCTCGCTGCCGCCATCAGGGCCAGCCGCGGCAGGAGGAGATGAGGCGCGAGCTCACCAGGGGCGGTAGCCGAGCGCAGGATGCCGGTCCGCCTCATGGGTCCTCGCCGTCCTGCTCGCGGCTTGTCGCTTCCTTGATCAGCCAGTTCCTCAGGTCTGGCAGCTCATGATGCGCATAGTCGACCTCGACTGCAAGAACGCCAGGCTGCGCGAGCAGCTTGGCTGTGGCTCTCTCGCGATCGTCGCTCCAGTCGATGCCGCTCAGATGCACGATCAGTCGGCAGGTGGGGCCCTGATGCCTGCTCATGTCGCTCCTGGCGCCTGCGGTCGCCGGGCCTGGTACCCGGGCCTGGGACCTCGAGGCGGGAGACGTGGCCCCGTCTCAGAGGTTGATCACAGGCGCTTCGAGAGTGTTCTCGGGTCAGCGGAGAACCGGGTGGTCCCGCCCCTCTCGCAGGGTGTCCAGCCGGGAGCGGTACTCGTCGGTGCCGATCTCACCTCGTGCGTAGCGCTGCGCCAGGACTTCCTCTGCTGTCGGCGGCGGGGAAGCAGGCCCCGCGCCGGTGGTCCGGACCACATGGCGGGCGGCAGCACGATCGCGGTGACCACCAGTCCCCAGAACACCAGCGTGCTCAGGCCCATGAGCGCGTATCCCCAGCCACTCATGTGGTCATAGCCCCACCACATCATCGTCATCACCTCGGATGTTCGATCTCTTCCATCCTGTGCGGTCGGCCGGCTGTGGCGGCAGGGGCTTTCGTCCCTGTTTGGGGAAGGTATTGGCAGGCAATGCCCAAGCTTGGCGAGCGCCTGGGCGGTATTCGCCGTGCAAGCTGCCGTGACCGTCAAGCGGCGGCCTGCGCTGGACGCCCACATGCAGCATGCCCACCTCCCGTGGGCACTCCGGTCAAGGGCCGGCGGACCCGCCGATCGGCCGCTCGGGGCGGCGGGGCTACCGTAGGAGGTGTCGAGTCGGCGTGAGGGGGACGCATGAAGCGACACTGCATGAAGACCGCGATGGTCACTGGAGCATTCCTGGCCGCAATCACCACCGGGTCGGGGGCCGCTGGGGCGGCCATGATATCTCCGCCGATGCCGTCCCCGAGCCCTACAGGTACGCAGCCCACGTGCCCGGGCATGAGGCAGATGCATCCCGTCACCAGCGAGTACGACTACCTGTCCCAGATGGTGCCGCACCACCAGGACGCCATCACCGCGGCCCGGCAGCTGCAACGGTCCAGCAGGCCCGAGATGCGGCAGCTCGGGCAGTCGATCGTCACGACGCAGACCGCCGAGGTCGCCCAGATGAAGGGCTGGCTGGAGCAGTGGTACCGGCAGAGCCCGGCGCCGAGCCCGAGCGGGACCACGATGCCCGACCTGTCAGGGCTCTTCGGCGACCAGCTCGACAAGACGTTCCTGCAGCACATGATCCCGCACCACATGATGGCGATCATGATGTCCCAGCAGCTCCTCATGAATGGCCAGGCGCAGCATCCCGAGGTCGCCGCCTTCGCCCGCAAGGTCCGCGACGACCAGTGGGCAGAGGTCCGCACGATGCGGCAGTACCTGACCCAGTGGTTCGGACAGCAGAACATGCCCTGCATCCCGCAAATGCCCGGCATGACGCCGGGGCCGCAATCGGGAACACCTGGCCAGCCGACGCCCACGAAGCCCTCACCGACGGGCACCTGATCCAGCGACATCCTGCACCCGCAGGAAGCCCACCTACTGCAGAGAGCGCCGGCCAGACAGGCCCGGCTCGCTCGTCGGCTTCTCCACCATGCTCGGGCTGCTGGCCGACGAGCAGGAGGCCGGCCGCCTGCACATCCACCCGGGGATGGTCATCGCCGGCGGCGAGGCGCTGACCGCGGAAAACCGCGCTTGGATCGCCTCCGCGTTCCACGCCCAGGTCCGCTCCGCCTACGCCGCCATCGAGTGCGGGTTCTCGCCTACGGCTGCGCGCACAACTGGCTGCATGTCAACGCCGACTGGGTGGTGCTGGAGCCGGTCGACGCCGACCACCGGCCCGTCCCGCCGGGGCGGCCCTCGCACACCGTCCTGTTGAGCAATCTCGCCAACCGGGTCCAGCCGCTCCTCCGCTACGACCTGGGCGACAACGTCCTGGTGCGGCCCGACGCCTGCCCATGCGGCAGCGCGATGCCCGCCGTCCAGGTGCAGGGCCGCGCGGCGGAGATGCTCGAGTTCCCCGCTGGCGGCGGGCACGTCCGCATCTTCCCCATGGCGTTCGGCACGCTGCTGGACCGCGTCCCCGGCATCGCGCAGTTCCAGGTCGTGCAGAGGCGCCGGCCACGCTGCGGGTGCGGCTGAGGCAGGCGGCCGGCGCCGGCCCCGATCACGTGTGGCGGACCGTGCGCGAGGAGATGTCGCGCCTGCTGGCCGGGCACAGGGTCGAGCGCGTCGTGCTGGAACGTGCCGAGAAACCGCCGGAGCAGTCGGTCGGCGACAAGTTCCGCAGGATCATCCCCCTGACCCGCTGACCGCGCGCTGGCCTCAGCCCCGAACCACGCCCACCGTGGCGGCGACCCGACGTACCTGCCCGTAAATCACCAAACCGCAACCCATGCCCCTTCGAGATCACGATTGTGGGTTTGTGCTTACCTTTGCTGCACCCAAGATCGATTCCTACATTGGGGCTGGGGTCAGCTTCAAGAGCGGAGGACCAATGCACACGACAGCGGCGGCCGAGGCATTGCAGAACGGACAGGATGCAACCCTACGATCCGCCGCTTATGAGTCCGATACTGCTGGCGCTTCGGCCGTGCTGCCAGGAGTCTCTGTTTCGATCTGGTCAGGCACGTGATGGGATTGCTGCTCGCGCAGGAGCGCCTGTGCAACGGCGGCGGCTGTGACGGCCTCTTCGCGTTGCTGCTGAGCGCTCTTGAGCGCGTCAACGAGGTGGGCGAGTTCGCCCCGCAGGCGTTCG
The DNA here is from genome assembly GCF_019396325.1 of Nonomuraea ceibae. Taxonomy (GTDB): domain Bacteria; phylum Actinomycetota; class Actinomycetes; order Streptosporangiales; family Streptosporangiaceae; genus Nonomuraea; species Nonomuraea ceibae. Next base: position 58,169 of record NZ_JAHKRO010000047.1, read on the forward strand.
GTCTCACCGAGGGAGACGGCTCGGGCCTGGTCCGCGAGGGTACGGGCCTGCTCGGCCACGGCGGCCGCAGTAACGGCTTGCTCGCGCCGCTGCTGTTCGGCGCCCAGCGCCTGGCGTAGCCGGTCGGCCTCCTCGGCGTGCGCCGCGGCGGTGCCGCGGGCCTGATCGCGTTCCTGCTCGGCATTCCGCGTCCGGGCGTCCTGCTCTTGCAATTGGCGGCGGAGGCCGGCGAGCTCGCGCTGCTGGTCACCGACCTGCCGTTCCAGTTCGGTGATGCGGGCTGTGGCGGCGGCGTACAGCTCGGTGAGTTCGGCAGTGCGCTGATGAGCGGTGTCCCGGTCGAGCTCGGCCTGGCGCTGCCGGTCGGCGGCGTCGGCGCTGAGCTGCTCGGCCTGGGCGCGGGCGGTCTGATGTTCGCCGACCTGGCGCCAGGCGTCCTGCTCGCGTTCCTCAGCACGGTCGCGGGCGGTCTCGGCCTGGGCACGGGCCTGCTCGGCGGCGGCGATCCGGGTGGTGGCGGTGTCAGCTGCGGTGGTGGCGCGCTGCTCGGCCGCCGCGGCGGCGGCGCGGGCTTCCTCGGCGGCCTGTTCGGCGGCCTCGACCTGGGCGAGCGCGCCGCTGCTCAGCTCGGTGAGCTGGGCGCGCAGCGCCTCCTGGGCGGCCTGCCACTGCTCGCCGGCCGCCAGCAGCGGCGCGAGCAGATCCTGGGTGCGCAGCAGCGCGTTCGCTACGGGGGCGGCATGCGCAGTGGTGCGCGCCCGGTAGGCGGCCGCCCGGCAGGCGTCGCTGCAGTACTTGGCCCGGCTGCTGCGCCCGGGCAGGGCCTTGGCACAGCCCGGGCCGGCGCACCGCAGCTGCTCGGTCGTGTTGTCAGTCGCGGTGTCGACCTTGTCGTCATCTTTCGTGGACACGTCCGCCACCACAGTTTCCTGATCGTTCGCCACGACAACAGGGTAGCGTTCGTAGCGTTCGATCGCACCTGTTCCGTACGTTCGCAAACGCAAACTCGTAACGGCGCTGACCCGTGATAACCTTCCTTATCGCGGGTCAGAATCGCGGCACCATACCGGTGCCGGACGGGCCCGAAACAGGCGAGGGCGGGCGGGAGACGGGCGTGCACGACGAGCAGGGAACGCTGCCGGCCGCGGCGGCGGGGGAGCGGCCGCCGATTTACCGGCTGCCGGAAAATGCCGCGCACGAAGCCGGGCACACCGCCGCGGACTACACGCTCAGCGCGCGTACCCAGGAGCGGATCGCCGACGGCGTGCCGGCCAACACCCGCCGCGCCTACGCCCGGCAATGGGCGACCTTCACCGCCTGGTGCGCCACGCACGGCCGCATCGCGCTGCCCGCCACCGCGCACACGCTGGCCGAATACACCGCACATCTGTGCGAGACCGGCCAGGCCCCGGCCAGCATCGACCAGGCCATCGCCGCGGTGCGCACCATGCACCGGCTGGCCGGCCATCCCGGCCAGCCCGCCACCGAATCCGCCCGCCTGGTGCTGCGCGCCTACAAACGCGATCGCGCCGAAGCCGGCGGCCGCGGCCAGCGCGAAGCCCCGCCCATCACCATCGACGCACTGCGCGCCATGGTGTCCGCCTGCGACCTGAACACCCCCATCGGGCGCAGGGACCGGCTGCTGCTCGTGCTCGGCCTGGCCCTGATGGGCCGCCGCAGCGAACTCGTCGCCCTGCAGCGCGACGACGTGCTCGAGGTCGCCGACGGGCTCGAGGTCACCATCCGCACCTCCAAGACCGACAAGGACTCCGCCGGCGAGACCATCGCCATCCCGCGCGGCAGCCACCCGCTCACCGACCCGGTCGCCGCCTGGCGCGACTGGCTCACCGTGCTCGACCAGGCCGGACACCCCGCCGGAAGGCTGCTGCGCCGCATCAACCGGCACGGCACCATCGGCCCCTCGCTCGGCGCCGACGCCGTCAACACCATCGTCCGCGACCTCGCCGTCCGCGCTCGCGTGCCCGCCGCAGACAGCGTCACCGCGCACAGCCTGCGCGCCGGCGGCGCCACCGTCGCCTACGCCGCCGGCGTCCCGGTCGCCGTCATCGCCAAACACGGCCGCTGGGCCCCAGCTTCACCAGTGGTTTTGCGATACATCAGGGCCGTGGATCGCTGGCGGGACAACGCCATGCGCAATGTGGGGCTCTGACCAGCCAAAACGCGCAAAACAGCAGGTGTGCAGGGTGACGAACGCTCATGGAACTTAGGTGACTGGTCCCAACAAGTGCGCAGGTTGACGGCCACATGCGGCCCCGTTGTCATAGTTCTGCGTTTCCGCTGTGAACGAACCTGCGCGTCACACGGGGGAGCACCAGTGACCAACAGCGTGGACACTACCTGACGAACCTACTGGTGCGGCGCGCATTGGTCACGGAACTGTCCTCGTGGTGGTCATCACTTGTCCTACGATGCCGCCAGGTATCTATCCGTGATCGTCAGGCCAGGAACGTCGGGCCGAGGCTCAGCACCCTTGGGCAACAGCCGCTGCCTGGAAAATCTGCAGGCCGGAGACTTGCCCCCCAGAGCCCGTGTCGGCGGAGAGAAGTGTTTCCGCAAATTCGGGCGATCAAAATATAATACCTAATGAAGAGAGCGAGGATCCGGAAGGGCCGACTTTCCCGCTCAACCTAATAAAGAAAATGGAGATTCATATCTCCGCTAAAACGGTAATTTTGAATGCCAGGAGAAAATTCAAATGCGCTGAGGGCAGTCACATGAGAAGTTCTGTCAGAAGGTTACATATAAGGGCCATTGCGCACACGGTCTAGGCCAGCCGAGTGACAAGACGTGACCAATCAAGTGACAAGCAATGACGAACGCGCAGGACAACTAGACGACCAGTCTCAGCCACCGCCTCCTCGACCTGCCCCTGCACCGGCTGCGGGATCTCCTCGCCGGTTCCGCTGCCCGGCCCGGCCTGCTCGCTTCCCTCGATCACGCTCGGAACTCTAGCAGAGTCATAGTCGATCCGTATCCGATCCTCATCGGACGGTTCGGATATGAATACCTGCACCATGTAGAATTCTCACACAATTGTTGTTATGTGAGAGCACACCTGCTGTCAGTGGGATTCCCGCCTGCTGTCAGTGGGCCTGATCCGCAGCCGATGCCGCCCCTTCTCCCGCTGACCGCCTTCAGTACCACAAAATTGATCATGGAAAACCGTATGGGCGCCCCCGAACGGCTCCCGGAGCCCGCCCCCGCGCCGCCCGCCCCGGATGAGCATGAGCACCTCCTGGACGGCCGGACGGCCCGGCTGGTCGAGCAGGGCCTGGCCGCCAACACCCGCCTCGCCTACGCCCGCGACTTCGGCGCCTACGCCACCTGGTGCCAAAGTCCACCGGCCGCACCCTGCTGCCCGCCACCCCCGCGACCCTGGCCAACTACGTCGCCCACCTGGCCGCCCAGTAGTACGCCCCCTCCACCATCGACCGCGCGCTGGCCTGCGTGCTGGCCGCCCACGACCAGCTCGCCAAACCCGCCACCGCCGCGGCCCGGCTGGCCCTGCGCGCCTACCGCCGCGAGCGCGCCCAGCAGGGCCACCGCCCCCGCAAATCTCCGCCGATCACCGTCGACCGGCTGCGCGCGATGGTCGACGCCCTGCCGGACGGCGCCCCCGCAGGACGGCGTGACCGCGCCGTCCTGGTGCTCGGCTTCGCCCTGATGGGCCGCCGCTCGGAGATCACCGACATCGACATCGACGACCTCACCTTCACCGCCGACGGCCTGGAGCTGTACGTCCCGTTCAGCAAGACCGACCAGGACGCCCACGGCGAGATCGTCGCCATCCCCTACGGCCAGCACCCGCAGACCTGCCCCATCAGGGTGACCCGCGCCTGGCTCACCGACCTGGCCGACGCCGGCGTGACGACCGGGCCGCTGTTCCGCCCGATCGACCGGCACGGCCGCATCGCCTCCCCCGCTCATCCCGTCGCCGGGCGCGGCCGTCGTGAACGGCTGACCCCGCAGTCGATCAACTTGATCGTCAAACGGGCCGCCGCAGGCGCCGGCCTCGACCACGCCGATGCCTACACCGCACATGGCCTGCGCGCGGGCGGCGCCACCTCGGCCGCCAAGGCCGGCGCGCCCATGTCCGCGATCACCCGCCATGGACGCTGGGCCGACGGCTCGCCCGTCGTCGCCGGCTACATCCACCAGGCCGACAAGTGGAACGACAACCCGCTGCACGGCATCGGACTCTGAGAGGTCGTGTAGGTTCCCAAATTCCGTGCACCTTCTCATTCGCAGTCTCACACGGGTGTCATCCCGCAGGTCAGCAGCTTGCCGTCGCCTGGGAAGCCGAGGAGATGACACGCGGCCTGAGACAACCGACGTGTGACACGGTGTGAGACACCGAGGTAGCCGGCAGGTCACAGCGTTGGCGCATGACGCAGAGATTGAGAACCGACAGGTCGGCGGTCGCTGGTCCGCCTATCGGTACCGTGGCGCCTGATCGACTTTGAGCCACTTCGCTGTGCGGGCAACACTTGCCAGTGGTGCTCGCTCTTGAACGGCTGCCGGAGCCACCCAATCTGGACTGCCCTGTGTGCCTGCGCGGCCGGCTCGGGCAGCCAGCAGCTCCGCGAGCAAGCCGCTGGCGGTGGTGGCTGTCACTGATCGCTCTGCAAGGAGCCCGGCTTCGCCGAGGCGAAGAGCCGCGATGCGGAGGGCACGCCGCCGCCTGTTCGGGAGCCGGTCGAGACACTGCTCAAGTTCGATGAGGAGCTCCTCGATGGTGTCGCCTGCTGCGATCGCCCAGAGCGCAAGGGCCCACTCGGCCAGGGAGTGGTCGTCGTCGCACGCTTTGAGCCGGTCGCGCCACCACATGGCGTCACGCGCATGGGCCCGGGTGTGTGCGATGAGCGCCGCGGGGTGACCAGTGGCGCCCAGTGCTTGTGCGCCTGGCACACGCGTATATCCCTCAAGAAGCGGCATGGCCGCACCGATGACGGCGATCTCCGTAACAAGCCAGCAGCGGCCGACCTCGTGGAACAGCGCGGTGGAGGCGTTGGACCAGGGGACGTGCTGCCCTTCTCGCCGCGCTGGAATCGTCGGAAGCTCGCGACGTCGGCAAGGGCCGATCCTGACTTGCGTAGGAGTTGGATGGCCTGTGAGCGACGATCGGGGGAGGACGCTTTCGGCGTCTGGGGCGTGGGACGGGTGCCGAAGGAGTAGAACTCGGCGGGGCTGAGGGCTACCGCGATCCTTGCAAGTTCCGAGCGCACTGAGGTCGTCTCGGTGCATTGGCCGTCGAGTACGGCCCGACGGAGTTGCTCCTCAAGGAAGCTGCCTTTCTGGGGCAGGCCTCCGGTGTTGAGGATCAGCTGGGCCCGCTCACCGTCCTCGGCGGAAAGACCGGGGATGTCGATGACATCACCGGCGATGACTTCGCAGGCCGCGCCGAGCCTCAGCCAGGCGATCTCGTCGTCGGTGCCGATCGCCTGGGTAAGCCGATCAATCCACCAGCGGGCGAACTGGCGTCGTTGCCCGAGTAGGTCGCGAATGACGCGCATGCGAACGTGATTGTTGGGGTGTGCGGCGATGGCTTGGGTGAGGCGCTCCCACACCTTGCCGGCGTGTGACGGGTCCGGAAGTGTCGCTATCGCCCTGTCGTCGAGCGCCTCCAACAGGAGCTTGCTGCCATGGTCGTCGGTCAGCGCGTCCACGTTCGCGGCGGCTTCCAGCGGCCGGCTGTTGAACACGCCGTCGGTGATGAGGCTCCACGATGCCACGCGCACATGCTTGGAGGGATTGTCCGTAAGCTCGTGAGTGATCCCCGCCTGCAGCACATAGAGGTCGGAGCCCGTCGCGTGGCCGCCGTAGAAGCGGGCGGTGTTGAACCAGTAGGGCCGTCGAAGTAGTTCACGGAAGACGTGCGTGCGGTCGAAGCGGGGGTCGCCCTCGCCGGCGTAGCGGTACAGATATCGCGCCGCGAAGTACTCCCGCAGCGATTGCACTTCGAACTCGTAGGTCTCCTGTTCCTTGCCCGTCAGGGCCCACAGTCGGTCGGTCGCGGCCTCGAAGAGTTCATCCACCACGTTCTCGGGCTTGCCATAGGTCCGCTGGAAGTGCTTCATCGCGGCCTCGACCTCGTCGCGCGTCATTCGCCCGCTGTGACCGTCTTCCTCTGCTCGGGACTGGACGTACCAGCCGAGGAACGGGACGATCTCCAGGAGTTCCGTCCGATATTTCCGGACCGTCTCGGGGTGCTTGTTCGCCTCTCGAGCCAAGAGCAGATTCATGTACGCGTCGTACAGTTCGGTGCGTTGGCTTGGTGTCGCGTCCCCGTGCTGGCGCAGGAGGTAGAGCAGAATGGTCAGCTGCATCGGATGGCCGGCGAGTTCGCCGATGTAGGGCTCGCGAGTCCTTTCGTTGAAGTTGCGGCGCAGTGTGCGGCTGTCGTTGCCTCGGACGTTGTGCACGGCGCACCACTTCCGGAGGAACTGATCGCGCAGAGCATGATCCAGGGGACTCAGCGAGATGACCTCGAACACATCCGCATCCGGTTCTGGCAGACCGGCGGAATTGGGACGTGAGGTGACGATCACTCGGGGTTCGACGGCGTACGCCCTGCCCCGGGAGCAGAACAAATCGATCTCCTGCACGACGCGGCGGCGCGCCGCCATACTGCCGACCTCGTCCAGGCCATCAAGAACGATCAGGCTCGGCACCCGGTCGAACAGATCCTGTACATCCGAAGCTGCTACTGAGGTGCCTCCTGCGAGATGCGACATCAGGGCGGCTAGGAAGCACTCGATGGTCGCCTCCTGAGCGTGCCGCTTCTTCTCCTTGATGGTGAGGGCATCTGACTTGTCGAAGACGTCGTAGCCTTGCATCCATGCCGCATAGTCGGCGAGATCGAACCGGAGCGGAAATCTGGGCTTGCTGGTCGCCGGCAGATCAGATGTGGGCGTCTGTGCCGGCATGAATGCGGCACGGAACGCCTGGCAGACGATCTGCCCCAGCGTGGACTTGCCCTGACCGGGTGCTCCCCGCACGAGGGTGAACGGGTAGGGCGACTTGCCGATGATGTAGGAGGCGGCACCGCCCCAGCCGGTGGGTGTCAGTTGCCAACCCCTGTGCCCGGCGGGGAACGTGGATCATGTCCGCCGGCACATCGACGAACAGGTCGGCCAGGCGTTCCCGGTCCAAATCGACTTGGCTGAACTTGACGCGCTCGTCGTTGTCCCACTGTGCAGCGGCCACCTTGCGAAGGAGGTCGCGAAGGCCCGAATTCCGTTTGGCTGCTGTCTCCTCACTGAGGAGATAACGGATGACCTCCCATCCTGCCAGCATGTCGGCATAGGCCCACTTGAGCTCGGTCGATGCCGCATCAACCATCGAGTTGATCGCCTCGCGCCACAAAGCGCTCATATCGAGGCCGAAGGTCTTCGAGTGGGCGGCTAACCTTTCGTTAAGCTTGTCGAACGTCCCTGTTCTGGGCCTACCGGTACTCGGGACATTCGTCACGATGATGTACTTTTTCGCGCCCTCGGCCGCGAGCCGCCTGATGTTCTCGGCTTCCTGAGTGATTGTTGCGTCCAGCCACGCAACGGGGTCCTTCTCAGTGAGCCATTTCCATCCTGAAGCGCCAGGTCACAAGCATGTTGCAGGCTCTCGATCTTGACCTACAAGCAGAGAAGCCCCTGGTAGATGCGTTGTCGACCAAGAGCAACAGCATCCCCAGGAGCTTCG
>NZ_JAHKRO010000048.1 GCF_019396325.1 Nonomuraea ceibae
CCACGACAAGTACCGTGCCTTGGTGCGCGAGCTGCAGATCCGCCCGCTGATCGCCCGCCGCGGCTCCGGGCACGGCTCCGGCCTGGGCAAGCAACGCTGGGTCGTCGAGCAGACCTTCGCCCTGCTGCACGCCTTCAAACGCCTGCGCATCCGCTGGGAGATCCGCGCCGACATCCACGAGGCATTCCTCAAGCTGGCCTGCGGCCTCATCTGCTGGCGGCGCCTCACTTCATTGCGTTAGGCGCTCTTAGGCTTAAGCGCTGGGGCCGGAGATGATCACTGCGTTGGTGTGGAGGTCACTCCTGCCAGGTGGATGGTGCTGGACAAGCAAGAGACAGGTCTGTGTGCGGCTGACCTGCCTCCTGCGGACCTCGCCTGTAACTAACTGGTAGGCAGGTGGATCACCGTCCCTCCCTTGGCTGCGGCCGTTTCGTCCGTCGTGCCTTGTCCGGGGCGCGGAATGCGAGGTCCGGGAGGTACTGGCCGGGGCGTAGGTGCGGGAGATCCGGTGAGGAAGGCAGCGGTTGCCTCGGCTGCCGCGGCTGCGGCTTCGGGGTAGATGCTGGTGTAGGTATCGCGGGTGAAGGCCGAGGAGGTGTGCCCGAGAGTCTCCTGCACGATCTTGATATCCGCTCCGGCCGCGAGCATGGCGGTCGCAGCGCCGTGGCGCAGGTCATGCAGCCGGATCGGCGGCAATCCTGCTTGATAGCAGATGCCGTAGAAGCGGTCGGTGACGTGCTGGGGGTGCAGGGGCCGGCCAATCTCGTCGGTGAAGACGAACCCGGACTCGATCCAGTCCTCGCCTGCGGCCAGCCGTTCCCGCCTCTGGCGTTTGTCGTGCTCCTTCAGAAGGATCATCGTCTCGGCGTCAACGGCGATCTCGCGGTCGCTGGCATCGGTCTTCGGGGCGCCCTGGATCGGCTCCCAGCCTAGCTGGGTGATCTGCCAGTGAATCCCGATTCTCCCGGTGGAGTAATTGACATCCGGCTTGCGCAGACCCACGCCTTCACCGCGTCGCAGGCCGCGCGTAGCGATCAGCCGGAACAAGACGAACAGCCGATCCTGGCGGGCGTAGGCAAGAAACGCCTTCGTCTGCTCGGCCGTCCACACCATCACCGACGAGGGCCTGGGCGTACTGATGTAGGCGGCGATCGGATCGACGCGCCGCCCCTCACGGGCTCGCAGGAGCAGGCTGAGATGCGCGGCGTGATCCTCACGCCATTGCTTCACCTTCTCCTCGGTCCATACCAGCGGCTTGGGCCGGTCGATCGCTGGCAGTTCGACCACGGAGGCGGGGTTGAAATCCAGGAGCCGATCTTGCCGGATCGCCATGTTCAGGGCGTGGCGGAGGGTAGCGCGAATGCGATGCATGCTCGTAGGACCGACCGGTCGCCGGTAGCGGACCGCCAGGACGCGGGCGGGGTCGCCGCTGGCACGTTCGGCGGCGATGGTGTCGTTGAACTCCTCGATCGCATCGAACATGCCCGCGATGTCGGAGACCCGTAGCTTGTCCAGCCGGATGCTCCCGAGGTAGGGGGTGAGGTAGAGCCGGACATGGGATTCGTAGGAGCGCCTTGTGGTCGGCTCGATGACGCGCTTGCGCTTGAGGAACTCCGCCAACCACTCCTCGACCGTGACATGGCGGTTGAGGTCTTGGCGGGTGCGGACCTTGCGCCGCACCTCCTCAACGTCGGGCAAGCACTTGGTGTCCTTGAGCACCGACAGCATCAGCGCGGTGATCTGCCGCCGCACCGCAAGATCGGAGTCGAGAGCGAGCAAGCCGCGGGCGTGCTCCAGCTCGGCTTCGGCCGCCTCCAGCGTGGCGAAGCCACGGCGACGTAGAGGGTTTTGCCGCTTGCCGTCAGCGTGAGCGGGGAGTTCCAGCTGATATCCCCAGGTGCCGTGGGCGCTGCTCCACCGCTGGCCGCCATCGCTGTGCGTGATGCGCAGTCCGGGACAGGACTTGCCCAGCCGCTTGCCCGTGGCCGGGTCCTTGCACGCACACGATTTGAACGTGGCGCCTTTGGCAACCGCGCGGATCTCTCCTACGGTGGGGCCGGGGTTGTTGCTTGCCATCATGAGTTATCCCTTCTCGCTTGCCGGACGGCCACTGCGGTCCGGGTCGGTGGGGTCGAGTAGCGCCCACAGTCCGCATACCGGCTCGCGTACCTGCCGCCGATGCGCATCACCCGGCGTGGGAACGCGTTCGCGTTGGCCAGCCGGTATGCCTTGGTGCAGCCCATCCCGAGCAGCCGCCCGGCCGCCAGCAAGCCCACCACCTCAGGCGCCCCGACGGCATCGGCTACCGAGTCCCTGGCAGGGGTTGTGGTGGTCATCCATCACCTCCATTTGCGTTGACGAGCACGCCGGTTCAGGCCGCGCGGGCGCGTGATCCGCTGTGGCGGGGCGGCCTGTGACGGGCGCTACGCCACCGCCCCGGCCGCGTCCGCCCCCTTGCTGGGGGTAGCCGTCGCGTTCGCGACGGGCCGGACACAGCCCCGGCACGCCGGGGCCGGTGCGCGGGGGCCGGTGCGCGGGGGCCGGTGCGCGTGGGCCGGTGCGCGGCCAGGATTGGTGGCGGCGGTATCGATCCCCACCTCCATGGCCCGCGTCAAGCGAAATCCACAGGTCAGTGCCCGCACCCCAGCTCCCGGCCCGAATCTGGGCCAAGGACGAAGGGACGGAACCGAGCTACTCCAGCGCGCGGCCGTCTGGCAGGCCGGACCCAAGCGCGGAGGGCCTCGACGCCGAGTGAGCTTCGGCCGTGTGAACAGCAGCAGGTCCCCATGCGTCCCTGCGCTCGCCAGCCGTCCGGCGAACTCCGGCAACGCCTGCAAGCGGCCAGATCGCGATCGGAGAGACAGGGTTCGCTGCGGTCGCCGCGTGCGGACTGTCGCAAGGCGATGTGCTGCAGATACACCAGACCCGTCTCCCGAGCCTGCGCGATGATCTCCCGTACCGGATCGGCCATGCCGCCGATGCGGTGCAGCAGGTGACCACGACCAGATGCCTGCCCTGCTTGACCCACCCCGCGGCGCCGTCGATGTCCAGACTCTCGGCCGGGTCGACGGAGCCTGGCCAGCGACTCGCGGCGAGACTCTCCTCGCAGATGCGCTCAGCCGCCACCAAACCCACACTTTCCACGCGGTCGGCCAACGCCAAGCGTCCATCGTCGCAGCGGTCGGCGATATGCAGATCGGAGACCTGCAGGTCGGCGTCCGGGCGGGTACGCGCCAGCTGAGTCCAGGTCACACCCACCCGGTTGGCGTCGCCGAAGACGGCCGCCGGCACCCAGCCCGCTGTCAGCACAGCCGAGATCAACTGGTGATCGATGGTGCCTAGGTCGATCACCGTCTCACCCATCCGGGCACAGGCGCAGACCAGGTCGTGGGCCAAAGGTCCGCTGACCCGGTGACGGCACCCAGCCGGGCAGGTGGCAGCCGTTTCGGTGCCGGCTGCGGCCAGCCACACGATCAGCGACAGGTGCCCCTGCTCAGGGGCCCACGCCTCCCACCTCACGCCGCTTCCGGCGGCGAGGTTCGCGCGTGACGGGAAGGTGATGGACGACGTTTCGGTGGTGGGGTTGAGAACGGTGGTCGAGGTGGTGGCGAGTTCGGTCATGTGGGTGTGGCCCGAGCACCGGGTCACTGATCCCTGTCACTAATCCAAATACCTGTCTCAAGGCCCGAGTTAGGACAACCGATCGAGCAAAGATTCGACAACCCGGAGCGTGGCACCCGACACCAACCCTCCTGGCGAGCCGAACGCAATCAACCGTTAGTCGCCCCGTACGATGTTTCCGGCATCGGGGCCGACAGCGGCCTTGTCGACCCGCACCGCGGTGGAACGCTCGGCACCGTCATCGGACGTGAAGACAGGCGGCCTGCCCGACGCAGATGCTCATCAGCCGAAGGCCACCGCGCCAGGCTTCCTGTCAGGGCCAACCCAGTCCACGCGGCGAACCGGCTGGAAAATAGGTGACCGTCCACCGTCCCGATCTGACGAGCGGGTCCTTCCTGTCACCTGACTCAATACCAGCTCGAAAGGCCGAGCTGAGACCGTGCGACAGTTCAGTCTTCAGCAAAATCAACACCGGAATGCACACGGGTCCCCCCGAGCAACCAACCACCAAGCGAGAGTGACAAATACAGGACATTCATTAACAAATCGCCACTATTGTGTTATCGCTGAATGCCCGAATAGAATGCACTCGCAGCGACACTTCCCAACCCTGCGCAACCTCCTGCGGCATACTCTGACATGCAGCGACGCACCGCTGGACTTTTAATCCGTAGGTTCCGGGTTCGAGCCCCGGGCGCCCTACCACCCTATACCCCATCTGACCTGCGATTTCTCGATTCTCGGCCGCCTTCTGAGCGGCGCAGACGGCCGAGTTCATGCTCGTCACATGCTCTTCGGCACGTGTCCGGCACATCCCCGGGCTGACACCGCAGCGATTTGCGCCGTTTGCGCTGCCCCCTCTCGGTCGGCTCAGCCGGATCGCAAAGCCAGACCCCAACGACGCCCAACGGAACGGCCCGATGAAAGGGGCGGCCGGGCGGGACACTTCCGACTTGGGCGGAGACACGTCTAAGCACTGGTCAACCGCCTTCGGCCGAGGGCGAATGCAGAGCGGGCCCATCCGCCGAATATGGCCACGACCCGGAGGGTGCCCGCCTTGAGCGGGCGGGCAACCTCGCGCCAGTGGTTTCAGCTCAGCCGCCGGCCCGTCTCTGGGTCGAGCCCCAGCAGGTTGCGCGCCGCGAGCAAGAAGTCCGGATCGTCGTTCAGGTCGTCAGGCGAATCCGGGTGGTCCTGCCGCCACTGGAACATCAGCCGCGACAACGCCCGGTTCTGCTCGATGCTGCTCACAGCTACATCAGCCTCCCATCGGCATCTCGAATTATGTGCTTCCCCAGCCAGTCGTGGCTACGGGGAGCTGTTCCCCTTCCTCCCGCCTGCCTGGCCTCCTTCCGCCACCTCCCGCCGGGTGACCGGCCATCGTCCCTCAGCCCGCAGGGCACGCGCTTGGGTCGGGACGTCGTCTCCAAGACGATGCGTGAGGGAGCGGCCCATCTGCTCCTCCCGGGCCACCCACGGTCGCTCGCCTCCCAGGGGACGTCCTTCTCGTTCGCGTCAGCGCGCGATCTCGGCTGCGGCCAGGTGGGTGGGCGCCGTGCCGCGCCGCCGGAAGGTCGCGCCCGATGGTGAGGACCCAGCGTGCCGGATCGGGTGGGGCAAGCCATGGGGCCCCCATTCGTGTAACTATTAGCGAGGCTGCAAATACTCTCAGCTACTTCCTCGGGAGGGGAGAAGCATGCACGGCCTGACCCGCGCGCTCACCACGGCAGGGGCGATACTGTTCGCCACCATCATGATGTCCATTCCAGCCCACGCAGGAGCAGGTTGCAGTGCCTGGGACCAAAACACCAGCTCATACGTGAACCGCTGGGACGGCAACTTCGCCTACATCAACGGGCAGATGGTCCAGTGCCAGAACGGCACCTATGTTCCGTGGGGGTGACAACCCACTCGTGAGCCTTCGGGGTCGGCGCCATCTGCGCTGGCCGAGCCCCCGAAGACATGCTTCCATCACCACTGGCACATCCCGTGAGCTCGATCGCGGCCATCGGGACTATCGGCGATGATGCGGCGGCCGGTGGGACGAGCCGACACGGCCGCTCGCGCAGGCCGGGGGCGACAGCACGGTCTCGCAGCGAGGGTACTCGAAGGCCATCACGGGGATGGTGAGGAAGTTCCTGCCGTGGCGCCGCCTGATCCCCGGCCCCATCCAGGTCGATCGCGAACGCATGCTCCCGGCCGGCGACCGCACTCCTGCAGCGGCCCAGATCGCCCGCCAATGCGTTTGCCGGCGTGGACAACCTGACGATGTCGCCGCCGCTGGCGCCCTTTTCGCCAGCCCCCAGGCCGCCTTCATCACCGGCCAATCCCTGTACGCCGACTGCCCGAGTTCAGGTTGCGGGTTCGACGTTGCGGGTGGTGATGCGGCGAAGTAGGCGGGGTGTGCCTGCCGGGTAGGGCTGGCGGGTGTGCAGCATGGTCTGGTTGTCGGAGATGACGATGTCGCCTGCCTGCCAGTGGTGGGTGTAGGTGTGGCGGGGGTGGTACACCGCCGCGCGCAGGTCGGCCATGATCTGGTCGGTGTCGTATCCCCGGCGCTTGGGACAGGGTGGTGAGCGGCGGGTTGAGGATGCTGATGTCGGCCGGGACGGGCTCGTGATAGCGCAGCACGGCATGGCCGCGGTGCGGGTGCCGGGAGACCAGCGGCAGGTCGCGGGTCAGGGTCCTGCCGTTGATGAAGCGTTCGTGATGCAGGGTGAGGCTCTCCCAAAGGGCGCGGGTGTGCGGGGCGGCGTCGGCCAGCACCCGGGTGGTGTCGCAGAACAGGGTGGCGCCGCCCAGGGCGGGGTCGACGGCCTGCACACAGTGGAAGATCTGCAGGTCGGGCGTGTGGTCGTCGCTGAAGATGCCGTCCCAGTGCATGGGCATGAAACCGGTCTCGAACAGGAAGTCCTCGGGTTCGGCCTGGGCCTGCACGGAGAAGGCCGGGCGGTCCGACCACAAGATGGGCTCGCCCAGCGCGCAGCCGAACGCCTCGAACTCCTCGCAGGGCAGGGTGGCGGGCAGGCCGCGCAGGATGAGCAGGTGGTTCTCGGCGACCAGGTCCAGCACCGTAGCGGGTGACAGGTCACTGAGGGTGCCGCCGCTGATGTTGAGGTGGAGACCGAAGGGCGCCTGGTTCGGCTGCTGCGCGGCGGGCCAGGTAGCGGGCCAGGTGGCGGGCAGGGAGGTCATCGGTGGCTGCCTTCCAGGGGGCGCGGGTCGTTGAGGAAGTCGCGGAAGCGGGCCTCGGCGCTGACGCCGAAGGCGTCTTCGACGGTGGCGGCGGCCAGGTGGCACAGCAGGCCGCGTTCGACGGGCCTGACGCGCAGGCGGGTCAGCACGCCGTAGGTGTAGTTGAGCAGCAGCCGGTAGCGCTGGTAGTCGATGCTGTCGCGGAAGCGCTGGACGTGCGGGTCGGCGGACAGCTGGGCGAACAGCGCGGTTCTCTGCATGGGGGCGGTTTTCATGGAAGCGTCGGAGGGGCCGGTGTCACTGTCCTTGATCGACAGGCGCCCGCTGGTGATGAGTTCGGTGATGCGTGCCTTGTAGCGGGTCAGCAGCGCGGCCCAGTCCCGCACCAGGGGGGATGGCTCGCCGGTGCCCTCCAGCGCGGGCAGGAGCGTGCGCAGCCGGGCGGCCAGCACGTGCCGGTTGGCGTCGTAGCGGGCGGCGTGGGCGGCGGCGCATGCGGCGGGGTCGGCGGTGTTGTTGATGAACGCCCGAAACGGGTGAACGACCGCACAGGCGTGTACACGCCAAACCTCTGCTGCTGGCAGGTGGAGCAGCGGCCGTCATCGCCACCGCAATAGCACTGGGAGGCGCTGGGGCGATCAGGCCCGACAGCCAGCAGGGCTCTTCACCCGAAGCTATCGACACTCCGCGAGACGTCACCCGCAACGCCATCCCGGGGCCTTCTTCGCCGCGGCATGGCTCGAGTAGCGCATCCACCTCACCCACGGGTATCACCGGCGTTCCAGCCAAGAAGACTGGAGAACGGGCCGGCGGCGATACCCAGCGCATGGGCACAGGCAATGATCGTGCGCACGTCGATGAGGCACCTGGTCGCCACGGTCTTGTGCGCCCACGGTCGCTGGCCCTTCCCGTTGCCGACCGTCGCTCTTCTCGGGCCGACCCTCGGCCAAAGCGCCTGCCACGAGGGCCGCGCCCGGCCTCATCGGACGCCTCCGCCGGGGATAGGGGCCCGTCGCTGCTGGACATGAAGTGCGACGAACTGTTCCCGCCGCGCAAACGAGAATTTCGGCTGCGCAACATGGCCTGTCACCGCCTCTTGGGCTGATCTATCACGCCTAATGTCCCAATGCACCCGGCCTCGGCCCGATGCTGCAGCGCACGCTGTACCGCAGCCGATGCAAGGTCCTGCCCTTCCGGCTCGGGTCAAGTTCAGGCAGTGACCTGCTCGAACAGGTACTGAACAGCGCCGAAACCCACGAAGACGGTCACCTCGACAATGCGATCAGGCACAGGGGGCCTCGGCCAGAGAACGACGTCGCCTGGCTCTGCCAAACATGATGCGACGATATCTCAGAGTAACTGATCGGCTACAGACAGTCATTTATCTATTGCGGCACGATCACAGGCGTCCACACACCCGGTTCCGACCGGGGACGTCTCGCAGAAGGCAGCCAACATGCACTTCACCGGCAGAATCGCCACCATCGCGGCCACCACCGTCACCGCCAGCGGCCTGGCCTTGGCCGCCCTCGCCACCCCGGCCCTGGCCGTAGACCCGCCGATCGCCCCCCACGCCCAGGCCACCGCCCAAGTCAACGCCAACGGCACCATCGAAAACTCCAAGAACGTCACCGGCGTCACCAAGGTCAGCACCGGCAAGTACTGCGTCAAGCTCCACCGCGACATCAACGCCGCCCGCGCCGTCCCCGTCGCCACCCTGCGCGCCACCGCCGACTGGCGCAGCGAGATCTACACCAACGTCGACAGCTCGCACTGCGCCGGCCACCCCAACGCCATCTTCGTCTACACCGGCAAGAACGGCGCAGCCGCCGACGAACCGTTCTTCCTGCTCGTCCCCTAACGACATCTGCCCGCCCGATGACGCCACTTCGCAGGCTCTCGCCCGCGAACGCCGGGCCCACCTCCCCCAAGGAGCACGCATGACCACTTCTTTCCCCGCGCGCCTGCGCCTCTCCTGCAAGGCCGCCGCCGCGGCGGCGCTGGCCATGGCCGTCATCGGCCCGCCCCTATCAGCTTCCGCTACGTCCGCTCAATCGGCCTCCGCTGCCTTCCCCTGCCCGCCCGTACTGGGGATCTGCGCCTACGACGTGGACGACAACCTCAGGGTGCTCTTCGACGACGAAGCCGACATCACCCCGCCCATCGTCCGGGCGGCCAACCACAGCGGCAACCCCTGGTGCTTCTACAACTGGTTCGGGTACGGCGGGAACCGCCAGGAACTCGCCCCGGGACAGGTCGTCGACGACTTCGGCTTCGTCATCCGCGCCGCTCGACGCGGACCGTGTGACTGATCGACGCGCGACCGCCTCCAGTGAGCTGAGCGGCGGTGCGCTGCCGACTCACTAACTGAACCAGCCCGGCATCGATCACGCCCCGACGCCCGAGCCGAACGCTCGGGCGTCGTTGCATCCCGCTCCAATCCGCCTGCGTCCCGCTCGGCGGCACCAAAAGATGGGCGTGCCTCTCAGCAATCAGATGAATACATAAGGCGAGTGGTCGAGTCTCCGGGTGCTGCTACTTCTCACCGAGATTCGGGCCCGATCGGTCCCCGACAAGCGCTGCTGCTACTCACCAGCAACTCAACCGAGTGTTGGAGTGCTGCCGCCGGGCCTGCAGCGTCAGGACCTTGATAAGGCCAGGGCGGCACCGGAGGGATACTCCGGTCCAGGCCCGGGCGGGCCTTGGCGATCTGGGGCAGCTACGACCAGCCTGGCTACCTGCCTCCTGCATCGTCCTGGCGATGGGCGTGCCAGGCGGTACGGCGATCGCCGACTCACAGCACCCACGGCGAGTTGCTCCCACATGACGCCGACCTCGCTCAGGACCGGCGGCCGAGCTGTGCTTTCGTGGCTTCAGGAGGCCGGTCCGGGGTGACTGCTTGGCGGAAGGTGAACAGCTGATCGGGGTCACAGGTGGCCTTGACGCGCTGCATCCTGGGGTAGTTCTCGCCGTGGTAGGCCAGCGTCCAGTCGGTGAGTTCGGGGTCCATGCCGTTGGTGTAGCCGCCGATTCCCAGGTGCGGCTGCATGGCGGCGTGGACGTCGCGCAGCCACTGGAGTCTGTGCTCGATGTGGGCGCGGTCGGTGAACTGGTGCCAGTAGGAGTGGTACTGAACGACGCCGACCGCGGCCCGGTGCGGGAAGGCGGTTGCATCGGAGGGGCGATCGTTGACCGCGCCGCCGAGGGCGTCGATGAGCAGGCCGCCGGCTCCGCCCACGCCGGTGAAGTGGTGCAGCCGCTCCAGAGCCGCGGCCATCTCGGCCGCTGATGCCGGGTTCATCGGCGCGCGCACGATGTGGGACTTGGCGGCGAAGGCGACGCGGGGTCCCCAGGTGCCGCCGCCCCAGCGGTCGGCTTCGGAGGCGGCCCGGATGTAGTCGCAGGGGACGATCACCCGGTGGGTTTCGGCCTGGCCCACTGCGGCGGTCAGCCGGTCCAGCACCGGTGCGAGGTCGCCGGGGGTGCCGATGAAGGTGCCGGTCACCGTCGGCGCCGAGGGCAGGCCGGAGTCGCTGAGCTGCTCGAAGGCGCAGCACACGGCGCGCGGCGTGGCCGGGCCGTTAATCCAGGACGTCCAGCCCTGGATCACGGTCGCGGTCGCGGTGGCGGGCCAGGCGATCATGAAGCGGGTGAAGCTCAGGTCGCGGATGTCCTCGGTGGCGAACTCCAGGGAGGTGACCACGCCGAAGTTGCCTCCGCCCCCACCGCACAGGGCCCAGAACAGGTCGTCGTCCGGGGGCGGCGAGTCAGGGCGCACCCGGCGGATGCGGCCGTCGGCGGTGACGATCTCGATCTCACGCAGGTGGTCGCAGGCCAGCCCCCACGCCCTGGTGAAGGCGCTCAGCCCGCCGCCGAGGGTGACCCCGGCCAGGCCGATGGTGGGGCAGCGGCCCAGCGGCAGCCCCGCTGCGGCGGCGGCCAGGGCGAGGTGCGCCTGCAGGCCCTTGACGCCGGCGCCGAACAGCGCCCGCCCGCCGCCCACGACGGCCGTGTTGAGTGAGCTGACGTCGAGCACGAGCCCGGGGCCGGTGGAGTATCCGGCGTAGCTGTGCCCGCCGGAGCGCAGCGCCAGCGGTACCCGGTCGGCTCGGGCGAAGTTCACGCATTCCACCACGTCCTGGACGTCGGCCGGGTAGGCGATCGCTTGCGGGCGGATGTCGTCGAAGCGCTGGTTGACCAGCAGCCGGGCTTGTTCGTAGGCGGCCTGCTCGGGCCGCAGCAGCACGCCGCGCATGCTCGACTGCAGCGCCGACCAGTTCGTCCCGGACGAGTTGGAGGGCCTTCGGCGGACCGGGGCGGCAGGCAGGCGGGCGCGACGCAGGGCGGACAGGGTGTGGAGGTCGGCGAGCACCGGATAGTCGAACGGCAGCGGCCGCGGGCCGACCTGGTCGGGCACCGAGGTGAAGCCGCCGTCTGGGTCCTGCCGGTCCAGCAGGTACGTCACCGCCCGGGCGGCCGCGAGCCGGTCGCCCTGCCTGGCCAGCACCGGGACGGCTTGGGCGGTGGAGAGCACGTCGCTGGGGTCGCCGGGGAGCTGCCCCCAGCCGCCGTCGGGGTTCTGCGTCTGGACGAGGCGCGCCACGGACCGGGCGGTGGCGGCGGCGATCCGGGCGGCCAGGCCGGTGGTCGTCGAGAGGATTGTTGTGGGGATCGCGTGCAGGGCGTCCAGGGCGCGCAGGATGGCGCTGGACTCGCTGACCGTCCAGCTCCGCTCGAAGGTCCCGTCGGCAAGCTGAGCGTCCAGGATGAACTCCGCGGCGCCGGCGAGCAGCCGCTCGTGCCGGGCGGCCTGCGGGGCCAGCGCGAGGATCGCGCCGGCGGTCATGTCCAGGTCCGGCGCGTCGCCGCGCACCCAGGTGGGGAATCCACCGCCGGGGGCGGCGATCTCGGTCAGGTACCTGGTCGCCTGCTCCAGCGTCTCGCGGTGCCGGATGGGGTCGGCGGCGTGCAGGAACTCCATGCACCGGGTGGTGGTGTCCACGTCGGTCTGCCGCATGCCGGTGGCGAACGGCCAACCGCCGTCGGGGGCCTGCCAGGAGGCGACGAGATCGGCCATCCGGGGGACGAACGGCGCCAGGGTGTCGTCGCTGGTGAACGCGAGGCCGGCCACGGCGGTCAGCCAGAGGTCCTGGCTGTCCAGGAACGGCACGCCGTCGTCGGCGTTGACGGCCAGGCACAGCCGTAGCAGGCCGTCGTCGAGGGTCTGGGCGTCCGGCCGGAAGGTGCGCACCGCGTGCAGGCCGAGCAGGTGAGTGGTGGCGCTGGCCTCCCACAGCACCCTGTCACGGCCCAGCGACATCAGCGCCACCAGGCGGTCGCGCTCGGCGTCGGTGACCGCGTGCACACGGTTGCAGGCGTGCGCGTGGATGATGCGGGCCGTCAGCAGGTGCACGTCGGTGAAGGTGGTGATGCCCTCGGGCCCGGCCGGCGCGGGAGCGTCCCAGTGGTCCAGGGGTGAGCCGCACAGCAGATGCAACACCGTGCGCAGCATGACGGCCTTAAGCCGCCCGCGACCGGCGGTGCCGCCGACGGCCGCCATCGGCAGGCTGGCGGCCAGGTCCGGGGCACGGCCGGCCATGCCCGCCGGGTCCAGGCAGGCGTCGATCAGCAGGGCGTCCACCGGGCTCGCGCCGGGCCGGCGCTCCTTCAGGAACCGCGTCAGCCGGTCCTGCTCGCCGGGTTCGGCCCCATGCTTGCGCAGCAGGGCCAGCAGCAGCGCCGATTCCAGCACGCGGCTGCCGCACCGGTCGTCCACGGTGCCGCTGGCATCCACGGCGACGGCCAGGTGCTGCGCGAGCGCGCGCACGCCCCGCTCGTGAACGTCGGCGGTGAGGCCGGAGCCTAGCGGGTTGCGGTGGGTCTCTCGCTGCCAGGCCAGGGATCCGTCCCGGACCTGGCGGATCGGCGCGGCGCGATCGCCGCAGGCGGCGCGGTCGAAGTCGTCCATGCGCTCGGCAAGCATGACCCGGGCCCGCGCCGCAGCCTCCGACCGGCTGCACCGGTGGTGGCGGGCGAGCACGCCGACGAGGTTCTCCACTCCCTCGTCCAGGTCCTGCGGCGCGGAGCGCAGGTCGTTGGTCCAGGCGACGATGTCGGCGCTCGCCTCCCGCAACCCGTCGAGCCCGCTCGCCTCAGGCAGGGCGCGTTCCACGACGGCGAGCACCGGCAGCACAGTGATGGTGCGCCGGCGCAGCGCCAGATAGTCGTCGAGCCCAAGCTGCTCACCGCAGGCGCGCAGCCGCATCTCGGTGCAGGTGGCCTCGGCGAAGTCCCGGTAGAGAGCGAGAAAGCGGCTGCTCCATCCGGGCCGGGCCGAGACCTCGGTGCGCTGCCACAGATCGGTGAGCGCGCGCACCGCGGGCACCGGGTGACGGGTTCCGCCGGTGCCGCCGAGCACGTCGAGCAACTGGTCCAGCAGGGCCCGCACCCGCTCCGGCGACTGGCCGTGCCGATCGAACCCGTCGTCGACCAGCGCGATGAACGCGCCCCACTGCGCGAGCAGAGCCAGCTCCGCCGGCCCGGCCTGCGGGGCCAGCCATCCGGCCATGCGACCCTGCCCCATCCGGGCCAGTCGCCGCATCTCCTCCTCGCCGGCGACCAGGCCGTGCCGCGCCGACCATGAACGTGCCTGGCGTTCGGCAAGGACCCAACCAGGACTACAAGTAATTGTTTTACAACTCTGAGTAGTCATTTTTTGGCAGGCTACCAGATGCCGATCGGCTTCAGCCATGCCTTGGTCTGCAGGGTCGGTGAAGGCGTAACCCGCTCATGACCTCCCAAGCTGTGCCGCCACACCCTCGCCGGACTCGTGGGACGTCAAAGGAGCCGCGGCGAGCAGAGTGCGCAGGCGCGCTTCTGCGTGATCTATCTCCTTGGTGATGGCGTTCCAGTGGACGTCCGGGATGCTGCCGGTACCGAGCGCTGCGGCGGCGATCACGGCGGTGAGGTTCTGGTGCTGCCGGCTGGTGATGGAGGAGCGCATCGCCGGGTGGCCGAGGACGTCGCGGGCGGCGTAGGCGTCGGTGGAGGCCACGTCGATGATTGCGGTGGCCAGGCAGGTGCTGGCCGCCGAGCTGTGGCAGGCGGCCACGTCGAGTGCGGTCAGGGCGAGGCGGACCCGGAACGCGGCCGTTGTCGGCTCCTCAGAGGTGAGCAGGCTGAGCACCTCCCCGACCACGCGCTCCAGCTCGTCTCCGGAGGTGGGCGTGATACCCGAGCGAACAGCGATGCGCAGGAGCGACGCCACGGTGGCTTCCCACGGCTCGACCGGCACCGTGGAGTCGATCATCTCGGTCGCTTCGTCGAGGTGTCCCTGTTCCACCAGCGCCATGACCTTGAGTTGGCGGCCGTCCAGCAGCCGGTCGCCGATGCCGCGGTGGGCGGCCATGGCGTCGGCGGCATCGCTCCAGCGGCCCTGCTGGGCGAGGGCCCGGGCTCCGTCGATGAGCAGCGCCACCCACAGCTCCGTGCAGACCGCACGGTGCTCGTCGCTGCTGCGGGTCAGGGGCGAAAGGTCGACGGTGTGGCCGCAGATCACGGTGCTACCGCGCCTCTGGGCGGCGCGGTAGAGCTGGTCGAGTATCTCGTAGGCAGCCTTGCCGTCCCCTTCGCGGATCAGCATTCGGGCGATGTTGATCAGGGGCATCAGCGACATGACCGCGATGTCCTGAGGCAGATCCCCGGCCTCGGCAAACACCTTGTGCTGCCGCCAGCACAAGGTCGCGGCCAGGTCGGGCAGGGCGGCGTCGGAGGCGATGAGCGCGGAGATGTTGAGGACTCCGCAGGCGCGGGCCACCAGGTCCCGGTGGTCAGCGCCTGCGGGTTCGATGCTCAGCGCGGTGAGATCGGCGATGCGCTCCGGCAGGGGTTTGCCGGGCGGTTTGGTACGGCAGACCAGCGGGATGCGAGCGGCGATCGCAGGGTCCATCACGACGCTGGGTCCCCCTTCTACGGCCAGTCGACCACGAGGCGGCTGGCGGGTTTGTCGATGATGAAGCGCGGGTCGGCCGCTTTGAGCAGGTCACGGCTGTCGGCGGTGGCCATGCGGAAGCCGGGAGCCGGGGCGTGGTTGCCGTAGTCGCGATCCCATTCCTCGATCGCCGCGGCGACCTGCTCGGTCAGGGTGGCGGCGCGCGGGCCGTGCCCGATGACGCCGATCTCCCAGAAACGTCCCTTGGCGTCCTCGCCTTCGCGGACGGTCAGGTAGGCCAGGGTGTCGCCGTCGAGCGCGGCCATCGAACCCCACGCGAAGTGCGGCGTGAACCCCGGGCGGTTGCCGGGCATGCGGGAAAGCCCGTTCGGCAGGACGCACGCCAGCCACAGATACACCCACTGCCAGGGGTCGCCTTGCCGGAACTTCACCTCGGTGTAGAGCGGGTGCGCGGGGGTGTCGAGGATCGTGCGCATCGCCTCGCGGTCAACGAGTTGCTCGCCGAAAGTCTCCAGGTGGACATCGCCTTCCCCGTCGAGCTGAACGCGGGTGTAGATGTCGTCGCAGATGCCCTTACGCAGCGGCACGAAGGTCGCCATCTCGCAGGAGACCGTCTTCCAGGTGTCGCCGTCGCGCTCGAAGGCGAAGGAGCGGGAGATGCTGCCGCGGATGCGCATCGGGATTACCAGACGACCGTCGCGGGCGAGCTGGCCGAGTACCTGGGCCGGGATATCGCCGGCACCCACGGTGAACTGGATGCGGTCGTAAGGAGCGTGCTCGGGCAGCCCGGCCGCGCCGTCGCCGAGCACTGCGGTCACGTTGGTGGCCCCGGCGGCTTGCAGGTGCCGTTGCGCGGTGTCGACGAGGTCATGGTCGACGTCGACGGTCCACACCCGGCCGGTCGGGGCGACGAGGTGGCCGAGGAGCGCGGCGTTGTAACCGGTGGCGGCTCCGGCCTCCAGGATGTTGTGGCCTGGCCGCGCGCCCACCTGCTCCAGCTGGGTGGCGACGATGGACGGCGCGGAGATGCACGAGATCATCTCGCCGCCGGCGTCGTGCTTGATCGCCACGGCGTCGTCGACGTAGGCGGCCTCGATGGCGGCGTCGGGGATGAACGTGTGGCGCTCGACCGTACGGAACGCCTCGATGATCTCTGGGGTGCGCAGGTGACCGGAGTCGATGTACTTGGCCACCATGGCCTCGCGCAGCTCGGTGGGGTCGGCGGTGGTAGTGATGGTGGTCTCCATCCTGGTGAAGGTAGGTGTTACCGATGAGGAGGGGCTGGTAGACGCGGCCGCCGATGCGGTATCTCCGAAGGCGGCCTGCCTGCCAAGCCAGGCCGCGGCGGCCTGCTCGGCCACGGGCGTACCGGCGCGGTTGAACGCGAAGATGGCGTGGTGGGCGAGGACGGCGCGCAGCCCTCGCGTCAGATGCCCGGCTTTGGCGAGCCGGGCGAGACGCCGACCGGCGTCCTGGAACGCGGCCACGCGCTCGCCCCAGCCCGGTTCGGGGCAGGGCCGCTGGGCGGCGTCGGCGTTCATGAGGCGCCGCATGGCGGTGATCGCCGCCGCCCGGCGCGCTTCGGTGGGCGGGTCGATCGATGGGCGGAGTTCGCCGATCTTCGCCCACACGTCGCCGACCTCGAACACATCAAGCCCGGCCGCTCGGAACATCGCCGACAGCAGCAGGATGCACCGCTCCCTGCTGTCGGGGCTGCCGGTCTCGGCCAAGGCGGCGGGGCTGTCGGCGCACCACACCTCGTGGGCGATGGCCATGCCCTGCGGGCCGCCGAACGCGTCCGTCTCAGGTTCATAGATGCCACCGGCCCATCCGGCCACCACCTGCTCGGCAACGAGCCGGTCGAGGAGGGCGGCTACGGACTGATCGGTGCGCAGTCGCAGCCCGCCGTCCTTGCGCAGGAAGTGGAAGCGCCGTCCGGCCAGCGCAGCCGAAACCCTGGCCGCCGCCTCCGGGCTCACCCCGGCGTCGGCGGAGAAACGGATCGTTGCCTGCCACCACTCCGGTTCGGCCGGTGGGGCGAGGTTGTCCTCGTAGCTGTCCATGGTTTCGTTGCTCCGGCTCGGTTGGGATTCGGCTCGCATGTGGAGGGGTCAGTGGATCAGCAGGGCGCAGGTCCAGCCGGTGAGGTTGGAGCCCTCCAATGCCAATTGCGCCCCGGCGCGCCCTTCCAGAAATCCGGGTTTGCTCAGGTCGCCGAGTCCGGCGGCCAGGCGTTGGCGGATGTGCTGGATACTCGCGGTGAATCGGCCAGGGGTGGCGCTGTCGGCAGCGATGGCGGTGGTGACGGTCAAGATCCCGGCCCAGCCGTGACACAGCGACGCATCGCACACCCGGCCGAGCCGATCCGCGTCGAGCAGCGCCGCCAGCGCCATTTCCTCGGCCTTCTGCCTTCGAGCCGGGTCGCACAGCGCGAGCGCCGCCAGTTGCAAGGCGCGGGCGATCCCCAGATCCCCGTAACACCACGACGGCCGCAAGGGAAGCACCTGCGGCGGTTCGTCGGCGGCGAGCTGGTCGAGGGTGATCCAGTAGGAGCCGCCGAACTTCTCCAGCCACGTCGCG
The DNA here is from genome assembly GCF_019396325.1 of Nonomuraea ceibae. GTDB lineage: Bacteria > Actinomycetota > Actinomycetes > Streptosporangiales > Streptosporangiaceae > Nonomuraea > Nonomuraea ceibae. The sequence continues at coordinate 17,348 of NZ_JAHKRO010000048.1, forward strand.
AACGTCCTGATGGCCTCGCGCTGGCCTTCAACGTGGAAGCTGCGGCGAGCAGCCAACGCCAGCAACGCCAGCGGACCGGCGATGCCGTGCGCGATGCCGTTGTTCCCATGGCCGCCAGGCACCTCCACCTGGTGCCTGGGGGTGTCCGGCGACCACCATCCCGGCAGCGTCCGGTTGTCGATCTTGACCGGGCGTGCCAGCGACACCAGGTAGGTCAAGACCTCTTCGAGCAGAGGTGAGGAGCCGGTCCGGGCCAGCAGGAGCGTCCCCAGCCCGGTCAGCCCGCTGATGAGGTCGAACTCGGCCAGCGACGGCAATCGCCCCTCCTGCTGCCGTCGGCGTGCGGCGGCCAGACGAGCGGTTACCACCCGGTCGACCCCTGCCTGCACGTCGCGATCGACGCGACCGGCGCGGCCGAGGACGAACTCCAGCGCCGGGGCTCCGTGATACAAGCTGGCGTTGGAGCCGATGCTGACCCCGCCGGTGACTGCCTCCTGCAGCAGAGGGTGTGCGCCGGCCAGGTCGGCACGCTCGATGTGCAGCAGCGCCTGGCCGAGTGCGCCCTCGGCCAGGGCTTGTGTGGCCAGAGCGCTCATCGCCGCGACTCCAGCGAGACGACGATGCTGTGCGCCCGCCCGCCGATCCACCCATCGGCATCCGGCGGCGGTGCCTCGAACAGCACCGCGACCGGTGTCCCGCTCAGGTGCGCGCGCAGCAGGTCCACGTCCATCTCCCGCGCCAGGTCCAGCGGCAGGTGCTGGTCATCGACCGCAAGCAGGACCCGCTCGGGCACCCCGGCCCGGCCGCGCCAGGCGTGCAACTGATCAGCCCACGCCTCCAGGTGCGCCGTACGGCCGGGCAGCTTGCGGGCGTGGAGCTGCCAGCGGGCGGCAGCCAGGACGGTACGCCGGTAGTGCACGGCCGGGGTGAACGGCAACGTCCACGCGGCGCCCCAGTCGAACCAGGTCACCTGCGCGGTGGCGGCACGGCTGATCTCGGCCAGGAACCGGACCAGCGGCGGCGTGTAGCTGTTCCACAGGAAGTTGATCGCCGTGGGTGCCAGCAACTCCAGGCGCTCCCCCGTCGCGGCCACCGCCAGGTACAGGTGACCGTCGCGAGAGCCGACGACCAAGTCACGGGGATGCAGGACGTTCTCGCCCGCGTCTCGATACTCGCCAACGCTGACCAGCGTCGGCAGGACACGCGGCGCCCGGGTGAGCAGGTCGGCCTCGGCCCGGGTGGGGTGGAACGACAACTGCGCCGACGTCGCGTCGGGCGCGACGGTAGGCAGGTCGGCGTATCCGGCGGCCAGCTCCGGCAGCAGATGCCAGAACCTCCCGGTCATAGTGCCGGCCGCGCGGGAAACGGTGTGGACGCGCAGCCGGAAGTCGCCCGCGTCGAGCGCCTGCATCGTCCGTGCCTGGATCTGGGCGCACACCTCGAAGTGCGGCGCGGGTACGAGGTTGGTGAACGGCTCGGCCGCGGCGGCCTCCAACTCCTCGATTACGGCCTCGGACAAGATCACCGAACGGTTGCCCTCGACGGCGGCCGTCCCGGCCAGATCCAGCAGCAGCCGGTCACGGCGTGACATCGGCCTCGGCGGCTCCGACAACACGCCGAACCCGTCCGGCAGGCCGAGCCCGACGCTGGGGTCGGTCAGCTGCTCCACCGAGACCTCGGTCCCCTCGCCGAACCGGTCGACGAACCGCTCGGCATAGCGCCGCCAGGCCGGAGTACCGGCGGGATGCGTGGCGAGGCGGGCCAGTACCGTCGCCGCGGTCTCCATCTCGACCGCGACCGTCTCGGGCAGCCGCACCTCGGCGTCCAACCGCGTGTCCACCGCTGTGCGCTCGCAGGCGGCGAGGAGCGGGGACGGCACGACGGCGGCCGGATCGGTAATGGTGGCGGCGGCACGCAGCCGGGAGCGCAGCAGCCGCGTGCGCAGCAGGTCGGTGACCAGTTCCGCGCGGCGGCGCGATTCGACGTGCGGGAACTCGGCGGCGAGTTTGCCGAGCAGGGCCGCGTGCGGGATCGGGAAGCCGGCCGCCTGCAGCACCAGTTCCACTGCCGTCGTCGATGCCAGGGTGAACTCGTCTGCTCCCTCGGCCGGCACGTGAACGCGGCCGTCGAAGAGGCGGGCGAGGTTGTTCACGCACACCTCGACGTCGGCCATCCCGTCCTCGCTGGTCTCCCATGCGGTGATCGCCGAGTCCAAGGCTGTCGGGTCAGGCCGATGCACGGCCTCGTGCCCATCCCCGACGCGCACAAGGGCTACGTCGCCGAACTCGACCAGGGCGACCCCGGCGAACAGACCGAACGGGGTGGAACGGTACGCGTAGCGCAGGGCGTACCGGGCGACGGCGAGCGCGGCGCGCCTGGCACGGCGCACGTTGTTCACCCGTCTGTCGAGCACAGCCCGGACCTGCCGCGCCAGATCCGGGCTGGCGTTGGCGACCGCCTGCCGGAAAAACTCATCCGCCCACACCGCAGACAACCACGACCGCCATCGCTCCGTCGAGCAGCCGGGCTCTGGCCAGTCCGGAAGGCGAGGTGGGGTCAGATGGATCGCGGCGCGCAGCATCGCGGTGCCGGTACGCCGATACCGTCTGATCCGCGTCCGTGTCATCGTGTTCACTCCGTTCCTACTCACCATCCGGGGCGCAGGCCCAGGCCCGTTACGGGGACCCGGGCCGATGGCCGGTCTATGACGTGGTGCAGGCGCTCGGGCAGGAACTGCCGCACGTATCACCAGTGCCGCACCTGAGCGACGTGTTGGCCGCTGGGGTGTTCTCCGTGAGCTTGATGTCGAGGTCGAACGGGTCGAACGCAGCTTCCTCAACGGCGACGGCGCCCGCCCGGCCGGTGCCCGGATTGATGGTCGAAGTGCTCATGACTTTGCTCCTGTTCTGTGTTGGGGTTATCGAGAGGAGGGCACCTGTGCCCGTCTCCGTCTCCTCTTCGACCGGCCACGGCCCACTTCCGTTAACAAGCAGGTGGGTGAAGCGTTGGTGAATCCGTCGCCCGCGCCCTCGTGTGAGGGAAAAGGCCACCAGGTTCGGCCCGTGCCCGAGCTCGAGGTCGATCGAGTGCACACCTGGCACAGCTGCTTCGACATGCAGCGCCATTGACGGCGGGTGTTGACCGTCCTGAAGTCGGGCCGTCCCGTCATCGTCTGCCCCTGCCGCAGTCGTAACATCCCATCGGCGTCGGTCCTGCGCTCGTCGGCATAGCTAAACCGCTGTGCCTCGCGGTGCGGCCGCCAGCGCATGATGTGACGTTCCAGGTCCTCCCCGGTCCACCCGATCACGTACGGGTAGCGGAACCCTGCCTCCGACGTCCTGGTGCCCAGGCTCATGAGCACTCCCGGTCATAGCCTGGAATGTGCGCCGCCACCTACTCGGGTGCCTCAGCGGGCACCACGTACGGCTTGCTCTGCTCAGCGGGGACGACCAGGTAGAAGCGGCTCAGGTCCACACTGGGGGTCACCGCGGCCACGATCTTGCCCTGCCGGTCCCAGATCTCCAGTGCCGGCATGTGGTAGCGAGGGAAGGTGCAGGGCTGCGCGTCGCGCAGCTCCAGGCTGATCAGCATCACGCGCAGGCACGGGATGTGCCGCCTCTTCAACTCCTGCTGCACCGGCTCCAACGCCTCGTAGAGCTGATCGGCGGTCTCAGCGGATATGCCCTTGCGGCGGGAGGAAGCGTGTCCGGGTGGCATGACAACGACGCTAGAACTGCACGACTTACTGTCACACCTTTGAGCTGGTCCGCAATCACCCCGATCCCTAGGCGAAGCTGAACTGCGAGTTTGTATCAACTCCCAGACCATTACCCATTGGAATGGGTAATCTGATGGCGTTTCCCGAGAGGAGGCACCCGATGCGTGGACAACGATCAAATATGGGAAGCCCTCAGGCGCGAGGTCGCAAACTGGCACGAATCGGAAAGCAACTCTGGGAAGAGAGCGGATCGGTCAAAAAGGCCGCTATAGAGCTGATGAATCAGCATCCGGACATTTGCAGCCTCCAAGCCCACCGGTACGTATGCGGCCTCTCCCAAGACCAGGCCGCGGTCCGCTACAACAGCGTGACCGGCCACCAGACCAGCCTCGGAGGCACATCCGTCAACGCCTGGGAGACCTGGGCGCGCGAGCGGGGCTCGGCCGGCTCACCGCCCAGCTTCGCCAGCCTGCTCATCCTGGCCGCCGCCTACGGCGGCGGTCCTGCAGGCACTGCCGAAGAGAGCATCTCCCCCAGCGACTTGGTGGCCGAGGCCTATGAGCGCCTGGCTGTGGAAGACCAACTCGCCCTGAAGAGATTCGCCACAGCCAAGTCCGCCGGCCGGGCGGAGCATCCGCCCGTGCCCACAGGGCAACCTGCCGAACTTCGCACCCGGAAGACCTCCGCCGAAGTGAACGACATCGGCCCGGACTTCAGCCTCGCCGTCCCCACCGTTGAGTACGGCAATCCTGTGCGACTGGTCTACTCATTGCCCAATCCGCAGCCAGGTGAACTGCTGAACCTCTCCTGGGCCTCCTTCGGATACGGCATCGAAAGGCTCGTCCATCAGATCAAGAACATCGGCCGCCGTATCGACGTGGACGCCTGCTTCGGCATCAACGAAGCGGGTCTCGTGATGGCGACCTTCCTCGCATCGGCCCAATTCGGACGATGTCCCATCGGCTATTTCAAATGCAACAAGAGCCGCGATCTCATCGCGCTCGACAAGGCCTCGATGTTCCCCGAACTGCCCGAGTCCCCGGCCATCGTCCTGTGTGACTTCGAGGTCAAGCACGCCGACGTGGTGGGCTTCATCTCCCGACAGATCCGCAGCCGCTACCCAGGAGCGGAGATCTACTTCGCGGTGTTCGGGGCCATGACCAAGGGGAAGCTCGAAGTCATCGACTTCGACGATCTGACGGGGGCGAGCATCATGCGGGCGGCAAACTTCAAGGCGGTGTTCGTCGCCGCGACGATGAGCCCTCCCGGCATCGAGCCGCCGCTAGAGCTGCGCTGAACCAACGGAGGTACACCGTGAACGCCTCACCCCCGCTTCCCGGCCTGGCTCACCAGCTCGCCGACCTGGTCGCCTTGGTGATCAGCGAGATCAGGCCTCGCCTGATCCAGGCTGCCCTGTCAGGTGAGCGCTCAGAGGCTGCCAATCTGCGGCACGCCGACAACTTCCTGTCCGCCCATGACCTGTGGATGCACGAGCGCTACCGCGAGCTGCTGGCTCCGATCATCCCCTCCTTCGTCTACGCCTCAGAAGAGGCCGAGCCTCAGGTCATCGGCGACGACCCCGACCCTGACCTGTGCGTCCTGGTCGACCCGCTCGACACCAGCGAGCTGGCTGTGCGGGCCCTGCATGGCTACACGCACGTCATGGTCTACTCCCGCAGTCTTGCCCGGCCCATCGCCGCCGTGGTCGGCGACATCTTCCACTACCTGCAGATCTATCTCGCCGCTCGTGACGAGGCAGGCAGCGACCAGGCGTTCATCATCACCGCGGAAGGCAAGACGCACGAGCTGAGGCTCCATCGTTTCGCCGAGCTGCGGGAAGCCCTGATCACCAATTACCTCATGAAGCCCGTAGAGAGGCTTCGACCGCTCGCCCAGCAGACGGGCTTGATCGAGGCCCTGAACCAGCCATCGGACGACGGGGCGATCCGCGGTCGTATTGGAGTCGACTTCGGGTCCGTCAGTCTGTGCCATGTCGCGGCGGGATTCACCGACGCGGTGATCGAGTTCGCCAAGGGGTTCGCCGTCTGGGACCTTGCACCCGGGCACTACGTTCTCGACGCCGCAGGCGGCGTGGTCCTGGACCTCGAAGGCCAGCCCATCTCTCTCGACTACGGGTTCGGCACCTTGACCGACATCAACCGGGCCATGGACTGCCGGCAAGCTTTCGTGGCCGCTTCGAGCGCACCGCTTGCCCACGACATCCTCTCCTCCATGGGCGTGCAGATGAAGAACTAAGCGATCACAGAAATGAGCTGTGCCCCTCGGCCAGGGAACTTGCTGATTCCGCCGAGTCGGCGCAAGGCGAAACGGCCCCGGCGGGGGAAGGGCCTCTTCCTACTCCGCTGGGTTGATGAGCGCGCTCTGGTTCGCTACAGCGTGATCGTGACCGCTACCCGACCATCGGCCGGTGACGAGCCAGAGTTCATAATGCAGCAGCCATTCGCTTGCCCACGGCAGGATGGTCGTGGCGAGGTACATGCTGTCGTTCCATTCCCCGGGCAGGTGGAGACAGAGATCGCCGCCCGGGTAGACGTGAGGGAGCGAGGCGGCGCGCGGGTGCAGTTCCAGCTCAGGGTCGACGACGATCACCCTGGGCCATGTCCGGTGCCGGTAGGTCACCTGCACGGTGTAAATCTGGCAGATCGGCGCCGGCTGCAGAGACACGCGGCACCAGAGACGGCCCTTGCACAAGCTAGTCTGGGCGTGCGGCAGTACCGCGTGAATCGCTGCGGCCTGCCGCCCCAGATTAACCGCGCGGCGCGGGATGCTGGCCATAGAAGGTGTGTCCGCCCGTACGAGGACCGGTCGCAGTCGGCGACAGTCTGCCGGTCCGGCCAAGTCGCAGATCACCGCTGCTCTCGCCGATCCGGGCGGCGACCCGCTCAGCGGAGGTGTGCATCGCCTTCCGGTCAAACGACTCAATGAGACGGGCGAACACCTGCCGGTACCCCTTGCCCTCCATGGCGGCCAGTTCGTCAACGAGTCTCCTGATCTCGTCGAACCATCGGTAGAACGCTTCCCTCCGCTCGGGATACTCCTTCCACTTGTCAGTGAAGTTCTCCTCTTCATGCGCCGGGTTGGGCACCCACCAGGTGCCGTCGTGCTGCGTTATGAAGCGCGGCATCCCGTCCAGAACCTGACGCATGGCGGTGAACAGGTCGACCTCGTCCTGGTAGGCGTGAGCGGCCAGGGTGGTTACCAGGATCGACGGCGGCCGGTTGTCGGGGTCATCCCCAAACATGATCATCTTGTGCCACTTCAGGACCTGGACGATCCGCTGGAGCGTGGTGCGGACTGGCCAGGCCGGAACGTCCGCGACGCTGGGGTGGCCCTTGGCCTCCAGCGCGCGCCGCGGCTTGGCCTGCTCCCGGAACCACTTGGCGTATCCGCGCGGGTTGCTGTGCTGCCATTTCACCAGGTCCTTGTCGGTGAGAAGGATCCCGGTGGGCGGGTAGTCGACATCGGCGATGGCAGGCAAGACGTCCAGATGGAAGCCGGTATAGACGAGTTGCCAGCACCGGCGCTTGGACTCGATGCGCAGTGGACCGTCGGTGTGCCCCTGGCCGATCTTCCACCTGCGGTAAGCAGCCAGGTGGTCGCCGACCCGACCCTTAAGATCCTCCTGGGAGATGCTCTCCTTGGCCAGCGGGAGCCAGCACACCGAGTCGATGTCGTATTCGCCCGTCGGCCGGTCAGGACGCACGACCGTGCCCAGGAGGAAGGACCCCTGAGGATAGATCCTCCAGTTGATGCCGCCGTTGTCGGCCAGCCAGGCACCGACCTCTTCGTAGCGCGCGACAGCTATCTCGTACAGGTGCGGTGAGATGTCGAGGACTTCCACGGCGCCGTTGATCAGATCGGAGAGCATCCCCGAGAGTGTGTCGAGCTTGGGTGACTTGGTTTCCATGATCATCCCTCACGTGCGGGGTAGTACGGGACGAACACCGGCGCACGGTGATCGCAGAAGAGCCTGTGGACAGCAGGAGAGGCGTCCCGGCTGACGTGCCCCGCGAGTCCGTAGAGGGTCTGGATATCGACCTTGTCGAGCGCGACGGCGCCAGTGGGAACGGTCGGGTTGATACGGAGCACGTTCTCCTTGCCGACGAAGTGCCGGGCCTGCTTGGCGGCGCTCTCGCTCTGCGCCCTCATGAGGATCTCGACGGCGCCACCAGCCCAGGACAGCAGCCCACCACGATCGAGACGACGGTGACGGCTACGGACCTCGGCGGTGGTGCCGAGACTCAGCACCCGGATGGACTTCAGCGGAACGTTCAGCGGGCCCACCGCCTCGGTCAGCGCCACCATCGTCGGATTGTTCGCCCACAGACCTCCGTCGACAAGGCGGGCGCCGTCCAGCGGCAGGCCGGGCAGGTAGGTCGGGGCGGCCGAGGTCGCGAGAGCGACGTTGACCGCGCTCTCGCGCCAGTCGCGCTTCAGGGTCGGCAAGTGGGGCGTGCGGAAGAGGTAGACGTCGTCGCCCGCGAGGTTGTAGCTGCTGATCACCAGCCGTTTGGTGCTCTCTCCGAAGGTCCGCTCACCGAACACCTCGGTGAGCGCCAGCCGCAACGGTTCGGTGTCGTACTTGGCCCGAACCAGGTGACGCACTGTCCGGAGCCTGCTGCGGTTACGGAAGATCCGCGGCCCGTGCTCGACGTAGAAACGGACGATCTCCTTGGCCGGGACGCCCAGGCCGAGCCCGAGGGCGATGATCCCGCCGGTGGACGTACCCGCGATGAGATCGAAGTGATCGACGATCCGGATGTCGAGGTCCTCTTCGAGCCGAGCCAGCACCGCGGCGGTGTACATGCCGCGAAAGCCCCCGCCGTCGAGGGAAAGGATCTGGAAACGCTCCATCGGCACGCCCGACTCCCGGGTACCCGAGTCCGAGGAGGCCGCCTCTAGCGGCTCTCCGCTATCAACAGTACTTAATACCACAACAGATTCTTCAGAGTGGACTTCACCTCAGATGGCGTAACCTTTTACACAGGAAGCGCCCCCCGACCGGCGGGTGGGCCAGGCGATCCGACATGATGGGACAACAAGATCGGGCAAGGGGACTGAGATGAGCACGCAGGCGTTCGACCGGACACGCCTTCGAACCGCACGCGAACTCGCCAAGTGGAGCCAGGCCGAGCTCGCGACTAAGGCGAAGCTGACCCCGGCCGCGATCAGCCAGTTCGAGAGCGGTGCCACACGGCCCAAGCCCGAGACAGTCATGGCGCTCGGCGAACTCCTGGACGTGCCCGTCGAGTTCTTCTACACTCCGATGTCCGACAGTCACGAAGGTTTCTTTCGGAGTCTTCGCAGGACATCCGTCGTCGACCGGCGGCACGCCCGCGCAGTTGGGCAGGTCGCCCACGACCTCGTCCTACACGCCGCCGGGGCTGGCATGTTCCCCGCCCACACCGTTCCCGTGCTCCCTGCGAGCGGCCTGGATGCTGAGGCGTCCGAGATTGAGCAGAGCGCCGCGCACGTCCGGTCGCTGTGGGGTGTTGCCCCTGGGCCGATCAGCGACGTCGTCGGTCTCCTGGAGATGCACGGAGTGGCGGTGATCAGGCTGCCCCTCGGCAATACTGATGTCGACGCCTTCTCCCTGCCGTTCGCCGACCATCCGGTTGTCGTCCTCAGCACCGACAAGAACGATCGCGCCCGATCACGGTTCGATTGCGCACATGAATTGGGGCACCTGATTCTTCACGGCGAGCAGATCTGGGGCGTCAAGGAAGTCGAGACCCAGGCTCACCAGTTTGCCGCAGCCTTTCTGATGCCCGCTGAGGACATTGTTGACCAACTGCCGAGTAGACCCGATTGGCCTGTTCTATTCGAGCTCAAACGCCGCTGGCAAGTCTCCCTAGCTGCGCTCATCATGCGGGCCAAAACACTCGGAAAGATGAACGACCGCGCCTACCTTACCGCCGTCAAGACAATCTCGGCTCGTGGATGGCGACGGGTCGAACCCGTCCCGCTTGGGGCTCCCGAACAGCCTTCCTCGCTCCTCGCCTTTCTCGCTTCTCCTGAGAGCACTGAAGCCAGAACGTTCCTGCCGGCCAACGTTGTAGACAACATCTACAGGGCATCGGCTGCCTAGTCCTGGTTCGTGAGCGATTGTACTGTAGCAATAAGTTTTCATTGTTCACTATGGACCACTAAGGCGCCACCAGGACGCTCGGTGCGCTACGGCGCGCCTTTGGTCGGCGGGTCACCCAGCACCTTGATCCCGATCTCTTCGAGATCTAGGAAGACTCGTTTGACATGGTTGAGATGGCGGTAGATGACCGTCCGCGTCTCGGCATCGCGGGCAGATCCATTCCAGATCGGATCGAAGATCTCCGAGTTGCTCACGGCAGTTTGTGCTACATCAAGTGCCGCCAGTAGGTCAACATCCCTTGTTTCGAAGCGGATCTTTCGTGCGTTCTGCTTGATGATCTCCATATTTTGGGCCATTGCGCGGCCGCTATCAGTATTCGCCCACTCGATCATGTCGCTCGTCTTCCACTGATGTCCTGCGCTGCTGATGGCGATTATCTGCAATGCGTCGACCCAGCTGTTGGCAGCGTGGACCATGTCTGCGATAAGCAGCCGCTGACGCTGACGTCGTTCTTCGTTTCGGCTGGATTCCGCAGCCGCATAGATGCCGCTGAGGATTGTTTCTTTGAGTTGATCAGTAAAGGATGCGCCAATGACATCGGCTACTTCGGCGTCAGTTAGCGTCCACGAACGTTGCAGCGTCTGAAACTCGGCAAGTTGCTCCTTCTTCCACGTGCGCAACATGTCGGCGGTGAAGTGCTCTGGAGTTTGATCAATCTCCCATGCGTGCGTATCGCACAGCGGGATCAAATTTGACGCCGCCCGGTTAGCCGCCTCAGACATGTTCGGGTCCCAGCGTGGCCCGCCCTTGCTCCGGGCGTGGATATGAGCGATCCGGCTGTTAAGAATGTACTCACCGGTGTCGCCGTTCAGCCGGTAAAGGGGCTTCTTGCAAGTCGGCTCCCCACACCGCCATGCCGTGCCGTAGAGCTGCTTGATCGTGCCTTCAGTCGGCGTCCGATGCTCAATCGGCTGGGCGCCAGAAGATGCGTTCGACACCAGACCATCATCGCCTACCGACAGCTCGTCCAGTGCCAGCTCATAGAGCCGGAAGGGCGCTGAGCGCATCCGTCCGCGAGAGCAGCCACTATGAGCAGGCTAAACAGCTCTAACCGACTCTCATCGGCCATCCGCGTTCGCCTCTGATCTTGGAGATGGCTTCCAGCAGTGGCCGCAGTTGGGTGACGTCCTTGTGGTTGATGCCGCTGAGAGCGCGTTGCGCGAGCCGGTGTCCCTTTCCTCGGTGGGAGTGGGTTAGGTCGGCCGGCAAGAGACTTGCCGTTGCTGTTCCGCGTGGATGGCGGGGTGGTCGGCGACGCGGATGTAGCCAGCCAGCGTAGTTCCCGCGCTGAGCGCAGCAGCTGGGCTGCGGGGGTTGCTTCGATCTCCGGGTCGAGCCGGTAACCGTGGCAGAAGCGAAGCCAACGCTCACGGGGACGGCCGAAGCGATGGCGCCCCCGGAGCGTGGAAAAGCGTCTTGCAGGTAGGTGCCGTAGCTGATGGAGCCCCAGTCGGCGAGCCGCCAGCGGCCGGGGCCGCCAAACAGGTTGCCAATGTGGGCATCACTGTGGACCACGCCGTGATCGAGACTGTTGAGCAGGGCGGAGGCGCTTTCCTCGACGCGGTCGCACTGCTGCAGGAGCCAGGACCGCTGAGCTGAGTCTAAGGACGAGAGGGCCGAAGCGGCGAAGGTCGGCCCGCAGAGTTCCCAACGATCACATACCGGGCGGTGGGAGCGATAGTGACGGCATGGTGTGAAGCGCGCACGATCGTACCGAGTCATGTTCCGCAGAGGAGGCCAGCACAATTCCGCTGCGAAGCGGTGGAACATGCACCTCAGACAGCTTGATCAACTCTTTGACGGATCAAAGGCCCTCCCCAACCCGGCATGCCCGCGACACCTCCTGGTTTGGCGTTCTGTTGATCGTCTTAGGCGTCTGACTTGACGAACGGGTTCGCGGAACGCCCCGCCACCCGCCGGAACCGTGCCGAAGAGCATCCAGCGAGCAACCAATGGCGCGCCTCGGTCTACCCAGAGGCGGGCGGAGGCCCTTCGAAAACCGAGAAACCCCAGCTCAGGCCCTTGAGCTGGGGTTTCGGTGCGGTGCGCCGCCAGGGACTCGAACCCCGGACCCGCTGATTAAGAGTCGCTAGCCTTAGTGTTAAATCACGCCTAATTACGCCTCATTGTGACCCTTTTGATGGCTTCTATCGAATGTCAATTGTCCCAAAATGCCAGCACGTGCTGACGCGCGCCACGCGCCGAAGAGCAACCAACGAGCAACAGCGCGGGTGAGGACTGTACGGTGAGTGCTTTTCATCTTGCCTCGCGGAGCTGATGGACGAGGTTGGCCTTGACAAGCTGGCCTACGGGAAGAGGGCAGCAGCGTAGCTTGCGGAGGATGCGCCAGGTCTTCAGCTGCGCATTGGCGCGTTCGCCTGGTCCGCGGAGCTTGGCATGCGAGGAGTTGGCCGTCTTCTGCGAGGCCGGCTTGTTCTTCCCCTTGTAGGGCACCCGCACGGGCTCACCGGCGCCGGCGTAGCCCTTGTCTGCTAAGGCGATCAGTCCGGCGGCGTTCAGGCGGCGCACGATGCTCCGGATCCGAGCGGCCCTGAGGCCGTGCACCGAGCCCGGCAAGGCGCCGGAGGTCCGCAACGGCGTGCCGTCCAGGGCGGCCAGGACCTGAATGTTCATGCCGCGCTTCTTGTGCTTGAGGGAGTAGTCGGGCCGGTCGGCGGCGACTCGATAGATAGGGATCAGAGTGCCGTCCAGCACCACGAAGGCGTAGCCGGCGCGCTGGGCGGCTCGTCATGCCTGGTCCAGGTCAGGCGAGCGGTCGGCCAGCAGCGTGATGGCTTCACGGATATAGCGCCATGCGGTGGTGGCGCCCACGGCGAAGCCCGCTGCCAGTTCGGTGAGTGTCTCGCCTCTGCGCAGATGGACGCCCTCGAACAGGCAGGCATCATCACCCTGGCCGACAAGGCGTATCAGGGCGCCGAAGGCCCAGTCCGCACCCCGAACAAGGGCAAGAACAAGCCCGCCTCCCAGAAACAGGCCAACCAAGCTCACGCCAAGCTCCGCGGGCCCGGCGAGCGCGCGAACGCCCAGCTGAAGAGCTGGAAGATCCTCCGAAAGCTACGCTGCAGCCCGTCCAAGGCCGGCCACCTGTGCAAGGCCATCTCCGTCCTTCAAAACCACCGGGCTCGCGCAGGCCGCGTGAGGATGAAAAGCATTCAGTGATTGCGAAGATGCGCTGCGCGACCGAATTGGTCCGGTAGGCTCGACCGATGGCGAAGATCTTGGTCACCGGAATGTCGGGCAACGGCAAGTCCACGACGATGGAAATGCTTGCAGCTCGAGGGCATCACGCCGTCGATACCGACACCGACCAGTGGAGCCACTGGGTGACACTGCCGGACGGATCTAGTGACTGGGTATGGCGGGAGCAGGCCATCAGCGACCTGCTCGCCAACCACCGGACGGGCGCGCTCTTCGTAGCTGGCTGCAAATCCAACCAGGGCCGGTTCTACCCGCAGTTCGACCACGTCGTCCTGCTCAGCGCTCCCGCTGAGATCATGTTTGCTCGCATCGCGACGCGAACCAACAACACCTTCGGCAAGCGCCCCGAGGAGCGTGAGGCTATCCTGCGCGATTTGGTGGAGGTGGAGCCGCTGCTCAGGGCAACCTGTACGGTCGAGGTCGACACACGTGCACCGATCAACAAGATCGTCCTGCAGCTTGAAGAGCTGGCACTGAGGTGCCAAGAAGATTCCGGACAGTTGACTACATAGCTGACAGAAGTCTGTATGGATAGGTGTTCGTGAGCAGGCGCCGCAGACAGTTATCGCCGGGCTTCAAGGAAGGAGCCGCCCCGAGGCCTTCACCAATTCAAAACTCGTACACGAGGCCTGAACTGGTGTTTCTTCATGTCGGCTAGGTTATTCGGTGGTACTCGCTGAGCAGCATGCGGCGATGAATTCGACCTTCAATCGGCACCACAACTTGCTCGTCTTGACTGGGAGGGCGTTGCTGACAGGACTGGTGCGTTCGATGATGTGTAATGCTCGGCGTACTCTTCCAAGACCGGTCAAAGGTGCTGTTCTTCGTAGATTAGTCATCCGGTCAGTGTGTTCAGCTCGAACGGTGTGCACCCAGCGTTCGGCGTAACAGTTGGCCCGCGGCGGCGTCTTTATCACCGTGACACCAGCCCCGGCGAAGATCTCATCGAGACAGCGGTGAATTTGGCGTCCGGTCATGAATCAGGAACCGAAACGAGCTCGCCTTCTGCCCGAGATCTATGAGCAGACCGCCTGCCTGCTGAGCCGTCCATGCGCCAGCTGAAGGGGCGGCCACAGCCAGAACGTGCACATGCCGGTCCCTATCTCCATCACGAACAACACGTACAGGCGCTTCAAGAAGATCGTGTCGACGTGGAAGAAGTCGCAAGCCAGCAGTCCGTACGCTTGTAGGCGTAAGAACTTCCGCCAGGAGGCATCAACCCGCACGCCTTCAGGCCGATCCACGAGCCGCGCCGCTGGGCGGAGAAGGGCATCTACGGCGAGAAGATGTACGCCGCCGACCACTCGCTGGCCGCCGAGGCGCACCGCCCGGCGATCCGCTGGCTGATCGCGCTGGCCGCCGTGGGGCTGGGGATCATGGTGTATGGCCTCGTCAGGATCGAGGCGTGGCCGTCGGTGTTCGGCCTGGCGCTGATCTTCGTCTCGCAGCTGTGGCAGATCGACCGGTTCGTCGCCATCTACGAAGAGGGCCTGCGCCGCACCTCCCCCGACAGCAACTGACCCTGCCCGTGGCCGGCGACCCCGTCCCGGCCACGGGAGCCCTCGAGCCCCTGAAGGTGAGAAAGCCCGCCATGCACACCCCCGGAACGGCGCACCCGCGCCGCTGGTGGATCCTGGCAGCGCTCTGCCTGAGCCTGCTCGTCCTGGTGATCGACAACACCATCCTCAACCTCGCCATCCCCTCTCTTATGCGCGAGCTCGGCGCGTCCCCGCAGGACATCCAATGGATCATCAGCGCGTACACGCTGGCCTTCGCCGGACTGCTGCTGACCGCCAGCGGGCTGTCGGACCGCTACGGCCGCAGGCGCAGGCTCACCGCCGGCCTGACGGTGTTCGCGCTCGCCTCCCTGCTGGCCACCTACGCCGGCACGCCCGAGATCCTGATCGCCGGGCGGGCACTGATGGGCGTCGGCGCCGCGTTGGTCATGCCCGCCACCATGTCCATCCTCATCACGGTGTTCGACGAGAGCGAGCGGCGCAAGGCCATCGCCGCCTGGAGCACCGTGTCCCTGGCCGGCCTGCTGGCCGGGCCGTCGCTGGGCGGCTTCCTGCTGGATCACTTCTGGTGGGGGTCGGTGTTCCTGATCAACGCGCCCGTCGCCGCCATCGCGATCGCCGCCGCGATGCTGCTCATGCCGGAATCCACCGGCAGAGCCGGGCGCAGCGACGCCGTGGGCGCGCTGCTGTGCACCACGGGCATGGTCGCCGTGGTGTACGCGGTCATCGCCGCTCCCGAACACGGCTGGGACAGCCCTCTCACCACCGGAGTACTGGCTTTCGGACTGGTCGTCATGGCCGTCTTCGCCGTCTGGGAGTTGCGCACACCCACGGCGATGCTGCCGCTACGCGTCTTCCGCGACCGCACCTTCACCGGCGGAACCCTGGCGGTCATGCTGCTCGCGTTCGCCGCGGCAGGCATGATGCTCGCGCTCACCCAGTACGTCCAGCTCGTCGCCGGTTACGGCGTGCTGCAGGCCGGGATGGCGCTGCTGCCGTTCGCCGCCTCCTCCGCCGTATTCAACCTGGCCGGCGCCACGCTCGGCCGCCGCTTCACCAACCGGACGATGGTCACCACCGGCATGCTCGTCACCACGGCAGGGTTCCTGCTGCTGGCCACGCTGACCCCCAACGGCGGCTACCCGCTGCTGGCCGCCGCCCTGACAGTGCTAGGCATGGGCGCCGGACTGGCCACCCCCGCGGCGGTCACCGCGCTCATGGGCGCCATCCCGCCCGAGGAAGCCGGCGCCGGCTCCGCGATGAACAGCACCATCTCCCAGGCCGGCAGCGCCCTGGGCATCGCCGTGCTGGGCAGCGCCCTGACCGCCGGCTACCGGTCCCAGCTCCCCGGCGGACTTCCCACCGGCGTCCAAGAGTCCCTGGCCGGTGCTCTGGCCAGCGGACAGCAGGCGATCATGGGCGTGGCCCGGCAGGCGTTCACCGGCTCCATGTCGTCCGTCATGCTCGCCGGTGCCGTGCTCACGGCCGCCGCCGCCGTGGTCGCCTTCACCCTGCTCCGCACCCGCCGCACCACACCGGACGTAGCCGCCACCGCCGAGACCGCCACCGCGCCTGTCACCGTGCCTGTCACCGTGCGCGCTGCGGACGACCGGCGCGCACCAGCGGCCGACTGACCTCGGCGCCGCCGACGGCGCCATCCCTCAGGAGCAGGCGGCGGGCGGGCCCGCCACCACGCCGCCGCTCTCGTGAAACCCTATGCACCCGACGTTCAGATGAAGGAAGGCCGAATCATGCCGCCCGCACGGCGGATCATCCTGCCGTACGCGCTTCCGTTCCTAGGTGACCGAGCTCGCGTACACCCGGCGAAGCCCTCGCAGACTCATGACCTGGGTGGATGTAATTATCGGCTGGCGCAGAGTTCATCCTTGTCGCGCCGCCCGCGATGGCCGAGACCGTCGACGTGGAACGACTGGAGACCGAACCAGTCGCGGCATTGGCGCATCTTCCTCTTGTGGCATATGCCGAGGAACTGCCGAGAGTGCGTCGCTACTGGCGAAGCGAGTTCGGCCGGCGCCCCCGAATCCGGTGGTGCTCGTCGTCTCCGATCTGCGGGCGGTTTTGGAGGGAGCGGCGACGAGGGCCGGCATCTCGGTTCTGCCGCGCTACATCGCCGAGCCCGCGCTGAAATCCGGGAGAGTCGTGCAACTGCACGAGCCGGAAGCAGCCCCTTTGAACACCCTCTATCTCACCTAGCGCGGCGCACCGGCGAATCCCGCTGTGACTGTTCTGCGCGACGCACTCCGGCAGGCTGCGCGCCGCTGGGGGGTCTGTAGGTCACGCTCCGCGTTTCGGGCGGACGGCGGGTGCCCCTGACGAGCAGGTGCGCACTGGTCAGGCGACGGCTGAGCACTCACCGGCCTCACAGGTGAGCAGCAATCAACGGCCGCTCAACCCCGACCACCCACTACTCAAGCAAAATCGAGGTACACCACTCCCGTGGACGCAACCGGCAGACGGGCCTGCACCGCCTCGGTGTCCTCGACCGTGCTCACGCCGGTGAGCCTGGAGAGCGGGTTCGACAGGAAGGCCTGTCGGCGGGCTCAGGCAGGATGGCGCTGATCAGCGGTGGCCGAGCGCGGCCGGATCGATCCCGCGCTCCTTCAGCAGGGCGTCGAGCTTGGCCTCCATCCGCTCGTCGCTCTCCTTCGACTGGGAAGACCCCCAGTAGTAGAGGAAGGCCAGCCCCGCCGCCTGCCAGATCAGCTGAAGGAACTCCGACTGCCAGTTCTCCAGTGTGGAGGCCAGGAACTGCGGCAGGTACTCGGCCCAGGCGAATTCTTGCCCGTGCTCGCCCTGCTCGTTCTGGAACACCACCAGCTGGAAGATGAACTGACCCAGCCAGGAGAACAGGAAGAACGCCCCGGTCCACAGGGCGAAGGAGTAGGCCTTGGCGAAGGGTGGCCTGGCGAAGGGCGGACCGGCCTGGGGGTTCTTCCGGGTGGACGTCTGCGCCATCGTGACCTCCATGATGGGGGATGCACTTCGGCTTCCCCGGCTGCGGACGAGGAAACAGACAGCCGATGCACCGCGCCCCTCAACATTCGCGTGGAAACCGGCGCAACGACGATGCCCATGTCGTGCTACGCGCCAGCAAGCGGGGGCCGATGCCGGTGGGTGGGCGCCGGCAACGCCGTACGCACCGGGACTCGGCTGGCTTCAGCGTCTGGCCGGTCCGCCCGGCCACGGAGTACGCAGCCGCCTCAGCAAGGGCAAGGCGGCCGTCAGGACCAGCATCAGCATGGCCAGTGTCCAGGTGAACACGTGCGAGGTCCCGTTGCCGAGCAGCGCGAAGAAGACACCGCCGACGGCCGGCACGCCGATCGCGTTGGCGATCTGCGTGGCGGTCAGCGCGAGACCGGAAACGGCACCCGCCTCCGCGGCGGGAACGCCTGCCAGGATCCGCGCGAACAGAGGGTTGGTGACGCACCCCTGCCCGGCTCCGGCGGCGCAGAGCACGGGCAGGAAGGCCAGGTGGCGATGCCCAAGCGCGACGGCGGCCTCGATCACGACCAGGCCAGCCAGCCCCGCTACGACGACAAGCACTCCGCCGGCGGGGACGAGGAGCCCCCAGCGGCCGGTGAGGCTGGGCGCCGCCAGAGAGCCGAGCGCGAACCCCGCTCCGACCGCCGCGAACATCCCGCTGGTCACCGACGGCGACAGCCCGAGCTCTTGTTGCAGGTGGTAGGTGAGGACGAACAGCAGCGGAGCGCTGATCCCGGCGGCGAAGACGGCGAACACCACGGCGATCCCGCTGCCGAGCCGCGAACGGTCCAGCAGCTTCAACGGCAGCATCGGCGCCGCGACCCGCCGCTCCCAGGCAGCGAACGCCACCAGCGAGGCGGCCGCGAGCACCAGGCAGCCGACCGTCCACGGCGCCAGCGGCTCCCTGGCCCTTGCGACAGCGCGACCAGCAACGCCGTCAGCCCCGAGGCGAATAGCCCGTTCCCCGCCAGGTCGAGCCGATCTCCGGCCCTGCCCGACATTCCCGCCGATCCCGGCCGTGCGCCTCCCCTACCCGGCGTCCCCGGCACCGCGAGCAGGGCTACCGCCAGCACCGCGACGCCGATCGGCACGTTGACCAGGAAGATCCACCGCCAGCTCCACCCTGCCCAGTCCGCCGCCAGCAGCAGCAGGCTACCCGCCACCGGCCCCGCCACCACGTCCAGGCCAACCGTCATCCCGTACCAGCCCATCGCCCGGTCCTGCCGGGAGCCGGGAAGCGCGGTGCGGATAAGGGACAGCACCTGCGGCAGCATCGCCGCTGCGGCGAGCCCCTGCGCCACGCGCGCGCCGATCAGCAGGAACGGACCGGTGGCGGCGGCGCAGGCGCCCGACGCTGCCACGAAGCCGGCCATGCCGGACATGAACATCCTCCGATGGCCCAGCAGATCGCCCAGTCGCCCTCCGGTAACCAGAGCCACCGCGTACGCCAGCCCGTACACCGAGACCACGAGCTGCGCCTCGCCCGACGTCATGCGAAGGCCGGCCTGGATCGAGGGGATGGCGACCGTGACGATGAACCCGTCGACCACCCCCACGAACGTGGTCAGGAGCAGAACACTCAGCATCGCGCCCTGGCGTCGGCTGCTGGACGCCCGGATCCAGCCGCCGGGGGAAGGACCGGCTAAAGGCATGGCCGGGGCTCAGCTCTCTTCGGCTGGCGATCCGGCGTCGACGCTCAGGCGTACGAGGTCCTCCTCGACCCCCGTCACCTGATCAGCGGCCACGTACAGGTCACGGGAGAACACTCACTTGGCGTCCACCTTGACGAAGCCGCTGCGCACCAGCCTCGCCGCCAGCGCAGGCGGCAGGTCGGGCTCGGCGTCGTGGAACACCGCGGCCAGGGCCGGCACCAGGCCGGGACGGTCACCCGGCTCCTGCCCCGCAGTGGTCACGGCCTGCGGGTCGCCCATCTTGACGAACTTCACCTTGCCGAGCCGCTTGCCATCACGGTCGACGACCTTCATGCCGGCGCGTACCTCACTGAGGATCGGCTCGTGGGAGGATGCACGATGACCGCTCCTTTCCTACCTGCTATGGGCTTACACGCCTACCCAGCCCGACGGCGGGCAGTCCAAGGTGGAGGGAGAGGACGTGATGCGGTGGCGTCGGCCGAGCGCACGTTGCTGGCCCTCTGGTGGCCCACGGCGCTGGGCGCGTCGATGTTGGTGCTGGAGATCCCCATCGTCTACGCCGCCGCGGCCCGCTCGACCGGTGGCCCGCAGGTGCTCGCAGCGATGGGCGTCTGCATCGCGATCCTGGTCGTGGTCAACTCCCCCGCACTGGCCGTCACGCCGCTCGCCGTCACCGCGCACGGCCGCCATTCCTGGCGACGGCTGCTCCGGCAGGCGCTGCTGACCGGCCTCGCGGCCGCCCTCGTCCTGGCCGCGCTGGCCATCGTGCCACCGCTGGTCGCACTCGTGCGGCTGGCCTTCGACGCCGACGCAGAGCTGCTCGGTCATATCCGCGCAGGCCTGCTCGGCCTGGCTCCCAACGCTCTCGGCGTAGCGCTGCGCCGCTACCTGCACGGGCGGTTGATCGTCACTGGACGGACCCGGCCGATCGCCGCGGCCACCGTCCTACGCATCCTCGGCACGCTCGTCCTGGCCTGGACGGGTACGGCGCTCTGGCCCGCCCATGGCGCGCTGGTCGCCGGGCTGGCGCTATCGGCCGGCGCCTTCACCGAGGCCGCCTATCTGGCCGTGGTGGTCCGAACCCTTCCCTCCGAGCCGCCACCCGCACCGAGCCCGTACCGTGAGCTGGTCCGCCGCCACGCCGACGTGTCGGCAGCGCGCCTGCTCGTCATGGCCCCGATGCTCGTCACCACGATCGCCGTCGCCCACTCGGCTCGCTCGACGGCCTCCCTTATGGTCTGGCCCGCGCTGTACGAGCTGGCGATGCTCTTCGCCTCCCCCACCAGCGACTGGGAATCCGTGGCCGTCGGCGCCCTCCGCACGCAGCCACGCGGCACCGCGCCCCGGCGCGTGACCGTCCGGCTCGCCACCGCGTTCACGTGCGTGTTCGTCCTGGTGCTGGCGACCGGGCCGGCTGGCGTCTACCTGCGCGACCTGCTGGCCGTGCCGGCCGACCTGACATCGTTCGCCCTGACCTGGTCGTGGCTGCTGGCCCCCGTCCCCGCGTTGTGGCTGGTACGCGGCTACCTGCGCGGCGCCGTCATGGCCGCCGTCGCCACCGGCTGGCTGACAGCGGCGAGCCTGGCCCATGGCGTCGCCCTGCTCGCCAGTGCCGCGGCGCTAGCGACCACCACCATGCCCGGTCTGGCCGTCGCCGGCGCCGCCGTCGTGGCAGGGCTCTCGATCGACGTGGCCATGACCGGCTACGGCGCGTTCCGCTCGTACGCGCACGGTCACACGAATCCTTCACCCTAAGAGCGCCTCACAGAATGATCTTTGTCGTGCTTTGCTCTCTCGCTGTAGCCGAGTGAGAGGAGCACGAGTGGCGAAGCAGAAGCCGTGGGAGGTCAGCGACGAACTCTGGGCGGCGATCGAGCTGCTGCTGCCCCGGCGGCAGCGGCGCTTCTGACATCCGGGGCGCAAGCGGCTGGACGATCGGCTGGCGTTGCAGGGCATCTTGTTCGTGCTGCACACCGGGATCGCCTGGGAACACCTGCCGCAGGAACTGGGCTACGGCTTGGGCATGACGTGCTGGCGGCGGCTGGCCGAGTGGAACGCCTCCGGCGTGTGGTAGCGGCTGCAGGAGGTACTGCTGGACCGGCTGCGGGCCGCCGACGCCCTCGACTTCTCCCGCGCTGCGGTGGACTCCTCGCAGATCAGGGCGTTAAAAGGGGGCCGCAGACCGGCCCGTCCCCGGTCGACCGAGGCCGGACCGGCAGCAAACATCACCTGATCACCGACGCCACCAGCATCCCACTCGCCGTCATCTTGACCGGCGCCAACCGCAACGACGTCACCCAGCTCCGCCCGCTGCTGGACGCCATCCCCAAGGTGCGCGGCAAGCGCGGCCGACCCCGCCAGCGCCCAAACGTGCTGCTCGCCGACCGCGGCTACGACCATGACAAGTACCGCCGCCTGGTCCGAGAACTGCAGATCCGCCCGCTGATCGCCCGCCGTGGCATCGCACACGGCTCTGGCTTGGGCAAACAACGATGGGTCGTCGAGCAGGCATTCGCCCACTTACACGCCTTCTGACGCCTGCGCATCCGCTGGGAAGTCCGCGCCGACATTCACGAAGCCTTCCTCAAACTGGCCTGCGCCCTCGTCTGCTGGCGACGCCTCGCCTCATTGCGTTAGGCGCTCTACGTCCGGCCGGTCTGCTCCTTCCATGCCGGTTGTGACCATGTGACTCATCCCACCTCAGCGAACAGCAGCACACTGGACATCGCCGTCGGTGGTTCCCAAGGTCCGCGGGCGCCCCCCACCCCCGCCGGTCCTCGTTCCCGAGACCTGCCGGGGGCGCCTGCTCGCCCGCGGGTCCACAGCCACCGCGACGCTTGAGCCTTCGCGTCACGGGCAGCGGGTCACTCCGACACAGAGGAGAGGAATCGTCATCATGAGCGACGACGAAGGCCGGCCGCTCGCGCTGGTGACCGGGGCGTCCAGCGGCATCGGCTACGAGCTGGCCAGGCAGTTCGCCGAACACGGCTTCGCCCTGGTCGTCAACGCCGAGAACCCGGGCATCGACGACACGGCGTGCGAGCTGCGCCAGCTCGGCACCTCGGTCGAGGCCGTGCGGGCCGACCTCACCCGCGAGGACGGCGTCGAGCGCCTCTACGCGCAGGCCACGGCCGGCGGCCGTCCCCTCGATGCGGTGGCGATCAACGCGGGCATCGGCGCGGGCGGACCCTTCGCCGAGACTGAGCTGGCCGCCGACCTGCGGGTGGTGGACCTGAACGTGCGTTCCTCCGTCCACCTGGCCAAGCTCTGCGTCCGCGACATGGCGGCACGCCGACACGGACGGATGCTGTTCACCTCGTCCATCGCCGCCACGCAACCAGGGCCCTTCGAGGCCACCTACGCGGCGTCGAAAGCGTTCCTGCTCTCGTTCTCCGAGGCGCTGCGCAACGAGCTCAAGGACAGCGGCGTGACAGTGACCACGCTGATGCCGGGGCCGACCGACACCACGTTCTTCGAGCGGGCCGGGATGACGGACACCCGGGTCGGCAGCGGCAACAAGGACGACCCGGCGCAGGTAGCCGCGCAGGCGTACGAGGCACTCATGGCCGGCAAGGACCACGTGGTGGCCGGATCGGTCAAGAACAGGGTGATGGCTGGGGCGGCCAAGGTGCTGCCCGAAAAGGCCAAGGCCCAGGCGCACCGCCGGATGGCCGAGCCGGGGTCCGGCGACGGCTGAGACGTCGCGTCGGGCCTCCCCGTTCAGCGTGGGAGCTCCTGGGACGCGGCAGGATCGGGATCGGAAGGGCGAGTCAGGCGTCCTCGCGGTCCTGGTTCTCCAGGCGGAAGAAGTTGCTCGGGCTCCCGTCGCTCCTGTGTTCCTGGTAGATGAGGTTCAGACCGCGCTCGCCGAACGTGCCGAACCACTCGTCCCCGCTGACGTGGCTGAGCTTGTCGCCGCCATAGCCGGGGAAGTCGAGACGCAGGACGCCCAGGTGATCGCCGTGCTCGGTGCCCTCGACCGTCGCTGGCACGACCTCGCGTGCGTCGGCCCACCGCTTGATCACTTCGTGGCTCGTCGTGACCAGGCTCCGGTCGGCATGCTCGGCTCGTCCTCCGGCAGCGGATCTCCTGGGAGTCCTTCAAGCTCTTGGAGCTTTCCGGGCCGCGCCGCACTCCCCTCCGCCGTCGCTGCCCGACCCGTCCTGCCACCCCTTCCCGCTGCGCCGCCGCCGCGACCAGCTCGTCCTTACGCATTCTGGGAATACCAGATGGAGCAAGGGATAAGAATCTAACGGTGTTGCGTCACCGGCAGGTCAACGGGTGAACGCCTCTTCGCGGGGCAGTGGGCCGATGTCGGAGCGGCGTCCGCGTTCTTTGGCCGCGTGGGGCTGGCCGGGGCCGCCGCGTGCGGCCAGGGCATCGGCGACGGGGCCGGTGACCAGCCCGTAGATCGACTTGTGCAGCACGTCCACCGCGAGCTCGCGCCTCGGCCAGGTCTGTGGCGGGGCTCCGACGCCTGTGGCGTTCTCCAGGATCTGGTCGTTGGTCAGCCGCGCCACCGTGGACATCAGCGACGCCCACCCGCCCCGCAGTCCCACGTGCGCCATGGTGGAGCGCAGCACGCCGATCAGGGCGCCCTGTCCGAGGTGCATGCCGAGATTCAGCAGCCGCGACGCCGTCCCGTGATGCTTACGTATGCCGGTGAGCCGTTGAGAACGCGGGCGGGGACGTAGGAATCGGGGCGTCCCGTTAGATGCTGCTCGAGCTTCTCTCCTACTGTCATCGCCGCTGCACCCACGGTGTCGGCGACAAGGCCCTGCCACAGTGCGCGCTTCATCATGACGCCCGACTACCCCCGCCCTCGACGCCACACCGCTGGAGGTTCAAGGGGGGCGGGCTGCCGGAGAGCGAGCTGAGGGCGTTGACGTTCGCGCCCTCGTCCACCCGACGCCGAGGCCGTCCACCAGTTCCCCGCCCATCCAGTCGGACGCCCCTCCCAGGAGCACCCGGCGAAGCTCAGGACCAGGGCCGGAACGGTGGAACTCGGTCGGTGCCGGTCCGGAGCAACCAGCTGCCGGCGAACAACGTGAGGACGAGCACGTTGCGGGATCCCGTGCAGGGCGCCGATCCGCTTGGCCCGGCTGCCAGCCGGGATGGCAACCCAGTCGACGAGACCGAACACACCTGCGACCACGCCACCGACGGGCCCCGCGGCGATCGTGGAGGAGGCGGCCACCGGGTAGCCGGACCCGTTCGCGATCAGGTGGAGGATGTCAAATAGCCGCTGTGACCAGCAGCCCCGTCGGGAAGACGGTGAGCATGGGATGCCCCGGATGTCCCAATGCCTTGACCTTGCTGTCCATGACGCTCCTTGCTCATCCGGACGGTACGACAGCGGCTACCGTCCGGCGATGCCGTCCCGGGCCCAAAGGGCGGGCGGGGGGCCGCACGGTCATTGCCGCCGGGGGTGCCGCAGTGCGGGTCCGTCGGGTTCGGTGTCGGTCAGCCGTCAAGCGTGACGTCCGTGGCCGCGGCTCACCGTCAGTCGCGCCGCTGATCACCCCCGATGCCGAGCTCGTGTGCGATGTCCTCCACGTTGGCAAAACTGCGCTCGGGCAAGGAACGCAGAACGGACAGCACCCTCTCCGGGGCCGCCTGCGATTCCGCGCGCTCCACCAAGGTCGCGCGGTCGGCGGGGAAGGCATGCACCCCGCTGATCCATCGAGCGAGATCGCTACGCCGGTCCACGTCCTTCGCGCTTATCCCCTCCGGAGAACCCGGCTCGAGCCCCGCCACGCGGGTTTCGTGATCGTCACGGTCCTGAGTCATCTCTGCGTCCCTTCAGCGGAGCGGATGCGGATGGCGGCAGGGCAGAGCCACCGCCGTTTGGCCTGGCGGTGCCAGGTCCTGGTCGGGCAGGACGGCCCTCAGCACGAGGGCCGCCGGAGCGCTGGGGCCGATCAGCGTGAGGTTCCCGCCGAGCGAGCGGGCCATGTGGCGTGCCCGCAGCACGGCAGTGGCGCCGCGCGAGTCCATGAAGGTCACGCGCCGCAGGTCCAGGGTCAGTCGCGGGCCGCGCTGCCGGATCACCGTGGCGAGAAATTCGTACAGATCATCGGCGGTGGACAGATCGACCTCGCCGCCTACGCCGACGACGGGGGCGCCTGCGGACAGGCTGACATTGAGATCCAGTCTCATAAAGGGTTCCTAGCTGGTGCACGCCCAGCGCTCTGGTGCGCCGAGTCCCCTCCCGTACCCTCGGCAAGACACTTCAACCGCCTCCTCACCTCTCCCTCGCTCCCGTAGTGAGGCCGGATCGCCACAACGCGACTGATGACGGGATCGAGCTGGTCCGCTGGCGGCTCGATGACCGGTGGGGAGAAGCGGCTCGCCTGGAGATCGGCGTGACGGTGTCCGGCGATCTCCACGAGGCCGTCGATGAGCTGGTGGATAACGCCCTGACCACACGGCAACGGGGAAGCCGGCGAGGCTTCACCGTGCGTCGAGCACGAAAGCCGATGACCTCGTCGGTCACCGGCGCCTGTTCGGCGAGCCGGGGAAGTGCCCGGTCGCTGAACGGCCGCAGCGACCGCTGCGTTCCGGTCCCGCAAGGCCGTCGCTCTGCGGTGCCAGCCGGCGCGGCGACGATGGCTGCTGACGTCGCCGATGCCGAGGCCGGCGCCGGTATCATGTTGCCGAGCCGCCGCCTCGTGCGCGCGCGGCGGCTCTGTCTGCTCCCTCTCGAGCCGCCTGTGCCGGCCACAGGTGGTCGCTGGTGGCTGTCTATCCCTCTTTTGCTGTACGTTCCTCGGCTCCCCAGGTGCGGGCAGCCCTCGCCTTGGTGCCGTGCGACGAGCACGTCCATGCTGACCGCTCATCGGAGCCCACCCGAACGATCACGAGCGCGCTCACGTTCATGGTCGATGCGCAGGTCAGCCCTGCAGAGACGACGCCGGTCGCGTGCTGATCAGGCGGCTGGGGACGGCCATCAGGAAACCGCTCGCCGGGCGGGCCGGGATGCGCCGCAGGGAGATGGCCAGGTCTTGCGGGGGCACGTCATAGTTCAAGCTGGCGAGCCGCATCGTCAGTGCCTGCAGCAAGGCCTTCGTGATCTCTTCTCCGGGGCACCGGTGCCCGGTGGCCAAATCCCCGCCACCCTGCGGGATAAGGTCGTAAGCGCCGATGTGACGTCCCATGAACCGCGTCGGGTCGAAGGTGTAGGGCTCCTTCCAGAGCCGGGAATCATGGTTTTGCCCATAGATGTCGAGCAGCACCAGGCAGCCTTCGGGGATCCGTTCCCCTGCCCAGGACAGCTCGCGGACCGCCTTGCCCGCGACGAAGGGCGCGAACGGGTAGAAGCGGCGGACCTCCTGCGCGAACGCCTCGGCGAAGGCAGCGTCGCCATCTCGTAGCGCGGCATGATGGGCGGGCCAGCGGTGCATCGCATGCGCGGCGAACGTCAGGAACCAGCACACGGCCACGGTCGGCCGGATGACGTTGAGCAGCTCCACCGCCGCCACCCGTGGGTCGAGCAGCTTGCCGTCGGCGTCGCGATGACGGGTGACCACGTCCAGCGCTGAGCCCGGCGGCGCAGTGATCGCCCCCTCGCGGATCCGCCGGACGAGGTTGCCCAGCCACGCCTCGCGGCGGGCGCGGGCCAGCCGGGCCCGCCAGTGCCGGGGCCCGCCGCTGCCGAACCCGTCGACCGCGGCCGTGAGGTCGGCCGCCAGAGCGGGCACATCGGCGCTGTCCAGTGGTATGCCCGCCCACTGGCACACCCCTCGGGTCAGGACCTTGGCCGCCTCGTCGAAGAGCACGACGTGCCGCCCGCCCGCCCAGGAGCCGACCGCCTCGTCCCAGGCCGCCTCGGTGTGCGTCACCAGTGAGGCCACGCCCTCACCGGTCAACAGCGACATGAACATCGCCTTGCGCACCCGGTGATCGACGCCGTCGAGCGTGTGCACGGCCCCATGCCCGACCAGCGTGCTCTTGACAGGCTCGGGCAGCGCCGGATGCCTGACCACGTGGTCCTCGTCGTAAAAGAAGCGCGCCGCCTCCGGCCCGCACAGTCCCACGGCTCGCCGGCCCAGCAATCGCGTGTGCACGACCTGCCCGGGCGTACGCCGCCGCAGGCCGGGCAGCCAACCGTAGCCTTCAAGAAACAGAAAAAGCGTGTCATCCAGCACCAGCATGGGCTCCGGTCTGCCCGGGGGCGCACGGGTGAAACCGTGGTGTTCAGCCCTGGTCGCTGTTCATGAGGTGGCGTATGCGCGGAGGCGGCAAGCGAGGCCAGCGCGTCGCAATTGTCACCATTTGCCCCCTGTTGGGGTTATCGGCCTCTCCAGCGCGGGCAAGAATTCAGAAGCAAATTGAGCGGACAACCGGGAGGAGTTGCCGTGCTCACGCTGACCACCGACGCGGTCGCGGCGATACGCGATCTGACCACGCAACCGGAAACTCCGCCGGACACCGGGCTGCGCATCGCAGCCTCCTCCACCAACGGCTCCGGCAGATCTCTCGAGCTGTCGGTCTCGGGCGGCCCGCATCCGGACGATCAGATACTCGAGGGTGAAGGCGTACGGGTGTACCTCGAACCGAGCGCCGCCTCGTTTCTGGACGACAAGACCCTCGACGCGGAGATGGATGACGACCGGCCATCCTTCCGGATCATTCCCCAGACCTGAAGCACTGTTCTCCGGCGGGGTTTGACCGACGTCTGTGCCGCCGATCCCCACGTCGTCCCCATCTTCGAGCCGACCGGCCAACTGTCCGGGCGACGTCCGGGCAAGACGACCTGGACCTCGCCACCGGCGGCCTGGCGCCCACTCCCCCGACCCCGAGGACACACCGGTCACCCAGGACTGGCCGACGCACGCGGCCTACGGGCGGGAGAAGGTCTCGGTGGAGCGGGCGCTGGACATCTTCGGGCGGTGACCAGAACGGCGCGACTGGGCCTGTCCACTCGGGGTAGGCGCTCGCCAAGACCCTCAGGAGGCATCATGGATAGCCCTCGTACCGCCGCCGGCAGAAGTCCCGTCCAGCTGGCGGCGTTCGTCACCGGCGCTGTGTTCGTCTTCGTCGGCGTGCTCGGGTTCGTCCCCGGCATCACGGCCCACTATGACGAGATGACGTTCGCCGGCCACGAGTCCGGCGCGTTGCTCCTCAACGTCTTTCAGGTATCGATCCTGCACAACCTCGTCCACCTGCTGTTCGGAATCGCTGGCATCCTGCTGTCCAGGACCTGGTCCCGCGCCCGCGCCTTCCTCATCGGCGGCGGCCTCATCTATCTGCTGCTGTGGATCTACGGCCTGCTGATCGGGCACGACAACCCGGCGAACTTCGTCCCGCTCAACACGGCCGACAACTGGCTGCACCTCATCCTGGCCGTCGGGATGATCGGCCTCGGCTTCCTCCTGTCCCGCCGACACACCTCCGCAGCGCGGTAAGTACAGCGAGGGCGCGCAGGGTTCCGTGCCCCGAGCCGGAGCTGCCGCAGGCTCGGCCCCTGCGCCACGCCGGAGACGGCCGGACCGCCGCACGCCTGCGCGGCGGTCATGCGCAGGCCGAGGCGCCTGCACGTCGGCTGGAGGCAACCGCACCGTCAGCGTTGCATCTGCAGGCTGTGAACGGGGTGCTCGCCCTCGGTCTGCAGCCGGTACTCCTCGCCGGACTTGGCGCGGTTGTCCTCGATAATCCGCTCGGAGGGCGCCTTCTCGCCGCCCATCAGCTCGTCCTGCATCTTCTCGAACCGCTCGTGGGCCTCCTGGACGTAGCCGGTGCCCAGCGTCGTGTAGTCAATCTGGGTGGCGATCAGCTCGCGCAGGTACGCCTTGTTCGGCTCGAACGTGACCGGCGTCGGCAGCTCGGGGGCGACCACCTGCTCCGGGTCGCGGCCGTCGTGCTTCTTGAACAGCTCGGCGGCCAGCCGCAGGTGCTCCAGCTCCATGTTCAGGTGCAGCTCCCAGATGGCCTTCACCTTGGGGTCGGACTCGGTCTCCATGAACGAGTGGTAGAGGTAGCACTCGTTGTACTCGTGGTTGAGCAGCATCTCCCACCAGCTCTCGCCCGGATCGACCAGCGACTCGTAGTGGGTGACGTGCTCCTCCTCGATGAGCCCGATCTCCTGGTAGAGCTGGCGGGCGATCGGCTCCATGTAGGTGGGGCCGACGTTCATGTAGAAGTTCATGGTCTGCTGCTCGGCGGCCATGATGGTCAGCGCGTGCAGCTTCGAGATCGGCGCGGCGGAGCTCTTGTCGTACGGCTCGCGCACGTTGTCGATCGGGTCGCGGTGGTGCAGGTAGGTCGGGCGGCCCGGCATGACCTCGGTGAGGTCGTCGACGATCTTCTCCGCCTTGCGGTGCTCGATCATCTCGTACAGGTTGGCGTACCGGTAGAGGTGGTCGAAGTCCTCCAGGACGCCGAACTGGTAGGCCTGCTTGAGATACGGGTCCGGCTCCATCCGGGCCACCCAGGCGGTCAGGTCGACGGCCACCTGCTCGTAGGCGAGCGTGGTCTCCAGCACCGAGGAGACGCCCGGCAGCAGCCAGTTGACCGCCTTCTGCTGCTGCGCCTCGATGTAGCGGACCCGGGCGAGCTGCTGCTTGAGCTCCAGGTCGGGGCAGTGCCGGGCGAGCTGGTGGCTGAACAGGATCGCCTCCACCTCGATCCCGTTCATCGCGATGATCCGGCACCGGGTGTACGGGTCGGCGTGGTCGGGGTCGATGGGCATGACGTTCAGTTCACGCCAGTTGCGTAGCTGCTTGTCGAGAGGGATGCCCCGCTCCCGCAACGGATTGAAGGTCATGTGCGCGCGCTCCTTCAAGCTGCTCGACTGCGCGGCCCCGTGGCCGCGCCCTGGCCGGCCACCTTTTGATCCGCGAGGCGGCACCGAGATCCGGCCTACCCAGCGGCCCTTGGCACAATCACCTCTTTGGACCGCAGAACAGCCCGGAGTTGGCAAGGCGATGCGTGACCACCGCGCCCACGGGTAGACAGGCGGCCGTATCCGAGAGGAGATCGATCATGGCCGACCAACGGAAGACACCGGAAACAATGGCTGAGATGGACGTCATCGACCTGCTGCTAGCCCAGCACGCGTTGATCAGAGATCTGTTCGACGAGGTCGAGCAGGCGGCCCCCGAACAGCGGGGCGAGGCGTTCACCCGCCTGGTTCGGCTGCTGGCCGTGCACGAGACAGCGGAGGAGGAGATCGTCCACCCCTACGCCCGTCGCAAGATCGACGCGGGTGACGCCGTGGTCGAAGACCGGCTGGCCGAGGAAAACGAGGCCAAGCAGCTCCTGCAGCAGATGGACCAAGCGGGGGTTGAGGACCCTGCTTTCATGGACAACCTCCTGTTGCTACGCGGCTCCGTCGAGGCGCACGCCCGCGCCGAGGAGCGTTATGAGTTTTACAAGTTGCGCGCCCACACCACCGAAGCCGAACGCCGCACGCTGGCCACCGGGGTCAAGGCCGCCGAGGCGATGGCACCAACGCACCCGCACCCCGGCACCGAGTCCGCCACCAAGAACATGCTCATGGGCACGCCGATCGCGATGATGGACCGGGCCCGCGACGCCATCCGCCAGGCCATGGGCACCAAGAGCTAACCGCGGTCTTACCAAGGAACAAGGGCAGCAAGGACCCCTCCGACCTTCCTGACCGGAATTCCTGAAGCTCAGCTGCCTTCTTTGTCCTCCAGCCCGGCCGCGGCTCTCAGCTCCCCCAGGTCGTCACGCAGCCGTGCAGCATCCTGCTCCCTCGCGACATGCGCCATGAAATCGGCAAGCCCGTCGGCGATGGCGTTGAGCTGGTGCTGGATGGCGTCGTCGGACCGCCTCTGGGAGTTCTGCAGCAGGGCGACCAGCAAGAACGTGACAATGGTGGTCGCGGTATTGATGACAAGCTGCCAAATGTCCAAACTGCCGAACATGAAGTAGGACGGCGCCCAGATAAGCACGAGCAGCACGCACATGGCGAAAAACCAGGCACCCGAGACGAAAGCCGCAGCCCGGCTGGCAAATCGGTCAAAGAACGAAAGGCGAGCAGTCACGTCGGACGGCATGATGGCCTGGCGATCGTTACTGGATTGGTCTGAGGTCATCGCTACTCCTCCAGCGGAACGGAGGCACACAGCCTTTCCCAGAATGATCTACTGAAACCCCTAGGGCCACACGCTGGACCAGCACCAACGGCTCGTGTGCGTTCGTAACAGACAGCACTTCGAGGCCCGGGAAGGTCGACCCGAGCGAACGGGTCCCAGGCACTGGCGCATGCCGCCGAGGCGACGACGAACGCGGCCGTACCGATGACGAACAGGCGCCGACACCCAAAGTGATCGCCCAGCCGGCCACCGATGATCATACCCACAGCGTGCGCGAATCCATATCCCGCGATCACCAACTGTGCTTCACCAAAGGTGGAGTCCAGGTCCGCCTGAAGCGATGGCACGGCACAGTCATGAGAAAAGCTGTCAAGCACCCTCATAAAGCTGCCCAAGAACAGAACGGCCTTACCATAGCGGCGCGATCATCGCGATACGCATGCCTGTCCCCCTCCTCGCACGCGAGGGGCTACCCGCTGTCGCGGGTGATACGCGTCCGGCTCCGGAATACGCCCTGGTCAGGGGCCGCTGAGCAGGGTTCGCTGAAGGTCTCGGTCACACTCCGCGTCGCGGTAGGCGGTGGTTTCCTCCGTAGGACGCCGGGTAGCCGGAACGAGAGTTCGTCCCGCCCGAATCTCGCCTCTGACGGAGCTGAGTGCCATGAGGAACGGTGTGGCTCAGGTCCATGGAGTGTGTGAACCTCGCTTCGGCGACGTCCGTGACGCCTTTCGGCGCAACTTCGAACACGGCCGTGAACTGGGCGCATCCCTGGCCGCCTACCAGCACGGGCAACCAGTGGTGTGTTGTGGTCCGGCCTCGCGGATGTTGACGGTGTCCCGTGGCGGCAGGACACGATCGCGCTTCTCGCCTCGGCCACCAAAGGGCTGGTCGCAACCGCCGCGATGGTGCTGGTGGACCGCGGCATCCTTGACCTCGACGCGCCGGTCGCGGAACATTGGCCGGAATTCGCCGCCGAAGGAAAGGCGGGCATCCCGCTCCGCTGGGTCTTGGGACATCGTTCCGGCGTGGTGGCCGTTGACCGGCCGCTGACCCTGGCCGAGATGGAGAAGGCAACGCCGGTGGCCGATGCGCTGGCGGCGGCACGGCCGGCGTGGCGGCCCGGGCATGCCCACGGCTACCACTGCCTGACGATGGGCTGGCTGGTCAGCGAAACCATCCGGCGCGTCACCGGCCTGACGGCCGCGCAGTTCTTCGCTCGTGAGATCGCCTTGCCGCTCTGGTCGATCTGCACATCGGCCCGCGCTCCGGTGACGATCGGCTGCTCGCGGGTCTCGTGCCACCCACCGAACGGCAGCTCCAGCACGGGCGTGGCAACCCCCAGTTCAGCGCGCTGAACCAGGCCATCTGCGACCCGGCCTCCCTCTTCAGCCGGGCGACCTTCGGCAGCGTGACCGTCACCGCGGATCTCCTGGAAAGCGTTCGGGCCTGCCGACTGGACATACCCTCGTGCGGTGGAGCCGCAACGCCGCCGGTCTGGCCCACCTTTATGCCTCGCTGGTCTGCGAAGTCGACGGCATCCGGCTACTCCGTCCGCAGACCACGGACCGGGCACGTACTGTCGAAGCCACCGGGCCGGATCTCGTCCTCGGCTGTGACACTGCCTACGGGCAGGGATTCATGCTCCCCGGAGGTCCGATGTGGCCGGCCGCCGGCCACCCGGCGCCTTCGGCCATGCCGGCGTCACCGGAGCCTTCGCCTTCGCCGACCCCGCCAGCGACCTCGGCTTCGCCTACGTACCGAACCGGATGTCCGAGCTCATCGAAGGAAGCGATGACCGAGCCCATCACCTCGTGGAAACCACCCTTCAATGCGCGTATAGGTGACGAACCGGCGAATGCGTGGGTCACTCTCCTCTTCCCTACGGCGTGTTGGACCGCAGCTCCGTCCATCCACCGGAAGACTGCGCGACAGAACGGGCTGACGCGTTGGATCATTCGGGGGTGGGGCAGTAGCGAGACATGATCAGGCACGAGGAGGCGTATCAACAACACCCACGCCAGCCAGCGCATACGGGCCGACGCATTGCGCTGGAGGAGATGAGCGCCGAAGAGCTGCTGACCGAGATGGCCCGGCCACGAACTTCTGAGCCGATCCGGTCCCGCATCCGTGAGCGTCTGGTGGAGATGTACGCCGGCCTGGCCAGAGACATCGCATGTCGCTACCGCTCCAGAGGCGAACCGGTCGAGGACCTGCAGCAGGTGGCCTACCTCGGCCTGGTCAAAGCCATCAACGGCTACGACGCCGACCTGGGACATGACTTCCGCGGCTACGCCATGGTCACCATGCTCGGGGAGGTCAAGCGCCATTTCCGTGATCGCACCTGGGCTTTGCGGGTGCCTCGGCTTCAACAGGAACGACGTTCCCAGCTCAACACCCTCGTTGTCGAACTCAGCCAAGCCCTCGGCCGGTCCCCGAACGTGGCCGAACTGGCCGTCCAGATGGGCATCGACGAGGAAGAGGTGCTGCTGACCATGGATGCCTCCCGCGCCTACAGCACCTTCTCGCTGGACTCGCCGTTCCGCACTGATGAACAAGACGATGGTGTCATCCTGGCCGATGTGATGGGCGAGGCCGACCGGTCGCTGGAACTGCTGGTGGACTACCACGCCGTGAGGCCACTCATCGATGCCCTGCCGTTCCGGGAGAAGCACATCCTGCTCATGCGCTTCTATGGCAACCGTAGCCAGTCCGAGATCGCGGCTGAGTTCGGCATCTCCCAGATGCACGTCTCTCGTATCCTGCGCACCGTGTTGCGGCAGCTGCGCGCCGCGCTCTCCCCAGGAACCTGATGCGACGGGCGAACCGAGTCATCGGCACCTTCAGCGGCGCTGTCACCGTCTCTTCCATACGGCATACACCAAGGCGACGACCCCAGCCGAAGCGGTCAGCGCAAGAAGACCGGCAGCCACGGCCATGCTCGTCTCAGGATCGGCCAGACGCTTCCTGAGACGCCGTCCGATTCGGTTGTCCGGGCCGCCGGAGCCGAGACCTCCGACGATCACGACAGCGGTCTCGGCAGCGGCTTGGCGGTCGATCGCCTCAGCGGAAGTCATCGGGCCGTCCGGCTGCGTCCGCTCTTCATGAACACTCATCCCAGCCCCTTGCCCAGGCGGAACGCTCGTGAACGTCACACCACTCATTCCGCCGTCAGCCGCACAGCCCCAGCGCCAATGGGTACGCGAAAGAGCGCATACGGCCGTCGTCGCAGATCCCGGCCGCCCTGATACTTGGCTTGGCGGTGCAGTTGGTTGGCGGTGACGTACACGTACCCGTCAGCGACCGACAGCGTGTCGGGCCACAGCAGCCCGGAATGGTGCACGAGGGTCTCGACGGTGCCGTCGGGCAGCCGGCGCATGATGGCGTCGTGCTCCCAGTTGGTCAGGTAGAGGCGTCCGGCGTCGTCGGTCTCCAAGCCGTCGGACGCGCCGCCCTTGTCCCCCTGTCCACGACGGCCTCCGCCACCTGCGCGTCGGTGAGGGAACGGTCGGTCAGCGCGTCGGCAGGGGCGCTGTACAGGCGCCGCGACAGTAGCGGGCAGTAGTAAAGGCGGCGCCCGTCGGCAGCCAGGGCGATGCCATCGGCGCCCATCGTCACCGGCTTCGGCGGGCCGTCCGGCGGTCGTTCCATGAAGACCTGGCCCTCGACCATCGGCAGGACGTCTCCCGGTGACTCGGCCTTGGTGCTGGGATGGTCGTGCAACCTGCGCCACGCCTGCCCGGTGGCCAGATCGACGACGATGATCCCGTTAGGTCCTCGGTCGGACGAGTCGGTGATGTAGGCACATCCCTTGCGCAGATCGAAACGGACGTCGTTGAGGTAGGTGGTCGCACACCAGCTTCGGCCCGCCGGGCTTGACAGGCCGGAACAGCGGGCTGCTGGTGTCGATGATCCACAGCCGGTCGGCCGGAGCGACGACCACGCTCTGCACCGACACCAGCCGGTCGGCGTCCTCACCGGATTCGGCGTTCCACTCCTGGTCCGAATATGCCACCGCCTGGCCGTCCCCGCAGCTCGACGACCGTGGCCGGAGCCTCGTCACCCCATGTCGGAAAGTTGATGAAGACCCGCCCCTGCCGCGACACGGTGACCCCCCTCGGCATCGGCCCGGACTCGAAGACGTGCACCAACTCCAGCGCCCCATCCCGCTGGGACATCACGATCTGGGCTCCCGGAGGTGCTCGGCCAGGCGTCCGCGTCCTTCACCGCTCCTGTCCCGGGCCTGCCGCGCCTGCACGTCGGCCGGCACCTCATCGTCCTGCTGCGGGTCCCGCGGAATCGACCGCAGCACCTCCTGCACGTTGGCGTACGTCGCGAGTGGCAACGCCGACAGCAACCGGAGCGCCTCCTCCCCGGCGCCAAGCTCGGACGCCTGCCGTACGATCGACTGCTTGTCCGCAGGGAAGTCCACGCCGCTCAAGGCGACGCGGACCAGGTCGGAGTGGGTCACGGTGCACTCCTCGCGCTTGCTCTCGAAAGGGTTTCCGAGGAGGCCAGAGCGGTTCGCTCATCATCTCCGGCCCGCTCGGCTGAATCGCCCTTGGAAACGGCCCATCCCGTCATGGCGCTGAGCCACCAGGAGGAGTTCGCCTCGTGCTCGATGCCTTCCGCGCATTCAACCGGTGCGGTCGAGGTCGCGCCCTCAGTGAGCTGAGCCGATAGTGCGGCCGTCCGGCTTTGTCGTCATCATGCCGAATCTCGCCGGTGTACCTGCCGGAGGCCGGGTAGAGGCCCCCACTACGTCAAGCAACCACATGGGGAGGAACCGGTATGCCGGTCCGCGAGATGATCAAGACGTACCCGGCCCAGATCAACCTCAATCGGGAGCGCCTGGCCGACGCGGTCCTGGCGCTGATCGACTGCGCGCAGGCGTGCACAGCCTGTGCCGACGCCTGCCTAAGTGAAGAACAGGTCGGCGAGTTGCGCAAGTGCGTCCGTACCAACCTCGACTGCGCCGACATCTGCCAGGCCACCGCGCGTGTGCTGTCCCGGCACACCGGATACGACGCCAACATCAGCCGCGCTTTGCTCGAGGCTTGCATCACGGCGTGCAGATCATGCGCCGACGAATGCGGCCGGCATGCCGAGATGCACGAGCACTGCCGCATCTGCGCCGAACGGTGCCGCGCCTGCGAGCAGACCTGCCGCAGCCTCCTCGAAGCGATGAGCTGAGGCGGCTCCGCGATGGTCGCCCATGCGGGAGAGAAGGCCCAGAAGACCGGCGTCTTCCACTGCGCCAAATGCGGTGAGAAGGTGTCGGTCAAGCAGGGCGAGAAGATACCCAAGTGTC
This sequence comes from Nonomuraea ceibae, assembly GCF_019396325.1. GTDB lineage: Bacteria > Actinomycetota > Actinomycetes > Streptosporangiales > Streptosporangiaceae > Nonomuraea > Nonomuraea ceibae. The sequence goes on from NZ_JAHKRO010000048.1 coordinate 53,996, forward strand.
CGAACGGCCACGCCGAGTACGAGAGCCGTACTCAGGAGCCGGGCAATAAGTAGCACTGATGGGCCGGCCGGCACCGTCAGGGTGCCGGCGTCGTTCTTTGTCGGGACGGCCGTGGATCTGGCGCCGCTTCGGCACTGCCGAGGCATTACGGAGCCGGTCGGCACTGCCATTAAGCCCGCTGTAGATGCGCTGCTCTTGCCCTGGTGGCCCGGCCTGCTGAGCGGCGCTTTCGGGCCTCGCCACCAGCTGCGGCAGGGTGGCGAGGCCGACATGGCTTCTCAATCTGTCCCGGCTTCCAGGATCCGGTCCTGCGGTGCTTCGGATTGGATGTGTGGAAGCTTCAGTCCTCGTCTCTGGCGGGCCGTTCGGATTTGGGGCCCTCGGCACGGTCGCCGCCGACCTTGCGCGGGCGGTTTCCGGGCTCGGACTGCAGTTTACGGTTGACGCGCGAGTTCAGTTCCTGCTCGCTCCGGCCTTGACGCTCCTGGTGCTTGCGCTCGCGAGCGCGCTTGGTGTCATAGGCGTGGCTGCCCGGTCTAGGCATGATCGTCGCCCCCTTCGCTCTTCTGTCCGCCTACCCTCCGCCCTTCCCAGCACACCTTGCGTCGAGTGTTCAAGGGCGACTGCCATGAGCAGGGCTGGACAGCCTTCTACGGGCGCTCCCCCTGCGCCGGGAACCGGGCCTGCCAGCGGCCGGGCAGCTCGATGCTGCGCCAGCCCTCCACATACGGTGGCAGCGGCACGTCCTTGTGGACCAGGACCAGCCGGTCGTCGCGGTCGAGTGAGCGGCGGATGCGAGACGGCGGCCGTTCGGCGAAGCGCTGGATGATGCCTTGTGAGTGGCAGCCGAGCAGATAGCCGAGCTGCACGCCCGACTCGCCGTAGACCATGCAGGGCGGCCGCACGCCAGCGCGGCGCAGCTCCCCGGCCACCGCACCGATCATGTCCCTGCCGTCCCGGTTGATGGCCGCCATGCGATGCCCGTACGCTCCCTGCAGCGCGAGGTGCGCCACCAGCCCGGTCGCCACCACCACCTGCAACGCCCGCCGGCCCCGCAGCCCGGCCACGACCGCCTCGGCGACGGCGATCGACAGCAGCGCGTACACCGGCATCAGGAACCGGGGCGCGGCATAGGAGACGTAGAAGAGGTACGGCAACGCCAGCGCCACGCCGGTGACCACGGCCAGGGCGACCGGGCCGAACCGGTGAGCACGGCGAGCGGCCCACAGCCCGAGCGCGGCCATGAGCGGGATCGCCACCCACCACGCCAGAGCCACGGGCGAGACAGGGCCGCAGTCGGTGCCGAACCGGCACAGCGTGGGACCGTCCAGCGCGCGCGCATGCTCGGTGACGGAGAAGGCCCACCCGGTGCCGTTGTGCTCGCCCGCGTCCCGCAGCCGGGCGGCCGGCCCACCGAACCGCTGCTGCGCCTCGGCCGCCCACTGCCCCCAGCCCACCGCCAATCCCGCCGCGATCGCGGCCAGCACAACCGGCCGCCCTCGGTCCACGACGAAGAACACGGCCACGGCCAAGACCGCCGCCGCCACCAGCGCGTCGGACGGCCGCATCAGCGACATCACCGCCAGCGCCACGGCCAGCCCCACCGGCGCCCAGCGCCACCGCCCGGCCAAGATCACGAACCCGGTGGCCGCTACAGCGGCCAGCGCCGTGTACAGGTTGGGCATGGCCTCATTGCCGTAGAACAGCGACAGCCAGCAGCCACCGAACAGCAGGGCGGCGACCGCTGTCACCGGGCCCGCCAGAATCCGCGTCCAGACGAAGAACGCGCCGAACAGCGCCAGCAACGAGACCACCGTCAGATACAGGCGCAAAACCAGCACCGAATCGGTCACCGCCACCACCGGCGCGACCAGCAGCGGCACCCCTTGCGCACGCGGCGCGCTCCACACCGCGGGCGGCGCGTGGGAGGCGACCTGGCTGGCGTACACCGCCTCGTCCCACCCGATCCCCAGCCACGGCGAGACCAGGATCAACTGCGCCAGCCCGTACAAGACACTGACCAGCGCCAGCCACCCGGCTGGGCGCAAGGCGAACCGCGGCCGCCCACCAATCGTCGGCTGCGGACGTGGGCGAGCGATCGTCATGGCGTAACCCCGAGAAGAAGCCGGAATGGCGGCCTTCTACCCGAGTCCGTCCCCCTTGCACCCGATCATCAGGCGATATGACAGAAAGATGGGGCATCGAGCGAACCGGCGCCGTTCTCTTGAACGATCTCCGGCGCGTGCATGTCGCCCCTGTGATGCCGCCGATGCAGAGCACTGAGCAAGGCATGACACCGCAAGGACCGCCCTTCCCACATGAGGTGGCGACGGCGAACTACGACAGCGTGTTCGGGCGCATGCGTAGCCGTGCGGTGGGAAAGAAGCGGTCCGACACGCCAGAGGTAGTAGTCGTCCAGGGAATGGCCGTGGCCGACTACCTCCTGCCAGGGCTTGCCGCGTTCGGCGAATGGACCCGCACACCTGCTGGAGCTGCCCGGTTTCGCCGGTAGCGGGGACCCGCCGCACGAGCTCGACGTGGCCGTGTTCGGTCAATGCGTCGCCGACTGGCTCAGCGCACACGATCTCGGCCCGGTCGTGCTGGCAGGACACTCCAGCGGGACACAGGTCGCCGCCCGCGCGGGACCGAGCCACCCTGATGTGCTGGGTGTCGTGCTCGCCAGCCCGACCGTGGACCCCGCGGCTCGGGGCCTCCTGCGCCTGCTCGTACGCTGGCGACTGGATGGCCGCAGGGAACCGCCCGGGCTGAGCCAATCGCACCGGCAGGAGTGGAAACGAGCCGGTCCGCGGCGCCTGATCCACCTGGTCCGGGCGCACCTGCACGACGCGCTCGAAAACTCGGTGGCCCGGCTGGAGGTTCCGCTGCTCGTCATCCGAGGTAAGGACGACGCGATCGGAACCCGGGCGTGGGCCCGCGAACTCGCCTCACTGGTGCCCGACGGCGAACTCGTCGAAGTACCTGGCGCGCACACCTTCCCGTGGCTGGATCTACAGGCATGGTCCGAGCCGGTACGGCGCTTCGCCACCCGGCTCAGCACGAACCACTGACGCTTCCTCGTCTCCTCGACCGCCTGGCAGCGTCGCCCGTGACGTGGACGCTCAAAAGACCGGGTCCAGGATTTCAGACACCAGGCGGCATCGGCATGCTCCTGCCTGGGCTTCCACAAGTCACTTTGTACGCTGGAGCAGCCGCCGCGCCGGCTCGCCAACGGCCCCGGCAGGAAGGGCCTTACCCCTATCGGGGGGCGGGGCAAGACCGTTGTGGCGTGCTTCAAGATGGGATGAAAAGCCATGGCAGACCGCCCCTTTCGTGACCGCGGCGACGCGGGCACCATGGGCTTGCCTGACGCAGAGGTCATCCGCATGGCCGCCACGGTCGTCCGGAACGGCGTGCCTCCGGATGAGGTGCTGTTCGGACTGGTCGGGGACGCTCGCCTGGTGCTGATCGGCGAGGCGTCCCACGGTACTGCCGAGTTCTACGCGGCACGGGCGGAGATGACCAGGAAACTCATCGAACAGCGCGGGTTCTGCGGCGTGGCGGTCGAGGCCGACTGGCCCGACGCGTACCGGGTGAATCGCTACGTGCGCGGCCGCGGTCAGGACGAGACGGCCGAGCAGGCGTTGCGTGGTTTCGAGCGCTTCCCCACCTGGATGTGGCGGAACACGTCCGTCCTAAATTTCGTCGGTCGGCTGCGTGACCACAACGACCGGACTCGTGCGGGGGTGGGTTTCTACGGGCTGGACCTGTACAGCCTGCACCGGTCCATCCAGGACGTCATCGGCTACCTGGACCGGGTCTCTCCCGAAGCCGCAGCTCGTGCCCGCGGGCGCTACTCGTGCTTCGACCACGCCGATGGCGACGGCCAGGCGTACGCGATGTCGGCGGCGTTCGGCGCGGGCGAGTGGTGTGAGGAAGAGGCGGTCGCCCAGCTGGTCGAGCTGCAGCGGAACGCGCACGCGTATGCCAGGAGGGACGGGCTGCTCGACGAGGACGAGCTGTTCCACGCCGAGCGCAATGCGGTGACCGTCCAGGCGGCCGAGCGCTATTACCGCTCGATGGTCAGCGGCCGGGTGTCCAGCTGGAACCTGCGCGACGAGCATATGGCCGACACTCTCGACGCGCTCGCCGAGCATCTGAGCCGCGTCCGCGAAGAGCCCGCCAAGCTTGTCGTGTGGGCGCACAACTCACACCTCGGCGACGCGCGAGCGACGGAGATGGGCGCCCGGGGCGAGCTCAACGTCGGGCAGCTGATCCGCGAACGCCACCCCGGCGAGTGCCGCTCGATCGGCTTCACCACCTATTCCGGTACGGTCACCGCGGCCGACGAGTGGGGCGGCCCGGCCGAACGGAAGGTGGTGCGTCCGGCGCTGCCCGGCAGTGTGGAGGAGCTGCTGCACCGGGTGCAGGCTCGGGAGTTCATGCTCCGCTTCGACGTCGCCAGGCCGGCTGCCGATGTATTGAGGGCCGCCCTGCTCGAACGCGCCATCGGCGTGATCTACCGGCCGCGGACCGAGCGACAGAGCCACTACTTCCGCGCCCGGGTGGCCGACCAGTTCGACGCGGTGATCCACATCGATGAGACCCGGGCGTTGGAACCGCTCGAACGTACTGGCTGCTGGGAGCGAGGCGAGGCCTACCCGTTCACGGTCTAGATTACTGATTCCACAGGATATGGGCCATTGATCGTAGAGGGTGAGTGATCGGCGATGGAGCGCGGCCCTCATGGCCAGGGCGAGCGGCCAGCAGATTCCGGTTCCTGCTTGTTGACAGGGGCGCAAAGTTCACTCTTCTGGAGCTGGTTCTGCTGGACGTGGTTCATGAGCCCTTTCCTGATCTCTGGTGCCATCTGGTGAACTCGGGCGGATGAGCTGGAGCAGTTCCATCGGGACCGGGAACACGATCGTGGAGCTGGGTTGGGAGGCCGCGTCCACGAGGGAGCCCAAGGTGCGCAGCTGCATCGCCGCCGGATGCTCCTCCAGGATGGCTGCCGCGTCCCCCAGGTTTTGCGCGGGTTCCTTCTCGCCCAGCGCGTGGATCACCCGCGCGCGCCGGTCGCGTTCGGCCTCCGCCTGACGCGCCATCGCCCGCCGCATCGCCTCCGGCAGCGACACATCACGCACCTCGACAAGTGACACTTTGACGCCCCAGGGATTGGTGAGCTCGTCGATGATGTGAGCGAGTTCTTGGTTGATCTCTTCACGTTTCATCAGCAAGTCGTCGAGGCTGCGCTGCCCCAAGACGCTGCGTAGCGTCGTCTGGGCGATTTTTGACGTGGCAACCTCGTAGTCCTCAATGGCGATCACCGACTTGATCGCGGGCCGGATCAGCCGGTGGCCCAGATCAGCGGCGGCTCTCTCGATGCCGGCGCCGGCGAATCCCTTGTCGCACACGATCGCGCACGACCCGGGGGCGCTCTGGTGACCGTGCAGCAGGTGCAGTGCCTGCTTGCGTTCGTCGAGTTCCTTGGGGCAGGCCAGGCTGAACGCGGTCACCGCGCCGTCGGCGGTGGTGATCAACATCAGCTTGGCGCCCCAATAGAAGGCGTGGTGGGACTTGTCCATGCCGTATCCGGCGATCTCGCCCAGGCTTGACCGGTTGACCGTCACCCGCGAGGCGCCGCAACGGACCGGGGTGCCGTCCATCAGCCGGAGCGGTTCATGCCAGGTCGGGATCTGGCGGGCCATCCACAAGGCCGCCGCCGACATCTGCGGGCCCAGATCTCGCAACTGCCGGTTGTAGACGGCCTGCGAGGGCAGCCGTCCGCCGTCGTGCCGCCGTTGACTCCGGCGATGCTGCAGGTCACCGGCTTCGGCACCGAACTGGTGTAGGCCGAGCCGGACCTGCTCATCCAGCACGGCCTGCCGCTCGGCATGGAGTTCGGCCTGCGCCTGCCCGACGGCAGCGCGCCGAGCGGCATGCACGAGCCGCCGGTTCACCCCGGAACGGGCAGGCGCAGCGCTATGACGGCGATGTCGTCCAGGCCGGTGATGGGCATCGCGCTGAGCAGCTGGTCGCAGAACTTGTCCACGGGCTGGTCGGCGAGGCGTTCCGCCTGACGGCGCAGCCGCTGCAGGCCACGGTCAAGGTGCTCGCCGGCCCGCTCGACGAGGCCGTCGGTATACAGCAGAAGCGTACTGCCCGGCGGCAGCGGCTCCACCATCGACGGACGTCCGCCCTCGTGCGGAAAACCGAGCAGCGGGCTCACGGCGCCGTCCAGGAAACGACCCCCGCCATCCAGGGTGACCAGCAGCGGGGGAGGATGGCCGGCCACCGCGTAACGGAGCCGGTAGCCGTCGCCGAGCCTCTCGACGCGGGCGAACACGCAGGTGGCGATCACGTCGCCCGACAGCGATCCCATCGTGACGTTCAGCCGGGTGAGGATCTCTCCCGGAGGCTCGCACCGGTCCATCGCCAGGGCGCGCAGCATGTTCCGCAGCTGGCTCATCGCCACCGCGGCTCCCAGGTCGTGGCCGGCCACGTCGCCGATCACCAGGACGGGAACGCCGTCGGGCAGGACGAAGGAGTCGTACCAGTCGCCGCCCACCTCCGCCGCGGCCGGGCTCGCCCGGTAGCGTGCGACGATCTCCAGGCCGTCCACCCGCGGCGGTTCGGCGAGCAGGCTGTACTGGAGCGCGAGCGCGATCTGCTGGGCGCGCTGGTAGCGGATCGCCCGGCTCAGGGCGTCATGGGCGTGATCGAACATGCCGTTCAGCAGGGCGATGTCGGCCCGGCTGATCGGCGGACGGTCCCCGCACGTCACCACGTTGACCACGGCCGGGACCGTGCCGTCCACCACGACGGGCAGGATCAGCATGCTGTTGGCGCCGTTCGCCGTCAGCCAGGGCAGCGTGCCGCCGGGGGCGACGTTCGCCGGCGGCGAGCCGGCGGGGAACGTCTTCAGCAGAGGTCGCCTGCGCCGCGCGGCCTCGACGAAGGCGTTGTCGGCGGGGAGTTGTTCCTCACTGTACGGTGGTAGCCGCCGTATGCCGGGGCGCGCGGCGGTAGCCAGCCGCTCGACGACGAACGGGGCGCCACCGTGCCGCTCGCCGGTCAGGTCGGTGACCAGATAGACGCCGCAGCCGTCGGCCAGCTCGGGCACGATCACGTCGGCCAGCGCGCCCAGCATCTCCTCCAGGCTCCGCAACTGCGCCGTGGCCGAGGCTGCCCGGTCGAGCAGGCGACGGCGCCGCTCCTCCTGCCATCGCTGCTCGATGTCGGTGCAGGTGCCCACCCACTCCACCACGTCGCCGTCCTCGCAGATCGGCACCGCGCGCAGCTGGAAATGCCGGTAGCCGCCCTCGACGGTGCGCAGCCGGTAGACGTGTTCCCACATCTCCGTGGCCCCGCCGACGGCCCGTGACCAGGATTCGATCGTGGCCTGGCGGTCGTCGGGGTGAACCACCCGCAGCCAGCCCTGCCCCCGGTGCTCCTCCCACGGCTGCCCGGTCACCCGCTCCCAGCTGGGGCTCGGCTCCGACACGTACCCGTCCCTGCTGGTCACCCAGAAGACGTCCGCGCTGACGCGCATGAGGCTCTCGTAGCGGCGCAGGAAGCGGCGGCGTTCCTCGGCGATGGCCGACACCCGGTGCGCGGCGGAGGTCTGCTCGGTCACGTCCATCAGGACCACCAGCACGCCGTACTCGCCGGGGCCGAGGACGACCCGCGACAGGCTGAAGGTGAAGAACCGCCCCGCCGGTGTCCTGCTGCCCGGCATCGGCACCGCCGGCTCCGCGACGCCGATGGCCGGCTCGCCCGTCGCGTACACCTGGTCGAAGCGCGCCCGGTAGCGCGGCAGCACATAGGCGGAGAACGCCTCCTCGACGGGCATCCCGCGCCGGGGAACGCTGACCAGCGACCGGTACACCTCGTTGCTGTAGATCAGCCGGTGGTTGGGGCCATGCGTCACCGCCACTCCCACCGGCGCAGGAGCCAGCATCTCGAACGGCAACCCACCCATGGTGACCTCCCCCGACGGCCACGATGGTCAAAGCCCTACCCGGCCGTCGTCATCCGGAACGCCTCCCCGGATCCGCGTCACGCCCGGCGCACAAAGAAGGGTCACGTGGGCGCGCCGAAAGGGCTGGGCGGAGATACCGCTGGTAGAAGGTGGTTTGGTGGTGAAGGGGGCAGGGGTGACTGACGACGCTGGGGGGCGGCCTGGGGCCGGTCCTGGTCTGCGGACGCCGCTGTTCCTGGCTGGGCTCGCCTTCGTCACTGCCGTGGTGATCGTGCTGGACGTGTCCACGGGCACCGCGGTTCGCCTGTACCCGCTGCTGATCTTCCTGCCGGCCATCGTGTCGGGGCTCGGGGCGGTGTGGCAGACTGCCGTCGCCGCGGTGTGGGTGCTGGTGGTGGAGGTCGGCACGGCGATCTACCTGCGTGGCGAGCCCGACGACATCCTGCTGGCGGCCGGGTTCACCGGCCTGTTTGGGTTGCTGAGCGTGGCCGGGTGCCGCTACCGGGTGAAGCGGGAGGCGGAGGTTTTCCGGTTGCGTTCGGCGACCTCCGCCCTGAGACAGCTCCTGGTGCGCCCGCTGCCTCTGCGTACGGCTGAGATCGCGGTGGAGGGCCTCTACCAGCCGGTAGAGGAGGACACCATGATGGGCGGCGACATGTACGACGTGGCCGTCGCCCAGACCGGCACCCGGGTGCTGATCGCTGACGTGCAAGGCAAGGGCCTGTCGGCGATCGGGATGGTGGTCGCGCTGCTGGGTTCGTTCAGAGAGGCGGCCCACCGGGAGGAGACGCTCACCGGCGTAGTAGCCGCACTGGAGAACTCGGTGGTCAGGCACAACTACTTCGCGGCTCAGGACGGCGAGCCGGAGCGGCTGGTCACCGCGCTCATCCTGGACATCAAGGATGCCTCGCAGACCGAGGCGGTCGAGGTGGTCAACTGTGGCCACATCGCCCCGTACGTGATTCAGGGCCGTGACATCCGGCAGGCGGACCTGGGGCAGGCGGAGGTCCCCCTCGGTCTGGCGGCACTGGCTCCGGCGCCGCGCGCAGGCGTGTCGTTCAGATTCGCGCGCGGTGCGAGCTTGCTGCTGTGCACGGACGGAGTGACCGAGGCGCGTGACGCGCGCGGCAGGTTCTACCCCTTGGAGGAGCGGTTGCGCGCGTGGGCCGCGGACCCGCCCGCCAGTCTCGTCCGCGCTCTGGGCGAGGACCTGCACGCCTTCAGGGCGGCCGGTCAGCACGATGACACCACGATACTCATGCTGCGCAGGACCGGGCCGCCCTGACCTCCGGGGTGCACTGAAGCCCGGACTCAGCGGGACGAGCCGCGCTCGTCGTCTCGGCATCGCCGTGGTCATGCCGCCATCTCCGCCATGGTTGGTGGCGGCCTTGAGATGATGCGCATGCCGGCGTCGTGCCCATGGAGCAGAGCGACGGAGCCCTGGACCTGGCCTTGCTGTGGCGAGCGGGACACCCGGACGCCCACGGCATGATCGAGGCATGCCGGGGCGCCGCTGCCTCTGGGCCGCGGCGGCGGCTTTCAGATGGCATCCCAGGGGATTCGGGTGCTTCCCCGCCGGTAGCTGCCGTTCGGACTGGTTTCTGGCTGCGTGTACTGAGGGATCAGGTCGGCGAGGACTCGCCGGTCCTGCTCGGACAGGTTCTGCGTAATGATGCTGCTGCAAGCCCGGCGATCCGGTCGCTTCCTGGTCAGATGAGTGGTGCGGTGCCAGCGGGCAGCAGGCTCCATACAGGGATCGGCCTGGCCCGGAGGACGCGATCGGGCTTGGTCGGCCCGGGTGCCGGTAAGTTCGATGACGAACCGTCGAGGACTATGTCAGGCGGTGGAAGGGATCACGTCTGACTCCTTAAGTGCCCGCATCGCAGTGACGGCGGAGCAGCGCGGTGATGCGCACCAGTTCCCAACGGTCCTGGCCGCCGTCAAGGTGCCCCGGCTGGGGCCCGGCCGCCCACGCACCCGGCCCGAGGTCGTCCGGGCCGACAAGGCGTACTCCTCCCGCGCGATCCGGCAGCACCTGCGCGCCCGCAAGATCCGATGCACCATCCC
>NZ_JAHKRO010000049.1 GCF_019396325.1 Nonomuraea ceibae
TGCACCACGAGCTGACGTAGACCGCGCGGAGGCGGAGGCGTCCCCCCGCCTCCGCGCGGCACCCCCCGGGCCCGCTGATTCGTATCAGCTCGATTGACGGCCGCCACCCCGCCGGGCGAGCGTGTGGCACCCGGTCGCCGGGACGGTCATCCAGTCGCCGAACGACGACGACCACGGCTGCTGGGCGACGGCCCTCCCCGGCCGGCGGCCGGACGCCGACGGCGCCATGCCCGTGGAGTTCCTCGGCGGCAACCCCTACCGGCCGCGCCACCGCACACCGGACGCCTCGGTGGTCGCCGACGTGCGGATCACCGGCGGCCAGGTCCGCCGCTCGGTCCGCGCGGTCTCGGCGGCCGCGACCGCGGGCGGGCTGGAGCCGCGCCGCGCCGGGGGAGTGGTCCGCTTCAGCTGGGGCGCGGCACGGCCGGCCGCGTTCGCCGTGACCTCGGTGGCCTGCCTGCGGGACGGCAGGCGGCGGCTGCACGTGCTGCGGGCGCCGCACGACGGCACGTTCGATGCCGCGATCACGTTCGACTGCTGGCCGCCTGCTAATCCGTATTACTCCCGCCCCGCCCCTTGACGGTGACGAGACGCGTACCGGACACTCTCTTCCACTGCTAATGCGCATTACCTGAAGGAAGGTGAGATGGGACGCATCACGCAGCGCGACATCGCCCGGCTCGCCGGCGTCAGCCAGACCACGGTCTCGCTGGTGCTCAACAACCGGCCGGGGGCCGAGACGAGGATCCCGGCCGAGACCCGGGACCGGGTGCTGCGCGTCATCAGGGAGACCGGCTACGTGGCCGACCCGCTGGCCAGGCGGCTGGCGGCGGGCCGGAACCGGATCCTCGGCGTCTTCACCTACGAGCCGGTCTTCCCGAGCGCGACGGGCGACTTCTACCACCCGTTCCTCATCGGGATCGAGGAGTCGGCCGAGCAGGTGGGCTGCGACCTGCTGCTGCTGACCAGCGCCCCGCTGGTCGACGGCCGCAAGCGCATCTACCACCAGGACCACCGCCTGCGCCTGGCCGACGGCTGCGTCCTGCTCGGCCGCGAGCTCGACCGGGAGGAGCTGGCCAGGCTGGTCGCCGAGGGCTACCCGTTCGTCTCGGTGGGCCGCCGCGACGACGCGGGCGGCCCCGTCTCCTACGTCGGCGCCGACTACGGCAGCGTGGTGCGCGAGCTGGTGGAGGGGGCCCGCGGCCTGGGTCATGAGAAATTCGCGTACGTCGGGCACGGCGCCGGGGCCGAGTCGTTCGCCGACCGCCACCGCGGATTCCAGGAGGGGACGGCCGGGCTCCAGGCCGTCACCCTCCCTCCGGCGGACGCCGAGGACGCGCTCGGCACCGACGCCACCGCGATCTTCGTGGAGGAGTATGCCGACGGCGCGGTCATCCTCCAGGCGGCCAGGGCGCGCGGCCTGGCCGTGCCCGGGGACCTGTCGATCGTCACGCTCGGCGACCCCACCAGGCCCGCGCCGACCGACATCGACTTCACCGGCTTCCGCATCCCCCGTGCCGAGATGGGACGGCAGGCGGTGGAGGTCCTCACCGAACTCATCGAGGGCGGCAGCCCGGTCCAGCGGCTGCTCCCGTGCGAACCCGTCAAGGGTCTGACCCTGGGAAGGAACAACGTTGCGTGAGCTGAGCACCGAGGTGCTGGTCGTCGGAGGCGGCCTCGGGGGAGTGGCGGCGGCGCTCGCGGCGCTCCGAGCCGGACGGCGGGTGATCCTCACCGAGGAGCACGCCTGGCTGGGCGGGCAGCTGACCAGCCAGGCGGTGCCGCCGGACGAGCACACCTGGGTCGAGCAGTTCGGCGTCACGGCGAGCTACCGCGCGCTGCGCGACGGCATCCGCGACTACTACCGCCGCCACTTCCCCCTCACCGAGCCCGCGCGGGCCTGGCGTGAGCTCAACCCCGGCGCCGGCTGGGTGAGCCCGATCTGCCACGAGCCCCGGGTGGCGCTGGCCGTCATCGAGGCCATGCTCGCCCCCTACCGGGGCAGCGGGCGGCTCACCGTGCTCCAGCCGTGCACGCCGCTGGCGGCGGAGACCGACGGGGACCGCGTCCTTTCCGTACGGCTGCGCCACGAGGGGGACGAGGTCGTGGTGACCGCGCCCTACGTCCTGGACGCCACCGAGACCGGCGAGCTGCTGCCGCTGACCGGCACGGAGTACGTCACCGGCTTCGAGTCGCGCGACGACACGGGCGAGCCGAGCGCCCCCGCCGAGGCGCAGCCGCTCAACATGCAGGCGATCTCCGTCTGCTTCGCGGTCGACCACATGGACGGTGACCACACCGTCGACCGGCCCGCCTCGTACGACTTCTGGCGCGACTTCGAGCTGCCCTTCTGGGGCGGCAAGCTGCTCGGCTGGCGCAGCCCGAACCCGCGCACGCTGGAGATCGGCGAGCGGAGCTTCACCCCCAACCCGGACGACGATCCGCTGCTGGTCCGTGCCGACCAGCGGCGCAACCCCGGCGACGGCAACCTGTGGACCTTCCGCAGGATCGCCGCCCGCCGCCTGTTCACCCCGGGCGCGTACGCCAGCGACATCTGCCTGGTCAACTGGCCGATGATCGACTACGTGCTCGGCCCGGCCTTCGACGTGCCCGACGCCGCGCAGCACGTGGCCGCCGCCCGCGAGCTGTCCCGTTCGGTCCTGTACTGGCTGCAGACCGAGGCCCCGCGGCCCGACGGCGGCACCGGCTGGCCGGGGCTGCGGCTGCGCGGCGACGTGACCGGCTCGGCCGACGGCCTGGCCCAGGCTCCCTACATCCGGGAGTCGCGCCGCATCCTGGCCGAGCACACCGTGGTCGAGCAGGACGTGGTCAAGGGCGCACGCTACGGTGATTCGGCCGGGATCGGGATGTACCGCATCGACCTGCACCCCTCGACCGGCGGCGACAACTACATCGACGTGCCGAGCGCGCCGTTCGAGATCCCGCTGGGCGCGCTCGTCCCGCGCCGGGTGGACAACCTCCTGCCCGCCGGCAAGAACCTCGGCACCACGCACATCACCAACGGCTGCTACCGGCTGCACCCCGTCGAGTGGAACATCGGCGAGGCCGCGGGCGCGCTGGCCGCCTTCTGCCTGGACAGCTCGGTGCCGCCGCGCGCCGTCCGGAACGATCCAGACCTGCTGGCCCGCTTCCAGGACCGCCTGGAGGCCCAGGGGATCGAACTGCACTGGCCGGATATTTCCGGTTATTAACCCCCCGCAAGGAGTAACGACATGCGCACAAAGGTGACCGCGCTCGGGCTGGCGGGCACGCTGGCCCTCGCGGCCTGCGGATCCTCCGCCGAGCCGCAGGGCGGCCCCGTCACGCTGCGAATGACGATCTGGACCGGCAACGAGGCCCACCTCAAGCTGTTCGGCGACATCGCGGCCGCGTACCGGAAGACCCACCCGGACGTCACGGTGAAGTACGACACCCTTCCGGTGGAGACCTACACGACCACGCTCACCACCCAGATCGCCGGCGGCAACACCCCGGACCTGGCGTGGATCTTCGAGAACTCGGCCCCCGACTTCGTCGGCTCCGGCGCGCTGGTCCCGCTGGACACCCTGGTCAAGCCCGAGGAGCTCGCGCCCAGCACCACCAGGCTGTGGCAGAAGGACGGCGCCCTGTACGCCTACCCGTTCTCCACCTCGCCCTTCGGCGTCTTCGTCAACACCGACCTGCTCAAGAAGGCCGGGCAGAGCGTGCCGGCCAAGGGCTGGACGTGGGAGGAGGCCGTCAAGATCGCCTCGGCCGTGCAGGAGAAGACCGGCAAGGCCGGCCTGGTCGTGCGCGACTTCGACTACAAGGGCTGGGACAACCTGGCCGCCGTCTGGGGCGGCTGGGGCGCCGAGGCGTGGAGCGAGGACGGCAGGACCTGCGGTTTCGACAAGCCCGAGATGATCGAGGCGATGGGCTTCCTGCACAAGGCGATCTTCACCGGCAAGGCCATGCCCGCCCCCGGCACCACCGCCGACTTCTTCGCCGGCGAGGCCGGGATGACGATCACCCAGATCTCCCGCGCCTCCCTGCTCCAGGACGGCGCCTTCGGCTGGGACCTGGTGACGCTGCCCACCGGGCCGAAGGGCGCGTACAGCGTGATCGGCCAGGCCGGCATCGGCGTGCTCAAGAAGTCCAGGAACGCCGAGGCCGCCGCCGACTTCCTGGCCTTCTTCACCAACCCGGAGAACTCCGCCAAGCTCGCCCAGTACTTCCCTCCGCCCCGGCAGCCGCTGCTGACCGCGGACTCGCTCGCGAAGAGCAACCCGCTGCTCAAGCCGGAACAGCTCCAGGACGTCGTGGTCGACGGCATCGCCGCCGGCCGCGTCAAGCCCAGCCACACCGGGCAGGCCGAGCTGAGCCAGGCCGTACGCGCCGGGCTGGACCAGCTGTGGCAGCCGGACGCCGACGTGGCGACCGTGATGAAGGGCGTCTGCGCCGCCATCCAGCCGATGCTGGCCAAGTGATGGCGCTGTCCGTGACCCGCCGGGCGGGCTGGTGGACCGCCCGGCGGCGCGACCACCTGCTCGGCTACCTCTTCATCGGGCCGCAGCTCGCGGGCAGCCTGCTCTTCGTCTTCCTGCCGCTCGGGCTCGTCCTCACCTACAGCCTCAACGAGTGGAACGTGTTGGCGGACACGTTCACCTTCGTCGGCGCCGACAACTACCGGCGGCTGCTGAACGACCCGAACATGGCGTCGGTGCTGACGGCCACCGGGCTCTTCTCCGTGGGGCTGGTCGTCCTCAACCTCGCGCTGGCGCTGCTGCTGGCCGTCCTGCTCAACCAGCGGCTGCGCGGCACCACGGTGTTCAGGACGCTGTTCTTCTCCCCGGTGGTCGTCTCGCTCGTGGCCTGGACGATCGTGTGGGGGTTCCTGCTGCAGAACAACGGCGGCATCAACGCGATCCTGGCCGCCGCCGGCATCGAGGGGCCCAACTGGCTGCGCTCCGGCTCGTGGGCGACGGTCTCGGTGATCGTGGTCCAGGTGTTCAAGAACGTCGGGCTCAACATGGTGCTCTTCCTGGCGGCGCTGCAGGGCGTGCCGAAGGACCTGTACGAGGCGGCCCGGCTGGACGGCGCCTCGGCGTGGACCCGGTTCCGGCGGATCACGCTGCCGATGATCAGCCCGACCGTGCTGCTCACCTCGATCATCACGGTCGCCGGGTCGCTGCAGGTGTTCGCCCAGATCGCGGTGCTCACCCAGGGCGGCCCCGGCACCTCGACCACCGTGCTCGTCTACTACCTGTACCAGCAGGCCTTCCAGTTCCACCACTTCGGCTACGGGGCCACGCTGTCGGTGCTGCTGTTCGTGATCGTGCTCGCCCTCACCCTGCTGCAGTGGCGCATGCGCAGGAGGTGGGTGTTCCATGAGGCGTAAGACCCTGCTGTACGGGCTGCTGTGCGTGCTGTGCGTGCCGTTCGTCTTCCCGACCTGGTGGATGGCCACCTCGTCGCTGAAGCCGGTGAGCGAGATCTTCGCCTTCCCGCCCTCGCTGTGGCCGGGGCGGCCGACGCTGGAGGCCTACCGGCAGGTCTTCGAGCTGCAGCCGTTCGCGCAGCAGTACTGGAACAGCCTCTACATCGCCGCGGTCGTCACGGCCGGCACGCTGGTGGTCTCCGCACTGGCCGGCTACGCCTTCGCCCGCATCCGCTTCCGCGGGTCGAACGTGCTGTTCGTGATCGTGCTGACCGGCCTGCTCATCCCGAGCGAGGTCACGATCGTGCCGCTGTTCCAGCTCTTCCACGGCTGGGGGCTGACCGACACGCACTGGCCGCTGGTCCTGGTGCCGATGCTGGGCGCACCGAGCGTGCTCGCCACCTTCATCATGCGGCAGTTCTTCCTGGTGCTGCCCCGCGAGCTGGAGGAGGCCGCGGCCGTCGACGGCCTGGGGCGGTTCGTCACGTTCGTGCGCATCGGGCTCCCGCTGGCCCGCCCCGCCCTCGGGGCCGTGGCCATCTTCACCTTCCTGCACAGCTGGAACCTCTACCTGGAGCCGATCGTGTTCCTCTCCAGCCCGGAGAAGTTCACGCTGCCCCAGGCGCTGACGCAGTTCGTCGACGCCTACGGCGGCCCCATGTGGAACGTCCAGCTCGCCGCCGCCTCCATGACGGCGCTGCCGGTGCTGGTGGTGTTCGTCCTGGCGCAGAAGCAGTTCGTCGAGGGCCTGGCCCACACCGGGCTGAAGGGGTGAGGGGCGCTCCCGGGCCGCCGGAGGCTCAGGCCGCCTTGGCGGCGGCCCTGTCGCGGGTCGCCCAGAGGTAGACGAGCGCGCCGGCGAACAGCGCGATCGAGGTCCACTGGTTGATCCGCAGCCCCAGGAGCGTCACCGCGTGGTCGACCCCGCCCACCGGGTCGATGCGCAGCCCCTCGATCCAGAACCGCCCCAGCGTGTAACCGGCCACGTAGAGGGCGAACAGCCGCCCCGGGCGCGGCGCGAACCGCCTGCCGGCGTAGAGGAGGGCGAAGCCGAGCGCCAGGCTCCACAGCGACTCGTACAGGAACGTCGGATGGTAGAGGACGCCCGGCTCGCCGCCGTGTGCCCGGTCGATCTCCAGGCCCCACGGCAGCGTGGTCGGCGAGCCGTACAGCTCCTGGTTGAACCAGTTGCCCCAGCGCGCGATCGCCTGCCCGAACGCGATGCCGGGCGCGACCGTGTCGGCCACCTCGCCGAGGGACAGCCCCCGGCGGCGGCAGGCCAGCCACACGCCCACGCCGCCCAGCGCGACCGCGCCCCAGATGCTGAGCCCGCCCTCCCAGATGAACAGCGCCTGGTAGGGCTCCTTGATCGCGCGCTCGCCGAAGTACGTCTGCCAGTCGGTGATGACGTGGTAGAGGCGCGCGCCGACCAGGCCGAAGATCACCCCGGGGAACGCGATGTCGCCGATGACGCCCTTCTCGCCGCCCCGGGCGCGCCAGCGCCGCTCGCTCAGCCAGATGCCGAACGCGATCGCGACGATGAAGCACAGCGCGTACGCCCGGATCGGGAGGAATCCGAGATGCCAGACCGCTTCGGGAGGGCTGGGGATCGAGGCGAGGGCCATGCGGGTGAGGCTAGCCCACGCGGGGGTACCTCAGGCAGGCCCGCTTCACGCGCGGTTCACGGTGCGCGGCAGCAGCGCGAGCAGCGCCACGAGGACGAGGGCGGCCGGCGCGCCCCAGAACAGCACCTCCGGGACGGCGGCGGCGGTCGCCCGCGGGCCCGGGGGCCGCCCCTGGAGCTCGCGGGCCAGGACGCTGCCGAAGACGGACACGCCCAGCGACAGCCCCAGCCCGCGGACCGACACCACGGCCGACGTGGTCGCGGCCAGGTCCGCCGGAGAGGCCGCGTTCTGCGCGACGACCACGAGGTTCTGCATCAGCAGCCCGAAGCCGACGCCCAGCACGCCGAGGACCACGGCCAGCAGCACGTACGGAGTGCCGGGCCGGAGCAGGCTCAGCAGCCCGAACCCCGCCGCCGCGATCAGCGCGCCGGCGAGCAGGTACGGCCGGAACCGGCCGCTCGCGCCGATCCGGGCCCCGGCCAGCGAGGAGACCGCCATGAACGTCAGCACGTACGGGTTCAGCGCCAGCCCCGCCTGCGTCGCGCCCATCCCGTACGCGGCCTGCAGGTACGTCGGCAGGTAGACGGTCGAGCCGCCGAGCAGCGCGCCGAGCAGCGCGGTCGCGGGCAGCGCGACCCGCAGCACGGGATCGGCGAACAGCCGGGGCGGCAGCAGCGGGTCGGCCGCGCGACGCTCCCGCCACACGAACAGCGCGCCCAGCGCCACCACGGCCGCCGCCAGCGTGAGGATCACGCCGGAGTCCCACGCGTACGCGCGGCCGCCCCACTCGGCCACCAGCAGCAGGCTCACCATCGCGCCGGCGACCAGCACGGCCCCGGCCAGGTCGACGCGGCCGTTCCCGCCGGTCCTGGGCAGCCGCAGCGCGAACGCGGCCAGCGCGACGGCGAGCAGGCCGAGCGGCAGGTTGACGTAGAAGATCCACCGCCACCCCCACGCGTCCGTGATCGCGCCGCCCGCGAGCGGCCCGCCCACGCTGGCCAGCGCGAAGACGCCGCCGGTGAACCCCTGAACCCGGCTGCGCAGCCGGGCCGGGTACAGCTCCGACAGCGCGATCGTCGGCAGCACGAACAGCGCCCCCGCCCCGGCGCCCTGGAACGTCCTGGCGGCGATCAGCTCGGGCATCGTCCGCGCCAAGCCGCACAGCGCCGAGCCCGTGACGAAGATCGCGACCCCCGTCACGAACACCGCGCGGCGGCCGAACCGGTCGCTGAGCCGCCCGTACAGCGCGCCCGTCGCGGTCGAGGTCAGCACGTACGCGGTGACGATCCAGCCGATCGCGTCCAGGCCGCCCAGGTCGGCCGCGATGTCGGGCAGCGCGACCGCCACCACGGTCTGGTCCAGGATCGACAGCAGCATGCCGATGAGCAGCCCGGCAGTGGCGAGCGGCACGTTGCCGCCGCGCGTCACCGCCGGGGCGACGTCCGTGCGCGTCATCGCCCGGCCCCTGCGAACGGGTTCGGCAGCCCGAAGTCGGCGCTCAGCAGGTCCTGGTCGAGCACCGCCGCGGCCACGGTGCCGCTCGCCGCGGCGGCGATCACCGCGGCCAGCGGCACCGGCACGCTGGCCCGGCGCGCCATGTCGCCCGCGGCGTACACGCCGGGCACGCTGGTCTGCCCGAACTCGTTCACCTCCACGCACCCGTCGGCGAAGGCCGCGCAGCCCAGGCGGGCGGCCAGGCCGGAGCGCTGGCGCGGCACGTTGACGACGAACACCGCGTCCCGCTCCACCGGCGGCCCGGACGCGAACATGATCCGCTCCAGCCGCCCGCCGTCGCCCTCCAGGCGGGTGACGGCCTCCTCGCGGACGCCGACGCCGTGCCCTTCCAGCGTGGCCCGCGCCTCCGGGTCGAGCGGCCGGCCGTCGGCGCACAGGACGACGCCGGCGGCGAAGCGGCTGAGCTGCAGCGCCAGCCGGACGCGGGACGGGTCGGTGCCGAGCACGGCGACCCGCCTGCCGGTGCACTCGTAGCCGTGACAGTAGGGGCAGTGGAAGGCGGAGCGCCCCCACAGCTCCCGCACGCCGGGCGGGCCGGGAAGCTCGTCGGCCAGCCCGGTCGCCAGCAGCAGCCGCCGCCCCTCCACCGTGCCGCCCACCGTGCCGCCCACCGTGCCGCCCACCGTGTCGCCTGCCGTGTCGCCGCCGGACAGCTCCAGCCGGAACCCCTCGCCGTCCCGCGCGCTGACCTCGGCGACCGTCCCGGTCCTGGCCCGCACCGACGGGTACGCGGCCAGCTCCTCGCGGCCGAGCTTGCGCAGCTCGCCGGGCGGCGTGCCGTCCCGGGTCAGGAAGTTGTGCACGTTCTGGGCGGCGGCGTTGCGGCCCTCCCCGGCGTCGAGCAGCAGCGCCGATCGGTGCACCCGCCCCAGGGCCAGCGCTGCGGACATCCCGGCCGGGCCCCCGCCGACGATGACGACGTCGAACATCTCTTGCCTCCCTAGCAGTGATCGCTTGGCGTGAGGCAAGTGTGCAAGTTAATGTCAACATGAAGTCAAGGGCTCGTCTGGCCCGTCGGTCTTGCACCGCAGGCATAAGCTGTTGCCCATGACGCAAGAGGACGAGGATCTCGACCACCTGGTGCGCACGCGCATCCGCGCGCTGCGGGTCGCGCAGGGCTGGTCCCTGGAGGAGCTGGCCACCCGCGCCCGGATGAGCCAGTCCTCGCTGAGCCGCATCGAGAACGGCCGCCGCCGCCTCGCGCTGGACCAGCTCGTCACCCTCGCCCGCGCCCTGGACACCTCCCTCGACCAGCTCGTCGAGACCGCCGCCGACGACGTCGTCACCAGCCCGACGATCGACGCCGCCCACGGCCTGATGCGCTGGCCCGTCAAGGCCGATCCCGGCATGACCGTGATGCGCCGGCGCATCACCGAGCCGCCGCCCGCCAACCCGGCCCGCATGCGCGCCCACCCGGGCCGCGAATGGCTGGTCGTCCTGTCCGGCACGGCCGTCCTCATGCTGGGCCACCGCCGCCTGCGCCTGGAGGCCAACCAGGCCGCCGAGTTCCCCACGATGACGCCGCACGCCATCGGCGCCGAAGGCGGACCGTGCGAGATCCTGGGCATCTTCGACCGTGACGCCCAGCGCGGCCACCACCGCGAGGGCGGCGACCGGCGGGACGACGTCCCCGCGTGAGGAGGATCCGATGCTGACCGTTCGCGGCGTGTCGTACCTAGTGGACGACGCGCCACCCGGCGAGGTCGGGCGGGACCTGCGGGTGATTCGCGAGGAGCTGCACTGCACGGCGGTGATGCTGATCGGCACCGACGAGGAGCGCCTGATCCGCGCCGCCGAGCAGGCCCTGGACGCCGGTCTGGAGATCTGGGTCCGGCCGCATCTGCGTGACCGTCCCCGGCCCGAGGTGCTGGCGCACCTGGAACGGGTGGCCACGGCGGCCGAACGCCTGCGCGCCGCGCATCCCGATCGGGTGACCCTGCTGGTGGGCAGCGAGTTCTCCCACACCGCCCCGGGGATCGTGCCGCTGCCCTGGTCCTACCTGCGGCTGCTGGCGATCCTGCGGGCCCGCCGCCTGCTGCGCCGCCGCATCACCCGGAAGCTGGACGCCTTCCTGGACCGGGCGGCGCGGTGCGCGCGGCAGGTCTTCCACGGCCCGCTGAGCTACGCGGCCGCCGGCTGGGAGCAGGTCGACTGGTCCCGCTTCGACGTGGCCGGGGTCAGCCTCTACCGCTCGGGCGACGACCACGCGGGCTACGAACGGCGCCTGCGGTCACTGGTGCGCGACCAGGCCCGGCCGGTGGTCGTCACCGAGTTCGGCTGCGGCGCGTTCACCGGGGCCGACCTGCGCGGGGCGGCCTCGTTCCGCATCGTCCGCTGGTTCGCCGAGCAGCCCGAGATCCGGGGCGACCACCCACGCGACGAGCGCACGCAGGCGGCCTACCTCGGCGAGCTGATCGGCCTCTACGACGACGCCGGCGTGCACGGGTGCTTCGTGTTCACCTTCGCCATGCGGGGCTTCCCGCACCGCGACGACCCGAGGCTCGACCTGGACAAGGCCGGGTTCGGCATCGTGAAGGTGGCGGACGGCGACGACCCGGCCTGGACGCCCAAGGCGGCCTTCCACGAGGTGGCGCACCGCTACCGTTCCCTGTTACGGGAGAACCGGGCGAACAGGAAGAAGTAGAGCCGGATGTACTGCCCGACGAGGATGCCGTTGATGATGGTGCCCTCGCGGATGAAGTGCGGTGCCCCGAGGAAGATCAGCCCGATCGCCGCCGAGGTGACCAGCAGCGTGCAGTCGAAGGCCGTCTTGATGTTGCCCCACTTCCAGCCCGTCCGCTTGAAGATCGTGTTGACGAACATGTCGATCGGCATGAGCACCAGGTTGGCGCGGATCATCAGGAACAGGCCGAACGCGAGCGTCGCGTCCGCGAACACCAGGAGCGCGAACCGGCCGGCGTACGGCTCGACCACGATCCAGTCCGTCAGCATCAGGTTCAGGTCCAGGAACGAGGCCAGGGCCAGGGCCGGGATCAGCGACAGGAAGCTCCTGGCCTTGAAGTCCTTCGGCATGACCAGGTACGTCAGCCCGAGCATGACGAGTTCGAGCAGGAAGTTGAACGTGCCCTGGCTGATCGGCGGCAGCACCAGGGTCATCGTGCGGGTGAGGCTGCTCTGCGGCGAGATGCCGATGCCCGCCCTGATGGCCAGGCTGACGCCGAGCGTCAGCACGTAGATCCCGGCGGCGTAGGTGATCCAGCGCCGCACCAGGCTTCCGGTGTCAGCGACCCCGGCATCGTGTTCGTTCTGTAGCACAGTCTCTCCTCGGCTACGTGTCAGGTGACCGGCACCCGCTGACACTCGGTCGGATACGGAAACGCTGTCGTCAGACCATGAAGCCGAAGCGGTCCAGCGAGATGAACAGGGTCAGGAGCTTGTTGACGACCGGCTCGCCCTCGTTGCGGTGGCCCAGCTTCTCCAGGGCGGCGTCGATCGAGCGGGTGGCGTCCACCAGCTCGGGCAGGTCCATGTCGGCCATGACGCCGTAGATGTCCAGCGGCAGCGAGGCCCGCACCTGCCCGTCCTCGGTGACGACGCAGCCGCCGACGTAGGCGTCGAGCCGTTCGAGGTTGGCGCACATCTCGCCGCTGTCGGCGCCGACGACCACGAAGTACGGGAAGGGGGCCGGCCAGAACGTGGAGACGGCGCCGCGGTCGATCGAGACGCCCTTGAACAGGCCGTTGACGATGTGGCGCGTCCCGTCGGCGTAGCGCTGCACGACGGAGATCCGGTTCAGCCGGACGCCGTCCACCTCGGGGACGACCGCGCCGTCCCGGAACGGGACCCACACCTCCTGGGCGAACTTGAGGTGGCCGCGCCCGTAGACGTCGAAGAGCAGGACCTTGGCCCGCTCCCCGTCGGCGGAGACCTCGATCGGCGTGAGGTCGAGCTGGTCAGGGGTCAGGCCGGTGAGGCCGGGCCTGGGCTGCTTCACCATGCCGGAGTAGTCGAGGCCGGCCCGCCTGAGGAGCTTGCGGTCCTGGGCCACCAGCTCGCCGCCCTTGAACACGTACCTCGGGTTGATCTTCGACAGGCTGTCGGTCAGCACGATGTCGGCGAAGCGGCCGGGGGCGAGCGAGCCGAACTCGTGGTCCATCCCGAAGGAGCGGGCGGCGTACAGGGTGCCCATCTTGATCGCCTGGATCGGCGGGACGCCCATCTCGACGGCCAGGGAGATCACCCAGTCGATGTGGCCCTTGGTCAGGACGCGGTCCACGGAGATGTTGTCCGCGCAGAGCTGGAAGTTCTCGGCGGGCCAGCGGCGCCTGACGATGGCGCGCAGCATCGTCCTGATCACCTCGGGGCTGCCCACGCCGAACTTGATCTGCGTGTGGAACCCGTACCGGACGCTCTTGTCGATGTCCTCCTCGTTCCAGACGTCGTGGTTGTTGTGGGCGCCGATCGCGGGCAGGTAGTTGAGCAGCATGTCCGGCAGCGCCGTCACCCCCCAGTGGGCGTTGACGAAGCCGCCGTTGGCGCGGCCCAGCGCGGCCTTGCGGAAGTCGTCGTCGTTGCCCGTCATGTACGACAGGTGGGCCAGCTCGCCGAGGCCGATCACCGGGTCCATCCGCAGCATGGCGGCGGTGACGTCGACCGACGTCTTCTTGCCCGGCGCGAAGGCGTAGATCCGGTACGGCAGCTTCTCGTGGTCCTTGAACAGGGCCTGGGCGGCCTCGATCGCCTCGTCGCCGGCGGCGCTGGCGAAGTCCAGCGTCTCGGCGAAGATCGTCGTGGTGCCGCTGGGCACGATCGCCTCGCCGAACGCCGCCGGGTGGGCGAGCTGGGCGTCGAAGTGGAGGTGAGCGTCGATCAGGCCGGGGATCGCGTACAGGCCCTGGCCGTCGAAGACCTCCCGCACCCGCACCACCGACTCGTCCGGGTCCAGCGCGATGATGCGCTGGCCGTGGACGAGGATCGAGCCCTGGTGGACGGCCTCGCCGTGCACGTCCAGGACGTTGAGGTCGCGCAGCAGCAGATCCGCCTCCCGCTCGCCCCGCAGAATGTCGAAGATCATCCGGACGTGGTCGTAGTGGGCCGGCAGGTCGGCCGTCTTGTCGTGGGGCATGCGTTTCCTCACTTCATCGCCGCTCTTGTCGCGTTGAGGACATGAAAGGGCACGCCACCGTTGCTGACAAGCAGCCGTTTTCGCACGGACTGTACGCTTTTTGCGTACAGTCGGGACGAGGAGGCCCCATGCTCCATTCACGCCTGCTGCAGTACCTCGACGAGGTCGCGCGGCACGGCTCCATCCGGGCGGCCGCGGCGAGGCTCCACATCGCCCCGTCGGCGATCAACCGGCAGATCCTGGTCCTCGAACAGGAGCTCGGCGAGCCGCTGTTCGAGCGGCTGCCGCGCGGCATGCGGCTCACCCCCGCCGGAGAGGTCCTGCTGGCGCACGTGCGGCGGACCATGCAGGAGTACCGCGAGGCCGTGACCGAGATCCGCGACCTGCACGCGCTTCCGAGCGGCGACGTGGTGATCGCCACGATGACCGGCCTGGCCAGCGGCATCGTCTCCGCCGCGACCGTCAGCTTCTACGCCCGCCATCCCGCCGTGCGCATCTCGATCCGGGCGCTGTCCACCCACGACATCCTGCGCGCCATGGTGGACAGCGAGGCCGATCTCGCGCTCGGCTTCAACATCCCCGCCTCCCCGCAGCTGGAGACCTGCTGGCAGCTCGACACCCGGCTCGGCGCGGTCGTCGCGCCGCAGCACCCGCTGGCCCGCCGCGAGTCGATCCCGCTGGCCGACTGCGCGGCCTACCCGCTCGTCTTCGCGGACCGGTCGATGCTCATCCACGGCATCATCGCCGACACCTTCGCCGAGGCCGGGCTCAGGGTCGAGCCCGCCTTCCACACCAACTCGATCGAGACGATGAAACGGCTCGCCGCCTCGGGGGCGGCCGTCGCGTTCCTCAGCCGGTTCGACATCGCCGAGGAGCAGCACAACGGCAGCCTGGCCTACCGGCCGGTCCGGGACCGCGCCTTCAGCAACAACATCCTCTCCCTCGTCCGGCGCGGGAAGCACGGCCACGGCCCGGCGGCGCTGCTGTTCGCGGAGGAGATCGTGGCGACGCTGGAGTCGGTCGTCTCCTCGGCGGGCTGACCCGGCCGGGCACGACGCGCCGACGCGGGCCTGGGGGCTGCCCGCCCGCCCGTTCGTCGGCTACGGTCGGGAAACGCATGCCGAGTGCCGCGCTGCGCAACCTCGCGCCGCCTCGCGCCGCCCGCCGTGGCCGTTCCCCAGCCCGTTGGAACGTGCCACCAGACCCCCCCAAGCAAGGAACGGAGCCCCGACGTGACGAGCGAGCCACGCCCCATGACACGCGAGGACCGCAAGGTCCTCGCCAGCACCCTGGCCGGCACCACCATCGAGTGGTACGACTTCTTCATCTACGCCCAGGCCGCCGGCCTGGTGTTCGGCCCGCTGTTCCTGGCCCCGGTGAACGAGCAGGCCCCCGGCCTGGCCACGCTCATCTCGCTGGCCACGATCGGCATCAGCTTCCTGTTCCGGCCGCTCGGCGCGATCATCGCGGGCCGGTACGGCGACCGGCTGGGCCGCAAGCGCATGCTCGTGCTCACGCTGCTCATCATGGGCGGGGCCACCACCCTCATCGGCCTGCTGCCCACCTACGCCGACATCGGCGTGGCCGCGCCCATCGCCCTCATCCTGCTGCGCATCCTCCAGGGCTTCTCCGCGGGCGGCGAGTGGGGCGGCGCCGCCCTGCTGTCGGTGGAGCACGCGCCGCGCGAGCGCCGCGGCTGGTGGGGCGCCTTCCCGCAGGTCGGCGTGCCGATCGGGCTCATACTCGCGACCGGCGTGCTGTGGGTCATGAGCACGGTGACGACGCCGGAGCAGTTCCAGGCGTGGGGCTGGCGGGTGCCGTTCCTGCTCTCCCTCACGCTGATCGTCATCGGGTACCTGGTCCGGCGGGCCGTCGAGGAGAGCCCCGTCTTCCAGGAGCTCCAGCAGCGCACCAGGACCTCCTCCGCGCCGCTGCGCGACCTGTTCCGCCACAACAGCAAGAACGTGGTCCTCACCGCGCTGATCTTCGTGGCGAACAACGCCGCCGGATACCTCCTCATCGCCTACTTCATCAGCTACGGCACCACCACGCTGGGCCTGTCCCGGCCGTCCGTCCTGCTCGCCACCGTCGCCGGTTCGGTGGGCTGGCTCGGCTTCACGCTGTACGCGGGGGCGCTGTCCGACAGGATCGGCCGCGTGCGCACCTTCCAGATCGGGTACGCGCTCGTCTTCGTCTGGATGATCCCGCTCTTCCTGCTCATGGAGACCCGCAACATCTGGCTCTTCGCCACCGCGATCCTCGTCCTGACCCTCGGCCTCGGCCTGTCGTACGGGCCCATGTCGGCCATGTACGCCGAGATGTTCCCCGTCTCGGTCCGCTACTCCGGCGTCGCGATCGGCTACGCGCTCGGCGCGATCCTCGGCGGGGCCTTCGCGCCCACCATCGCCCAGGCCCTGGTGCAGAGCACGGGCACCACGATGTCCGTCGGCGCGTACATCATGGCGCTCTGCGTCGTCTCCCTCGTCGCCGTCACGGCGGTCAAGGAACCGAAGGGCGCCGACCTGGGCCTGACGCGGCCGTCGGCGCCCTGACGCGAGGCGGCGACCGCGCTCGATCGGGGCGGCGGCGAGTGGCAAGATGATCGGAATGCCGATCGATTCGCACCTGCTCGCCGTGTTCACGGTGACCACCGTCGTCGCTCTGATCACCCCGGGTCCCGACATGCTGTTCGTGCTGGGCTGCGGCGTGCGGGGCGGCGCCCGCGCCGGGCTGCTCGCCACGCTCGGCGTGATCACGGGTGACGCCTTGTACGTCGTCGCCGCGGCGGCCGGGCTCTCCGTGCTGCTGACGGCGTTCCCCGTCGTGTTCACCGTGCTGCGGCTGGCCGGGGCCGCGTACCTGATCTACCTCGGCGTCCAGATGTTCCGCAACCTCAGGAAGGGCTACGCCGACGACGCGCCCGGCGCCGGGATGACCGGCCGGAGCGCCTTCCTGAACGGCGTGGTGTCGTCGGCGGCCAACCCGCAGACGTTCACGTTCATGGTGGCCTTCCTGCCGCAGTTCATCGACCCGGGGGCGGGGCCGGTCTGGCTGCAGTTCGCGATCCTCGGCGCGATCCTGATCATCCTGGAGTTCCTGGCCGACGCGACCGTCGGCGTGCTGGCCGGGCGGATCGGCGGCTGGCTGCGCGCCCGGCAGGCGGTGCGCCGCCGCCTCGACGCGGCGACCGGCACCCTGTTCATCGGCCTGGGCGTCACCCTCGCGGCCCAGCGCTAGCCGCACGGCGGCCGGTGGGGCACGCCGGGGATGTGCCGCTCCCACTGCGCCCGGGTGATCGCCGGGTGGGCGCGCTCGCACACCCGGG
The DNA here is from genome assembly GCF_019396325.1 of Nonomuraea ceibae. Lineage (GTDB taxonomy): Bacteria > Actinomycetota > Actinomycetes > Streptosporangiales > Streptosporangiaceae > Nonomuraea > Nonomuraea ceibae. Next base: position 16,968 of record NZ_JAHKRO010000049.1, read on the forward strand.
CGGCCACCCGCCCGGCGTCGGTGTCCCACAGCCGCGCCGCGGCGTCGGCGCCGCCCGAGGCGAGCAGGCCGTCCGGGCCGTACGCCACCGTGTAGATCCGGTCGGTGTGGCCGCTCAGCACGACCGGGACGCCGGGGCGGCGCGGGTCGTCGAGCCGCCACAGCCGCACCGTGCCGTCGAAGCTCGCCGTGGCGAGCGTCCGGCCGGCCGGGGCGAACGCGACGTCCGCGACGGCGTTGGAGTGCCCGGTCAGCGTGGCGAGCGGCTTCGGCCGGCGCGGGTCGGCGACGTCCCACAGCCGGGCCGTGCCGTCGAAGCCGGCCGACGCCAGCAGGTTCCGGCCGCCGAACGTCACGTCGTTGACGGCGTTGGCGTGACCGCCGAGCGTGGCCAGGGCCGCAGGCCGGCGCGGGTCGGCGACGTCCCACAGGCGGACGGTGCGGTCGGCCCCGGCGGTGGCCAGCGTCGTCCCGTCCGGGCCGAACGCCACCGAGTAGACCGTGTCCGCGTGAGCGGTCAGCGTGGCGAGCGCGGCAGGCCGGCGCGGGTCCGCGATGTCCCACAGGCGGACGGTGCGGTCGGCCCCGGCGGTGGCCAGCGTCGTGCCGCCCGGGGCGAACGCGACAGAGTAGACGTTGTCCGTATGGCCGCCCACCGTGGCCAGGTGGACGGGCCGGCGCGGGCCGGACACGTCCCACAGCCGCACGGTCCTGTCGAGGCTCGCCGTGGCGAGGGTCCGCCCGCCGGGCCCGAACGCCAGCCCGACGACGCCGTCCGCGTGCCCCGGCAGCGTGGCCACCCGGACGGGCCCGCCGGTGTCCCACAGCCGCACCGTCCGATGGCTCGCCGCGGCCAGCAGGCCGTCAGAGCCGAACGCCACCGCGTACACCGTCCCGCTGTTGCCCCCGAGCGCCGGGCCGGGGACGTCCCAGAGCCGGGCCGTGGCGTCCCTTCCGGCGGAGGCGAGCGTGCGGCCGTCCGGGCTGAAGGCCACCGCGAAGACCGTGTCGGCGTGCCCGCGCAGCGTGATCGGGTCACCGGCGTCGCGCGCGTCCGCGACGTCCCACAGCCGGACGGCGAAGTCGTAGCCGCCGGTGGCCAGCGTGCGCCCGTCCGGGCTGAACGCCGCCGCGGCGATCCCGCCGCCCTCCTCGGTCAGCGTGGCGAGCGGCTTCGGGCGGCGCGGGTCGGCGACGTCCCACAGGCGCAGCGTGTCGTCGAAGCTGCCGGTGGCCAGCGTGCGGCCGTCCGGGCTGAACGCCGCCGTCAGGACGGGACCGGTGTGGCCGCGGAGCGTGCCGAGCGGGACGGGACGGCGCGGGTCGCCGAGGTCCCACAGGCGTATCGGACCGTCCGACCCGGCGGTGGCCAGCGTGCGCCCGCCGGGAGCGAGCGCCACGGCGGGTGAGGCCTCCTGTTCGCCGTCCAGCGCGGTCAGGAGCTCCGGGGCGCCCGGATCGGTCACGTCCCACAGCCGCACCAGCCGGTCGTGGCCGGCGGTGACGAGCGTGCGCCCGCCCGAGCCGAACACCACCCGCCGGACGTCGCCGGTGTGCCCGGCCAGCGTGGCCACCTGCCGCGGACGCCCGGGGACGCTGACGTCCCACAGACGGGCGAGATCGTCCTCCCCGCCGGTCGCCAGCACCCGCCCGTCCGGGCTGAACGCCGCCGACAGCACCCCCTCGGCACGGGAGCCGGCCGTGGCCAGAAGCGCGGGGCGGTGCGGGGCGGACAGGTCCCACAGCCGCAGCGTACGGTCGGTGCTCCCGGTGGCGAGCAGCCGCCCGTCCGGGCTGAACGCCGTGGCGTAGACCGCGTTCGTGTGGCCCGCCAGCCGGGTCGCGTACGGGCCGGCCAGCGCGCTGAGCAGGCTGCCGCGCGCCTCCGGGCCGGGGACGAGGCGGTAGGCGGCCAGGCTGAGCTGGGCGGCCAGCGCCGGATCGGTGGCCCGCAGCGCCCCGGTCTCGGCGCTCAGCTTCAGCGACAGCGCCTCGTCCCGCTGCTGGGTGGCCGTGCGCTGCGCCTGGAAGGCGAGGCCGGAGGCGCCGAGCGCGAGGACGAGCAGGACGGCCAGCGCCACGATCACCTGGCGCATGCGCCGGGCGCGGCGGCGCGCGTGCCGGGTGCTGGCGTCGAGGAAGGCCCGCACCTGCGGCGGCAGACCCCGCCCGGCGGCCCACTCCTGGGCCGCCAGCAGGCGCGCCCCGCGGTAGAGGGCGTCGGGGTCACGCCGGTCGCGCTGCCACGCGGCGGCGGTGGCGGCCAGCTCGCGCCCGGCTACCAGCCCCGCCCGGTCGGTGCCGAGCCATTCCCGCAGCGACGGCCAGGCCGTGAGCAGGGCCTCGTGGCTGATCTCGACGCTGTCGGCGCTCGCGGTGACGAGCCGCTGGGCGATGAAGCGGTCGAGCACGTCCTCCGCCTCGTCCGGCCGGTCACCGCCGTGCCTGGCCAGCAGCTCGGCGGTGGCGACCCGGCGCCGGGTGTCGGCGGTGTCGGGGGCGACGTGCACCAGGTCGAGGAGCAGGCGGCGCGCCGTCTCGCGCCTCGACGGCGACAGCGCGCCGTAGACCTGGTCCGCGCTGGCCGCCACGGCGCCGTCGAGGCCGCCGACCTCGTGGTATCCGGCGACCGTGAGCTTTCTGCCGTTCCCCTGCCGCCAGGCGGCGTGCAGGACGTGGGAGAGCAGCGGGAGGACGCCGGCGTCGTGCGCCGCCCGGTCCGCGCCTCTCGGGGCGACCTCTCGGACCAGGAGCTCGACCAGCCCGTCCTCGACGTCGATCCCGGCCAGGCTGGCGGGCTCGGTGATCGCCTCACGCAGCTCCGCCTCCGTCATGGGGCCGACGGCCAGCTGACCGTCCTGCACCGCGGTGACCAGCTGGGGGAAGCGCAGCAGCGGGGCGTAGAAGTCGGCCCGCAGCCCGAGCACCACCAGCGCGCCGCCCGCGGCGGCGGCGCACAGCGCGGCGACGAACCGCCGCCGCTCCTCCTCGTCGGCGCAGAGCGTGAACACCTCCTCGAACTGGTCGACCACCAGGACGAGCGGCCCGCCGTACACGGCGCAACTCCCGGGGTCCGCCCGGATCGCCGCCGCGACCTCGCCCCCGGGCGTCCCGGTGACCGCCGCCAGCCGCGCGGCCAGCTCGTCGACCGGACGGGCGCCGGGCACGCACAGCACCACCGGCCAGTCCCCGGAGCCGGGCAGCTCGCCCGCGCGCAGCGCCGCGATCAGGCCCGCGCGCAGCAGCGACGACTTGCCCGACCCGGACGGCCCCACGACGACCTGCACGCCGCCGCCCCGCTCCCGCAGCCGGCCCACGCGGGCGACCAGCCGGCGGGTCAGCTCGCGGCGGCCGAAGAACCACCGGGCGTCCTCGACCCCGAAGGACGCCAGCCCCCGGTACGGTTCCGGCCCGGCGGGGCGGCGGCCCGGCGAACGCCGCGTCCTGCGCCAGGCGCCCAGCCACTCCTCCAGCGTCCGCGCGTCGGTGACCCCGCACGCCTGCAGCACCCGCGTGAGCAGGTCCCGCGACGCCGCCGACGGCAGCCCCCGGCCGGCGAACCAGTCGCCGACGGTGCTGTGCGCGCCGTGCCCGCCCGCCTTCGCCGCGACCTGCCGGACCGTCAGGCCCGCCTGCTCGCGGAGCAGGGAGAGCTCGCGCGCGAAGTCCCGCCGGTCGCGCACCCGCCCGGGATCGGGCGCGTCGGCTCCGGATGCGTCGGCTGCAGGCGTGTCGGGTTCGGGCGTGTCGGCTTCGCGGGCGGCGTCGGGGCCTTCTCGGGTCGGCACACCAGTACGTCGCCGCGAGGTGGCGGAGGGTTACAGGCCCGGTGTCCGATACGTCGTGTACGGCCTTGTACGGACAATTCCGCACGGCTTCCCAACCGCCCAGGACTCCGTGATCGTCGACTCGGCGGCGTCCGCCGAGGCGCCCCCGTGCGCGGACGCGCCTCCACCTCACGTTAGGAGCAGCCGTATGCGACCACCTCCAGGAGCCACCCGCACCCGGCGCCCGCGGGCGTCCGCCGTGCTCGCGGCCGTCCTGCTCGCGGCCGCCGCCCTGGCCGGCCTGTCGCCCGTCACCCCCGCGGCTCCGGCGCACGCCGACGCCGGCCAGGTGTGCCGGGTGACGTTCTCCGTCACCACGGGCGGGGACGGGCTGCGCGACGACTCCACCGAGACCGTGACCCTGGGCGGCCAGGCGTTCCTCTTCGAGGACTGGAACGGCGACGGCGCCGAGGACACCCCGCCCGAGCGGTTCCACCTGGGCGGCACCGGCGACCTCGCGCACACCACGTTCACCTGGCACGCCCACCTGTCGCCGTGCGTGCCCGCCGACGCGCTGCTCGACGGCTTCACCTTCCACCACCTGTCCACGGCGCCCGACCTGAACGCGGACAACTGGGACCTGAAGGCCCTCAGGATCGTCGACCGCGACAGCGGCGCCGTCTACGCCGACCGCCCCGCCTCGGCCGAGCTGCTCCACCGCTTCTACAAGAACACCGACCAGACCTGGAACACCAGGGAGGGCCTGCCGGACGCGGACACCGACGGCGACGGCCTGACCGACCGCGTCGAGCTGCGGGGCATCCCGCGTCCCGACGGCACCCGCGACACCTGGCTGCCCGAGCACGGCGCCGACCCCTGCCGCAGGACGATCGCCGTGGAGATCGACTGGCTCGACGACGGCACGGACTCCGACCGGCCCACGCCCGGCGCCCTGGCGGAGGCGCGGCACATGTTCGACAGCGCGCCGGTCAGCCCCGCCGGGGCCTGCCCGTACGGTCCCGTGTCCAGGACGGGCATCCAGCTGCTGATCGACGAGTCGACCGCCATCGCGGTGACGCCGCAGGAGCGCAGGCGCTACCTGTTCGCCGAGGAGCCGGACGGGCGCACCGTCTTCGAGCACCACCGCGACGGCAACTTCCCCGCCGCCCGCCAGGGGTTCTTCTTCTACTCCCTGTGGGGCTACCAGTACAGCGACAACCACAGCGGCGGCCACTCGCACGCGGGCGGGAGACGTACCGACTTCATCGTCACGCTGGGATCGTGGGGCGACGTCACCGACCGCGAGCGGAGCGCGCTGTTCGTCCACGAGCTGGGGCACGCGCTCGGGCTCGCCCACGGCGGCGGTGACGGCGTCAACCACAAGCCGAACTACCTGTCCGTCATGAACTACGCCTACGGGCTCATCGGCGTGCCCGACTACAGCGCCTGGCAGGCGGCCGTCGGCGGCATGGGCGACGCCGACGCCGACGTCTGGAGCGACCGCGTCCGCGCGGTGAGCTCGATCGACTACTCGCGGGAGAAGCTCACGGACCTCCAGCAGTCGAAGCTGGTTGAGAGCAGGGGAGTCGGGGCCTCGACCGACCTGCTGGTCACCTGGCTCGACCCCCGCCTGGTCCAGCGGGTCGCCGACGCCTCCCGGGGGATCGACTGGGACTGGAGCTCCGGCGGCGCCGCCGACCCCGACCCGTCGCACGAGGTCGGCGTGAGCCTGCTGAGCTGGAGCCAGGTGTGCGTCTCACCGGAGGACCCCGCCGGCACGCGGCCCGGCCTGGAGACCACGCCGCACGACCTCGACCGGCGCTACGGCAACCTGATCGTCACCGGGAACGACGACGAGTGCTCGACCATGGCGGAGCCCGGCGACACGCAGGTCCGCGACCCGGGCTTCCGCTACCCGGGCAAGGACGAGACGCTGAGCGGCTTCGACGACTGGGACGCCATCACCTTCCCCATCGGGGTGTCGCCCGACGCCGGCGCTCCCTCCCCGCAGCCGCAGGAGCCCGAGCTGACCGAGAAGGAGGGCAGGCGCCTTGTCGCCCGCCTCGTCGACGCGATGGTCGCCGCCGCCGCCCCGGCGCCGTCGGCCACGCCCCGCTGGGGTTACGCGTACATGGACCAGGCGAGCGCGCCGCTGGGCGCGGACACGGCGCTGAACCCCGCCTACCAGTGGACCACCGGCAGGCTCGACCCCGCCACCGCGGGCCGGCGGGCGAGCGTGAGACGCACCGGGACCGGGGACTACGAGGTACGCCTGCCGGACGTCGCCTCGCAGACCGGCGTCGCCCACGCCACCGCCTACCGCACGCACTACCGGGGCCGCGTCTGCTCGGTGGCCGGTCAGCAGCCCGCCGGGCCCGACGAGGTGATCCGGGTGCGCTGCTTCGACCAGACCGGAGCCCCGGTGGACTGGTGGTTCACCGTGTTCTTCGCCGCGCCCGCCGCCGGTGACACCCCCTACGCCACCGTCCGCTACGACGCGCCCGGCGGCGCCGGTGACCTCGCCCCCGCGCGCAACGACGGCACGTTCAACTCGGCCGGCCTGGTCAACCACGTGCGCCACGAGGGGACCGGCCGCTACACGGCGGTGCTCAAGGGCGCGCCGTACGCCGCCGACAAGGGATACCTCCAGGTGGGCGCGTACGGGACGGGAACGCCCGCGCGCTGCCACGCGGAAGGCACCGCGCCCGCCGGGGACGGCCTGGAGGTGAGCGTCGGCTGCTACGCGATCGGCGCGGACGCCACGCCCCGCCGGATCGACTCCCCGTGGGTCCTGTCCTACACGCAGGACGCCGGGCTGCACCGGGACGCCTCGACGCCCGCCGCCTACGTCACGACCACGGGCGACCCGGAGAACCCCGGGATCGACGCCCGCCGCTCCCACAGCACGAGCGCCGAGACCCCGGCGGTCACCCGCCTCTCGGCAGGCTGGTACCGGATCGCGTACACGGGTATCGGCAAGCCGGGCGACAGCGCCCAGGTGTCGTCCCGGAGCGCGGGCCGCTACTGCCATCTCGGGAACGTCAACGCCCACAGCGCGCCCCCCGCGCTCCTGATGGACGTCTACTGTCACTCCGGGGCGGGCACCCTGGCCGACGCCCACTTCGGCGTCGCCTACCTCAGGGCGCCCTGACCGGGAGCCCCGTCCCACAGCCGCGCGCCGCGACGGAAGGAACGCGTGTTGACCAGTTCGGAAACGGCCGGCCCGCCCGCCCGGACCCGTGAGGCCGTGCTGTTCACCGGGCTCGGCCTCGTCGCGGACACGGCCGCCGTCGCGCAACTGGCGGTCAGCGGCTCGGTGACGGGCATCCTCGTCACCGGCCTGCTGGCCGCCCTGCTCGGGTTCGTCCTGCTGCTGCGGCGGCTCGGCAGCGCCCTGCGCGTCGCCGACCTGCTGGTGGCCGTGCTGATCGCCGTCGGGGCCGGGACGGCGGGCGCCGCCTTCGACCGCCTCCTGACAGCGCCCGAAGCCTCCGCCGCCATCCCCGCCGTCACCCCAGCGTCCTCGGCCGGCGGCGAGGACGTCACCGTCCCGGCGACCCCGTCACCCTCCACGACGGCGACCGGCGAGGGCGAGGTCACGCTCGCCGACAACGACTACCTCGACCTGGAGAGCGGCGTCGTCAGCGAGGCGAATGCCACCGCCGACATCGTCTACAACGCCCCGTACACCGACCTCTGGACCAAGGGGGGCGGCGAGCTGCGGATCACCCCCTTCGACGGGACCCCCACGAAGGCCGCGTGCGCGGCGCGGCTCCAGCGCCGCCACTACGGCAGCGTCGACGCCGAGAAGGGCGCCTGGTACTGCCTGGAGACCACCGAGCGGAACGTCGCCGCGGTGCGGGTCACGGACGTCTCCCGGCCCGACGGCAGCGTCACCGTGTCCTACCTCGTCTGGAAGCCCTGACGCCGTCACGAGCCCAGGTCGTCCCACTCCTGGAGCAGGTGGGCCGTGGCCGCCGAGGGAGCCGTGAACGACCAGCGGCCCGGCGGCAGGCTCAGCGCGCACCCCCCGCCGGCCAGCCTGGTGACCGGCAGCTGCTCGTTCAGGCCCATGAGGAAGGTGCCGTTCACGGTCATCCCGTCCCACGCGCCGCGTACGGGCAGCACCGCGCGGGCGCTCACGCCCTCCGGGACGGCGAAGGTGAACTGGACCCCGCCGGGCCCGGCCCGCCAGCCCGACTCGACGGTTCCCGAGGCGCTCGCGTAGCGGGCGTGCGCCTGGCGCAGCAGCGGGACCGGGCCGGGGCGCAGCAGCAGCTCGCCGAAGCCGCCGCCCGTCCCGCGCGGGTCGTCGCCCAGGCCCGCCACGTGCCGGAACATCCAGTCGCCCACGCAGCCGTAGGCGTAGTGGTTGAAGGAGTTCATCGCCGGCGTCTGCAGGCCGTGGCGGTGGTGCCAGGCGTCCCAGCGCTCCCACATGGTCGTCGCCCCGGCGCGGAGCTGGTAGCGCCAGGACGGGTAGCCCTCCTGGTTGAAGATCCGGCACGCCAGGTCGTGGTGTCCGGTCTCCGACAGCACCGGCAGCAGCAGCGGGGTGCCGACGAAGCCCGTCATCAGCCGGTGCCCGTCGGCGCGGACCAGCTCGGCCAGCGCCCGCGCCGACGCGGCCCGGTCCTCCGGCGCGACCAGGTCCCAGGCGAGGGCGACGGCGTAGCCGGTCTGCGTCTCGGTGCGCAGCCTCGGCCCGTCGAGGAAGGCCCGCCGGAACGCGCCGGACACGCGGGCGGACGCCTCGGCGTACTCCGCCGCGTGCGGCTCGCCGAGCACGCCGGCCGCGTGCGCGATCAGGCGGAGGCTGCGGGCGAGCGCGGCGGTGGCGATGAGGTTCCTGGGCGTCTCGACCGTGCCGGGGGCCAGCCAGTCGCCCAGCGCCCGGCCCGGCCGGACGCCGTCCTCGGCCTGGGCCAGGCAGTAGGCGGCCCAGCGCCGCATCGGGTCGTACGCGCGGCGCAGCGTGCGGTCGTCGCCGTAGCGCCGCCACAGCAGCCACGGCACCTCGACCAGCGCGTCCGACCACACGGGGGAGTCGTAGCCGTACTCCGGCAGGACCGGCGCGACGTGCGGGACCGCGCCGTCGGCCCGCTGCCCGTCGATCAGCGACGTCACCCACCCGGACAGGAACGCCTGCGTGTGCCGCAGGAAGCTGAGCGTCGAGCCGAACACCGAGATGTCGGCCGTCCAGCCGGTCCGCTCGTCGCGCTGCGGGCAGTCGGTCGGCACGCCCACCAGGTTGCCGTCCGCCGACGCGCCGATGTTGGCGACGAGCTGCCGGACGGCCGGATCGCTCACGGTCAGCGAGCCGGTGACGGCCATCGCCGACGACAGCAGCACCGCCTCCAGGTCGTCCGGCGTCAGCGCGCCGGGAAAGCCGGTGATCTCGGCGTAGCGGAACCCGTGCAGCGTGAACGCGGGCTCCACCTCGTGCCGGCCGGGCCCGAGCAGGAACTCGTCGCACTGGTCCGCGGTGCGCAGGTTGTCGGTGTAGAGCCGCCCGGTCGCGGTCAGCTCCTCCCCGTGCCGCACCACGATCCGCACCGGGCCCGGCGCGTCGACGCGCAGCCGGACGCGCCCGACGACGTTGCGCCCGAAGTCGGCCACCTGGACGCCCGGCGCGGGCTCGGTCACGCACACGGCGGGCACCGTGCCGATCACCCGCACCGGGGGAGCGGGGTCGGCCTCCACGAGGACCCCCGGGACGCCCACCGGCTCAGCCGCCCCGCCCTGGGGGAACGGGGTCTGCACGGTCTCGCCCATGATCAGGTCGGCGCGCGGGCGGCCGAGGTCGTGCCGGGTCCAGGCCGCGCCCGTCGCGCACACCCGCCGGACCCCGGCGCCGTCCCGCACGAGCACCTGGGCGCTGACGGCCGGCCGGTCGCCGTAGCGGCCCGGCCCGCCGCCGGCCACGTGACCCGCGTACCAGCCGGGCGCCAGCCACAGCTCCAGCTCGTTCTCACCCGGCACGAGCAGCCGCGTGAGCTCCAGCAGCCGGTAGCGGACCCGGTGACCGTAGTCGGTCCAGCCGGGGGCCAGCTCCTCCTCGCCCAGCCGCACCCCGTTGAGCAGCGCCCGGTAGACGCCCAGCGCGGTGGCGGCCAGCCAGACGCGCCCGGGCCGCGAGGTGAACGACCCGCGCAGGCTCACCGCCGCCCGCGGATCGCCCGCCAGCCACGGGGCGTCCCACCCGCCGCCCGCCCGCAGGCCCGTCGTGAACGCGCCGGCTGCGTGCCCGTCCACACTCCACGTGTACGGCGTCAGCGGCGCCAGCAGGTCGTCCGGCACGTCCACCAGGTGCGACCCGGCCGGGACGGACGACCGCCACACCTCGCGCCCTTCGGCGCGCAGCGTCACGGCGGCCTCCTCGGCGAGCCGGGCGTTCCACGACAGCCGGGGCGACGGCTCGTCCACGCCCACGGGATCGGCCAGACCGCACGTCAGGCCCGCCTGCGGGCCGGGCGGGACCGGACGGATGAGCGGCGCCTGCGCGCCCGAGACCTGCGCGCCGAGCACCCCCGATTCCCCGTTCACGCATCGAGCCCGGTGGTGAAGGCGTTGTGCAGGCCGTCGACGTCGACGCCGGACAGGCTCGGCGCCATCACGTTGATCAGCAGCACGAAGCACGCGTCCTGCTCCGGGTACATCCACCACTGGCAGCCCGAGGCGCCGCCGTGCCCGTACAGCCGCCGTTCGAGCAGGCCGGGAGCCGAGTGGCGCAGGTTCCAGGTGAGGCCCCAGTCCTGCCCGGCGTTGACCGGGTCGGGCTGCAGCTTGACCAGGCCCGTCGTCTGCGGGGTCGTCATCGCGGCCAGGGTGGTCGGGTGGATCAGCGCGCGGTCGCCGCGCAGCAGCGCCCCGCCGAGCGCCAGCAGGTCCTCGGCGCGGGAGAACAGCGCCCCGGCCGGGTGGCGGAGCCGGACGAACGCGTCGAGGTCGAAGCCGGGCCCGAGCAGCTCGACGCCGTGGACCTCGGCCGGGTCGCAGGCCGGGTCGAACGTGATGCGCCCGCCGCCCGGCACCAGCGCGTTCAGGTCGGAGTCGACGACGCCGGCCACGTCGCGGCCGGTGACGTCGCGGATCATCTCCGCGATCCCGGCGAAGGCCAGGTTGGAGTAGTGGCTGAGCGTGCCCGCCTCGAACAGCGCCGGCGCGGTGACCAGGTGCTCCACCAGGTCGTCGGGGGTGAGCGTCTGCTCGGCGATGCCGGCGGTGTGGGTGAGCAGGTGCCACAGGGTCACGTCGGGCCGCGCGAAGCCCGGCAGCACGTCCCGCAGCGGGCGGCGCAGCGACAGCAGCCCGCGCTCGACCTGGCGCAGCGCGGCCAGCCCCACCAGCGGCTTGGTCACGGAGAAGAGCGCGAAGTGGTCGTCGGTCCTGGTCGCGCGGCCGTCGTGCGTGCCGAACGCCTCCAGCACCTGGATGCCGCCGGAGGTGGCGGCGCCGAACACCGCGCACGGCAGCCGCCCCCCGTCGATCTCGCGTCTGACCCAGTCGAGCGCGATGTCGTGCGTGGTCATCCCTTGAGAGCACCTTCCGTGAGACCGGCCAGGACGCGCTTCTGCGCGGCGACGTACACCGCCACGAGGGGCAGCGTGGTGAGCAGGACGTGGGCGAAGACGAGGTTCCAGTTCAGGCTCTGCAGGGTGCCGGAGGCGAACTGGAACAGGCTGAGCGGCAGCGTGGCGTTCGCGCTGCCCTGGAGCAGGAAGAGGGCGAAGAAGAAGTCGTTCCAGACGCTGATGACGAGGATCACGCCGCCGACGAACAGCACCGGCCGCAGCAGGGGCAGCAGGATGCGGACGAAGACCTGCGGGCGGGAGGCGCCGTCGATGGCGGCGGCGTGCTCCAGGTCGGGCGGGAACGCCCGGACGAACCCGGTCGCCAGGAAGACCACGATGCCCACGCGGCAGCCGGTCATCGTCAGGACGTAGCCGAGCGAGCCGCCGTCCAGCGACAGGGCGCGCAGCAGGTAGACGGTCGGGATGATCGACGGCGGCAGCAGGATCGACAGGCCCATGACGAAGTAGGCCGCCTGCAGCCAGCGCGACCGGCTGCGCCCGAACGCCCAGGCCGCCGCCGCGCCGAGCAGCACCACGGCCGCCACGATCGGCACGCTCACCTTGAGGCTGTTGAGCAGCCCCGTCAGGTAGGCGCCCCGGTCGAGCACGATGCCGTAGTTCTCGGCGACCGCCCACGTGCGGGGCAGCCCGAGGCCCAGCTCGGCGGCCTCGCCCGCGGGCTTGAACGAGTTGACGACCACGAGCCACACGGGCACGATCACCCACGGGATCGCGAACAGCGTCAGCGCCGCGTACTTGAGCGCCTGCCTGAAGGCGGGCCTCATCCCGTCACCTCCCTGCGCCGCAGCCACCACACGAGGGGCACGGCGGTCGCGATCACCAGCAGCGTCACGGTGAAGCCCAGCGCGCTCGCGGTGCCGAAGAAGCCCTGACCCCACTGCTGGCGCATCACCACGTTCAGCGCCCGCGTGTGGTCGCCGGGCCCGCCGCCGGTGGTGGCGGCGATCACGTCGTACGCGCTCAGCGCGCCCACCAGCGTGACCGCCACGTTGAACGTCAGCGCCGGGGCGAGCATCGGGAACACCACCCGGCGGAACCGCGTCCACGCCCCGGCCCCGTCGACGGTCGCCGACTCCAGCAGCGACTTCGGGATCGAGTTGAGCCCCGCGATGTAGACGAGCGTGATCAGCCCGCTCCACTTCCACGCGTCGATGAACGCGACCACCACCAGCGCGGTGGCCGGTTCGCCCAGCCACGCCCACTCGATGCCGAGGAAGGAGTTGACCGCCCCGTCGGGGGCGAGCAGCCCGCGCCAGATGTAGCCGGCGGCCAGCGGCGAGATGAGCGTCGGCAGGAAGAACGCCGAGCGGAAGACGGTGTTGACCCGGCCGGTCCGCTGGAGGGCCAGCGCCAGCGAGAGGCTGACGGCGTTCTGGATGGCCATGCACAGGATCGCGTACAGCACGGTCACGGTGACCGCGTTGGCCAGCAGGTCCTGGTCGATCAGCGTGCGGACGTTGTCCAGCCCGTTCCAGGTGATCTCGGCGCGGAAGCTCGTCCACGAGGAGAACGCGAACCGGACGTTGAGCAGGAACGGGGCGACGAAGAAGACCGCGACCAGCACGATCGCGGGCAGCGCCCACGGCAGCCAGGCCGCCCTGGCCCGCGTCATGTCCCGCATCACCATCCGGGCAGCCCCGCCGCCTTGGCCGCCTGCTCGACCTGGCCCTGGAGCTGGGTGGCGGCCTTCTGCGGGTCCTTCTGACCGGCGATCAGCTCGGACATGAGCTGCGCCAGCCCGCCCATGCCGGGGATGTCGGAGTTGAAGGCGATGACCGCGCCGGTGTCGTACGCCTTCTTGACGTCCTGGAGCACGGATGGGACGCCCTGCGGGCCGGGCACGTCCTTGAGCACGGGGAAGGTCTTGGACGCGGCGATGTACTCGGCGTAGGCCGGGCCGGTCATGAAGCGCACGAAGTCGAGCGCCGCCTTCTCACGCGCCGGATCGCCGGTCTTGGGCAGGTAGAACGTGCCGATCGGGCCGGGCGCGTAGGTGACGAGCGGCTTGTCGCTCGACAGCCCGGCGAAGCCGACGGACTCGTCCACGATCTTCTGGTCGCCGCCCGCCGCCGCGAGGAGCGCCGGGAGCATGTCGGAGTGCTGGGCGACCATGGCCGCCTTCCCCGTGACGAGGGCCTTCATCGAGTCCTCGAACTTGGCGGTGACGATGTCCTTGTTGAAGCAGCCGTCGGCCTGCAGCTTGGCGTAGGCGCTCAGCCCGGCGACGAAGGGCGAGCCCGCGTCGGCCAGCGTGCTGGTGTGGCTCGCGATGGCCTTGCCGTACGCGTTGCCCTGGTTGGCGCCGGCCAGGTAGAGGATGGGCAGGATCTGCACCGGCCAGATCGACCCGCCCGACTCGAAGACCGGCGTGACCCCGGCGGCCTTGAGCCCGGTGCAGGCGGCGGACAGCTCGGCGAAGGTGGTGGGCGGGGTCAGCCCGGCCTCGGCGAAGACCTTCTTGTTGTAGTAGAGGCCGAACACCTGGGGGAAGCCGGTGATGGCGGCGTAGACCTTGCCGTTCACGGCCCCGGCGGCCTGGTAGAGGTCCCCGGACCTGGCGATGTACGCCTCGCCGGTCAGCTCGCGCAGGTTCTCGGCCGGGTTGAGGGCCAGCAGGCCGCTCACCGTCGCGTGATACTCCAGGATGTCCGGGCGCTCGCCGGTGGCCCACTTGGTCTGGGTGGTGTCCTCGAAGCCGTCGGACGGGATCGACACGAGCTCGATCGTGTGGCCGGACTGCTTCTCGAACTTCTCGTACATCTCCAGCAGCGCCGCCGGGTCCGCGCTGTTGTGCCAGAGGGTCAGCTTCACCTGACCGGTCCCCTCCGGGGCGGACGACCCGCAGCCGGAGACGGACAGGGCGAGGACGGCGCCGATCGCCGCGCCGAGCAGACGGGATGGTGCTCTCACGCCCGTGCTCCTGTTCACATAGGGGGGTTGGTTGTGTAGAACGTTCTCCATTGTTAGGGCACAAGATAATCGCCCGTCAAGAGGTAGACCTGAGCATCGATCCGAGTTAGCCTCCTCCCTCAGAAAGATCGTGTAGTTCGTTCTACGAGAGAAAGGACGGCGTGTGCCGAGCGGACGGGTGACGATCGCCGACGTGGCCAGGCGGGCCGGAGTGTCCACGGCGGCCGTGTCCAAGGTGGTGCGCGGCGCCTACGGCGTGAGCGCGGAGATGCAGGCCAGGGTGTCGCAGGCCATCGACGAGCTGGGCTACCGCCCGCACGCCGCGGCCCGCGCCCTGCGCGGACGCACCTACACGCTCGGCGTCATGCTCTCCGACACCCGTAACCCGTTCTTCCCCGACATCATCGAGGGCGTCACCGGGCACCTGAGCGACACCCAGTACCAGGTGCTGCTCGGCCCCGGCGGGATCGAGCCCAGGACGCAGGCCCGGATGACCGACGCCATGATCGACCGGAGCATGGACGGGCTCATCCTGATCTCCCCGGTCATGACGGACGCCGAGCTCACCGCCATCGCTACGGCCGTCCCCGTCGTCGTGGTGGGGCGGCACGGCGGCTCCGCCGCCTACGGCGCGGTCGTCGACGACGACGTCATGGGGGCCAGGCTCGTGGTCGACCACCTGGTCGGGCTCGGGCACACCCGGATCGCGCACATCACCCACCTGGAGCGCGCCCGTGCCCAGGGGCTCCCGCACACGGTACGCGCCGAGGGCTACCGCCAGGCGATGCGCGCCCACGGGCTGGCCGACGACGTGCTGGCGACCTCCTTCACCGAGGAGGGCGGCTACGAGGGCGCGCGGCAACTGCTCGCCCGCGCCGACCGGCCCACCGCGATCTTCGCCGGGGCCGACATCGCGGCGCTCGGCGTGCTGCGCGCCGCCGACGAGGCGGGCCTGTCGGTGCCGGAGGACCTGTCGGTCGCCGGCTACGACAACATCGGCATCGCCTCGCTCAAGCGCATCTCGCTCACCAGCGTCGACCAGGACGGGCAGGCCATCGGGGCGATCGCCGCGCAACTGCTCGTCGAACGCATCGAGGGCCGGACCCGGTCGGTGACCTCGTCGGTCTCGCCGACGCTGATCGTCCGGGGCACCACAGGCCCGCCCCGCCACTGAGAACGCCCGGCCGCGCATCGGGGGACTGTCGCGGACCACGTATTAAAACGTTTCGTTGGAAGGACCCCCGTGAGACGACTCGCCCTGCTCGCCCTTCTCCTCCCCCTGATCACACCAGCCCTGCCGGCCGCCGCCCAGGCGGCCACCCTGACCTGCCCCGTCCGCGTCGACCCCGCCGCGTTCGCCACCGAGGCCCGCCTGGGCGAGCTGGCCGAGCAGCAGGAGACGTTCGGCCCCAGGCCGACCGGCTCCACCGCGCACGCCGGCTACATCGACTGGCTGGAGGACGAGCTGGCGGCCGTCCCCGGCCTCCAGCTCTCCTCCCTGCCCTACGCCATCGACCGCTGGGACAGCCTCGGCGCCGCCCTGACCGTCGGCGGCACGCCGGTGCAGGTGGCGGCCCCGGTGCCGTTCTCCGCCGCCGCCGGCGTCACGGCGCCGCTCGTCCACCTGCCCGCCGGCACGGGCATCACCGCGGCCAACGCCGCCGGGAAGATCGTCGTCCGGGACCTGCCGTGGACCAACGTGCCGAACCTGCTCTTCTATCCGCCCACGCTCGGCTACTCCATGTACGACCCCGGCCTCACGATCAACATGCTCGGCTCGGAGTCGATGGAGGCCCCGGCCGCGGCCGACGCCGACCTGAAGGCCGCCGCCGCCGCGGGCGCGCTGGGCGTGATCGAGATCAGCACGCTCCCGCACGCCCAGATCGAGGGCATGTACGCGCCCTACGAGGGCCTGCCGTACGGCGTGCCCGGCGTGTACGTCGGCGCCGACCAGGGCAAGCAGATCAAGGACGCGCTGGCCGCCGGGCAGCAGGTCCAGGCCGCGCTCACCGTGAACGCCGCCTGGACGCCGACGACCACCCGCACCCTGTTCGCGACGCTCCCCGGCGGCGCCGCGCAGAAGATCGTCGTCGAGAGCCACACCGACGGCATGAGCCCGGTGTGGGACAACGGCCCGCTCACCATGATCGAGATGGCCCGCTACCTGGCGTCGCTGCCGGTGGCGTGCCGCCCGCGCACGGTGCAGTTCGCCTTCGTCACCGGTCACCTCTACCAGCACCTGACCGGCCCGGACGTGCGCGAGGGCGGCGCGGGCCGGCTCGCCGCCCAGCTCGACGCCGAGTACGACCAGGGCGGGGTCTCCTCCGTCGTCGTCCTGGAGCACCTGGGCGCCCGGCGCTACGACGCGGTCGCCAGGCCGGGCGGCCTGCCGGGCCGCCAGCTCGTCGCCGACCCCGCGCTCACCGAGCTGCTGCTGGTCCCCGTCAGCGAGAGCACCCCGCTGCGCGAGCTGGTCAGGGGCCACATCGAGCACTGGGACGTACGGCGCACCGCGATCCTCAAGGGCCTGTCGGCGGCCGACCTCACCAAGGTGCCGCGTCACTGCTCCTTCGGCGGCGAGGGCACCCCGTACAACCAGCACCTGCTGCCCGTGATCGCGCCCATCGCGGCGCCGAAGACGCTGTTCTCGCCGAAGTTCGGGGCCGAGGCGATCGACCTGGCGGTCATGCGCAAGGCGTCGCTCGCCTTCACCGACGTCGTGCTCGACCTCGGCCCGATGGCGCAGTCCGCCGTCGCGGGCGACGTGACCGCCATGCGCCAGCAGCGCGCCTCCGGCACCCCCGGCTGCGCCTGACCACCGCCGTCTATCCAACGGCACGCCCACCGGCACGGCCGCGCGGAGCCCGCGCACCGTGCCGGTGCTTCCCCCCACCCCAGGAGACGCCCGCGTCTCCGGACCACCCGTGAGGTGCCCATGAAGAACATCACCCGTCGCCAGGCCCTGCGCGCAGGGACGCTCGGCCTCCTGCCGGCCGCGTTCCTGGCGTCGGCCGCCGAGAGCGCCGCCGCCGCCTCCGCCACCATCGAGTCGGCCTACCAGGCGACCGGCCCGTGGCCGGTCACCACCGGAACCTCCGGCGGCCACCGCCTGTACCACCCCGCCACCCTGGGCGCGGGCGGCGTCACCCACCCGATCGTCACCTGGGGCAACGGCTCGTGGGCCACCCCCGACAACTACCCGGGACTGCTCAACCACCTCGCCTCATGGGGCTTCGCGGTGATCGCCTCCACCGACACGACCACCGGCACCGGCGCCGAGATCCTGGCCGCCGCCCAGCACCTCGCCGCCCTCGGCGACGACCCCGCCAGCGTCTTCCACGGCAAGCTGGACGCCACCCGGATCGCCGCCGTCGGCCACTCCCAGGGCGCGGGCGGCTCGATCAACGCGGCCAACGACTCCGCCGGGCTGATCACGACCGTCGTGCCGATCGCCGTGCCCGCGCAGTGGATGGCGAGCCCCGGGGACGAGTTCTCCGTCGCCGACCTGACCTGCCCGGCGCTCTTCCTCAGCGGCGCGAACGACTGGCTGATCTCCTCGGCCGCGACCGTGCGCGGCTACTACGACCAGGCCACCGCCGGGGCGGGGATGGCGCTGCTCAAGGGCGCGGGACACAACGACATCCAGAACACCGGCGGCGCCTTCCTCGGCTACGTGACCGCCTGGCTGCGCTATCGCCTCATGGGCGACACGCAGGCCCGAGGGGCGTTCGCCGGAGCCGCCCCCGAGCTGACGGCCAATGCCGCCTGGCAGAACCAGGCCCTCAAGAACCTCGTCTAGCTGGTCACCCGGCCACCCCGTGGTCTTCAATGAATGCACCGATCGGAGGTTTTGACATGTGGTCCTATTCGAGCGCGGTCGCGCCGGCCCCGCTGCTGGGCGAGACCATCGGCGACAACTTCGAACGGACCGTCCGGCGCTTCGGCGACCGCGAGGCCCTCGTCGACGTGCCCACCGGCCGCCGCTGGACGTACGCGGAGCTCGACGCCGACGTGAACCGGCTCGCCCGCGCGCTCCTGGCCGCCGGCATCGCCAAGGGCGACCGGGTCGGCATCTGGGCGCCCAACTGCGCCGAGTGGGTGATCGTCCAGTACGCCACCGCGAAGATCGGCGCGATCCTGGTCAACGTCAACCCCGCCTACCGCGCCCACGAGCTCGACTTCGTCGTCAGGCAGTCGGGGATGCGCCTGCTGTTCAGCGCGCGCACGCACAAGGGCAGCGACTACCGGGCGATGATCGAGGAGATCGGCTTCTCCGGCGTCGTCTACCTCGGCGAGCCCGGCCCGCTGGAGGCGCTCGCCCCCGAGGAGGCGCTGCGCGAGCGCATGGCCGCACTCAGTCCCGACGACCCGATCAACATCCAGTACACCTCGGGCACGACGGGCTTCCCCAAGGGCGCCACGCTCTCGCACCACAACATCCTCAACAACGGCTACTTCGTCGGCGAGGGCATCGGCTACACCGAGCACGACCGGGTCTGCCTGCCGGTGCCCTTCTACCACTGCTTCGGCATGGTGATGGGCAACCTGGGCGCCACCTCCCACGGCGCCTGCGTCGTCATCCCGGCGCCCGGCTTCGACCCGGAGGCGACGCTGCGCGCCGTCCAGCAGGAGCGGTGCACCTCCCTGTACGGGGTGCCGACCATGTTCATCGCCGAGCTCGCCCTCGCGGGACGCTTCGACCTGTCCAGCCTGCGCACCGGCATCATGGCGGGCTCGCCCTGCCCCGTCGAGGTGATGAAGCGCGTCGTCACCGAGATGAACATGGCCGAGGTCGCCATCTGCTACGGCATGACCGAGACCTCGCCCGTCTCCACCATGACCAGGTCCGACGACGACCTGCGACGCCGCACCGAGACCGTCGGGCAGGTGATGCCGCACGTCGAGGTCAAGATCACGCACCCGGAGACCGGGCTGACCGTGCCGCGCGGCGAGCCGGGCGAGCTGTGCACGCGCGGCTACTCGGTGATGCTCGGCTACTGGAACGAGCCGGAGCTCACCGCCCAGGCCATCGACGCCGCCCGCTGGATGCACACCGGCGACCTGGCCACCATGGACGCCGACGGCTATGTCAACGTGGTCGGCCGGATCAAGGACATGGTCATCAGGGGCGGGGAGAACGTCTACCCGCGCGAGATCGAGGAGTTCCTTCACCATCATCCCGGCATCGCCGACGTGCAGGTGATCGGCGTGCCTGACGAGAAGTACGGGGAGGAGCTGATGGCCTGGATCGTCATGCGGGAGGGGAGCGAGCCGCTGACCGCGGCGGCCGTGCGCGAGTTCTGCGCGGGCAGGCTCGCCCACTACAAGATCCCGCGCTACGTCCACGTCGTCGACGGCTTCCCGATGACGGTCACCGGCAAGATCCGCAAGGTCGAGATGCGGGAGGAGAGCGTCCGCCTGCTCGGCCTTACGTGATCTACAACGTAAAGGCCGTCGGCGGGAGCGATCAGCCGGTCCGGGCCAGGAGAGCCCGCACGGCGGTGCGGATCGGCTCGCTCGGGGACTCGGGCACGCCGGTGGTGAGGGCGGTGAACAGGATGCCGAGCACGCTCATCTCCAGGAGCATGGCCTCGTCCTGGCCGATGTCGATCCCGGCGGCGCGGCACTGGCGGACGAGGAGATCGCTCCGGCTGTGCAGGGCGCCGGTCAGCACGCGCCGCAGCCGGGGGTTCCTGGTGCTCTCCAGGTGCAGCTCGAACAGGGCGAGCGGGTCGTGCCGGTCGCTCAGCATCGTGGTCAGGACGCCGACCAGCGCCTCCTCCAGGTCGGCCGGCGAGATCGGCCGGACGGTGTAGGAGTCCACGCGTTCGCCGAGCCGGTGGGTGATGCGCTCGATGACCCCGTCGAGCAGCGCGTCGCGGGTGCGGAAGTAGCGCGAGGCGGTGCCGGCCGGCACGGCGGCGGCGGTGTCGACGGCTCGGTGGGTCAGCCCGCGTGACCCCTGCTCGGCCAGCACGGTGATGGCCGCGTCGGCCAGGTGGTCGCGGCGCTGGGGGTTAGGCGGTGGCATGGTTTCCTTCCCTGGTGGGGTGGCCGGCCGGACCGCACCATTTCACCAGAGCCGCTTCGACGCCGGTGTGGTCCCCGGCCCAGGCCACGTACCCGTCGGGGCGGATCAGCGTCGCCTCGGGCCTGGTGCTGATCAGGGGCCTGGCGTGCCGGACGCGGGTGCGCCACGGGGCTGGGACGCCGTGGTCGGAGAGCAGGACGAAGGCGCCGGCGCGCAGCACCTCGTACAGGCGGCCCGTGTGGGTCGGGCCGTCGGCGGCGCGGCGGCCGGCCAGCGGGTGGGCGTCCGGCTCGCGGGGCGGGTAGGCGAACTCCAGGCCGGACAGCCTGCCGAGGATGCGGCGGCGGCCGGGCGCGGTGCGGAGCAGGGTCGCCATGACGCGGCGGTTGATCTCCAGGCGCGCTCGTGAGCCGCTGAGCACCAGCCCGGTGAGGTGGTCGGTCATGGCCAGGACGGCGGAGCCGACGGGGTGCCGCTCGGCGTGGTAGGTGTCGAGCAGCCAGGGCGGGGCCCAGCCGTGCAGGGTGGCGGCGAGCTTCCAGCCCAGGTTGGCGGCGTCCTGGATGCCGGTGTTCATGCCCTGGCCGCCGATGGGGGAGTTGACGTGGGCGGCGTCCCCGGCCAGGAACACGCGCCCTGATCGGTAGCTGCGGGCCTGGCGGCGTTCGGCGGTGAAGCGGGAGAACCAGCGCGGCTCGCTCATGCCGTAGTCGGTGCCGGCGATGTGGTGGAAGGCTTCGCGGATCCGGGCGAAGCCGGCGTCCTTCTCCTCTTCGCGCAGCCAGGCGCCGACCCGGTACCAGCCGTCGCCGAAGGGGAGGGTCACCACCACGCCCTGCGTGCCGACCTGCGTGATGGGTGGCGGCTCGGCGGCGGGGATGCGGACGTCGGCCAGCAGCATGGGCAGGCTGTAGGCCGCGCCGGCGAAGCCCACGCCGGCCAGGTCGCGGACCGTGCTGTGGGCGCCGTCGGCGCCGATGACGTACCGGGCCTCCAGCTCGTCCCCGTCCTTGAGCGTCAGCCGTACCGAGTCGGCGTCCTGGGTCAGGCCGGTCACCTGCGCGTCGCGGCGGATCCGTACGCCGAGCTCGGCGGCCCGGCCCTGAAGGAGCTTCTCGGTGCCGTTCTGGGGGACGAGCAGCAGCATTGGGTAGCGCGTGCCGAGCCGTCCGAAGTCGACCCGTGAGGCGTAGGCGGGGTGCACCGTCCTGAGCGGGTTCCCCGCCTGGACGAGGGCGTCGCCCAGGCCGCGGGCGTCGAGCAGTTCCAGGGCCCGGGCGTGCAGGCCGAAGGCGCGGGTGACGCTGGACGCGCTGCCGCGCTTGTCCACGATCGTGCAGGACACGCCCGCCAGCGCGAGCTCGCAGGCGGCCATCAGCCCGGTGGGGCCGGCTCCCACGATGACGACGTCGTGCATGGCTCGACTCCATTCGCTACATCTGTATCGCTACATTTATAGCGCATGGCGGACCGGCCGCGTCAACGCAGGCGTTCGAGCCTGGTCCAGCCCGTCCAGCCGCGCTGCCTCAGGAGCTCGATCAGCCGCCGCGCCGGCGGCACCGTCGCGAACGCCAGCGTGTCCATCAGCGCGGCGAGCGGCAGCTCGATGCCGGTGTCGTCGACGTAGTCCTCGCCGCGCTCGTCGGCCAGCCGCGTGAGGTAGGCGGCCAGCCTGTCCGCCAGCCCGGCCAGCAGCGGGTCGTCGTCGGCCCGGTCCAGCGCCTGGCTCAGGGTGAGGAGGAAGTCGACGAACCGCGGGTCGCCGAGCTGCTCCCGTTTGCGCGCCATCCACTCCGGCACCCGCCCGGGGGAGTGGGCCGCCAAGGGGATCCAGCCCTCGCGCTCGGCCTGGACGATCCGCTCGTCGACCCCGAGCTCCCGCAGCCGGTCCAGATACGCGACCACCTCCGGGGGCAGCACCAGCAGTTCTCCGGCGGCCAGGCGGGCGATCCGCTCGCGATGCCGCTGCCGCTCGCGGATCTCCGCCCGCAGCCTCCGGTCGATGTCCGCGATCGCCGCGGCGAACTCCTCCTCGCCGGCCCGCAGCAGCTCTCGCACCCGTGCCAGCGGGACCCCGGCCTCGGCCAGGGTCCGGATCCTGATCAGCTCGACCACGGCGCCGCCGTCGTACCTGCGGTAGCCGGACTGGTCCCGTTCCGGCTCGGGCAGCAGCCCCTTGGCGTGGTAGTGCCGCACCGCGCGGACCGTCACTCCCGCGTACGACGCCAGTTCGCCGATGGTCAGCATCAGAGCACTCTCCAGGAATCGCTTCAGAAGCTCGCCGTCGCCCTGCCGATGATCTGGGCGATCTCGTGGGCATGGGTGAAGACGAGCTGGTGGTCGGCGTCGAGCCAGGTGGTGGTGATGTGCGGGTGCGCGCGGACGAGCCGTTCGACGCCCGCCCGCCAGTTCAGGTTGAAGCCCGCCGCGGGTCCCTCGCCGTCGCCGCCGGCCATCGAGGTCGACATGATCATGGTGATGGGCCGGTCGATCTTCTTGTACCGGTCGAGGATCCCTGCCCGGATCGCGTCGATCTCGAGGTTCAGCTCGGCGATCTCCTGGGCGGTGAGCAGCACCTGGCGCGCGGTGCCCCGCAGGGCCTCCTGCTGGGCCGCCAGGCCCTCCCACATGGCGCGGAACCGCGGCAGGAGGGCCTCGGTGATGAACGGTTCCGGCACCGGGTTCGCCCCGTCGACGAGGACGAGCCCGGCGACGGCGCCGGGATGCTCGCAGGCGTAGTGCATGGCGAGGTCGGCGCCCAGCGAATAGCCCGCCAGCACGGGCGCCTCGGCCAGGCCGCGCCGCCCCAGCTCCGCCATCACCGCGCCGAGATCGCCGAGGAACGCCTCGAAGGAGTAGCGGCCGGCGGCCGAGGCGAGGCCGTGGCCGCGCAGGTCGAAGGTCACCACCTCGTGGTCGCGTCGCAGCAGCTCGGCCAGCTCGCGCAGGTCGGCCTGGGTGGAGTTCAGCCCGGGGCACAGGACCAGCGGCCGTCCCCGGCCCCCTTGGGACACCGGGATCGTGACGCCGTCGTTCCGGATGGTGAAGTGCCGCATGGTCGTGTCGTCTCTCTCCGCCCGCTCTTCATCGGTCATGCCACCATGCTGAAAGCTTGACCCAGCGTCAGGGTCAAGCCGTCCCTCGGGCCGGGCCGGAGGGTGAGTTGCGGCCGGGATCCGGCCGCATCTGTTCGTACGGTGGCGGTATGGAGATCGCTGTCACTGCACCGGCCGGCAACGTCGGTCGTTTTCTGGTCGGGCATCTGGTCCGTGCCGGGGTCCGCCCCCGGCTGCTGAGCCGTCATCCTGAGCGGCTGCGCGCGGCCTGGGGTGACCTCGTCGACGCGCGGGAGGTCGATCTGCGGGACGCCGGGGCCGTGTCGCAGGCTACGCGGGGCGTGGACGCGCTGTTCCTGGTCGTGCCGCCGGGTGACGGCGACGATCCGGTGGCCGCGTACGCCGAAGTGGGGGAGGTCGTGGCCGCCGCGGTGGCCCGCAACGGCGTGCCGCGAACGGTGCTGCAGAGCAGCGTGGGGGCGGAGCTGCGGGAGGGCGCCGGGGAGATCGACGGGCTGGCGCGGGTGGAGCAGACGCTGGACCGCGTCGTCGTCGGGGAGGCGGGTCTGGCCGTCACCCACCTGCGGTGCGGCTTCTTCTACAGCAACCTGCTGTACGAGCTCGACGGCATCCGGGCGGGTGAGGTGTCCGTGCTGCTGCCGACCGGGATGCCGTTCGCGTGGGTGGCTCCGGCGGACATCGCGGCGGTGGGCGCGTCGCTGGTGCTGAGCCGTGACTGGTCGGGGCGGCGGGTGCAGGCGGTGCACGGGCCGGGGGACCTGTCGTGGGAGGAGGCGGTGGCCGTGGTCGGGGAGGTCGTGGGGCGTACGGTCACGGTCCGCCGGGTGGCCGACGAGGACATGCGGGCGGCGCTGACGGGCGCGGGGCTGTCGCCGGCGCGGGTGGAGGCGGTGATGGGCATGTCGACCGGGTTGCGTGACGGCTTCGTGCCCGAGCAGCCGCGGACCGCGGTGACGACGACCGACACGACGCTCGGGGCGTGGGCGTGGGCCGAGCTGCGCCCCGCCCTCGGCGCGACCGGCTGAGCCGCGCCGTGCGAACTTCGCGGGGCCGTTGATCGTTGTCAGGGTGTGTCGAGCTCAGGGGGAACCTTGGTGGAGCAGGTCTTCGCGTATTTTCCGTTGCTGTTCGTGGCGTTCGGCGCGGTGATCGCGTGGGGGTCGGTCAGGGGGATCGTGAACGGCAGGCGGTTCGTGCGCGGGGCGCGGCGGGTGCCGGGCGTGGTCGCCGACGTGCGGACGACGTTCGCCGGGCGGGGTGAGCATCTGCGGGCGAGCCGGCGGCCGGTGCTGACGTTCACGACCGTGGAGGGGCGGGAGGTGACCACCGAGTCGTGGGCGGTGTCGGACCTGGGGGTCGGCCGGGAGGTCGAGGTCCTGTACGACCCGCAGGACCCGACGCACGCCGCGCCCGCCGGCGCCGTCGGCGGCGGCTACGGGGGCATCGTCCTCGGGCTCGTGGCGGCCGTCGCGGGTCTGGCGTTCTTCGCCGTCTTCTCCGAGTTCTTCGGCTCGTTCGGCGGCGGTGGTTTCTAGGCCGGTGGTTTCCAGACCGGTGGTTTCCAGGCCGGCGGGTTCAGCCGAAGATGCTGAGCCGGGCCAGCTCGCGGCGGGAGGTGACGCCGAGCTTCGGGTAGGCCCGGTAGAGGTGGTGTTCGACGGTCCGGCGGCTGAGGAACAGCCGGGCGGCGATCTCCCTGCTGGTGTGGCCCTCCGCGGCCAGCCGGGTGACCTGCAGCTCCTGCGGGGTCAGCCGGTCCAGGGGGTTGGGCGCGGCCGGCCGGGCGGGGCCGGCCGGGGCGCCGATGGCGCGCAGCTCGCCACGGCTGCGTTCGGCCCAGGGACGGGCGCGCAGCTCCTCGAAGATCCGCAGCGCCGTGGTGAGGTGCTCGCGCGCTTCGGCGGCGCGGCGGTCGCGGCGGAGCCGCTCGCCGTACAGCAGGGCGGTCCTGGCCCGCTCGAACGGCCTGCCGCCCTTGGCGTGCAGGGCCAGCGCGTCGGCGTACAGGTCGGGGGAGCCGGTGAGCAGGGCGCGGCAGCGCAGCGCGACGGCTTCGGCCCAGGGCCGGCGGCTCGCGTGGGCCCATGCCTCGAAGCGGCGCAGCGGCTCCTCGGCCCGTTCGGCAGCGCCGATCCGCACGGCGGCTTCGACGAGGTCCGGCATGGACGTGGTGAGCACGGTGACGTGGTGGCCCGGCCCGGCGTGGGCGGCTTCTAGCCGCCGCAGGGCCTCCTCGTCGCGGCCGAGCCCGAGGTCGAGGAGACTGAGGGCGCAGGCCGCGGCCACGCGGCTGGTGTCGGTGGCGTCGGCGACGAGCTCGCGGCAGCGGGCTTCGTCGCCTTCGGCGGCGGCGATCCAGGCGAGCGCCACCTCGATCTCGTCGATGCGTCGGAGCAGGCCGGTGTCGCGGGCGATCGTGACGGCCTCGGCGGCGGCCGCGGCGGCGTCCTGGGGGCGGCCGGCCCGGAAGAGGGCGGTGCACCGGTTCTGCAGGACCTTCGGCAGGCGGCCGATGAGCCCCTGCCTGCGGTACTTCTCGATCTCGGCGGCGGTGAGCTCCAGGACGGCGTCGTCGTCGCCGAGCAGGGCGGCGGCGTAGATGGCGTGGATGCGCTCGGGGTCGCCGCCTGCCGAGAGGGTGCGCCGTACGTGGCGTTCGAGCCGGCGCACGCCGGCCGGGTAGTCCTGCTCGATGAGCAGCGCCATGCCGGTCGCCGTGTCGTCGGGCAGGCCGAGGGCGTCGAGGCGCGCGGCGGCGGTGTGGACGGTGGCGGGGTCGCCGGAGAACCAGCCGTAGCCCGCGGCGAGCCGGAGCATCTCGGCCGCGTCGTCCGGTTCGGCCCCGGTGGCGCCGTCGATGAGCAGGAGGGCCGCGTGGCCGGGGTTCTCGCGTTCGAAGGCGACCGCGGCGCGGACCCGGGCGACGCGGGCCCGGTGGGGGCCGTCGGCCGTCGTGGTGGCGGCGTCGGCCGCGAGGGTCTCGGCGTGGTCGGTGTCCCCCGCGGCGAGGGCCTGCTCGGCGGCTCGCGCCCGGCGTTCGGCCCGGCGGCGCGGGTCGGGGGTGAGCCGGGCGGCCCGCTCGTACAGGTGGGCGGCCGAGGCGTACGCGCCCCGGGCGTGCGCCCGGCTCGCGGCTGCGGCGAGGTCGGCGGCGGTCGGCTCGTGCGGCTCGGTGGTGGCGGCGGACAGGTGGCGTACGCGCAGGTCGGGGTCGTCGATCGCGGCGGCCAGGGCGGCGTGGACGGCGAGCCGGCGGCTGGGCGCGAGGGCGTGGTAGGCGGCGTTGCGGATCATCGGGTGGCGGAAGACGACCCGGTCCGTCGTGATGCAGATCAGCCCGGCGCGGTCGGCCTTGTCGAGGTCGCTCAGGGTCGCGCCGAGCGCTCGCCCGGCCGTGGCGAGGGTGGGCAGGTGGCCGCGGCCCTCGGCGGCGGCCAGGGACAGCATGGTGCGGGTGCGCTGGGGGAGGCCGGCGATCTGCGCGTGGAACAGGCCGGTGAGCCGGTCGGGGACCGGCAGCGGGGCCGCGGGGTCCGGCTGGGGGGCGGGCGAGGCGGCGAACTCGACGAGCGCGAGGGGGTTGCCGCCCGATTCGGCGATGATCCGTTCCGCCAGGGCCGCCGGGAGCTTGCGCGCGGCGAGGACCCGCGCCGCGTCGGCGTCGCTCAGGCGTGACAGGTGGAGTTCGGCGAGGCCGGCGGCGTCGAAGGAGCCGGTGCGGGCCGAGAACACCATGACGACGCCCTCCGCGGCCAGGCGCCGGGCGGTGAACAGCAGCGCCTCCGTCGTGGCGCGGTCGACCCAGTGGGCGTCGTCGACGAGGCAGAGCACGGGCTGCCGGTCGGCGAGCTCGGTGAGGAGGGTGAGCACGGCCAGGGCGTTGAGGAAGCGGTCCACGCCGGTGGCGCCACCGGTGCCCAGCACCGCCCGCAGGGCGTCGGCCTGGGGCCGGGGGAGGGCGGCGATGTGCTCCTGGACGGGCCAGAGCAGCTGGACCAGGCCCGCGTACGCCAGGTCGGCCTCGCTCTCCACGCCGGTCACGCGCAGGATGCGGAAGCCGCGCGCGGCGGCGGTGGAGGCGGTCCAGTCGGCGAGCGCCGACTTGCCGATGCCGGCCTCGCCGCGGATCACCACGGCGCCGCTGCGCCTGCTCGCGGCGGCGGTCAGGAGCGCCTCGACGGCTTCCTGCTCGGCTGCCCGCCCGTACAGCACCGGTCCTCCGTCCGTAGGTGTGTCAGTACCCATACGTAACCCTGCCCGGCCAACCGCAATTCCGTAATTTTTACCGATTCGGGGGATGGGGTGTGGTTCCTACGGTCGGGATCATGACTGTCACGCAAAGCAGGCCGGGCCGGTTGGCCGGGCTGACCCTCGCCCTCCTGGCGTTCGCCAATCTGATCACGTCGCTGGACTTCACCATCATCTATGTCGCGCTCCCGCACATCGGGCAGGACGCGGGCTTCACCGCGCACGGCCTGCAGTGGGTGGTCAGCGCCTATGCCGTCTTCTACGGCGGGTTCCTGCTGCTGGGCGGCCGGCTGGCCGACCTGCTGGGGCGGCGCAGGACGCTGAACGCCGGATTGATCCTGTTCGGCGCGGCCTCGGTCCTCGGTGGCCTGGCCTCCTCCCCGGCGCCGCTGATCGTCGCCCGGGTGTTGCAGGGGATCGGCGCGGCGCTCGTGTTCCCCGCCACGCTGTCGCTGGTGAACACGGTGTTCGCCGAGGGCAGGCAGCGCAACCGGGCGCTGATGTGGTGGGCGCTGGCCGGGGCGGGCGGGCTCAGCCTGGGCGCGCTGCTGGGCGGGCTGCTCACCCACGCCTTCGGCTGGCAGGCCGTGTTCTGGGTGAACCTCCCGCTGGTGGGCGCGGCGCTGATCGGCGCGTTCACGCTGCTCGACGCCGACCGTCCGCAGGCGCGCGGCGCGTTCGACATCCCCGGGGCGATCACCGGGACGGCCGGGGCCACGCTGCTGGTGTTCACCATCGCCCAGGCCGGTGAGGCCGGGCTCACCACGACGGTGGCCGTGGCGGGGGTGCTCGCGGTGCTGTCGCTGGCCGGGTTCGTGGCGATCGAGGCGCGCAGCCGCTCGCCGCTGATGCCGCTGCGCCTGCTGGCCAACCGCAACCTCAGCGCGGGCATCCTGGTGATCGTCCCGTTCGGGGCGGCCATGAACACCGTCATGTTCTTCCTCACGCTGTACTTCCAGGACGTGCTCGCCTACACCGCGCTCCAGGCCGGGCTGGCGTTCCTGGTGATGTCGCTGGTCATCGCCGCCGGGGACTTCTGCTCCGAGCGGCTCATGCACCGCTTCGGCACCCGTACGACGCTGATCGTCGGACTGCTCGCCGGGGTGGCCGGGAACGTCCTGCTCGCCGCCTCGATGGGCGCCCAGGCCGGCTTCGTCGCGCTGCTTCCCGGCGTGGTCGTCTACGGGCTGGGGATGGGCATCGTCTTCCCCGCCATGTTCGCCGCCACCGGCACGGGGGTGGCCGATCACGAGCAGGGCACGGCGAGCGGGATGGCGTCGACCGCCTTCCAGGTGGGCATCGCCACCGGCCTGGCGGTCCTGGTCGCGGTCTCCGCCGCGTGGGGGATGCCGGCCGCGGTGTACGCCGCCGCCGCCGGCACCGCGCTCGGCCTCTTCGCCGCCGTCGCCCTGCCCTCCCGCACGCCGTAGCCCGCCAGCCCGTCAGCCCGGACGGCCGCCCATGACGTACCGGCCTCCTCGCCCCCGGCCCGGCCGTCACACGGGGGAGAGGGCCGGTTCGGCGGCCTCGTCGCGGTCGCCGGTGCGCAGGTAGCGGCTGGCGAGCGCGGGCAGGATCGTGAGGATCGCCAGGACGGCCAGCACGACGCCCAGCACGATCGGGGCGCGGAGCCCGTAGCCGGGGATGAGCGCCGAGCCGATCGCGGAGCCGAGGACGACCCCGAGCGTGATGAACGAGGCGTGCACGCTGTTGACCAGCGGCGCGGTGCTGCCGGCTCGCTGCACGCGCACGGCCATCGCGGGGTTCATCGTCACGCCGGTCAGGCCGATGCCGAGCATGAACGCCACCGCCGCGGCGGGGACGTCGGTGAAGAGCGCCAGCCCCGCCAGGGAGACCGCGTTGAGCGCGGTGCCGGTCAGCAGCGTGGCGACGGTGCGCCGGTCGGCCAGCCGGCCGACGACCGCGTTGCCGATCAGCGTGGCGGCGCCGTAGGCGAGCAGGAGCAGCGGGACGGTGCCCTCGCCGAAGCCGGTGACCCGGGTCAGGACGGGGGTGAAGAAGCTGAACGCGGAGAACGTCGCGCCGATGATCAGCGTGCTGGAGACGATCGCCAGCAGGAACTGCGGCCGGCGCAGCACGGCGAGCTCGTCGCGCAGCGACGCCGGCGGAGCCGCCGCGGCGTCGGGCCGCGCGGGATCGCGGACGTAGGCGACGGTGAGGATCGCGGCGATCACGGTGAGCGCCGAGATGGTCCAGAAGGCCGCCTGCCAGCCGAGCCGCCCGCCGACGAACGTCGCCAGCGGCAGCCCGAGCAGCGTGCCGAGCATGAGCCCGCTCATCGCCACGCCGACCGCCCGGCCGCGCATCCGCTCGTCGACCACGCGGGCGCACATCGACACGGCGATGCCGAAGAACGCCTGCGAGGCCACCCCGCTGACGACCCGCGCGACCACCATGACCGGGTACGAGGCCGCGAGCGCGGCCAGGACGTTGCCGGCGAGGAAGACGGCGATGACGACCAGCAGCGCGGTCTTCGGCGGTACGCGCAGCAGCGCCATCGTCAGGATCGGACCGCCGACCGCCATCGCCACGGCGAAGATCGTCACCAGGTAGCCGATCCGCTCGATGCCGGTGCCGAGTCCCTCGGCGAGCTGGGGCATGAGGCCGGCGACGGCGAATTCGCTGGTCACCATCGCGAAGATGCCGGCGGCCAGGACGTAGACGACCAGGGGAACCGTTCGGGTCATGTCATCGGCTTTCTGTGATTGAGAATCCAAAATGAGGGCATGCGGAAGCCCTTCGAGGGCCGGGGCGGCGGGTCAGCCCAGGAGGGCGTGCAGCCCCGCCAGCGCGATCCGCCGCAGGGTCTCGGGGTCCGTGCCGGCCTGCGCGGTGATCCGCAGGCCGGAGATGACGGTGCTGACCAGCAGCGCGCCGTCGTCGGGGTCGACGCCGGGGGAGATGCTGCCGTCGAGCTGCCCGGCGCGAATCGCCTCGCCCACCAGGGCGCGCCGCTCGCGCAGGTCGCGGTCGAGGAGGCGGGCGACGCGCTCGTCCCGCTCGCGCAGGCCGGGGTCCATGAAGCCGTGCACGACCATGCACCCGGCCGCGTGGCCCCTGGCGGCGGCGTCGTGCTCCTCGGCGACCACCACGTCGACGAGCCTGCGCAGCCGCTCGGCGCCGCGCACGCCCTGGTCGGTGAGGATCGCCGCCTGCCGCGCGCCCGTCACCTCGACGTAGCGCTCCAGCGCGCGGACGTAGAGCTCGTCCTTGGAGACGAAGGTGTTGTAGAGGCTGCTGCGCCGCACGCCCGCCGCCTCGCACACCTGCTCGGTCGACGTGCCGGCGAACCCGCGCACCCGGAACTCGCCCGCCGCGGCGTCGAGCACCTTGACCTCGTCGAACATCCGTGGCCTGCCCATGACGGACACCCTAACACGTAATGGACTCTGAAATCCAAAACGGTTCAGGCAGGGGCGACGCCCTCGTAGTCGACCAGCAGGTGGCGCGGCCCGCGCAGCACGGCGCTCGGGCGGTACGGCGGCGGGTCGGCGACCAGGCGCGGCCCGCGCAGCCTGCGGACGAGCTCGGCCAGCACGATCTGCGCCTCCAGCCTGGCCAGCGGCGCGCCGAAGCAGTAGTGGACGCCGCCGCCGAAGCCCAGGTGCTCGTTGCGGGCACGGCACGGGTCGAAGCGGTCCGGGTCGGCCACGTGGCCGGGGTCGCGGCTGCCCGCCGCCAGGGCGAGCACGATCGGCGATCCGGCGGGAATCGTCGTGCCGGCGATCACGATGTCGTCCAGGGCGATCCGCGAGGACACCAGCTGCACCGGCGGCTCGTACCGCAGGAGCTCCTCCACGGCGGGGACGATGAGGCCGGGATCGGCGCGCAGGCGGTCGAGCAGGCCGGGATCGCGCAGGAAGGTGAGCATGCCGTTGGCGATGAGGTTGATCGTGGTCTCGTGGCCCGCGATGAGCAGCAGCACGGCGGTGGAGACGACCTCCTCGGGCGACATGCCGCCCTCGGGCCCCCGGTACGTGACGAACCCGGACAGCATGTCGTCGCCCGGCTGCCGGCGGCGCTCCTCGGCCAGCCCGCCGAGATAGCGCTCCAGGTCCCGCGCCACGGCCAGGCGTTCGCGCTCGCGCTCGGCGCGGTCCTCCTCGCCCGGTCCGAGCGTTTCCACGATCTGGTCGGCCCAGGCGTGGAACTGCGGCTCGTCCTCCTGCGGGACGCCCAGCAGCCGGCAGATCACCGCCACGGGCAGCGGGTAGGCGACCTCGTCCACCAGGTCGGCCCGCCGCTTGCCGGCGATGCCGTCGATCAGCTCCGTGGTGATGGCCAGCATCGCCGGCCGCAGCCCGTCCACGACGCCGGGGGAGTGCGGCGGCCCGAAGTGGCGCATGGCCAGCCGCCGCAGCCGGTCGTGCGCGGGCGGGTCCAGCCCGATGAACGAGATCGCGCCGTCCTCCTTCCCGCTCGCGCCCGGGTCCGTGTCCGGGCCGCCGAGGTTGCGGCGGTCGGAGCTGACCCTCGGGTCGTGCAGCAGCGCGACGATCTCGCGGTAGGTGCTGACGACGTACGTGCCGTCGGGCTGGCGCGCGACCGGAGTGCGGCGCAGCTCGCCGAACAGCGGGTAGGGGTCGGCGCGGCCCGAGGGGTCGAGGATCCGCTCGAAGGCGCTGGACGAGGTCGTGGTCATGTCTTCTCCTGCCGGGGCGATCAGCTCTGCGGCGCGTGCAGCAGCGAGGCGCGGCGCTCGGCCGGGTCGTGGCCGGTCACCACGACGGTGGCCCCCGCCGTGGCGACCAGCCGTTCGGGCACCCGCGCGGGCACCGGCCCGCCGTCGCCGTCCTGATCGACGTGGCGGAACTCCGGCGGGAACGGCGCCGCCGACTCGATCAGCCGCTGGTAGAACTCCAGCCACAGCCCCTGGTCGAACGTCACCGCCGCGGTGATGCGGCCCCGGTAGCCGTAGACGGCGGCGAAGCGGCGCTCGGCGACAGAGCCCTGCGTGATGACGACCTCGTCGGCGAACGTCGGCACGCCGACCGACTTGATGTTGACGCCGAACTGGGTGGACCAGAACACAGGCACCGACAGGTGCGGCCACCGGTGCGCCTGGTCGCTGACCATGTTGTGGGCGGCGATCTCCGCCTGGGCGACCGCGTTGCCCCAGTGCTCCAGCGTCATGAACTGGTAGTCGTAGAGCGGGTGCGGGAAGCGGGCGATGTCCCCGGCGACGAACACGTCGTCGGTGACCAGGCCGTTGGTGTCCACGGCACGGCAGCCCGCGTCGCAGGCCACGCCCCACACCCCGGCGGCCAGCCCGGAGTCGCGCAGCCACTCGACGTTGCGGATCGAGCCGAGCGCGACGACGGCCACGTCCGCCTCGACGGTGCTGCCGTCGGACAGGCGGGCCCCGCGCAACCGGCCCTGCCCGTCGCCTTCCAGCGCCGTCACCGTCGTGCCGCACCGCAGGTCCACGCCGTGCTCGCGCTGCAACGCGGCCGCCACGTCGCCGATCACGCCGCCGAGCGCGTTGACCAGCGGGGCGGGACCGCGTTCGACGACCGTCACCGGCAGGTCCAGCTCGCGGCAGACGGAGGCGATCTCGCTGCCGGTGAACCCGGCGCCGAGCACGAGCACCCGGCCGGGCCGGGCGGCCAGCGCGGCGCGCAGCCGCTCGGCGTCGGCCGTGGTGCGCAGCGTGTGGACGCCCTCCAGCGCGGCCTCCGCCTCGTCCGGCCACGGCCGGGCCCGGGTGCCCGTGGCGAGCAGCACCCGGTCGAAGCCGATCTCGCGGCCGTCGGCCAGCCGCACCTGCTTGCCGGCCATGTCGAGCCCGGCCGCCGGGGTGCCCCACAGCCATTCGGCGTCGACCTCGCGCAGGTGGGGCAGCATCGTGTGGCCGGGCGCGACCTGGCCGGTGAGCACCTGCTTGGACAGGGGCGGCCGGTCGTACGGCTCCTGCCGCTCGTCGCCGATCACCGTGAGCGAACCGGCGAACCCCTCCCGCCGGAGCACCCCCGCGGCCCTGGCCCCCGCCAGCGACGCGCCGACGATGACGATGCGGCCGTCGGTCATCTTCCGGCCGGACGGCCGG
The DNA here is from genome assembly GCF_019396325.1 of Nonomuraea ceibae. Classification (GTDB taxonomy): domain Bacteria; phylum Actinomycetota; class Actinomycetes; order Streptosporangiales; family Streptosporangiaceae; genus Nonomuraea; species Nonomuraea ceibae. The sequence goes on from NZ_JAHKRO010000049.1 coordinate 50,662, forward strand.
GGCTGTCCCTGGGTGGCGTACGTCTCGGTCCAGTCGAGATGGATGGCCTGGACCGGGCAGGCCGCGGCCTGCCCGCAGCACGTGCCCGCGCTGCTCGTCGCCGGGGTCGAGGTCGTACAGGAGCGCCTCTTCGCGCATGCTGAAGACGTCCGGCGCGAGAAAGGCGCACTGCCCGTATCCCTGGCAGCGCGTCAGGTCGACGACGACTCTCACAGGCACTCCCCGTTGAGCGGGCACGCGCCCCCGCTCCTCGGTGGCGGCCCGGCCTGTGAGGGCCTACCCCGCCCCGCTCGGGCCGTAGCCCACCCGGCCCCGTTCCTTCCCGTCTCTTTGCCGTCCCGCCCCCGCCCCCGCCCGGGGATGATGGGGGCATGACACGCAGAAGCCCGTCACCCCGGCCGCCTGCGTGCTCGGCCGGCAGGGTCTCGCCGTTCTGGCGCTGGTCCTCCTGGCTGCCCGGCTCGGGACCTTCGTGCTCGTCCGCGCCCGCAGGGCCGGGTAGAGGCGCGATCACCAGTTGGTGAAGGCGCCGTCGGGGGTGCGCAGGTGGGGGCGTTCGGCGGCCGTGGCCTGGTAGGCGCGGGCCCGGGCGCGATCGAGGTCGACGCCCAGACCGGGCAGGTCGGGGATGGCGAAACGGCCGCCGCGCACCACGGGCCGGGCGGTGAAGACGTCGGCCAGCTCGGGCAGCGCCTGGTGCTCCTGCACGCCGACGTACGGCGAGGCCAGGTTCAGGTGCAGCGAGGAGGCGGCGGTGACCGGGCCGAGCGGGTTGTGGGTGGCCAGCTTGACGTAGTGCGTCTCGCACATCGCGGCGATCTTCCTGGCCTCGGTGAGCCCGGCCGCCACGGCGACGTCCACCCGGGCGTAGTCGACCAGGTCCTGCTCGACGAGGCGCTGGAACTCCCATTTGGACCCGAGCTGCTCGCCCGCCGCGAGCGGCACCGCCGTGCGCGATCGCAGCGACCGGTACACCTCGAGGCTCTCGCAGCGCAGCGGGTCCTCCACGAAGTACGGCTTGGCCGACTCGATCTCGCGGCACAGCGTCACGGCCTCGGGCAGGTCGAGCCGCGTGTGCACGTCGAGGATCAGCTCCACGTCGTCGCCGACGGCCTGGCGTACGGCGTGGAACAGCTCGATGCCCCAGCGCATCGAGGCGCGCTGGTCGAGCGTGCCGTCGCGGTCGTGGGGCACGGCGAAGCGCAGGTGCCGCCAGCCGTCCGCGATGAGCACCCTGGCCCGGTCCAGGAACGCGTCGAGGTCGTGGTAGTCGTCCCCCAGGTGCGCGTAGGCGGGGACGTGGTCGCGCACCCGCCCGCCGAACAGCTCGTAGACCGGCACGCCCAGCGTCTTGCCCCGGATGTCCCACAGCGCGACGTCGATCGCGGCGATGGCGGAGGACAGGATCCGGTCGGCGGGGAAGAAGCCGCGGCGGAACATCACCTGCCACAGGTGCTCGATCCTGGCGGGGTCCTCGCCGAGCAGCAGGTCGCCCAGGTGGTCGATCGCCCCGGCGACCGCCTTCTGCCGTGATCGGATGCCCACCTCGCCGATGCCGTGCACGCCCTCGTCGGTGTCGATGACGACGAGCATCATGCTGTCGCCGTGCTCGGGGAGGGTGAGCACTTCCCAACCAGTGATCTTCACAGGCGAACTCCAATGAGAACGTTACCGGGATTTTCGCAACAAATCATGCAACATCCCGACTGGATTGACCAGGGGCGGATTCGGGCCGGTCAGAAAGGTGAAGAACACTCTTGACGGTTCCCGGGAACGTTTGCGAGCATCCTCCGTACCGATGACGAGGAGGGCGGCGTGGCAGTGACGATCCGGCAGGTGGCGCAGGCGGCGGGGGTGTCGGTCTCGACCGTCTCCCGCGCGTTCACCGCCCCCGACCAGGTGCAGCCGCAGACCCTGCGGCGCATCAGGGACGCCGCCGCGCAACTGGGCTACACGCCCAACCCGGCGGCCCGCTCGCTGCGCGGCGGGAAGACCGAGTCGCTCGGGCTGATCATCCCCGACATCGCCAACCCGTTCTTCCCGCCGATCATGAAGGCGATGCAGGCCCGCGCCAGGAGGCTCGGCTACACCGTGCTCGCCGCCGACACCGACGAGCGGGAGTCCGACGAGCTGGAGACCATCGCCGCGGTCTCCAAGCGGGTGGACGGCATGATCCTGTGGGCCTCCACCCTGGCCGAGGACCGGCTCGCCGAGCTGGCCGCGACCATGCCGGTGGTGCTGGTGAACCGGCACGTGCCCGGCATCCCGGAGGTCCACATCTCGCTGACCGCCGGCATCTCCCAGGCGGCCGAGCACCTGAAGGCCTACGGCCACTCCCGCTGCGTCTTCGTCAACGGCTCGCGGCCCGAGCTCAGCCGGGGCAAGTCGATAAAGGAGGCGTTCGAGGCGCACGGCCTGTCCCTCGTCGAGTTCGGCCCGTACGAGCCGCGCTTCGAGACCGGCGTGCACGCCGCCACCCTGGTCACCTCCTCGGGGGCCACCGCGGTGCTCGCCCACAACGACCTGGTCGCGCTCGGCGTGCTGCACCAGCTCGCCAAGCTCGGCGTCAGCGTGCCGGGCGACGTCAGCGTGATCGGCATAGACGACACGCTGCTGGCCGAGACCTCCACCCCGTCGCTGACCACCATCCGCATCTCGGCCGAGGAGCTCGCCACCCAGGCCACCGACCTGCTGCTCGACACCATCGCCGAGCGGGGCGGCGGGCGCGTGGTGGAGATCGGCTCCCGGCTCATCCCCAGATCCTCGACCGGGCCCGTGCGTCACTGACCGAAGGGTCTCGCGCGGTGCGGCGTGCCGTACCGCCATCCCGTCATGCCATCTTTAACACCATTCATCCTGCTATGACCTGAATGCGGGAGTTCAGATGAAGAAGACCACCGCTGCCCTCGGCGTCGCCGCCCTGGCCACGGCCCTCGCCGCGTGCGGCTCGTCCTCCGGTTCCGGTCAGGAGTCCGGCACCATCACCCTCAGGGTCCAGGGCATGCCGCCGGCGACCGACAAGCCGGGCCTGGCCGCGTTCGAGAAGATGGCCGCCGACTTCGAGAAGCAGAACCCCGGCATCGCCGTCGAAGGCTCCTCGGCCGACTACGACCCGCTGACGTTCTCCGCCAAGCTGGCCGGCGGCAAGGTCGAGGACGTGATCAAGGTGCCGCTCACCGAGCCGCAGGGGCTCATCGCCCGCAAGCAGGTCAAGCCGCTCACCGCGGAGCTGGCCAGGTGGCCGCACTACAAGGAGTTCAACCCGCAGGTGCTGCGGCCGCTGAGCGACAGCGCCGGCCAGGTGTACGGCGTGCCCCAGTCGCCGTTCGCGATGGGACTCGTCTACAACCGCGACCTGTTCGAGAAGGCCGGCCTCGACCCCGACCGGCCGCCGGCGACCTGGGACGAGGTCCGCGACCACGCCAGGCGGATCGCCGAGAAGACCGGCAAGGCCGGGTTCGTGCACGAGTCCAAGAACAACCAGGGCGGCTGGCAGCTCACGAAGCTCACCTACGCCTTCGGCGGCGACATGGAGAAGCAGGACGGCGGCTCGTGGGTGGCGGCCTTCAACGCCGAGCCGGCACGCCAGGCCCTGACCCTGCTCAAGGAGATGCGCTGGAGCGACGACTCCATGGGCGACAACCAGCTCATCGACCAGAACGACGTGATCAAACGGTTCGCCGCCGGCGAGATCGGCATGTACCTGGGCACGCCCGGCACCTACCGACTGGCCAAGATGACCTACGGCATGAAGGACACCGACGCGTTCGGCGTCGGCCCGATGCCCCAGGCGGGCGGGAACGCCACGATGACCGGCGGCGACGTCTACATGGTGCCCAGATCGGCCTCCGCGGAGAAGACGGCCGCTGCCGTGAAGTGGCTGCTGTTCGCCTACGCCCAGCCGCAGTACGACACCGGCGCCGCCGCCGAGCGGGCCAAGGCGCTGGCGGCCGACCCGAACGCCGCCGTGGGCGTGCCGACGCTGCCGATGTTCGACGAGGCCCAGCAGGCCAAGATCGACGAGGCCGTCAAGCCGTACGTGAACGTCAAGCTCGAGCACTTCCGGCCGTGGGTCGAGGGCACGCCCGAGCTCGAACTCCGCGCCGAGCCCCCGGTGCAGGCCCAGGCCGTCTACGCCGTGCTCGACAGCGTGGTGCAGGCCGTCCTGACCGACAAGGACGCCGACGTCAGCGCCCTCCTGGCCCAGGCGGAGACCGACGTCAACACCAAGCTCGCCGCGAGCCGGCAGTGACCGTGGCGCCACACGCCAGGAGGCGGGGGAACCCCGTCATGGCGTTCCTCTTCCTCATCCCGGCCTTCGTCGCCTTCGGGGCGTTCTCCTACTGGCCGATGATCAGGGGACTGCTGATCTCCTTCCAGGAGACGAACCTGGTCGACCCCGCCACCTGGGTGGGACTGGACAACTTCACCGCGCTCCTGCGGGACCCGCTGCTGTCCACGGCGATCGCCAACACCCTGCTGTTCGTCGGGCTCGGCCTGCTGATCGGGTTCCCCGCGCCGCTGATCCTGGCCACCGTCATGTCGACGGTGCGCAAGGGCGCGGGGATCTACCGCTTCCTCGTCTACCTCCCGGTGGTGATCCCGCCGGTGGTGGCGATCCTGCTGTGGAAGTGGTTCTACGACCCCGGCCACGGGCTGTTCAACGAGCTGCTGGGCCTGGCCGGCCTGGGCCCCTTCCCCTGGCTGGAGTCGCCCAGGACCGCCATGCTCAGTTTGGTCATCCAGTCCACCTGGGCCTGGATGGGCAGCACGGTCCTCATCTACCTGGCCGCGCTGGTCACCATCCCCGCCGAGCTCTACGAGGCGGCGCAGATGGACGGCGCGTCGATCGCGCGCAGGCTGTGGCACATCACCCTGCCCCAGCTCCGCCCCACCATCGGCCTGCTGCTGCTCCTGCAGCTGGTCAGCACCACCCAGGTGTTCACCGAACCGTACGTGTTCACCGACGGCGGCCCGGAGAACAGCACGCTCACGGTCCTCCTGCTGATCTTCAGGTACGCCTTCCGCGACGGCGACTACGGCCAGGCCGCCGCGCTCGCCTTCCTCCTGGCGATCTTCCTCGGCCTGCTGTCCACGATCTACCTGCGGGCCACCCGCAGCTGGAGTTCCGCATGAGCCTGATCTCCCACGTCGAGGAGCGCCGCCCGGCCGTCAGGGCCGCGGTGCGCACGGTCCAGTGGCTCACCCTGGCCGTCCTGGCGGTGATCGGCATCGGCCCGCTCTACATGACCGTCAAGGGCGCGGTCTCGCCGGCCACCGACCTGATCGCCGAACCGCTCCAGCTGTGGCCCGGCGACCCCCGGCCGGAGAACTTCGGCACCGCGTGGAACGACCTGGGCATCGGCCACTACCTGCTCAACACCCTCCAGGTCGTCGGCGGCTCCTGGGCCGTGCAGCTCGTCGTCGCGGTCACCGCCGGCTACGCCCTGTCGGTGCTGAGACCCCGGCTCGGCACCGTGATCTACGGCGCGATCCTCGCCACCATGTTCGTCCCCTACACGGTCTCCATGACCAGCCTCTTCCTGACCATCATCGACCTGGGCCTGGTCGACTCCTACTGGGCGATCTGGCTGCCCGCCGGAGCCAGCGCCTTCAACGTCCTGCTGGCCAAGCGCTTCTTCGACGCGCTGCCGCCCGAGCTGTTCGCCGCGGCCAGGGTCGACGGCGCCAACTCCTGGCAGCTCCTGACCAGGATCGTGCTGCCGATGAGCCGGCCGATCCTGGCCGTCATCAGCCTGATCGCGATCATGCACAGCTGGAAGGACTTCATCTGGCCGCTGGTGGCCATCACCGACCCGGCCAAGCAGCCCATCAGCGTCGCCCTGGCCACGCTGGCCGACCAGGCGCCGCAGGACATCCTCATCGCCAGCATGGCGATGGCCCTGGCCCCGCCGGTCCTGCTCTTCCTCGTCTTCCAGAAGTACGTCGTCGCCGGACTCGGCTTCACCGGCGTCAAAGGCTGACCCGCAACGCCGATCACGAAAGGCAGTCCCCCCATGCCTGAAGTCTCCCGCCGCACCCTCATCCAGGCCGCCGCGATCACCGGCGCGGCCTCCGCGCTCACCATCACCCCCGCCCACGCCGATGCCGATGCTGGCAGCCTCTCGATCACCGCCGACGGCATCACGCTCGTCGCCGAGGCCGACGGCTCGATCCTGGTCCGCGACGGCTCCGGGACCGATCGTCTCAGGATCGGCCACTTCATGATCAAGGACAGCGTGCTCGGCCAGCAACGCACGTTCGGCGGCACGCCCAGCCTGACCACCGTGGACGGCCGCCCCGCGCTCCAGGTCGCCTACAGGATGTCGGCCGGCGCCTCGGCGGTGACCGTGCGCGGCACGTTCACCGTCGCCGCCCGCCGGGCGAGCCTGCGCTGGGAGGTGACCGGCAGCACCACCCTGACCCCCGGCGGCTACATGTTCTCCCGCGCCCTCATCGGCAACACCGCCCCGGAGCGGTACGTGCCCGCCACGGTCTGGACGAAGGACCCGCGCGGCGGCGTCCCGTACGAGATCAACGCGGGCTCGCTCTACCAGGAGACGTGGGACGGCACCAGCGCCCACTTCCGGCTGGCGGCCTCCCGGCCGTCGTTCACCAACGCCACCTGGATCCACGCGCCGGCCGACGCCGACGGGACGACCCGGGTGGAGCTGGTGCTCGGCGACATGCGGCCCGGCGCCGCCAACGCCGTGGCGACCGCGGCCCCGCTCGGCGTGGACGTGTGGAGCGAGCAGCCCTTCGGCCTCTACGAGCCCTTCGCGACCCTGGCGGTCAACGCCCAGGTGGTCAACGGCGGCCCGGCCGCCAAGCCGGTCACCCTCACCTGGTGGGCCCGCGACTTCGGCGGCGCCGTCCTCGGCACCGGCACGCTCAGCAGATCCGTCGAACCCGGCGGCGCGTGGCAGGAGACGTTCACCGTGCGCGGCCCCGCGCAGGGCATCGTGTTCACCGAGGTCAGAGCCACCTCCGGAAGCGAGGAGGCGTTCGCGCGGACGAACCTGGCCACGCTCAAGCCGTACGCCTACCGCGGCGACGGCAAGTTCGGCATCGCGAACTACACCTGGCTCCTGGTCCCCGGCAAGCAGCAGGTCGGCCGGCTGATGCGCAAGCTCGGCGTCACGTGGGTGCGCATCGCCTACGACGGCGCGCCCGGCATCCCGCCCGCCGAGCTCGACGCGCTCGGCATCAAGCACAACGTCCAGCTCGGCGGCGTCATCTTCAACGGCACGGCGCAGCAGATCGCCGCCTGGGCCGACGACCGGGCGGCGATCGCCAAGCAGTCGGGCGCCGCCTACTTCGAGGTGGCCAACGAGCTGAACCAGCCCTGGATGTCCGGGCAGAAGGCGGCGGAGTACGTACGCGACGGCCTGAAGCCCATCCACGACCGGCTCAAGGACTCCGGCATCAAGCTGATGAACTGCGGGCTGGGCGGCATGGACCACCGCTGGACGACCAACTTCCACGCGGCCGGCGGCTGGGACCTGATCGACGCCTTCGCCTTCCACCCGGGCCGGGGCAACTTCACCGCCGACTACGCGCCGCCGCCGGAGGAGTGGGAGCAGGGCTCCTACGGCTCCTACTGGAACTTCCTCGGCGCACTGCGCAAGGCCAGGCAGACCCTCGACGAATACGGCGGCGGCAAGGAGCTGTGGCTGACCGAGGTGTACGCCTGCACCCGGCCCAACCACTGGTGGAACGACACCCACCGGCAGGCCGCCGAGAACACGCTGCTGCAGCTCGCTCTCTGCCTGTCGGAGGGCGTGGACGGCGTCAACTGGTACCAGCCCCACGACAGCACCATCCACCACCCGCAGGAAGCCGACCCCGGCAACCCCGAATACCACTTCGGGCTGCTGAACCGCGACACCAGCACCAAGCCGGCGCTGCTCGCGTTCGCCACGGCGACCCGCCACCTGGAGGGCGCGACCTTCGAACGCTGGCTCACCTTCGCCGACCCCGACCTGAAGGGCCTGCTGTTCGACACGCCGCGGGGCAGGCTGGCGATCCTGTGGAGCCGCAAGGACGGCTACATCCTGAACCGCGACCACGGCGACGGCCAGTGGTACCCGCACCCGGAAGCCTGGATCGACCACTGGCCGACCAAGACCCGCGTGTCGCTGAAGACCTCGGGCCGGACGGTCCGGGAGATCGACTGCATCGGGCAGGAGCGCACGATCACCGCCAGGGGCCGCCGCGCCCAGCTCACGCTGGACGGCGCCCCGCGTCTCTACTACGGGCTGGAGCTATGAGATCGGAAACCCTTTCGCACGACGTGACCGTGGTCGGCGGCGGCCTGGCCGGTGTCAGCGCCGCCGTGGCCGCGGCCCGGCTGGGCCGCACGGTCGCCCTGGTCACCAACCGGCCCGTCCTCGGCGGCAACTCCAGCAGCGAGGTGCGGGTCTGGGTGGTCGGCGCGACCGGGCACGGCAGGAACCACCACGCCCGCGAGGGCGGCATCATGGGCGAGCTGTTCCTGGAGAACCAGTACCGCAACCCGCACGGCAACCCGTACTTCTGGGACACGACCGTGCTCGACCTCGTCCGGCAGGAGCCGAACATCGCGCTGTTCCTCAACACCGACGTGCGCGAGGTGACGTGTGAAGAGGGCCGGATCCGCTCGGTGACCGGCTGGATGATGGGCTCCGAACGGCTGATCACCTTCGCCTCGCCGATGTTCCTCGACTGCACCGGTGACGGGCTGGTCGGCCACCTGGCCGGCGCGAGCCACCGGATCGGCCGCGAGGGCCGCGCGGAGTACGGCGAGCCGTGGGCGCCCGAGGAGCCGGACGACATCACGCTCGGCAGCACGCTGCTGTTCTACACCAAGGACGCGGGCGAGCCGGTCCGCTACGTCCCGCCGAGCTTCGCCAAGGACATCACCACGACGTCGATCCCCGAGCGGCGCATCATCAGGGCGGGCGACAACGGGTGCGCCTACTGGTGGATCGAGTTCGGCGGCGAGCTGGACACCGTGCACGACAACGACCGCATCCGCGACGAGCTGTGGTCGGTCATCTACGGCATCTGGGACCACATCAAGAACTCGGGCAGGTTCGACGCGGAGACCATGACCCTGGAGTGGGTGGGGGCGCTGCCGGGCAAGCGGGAGTACCGCCGCTTCCTCGGCGACCACGTGCTCACGCAGCACGACGTGCTGGGCCAGACGCCGTTCGACGACCGGGTCGCCTTCGGCGGGTGGTCGATCGACCTGCACCCGCCGCAGGGCATGTACGCGAAGGAGGACGGCGCCCGGCAGCGCTACGCCGACGGGATCTACCACATCCCCTACCGCTGCCTGTACTCGCGCGACGTGCCGAACCTGCTCATGGCCGGGCGCAACATCTCGGCGTCGCACGTGGCGTTCGGCTCGACCAGGGTCATGGCCACCTGCGCCACGATCGGCCAGGCGGCCGGCACCGCGGCCGCCCTGTGCGTGGCCGCCGGGGTCGCGCCGAGGGAGCTGGACGCGCGCGACCTGCGGACGGCGCTCCTGCGGGAGGACGGCTCGATCATCGGCGTGCCGTACGAGGACCCCGCCGACCTCGCCCGTACGGCCGCCGCGACCGCGTCGAGCACGTTGTCCCTGCTGGAGGTGGAGACGCCGGCCGAGGCGTGGCCGCTGGCGGCCGACGCCGGGCTGGTCCTGCCGGTGGACCCGGCGCTGGACGCCGTCGAGCTCCTGCTGGACGCGGCCGCCGCGACCGAGCTGGTCGTGGACCTCTACGACCCGGTGCTGGGCCAGAACTACGTGCCGCGGCGCCTGATCTCCACGCATCGCGTCGCGGTGGAGCCCGGGAAGAACCAGTGGATCCGGGTGGAGCCGTCCTTCCGGCCGGATCAGGCGCAGAACGCGTTCCTGCTGGTCCGCGCGAACTCCGACGTCTGCCTGCACGTCGCCGACCGGCCGACCCCCGGCGTGCTCTGCTTCACCCGGGTCCCGCTGCGCCCCCAGGACGAGGCGCCGCAGCTCCTGCGCGAGTGGACCGACGCCGGACTGCTGCGCCGCACCTTCTGCTTCCGCGCCGGCCCGACCCGCGCGTTCACGCCGTCCCGGGCGCTCGACGGCTTCCAGCGCCCGCACGCCGGACCGCACATGTGGGTGTCGGGCGAGCTGCCCGCCACCCTCGAACTGACCTGGCCCGCGCCGGTGCCGATCGGCCGCGTCGACCTGCTGGCCGACGACGACGTGAACGAGGACCTGATCAACCTGCACCACCACCGCACGCCGTTCGAGGTCATGCCGACGCTGATCCGCGACTACCGGCTGGAGGCGCGGCAGGACGGCCGCTGGCGGACGGTGGCCGAGGTGCGCGGCAACCGCCGGCGCCGCAACGTCCACGACCTCGGCGCGGTCACCGCCGACGCGCTGCGGGTCGTGGTCGACTCCGCCAACGGGACGCCGTACGCCCATGTCGTGGCGGTGCGCGTGTATGAGTAGAGGCATGCGACGTGTCCTGGTCACCGGCGCCGCGGGCCGCATCGGCCGGGCCGTGCTCGACCTGCTCGACCGGCGGGGGATCGCGGCCAGTGCCCTCGTGCTGGACGATCCGGGCGACCTGAAGGCCGACCGGGTCGTCGAGGGCAGCGCGACGGATCCGCACGCCGTGCGCCGCGCGCTCGACGGTGCCGACGCCGTCGTCCACCTCGCGGCGATCCCCACTCCCGAGCGGCATCCGGCCGAGGTGGTGTTCGCCACCAACACGCAGGCCACCTGCACCGTGCTGGAACAGGCGGGCCGGGCCGGGATCCGGCGGGTGTGCACGGCGGGCAGCACGGCGATCTCCGGACTGCCGTTCGCCGCGCGCACCCTCCACCCGCCGTACGTCCCGGTGGACGAGGAGCAGCCGTCACAGTCCGAGGACCCCTACGCGCTGTCGAAACAGGTCGACGAGCTGACCGCCCGGACGATGGCGCGGCGCTTCGGCATGTCGGTGGTCGTCCTGCGCCTGCCGTACGTCGGCGGCTTCGACGAGCGCCTGCTCGACTTCGCGCGAAGGTGCGAGCTGGACCCCGGCCTGCACGCGCCCGGCCTGTGGGCCTACCTGGAGACCCGCGACGCGGCGCGGGCGTGCCTGGCCGGCCTCGGCCCGGACGGCTTCCACGTCATCACCGTGGCCGCGCCGCAAACCCTGGTCTCCCACCCCACGGAGGAGCTGCTCCGCAGGTTCCACCCCACGGCCGAGCTCCGCCGCCGGCTGCCCGGGCGCACGGTCCCGCTGGACCTGACCAGGGCCGCCGCCGTCCTCGGCTTCGCCGCGGAGCTTCACGTGTGACGCGGGGCCGCCCTGCCGGAGGCGTAGCGGGAGAACACCTCCCGCACCTCCCGGGGAGAGCAGGCCAGGTGCGGACGGCCCGCGGGGATCAGCGGGACAGCCGGCGTAGGGCGATCTCGAACGGGCCCCGGTGGCCGATGCGGCGCATCCAGTCGGCCAGCACGATCGAGACCAGCCAGACCGCCACGCCGACGGCGATGACGGCGGCGGTGCCCAGGTCGCCGGCCAGGTCCAGCGTGAAGGGGTAGAACAGGGCGACGAACACGACGGACTGGAAGAGGTAGAAGGTCAGCGAGCGCCGGCCGAGCGCCGCCAGCGCGGTCGTGACCGGGCCGTGGGCGCCGCCGATCCTGACGGCGGCCAGGGCGACGGCGGCGGCCAGGGCGATGCCGCCGGTGTGACCGGTGAACGTGTGCGCGATCGCGGGCAGCCAGGTCGCGTCCGTCTTCCAGACGCCCGCCGAGATCAGCGCCATCGGCAGCCGGCCGGCGACGACCAGGGCGAGGAAGGTGAAGGTGACGCGGCGGAGCAGGGCCACGTGCCGCTCGGGGTCGTCGAGGATCCGGCGCCGGGCGGCCCAGATGCCGATCGTGATGCCGGGCACCACGAGCAGGACCACCCCCGGAGCCTTCCCCGCCCACACCAGCAGGTGCAGGAGCACCTGGCTGGGGAAGTCGTCCTTCATCATCGACGGCAGCGTCTCGGGGTGGCCGGCGACCTCGGCGGCGTGCGCCCGTACGGTCTGCCAGGCCAGCAGGCCAGTCATGGGCACCAGGGAGATCGCCGAGGTCCAGAGCAGGACCGAGTCACGGGCCCGCATGATCGGCGCCATGATCAGCAACGCCAGGCCGTAGGTGGAGACGATGTCGAGCGGCACCAGCAGCGTCGCGTGCAGGAAGCCGATGACCAGCAGCCAGAACCCCCGGCGGCGCAGCAGCTTGCGGACCGCGAGCCAGTCGTCGCCCTTGGCGAACCGGCCGGCGGCGAGCTGGCCGAGCCCGTAGCCGAACAGGAACACGAACATCGAGCGCGCCAGGTTGTCGGCGGCGAAGACCTTGAGGAACCGGCCGAAGGTGTTGAGCGCCGCCGGGCCGAGGTCGGCGTGGCTGATGAAGACCGGCGCGTGCGCCAGCGCGATCAGCAACAGCATGAAGCCGCGCGCCAGGTCCGGGGCGAGCGCGCGGGCTCGTGCCGGGGACGGCGCCCGCACGCTGCCCGAAGGGACGGTGGGCATGGGTCACTCCAGAGAGAGGGGAGGAAAGGGAACCGCGGCGTCGTCCGTCACCGGCCGGCGGTCAGGCGTCCCAGGTGACGGGCAGGCTCTTGACGCCGTAGATGTCGGCGATCTCCGGGCGCAGGGCGACCTGTTCGGCGGGCACGGCCAGGCGCAGCGTGGGGAAGCGCTGGACCAGGGCCGGGAGCGCGACGCGCAGCTCCACCCGGGCGAGCTGCTGGCCGAGGCACTGGTGGATGCCGTGGCCGAAGGCCAGGTGGCCGCCGTCCTGGCGGCGCAGGTCGAGCCTGTGCGGGCCGGGGAAGCGCTCCGGGTCGCGGTTGGCGGTGCCGAGGGACAGGATGACCGTCGTCCCGGCCTTGATCGGGTGGCCGCCCAGCTCGACGTCCTCCAGCGCGACCCGCACGAACTGCTTGGCCACGCTGAGGTAGCGCAGCAGCTCCTCCACGGCGGGGCCGGCGAGCGCGGGGTCGGCGCGCAGCGCGGCGAGCTGCTCCGGGTTCTCCAGCAGCGCGAAGGCGCCGAGCGCGATCATGTTGGCGGTGGTGTCGAACCCGGCCGACAGCAGGATCAGGGCCATGCCCTTCAGCTCC
>NZ_JAHKRO010000005.1 GCF_019396325.1 Nonomuraea ceibae
CCCCCCCCCCACCCCCCCCCCTTCCGATCTGTCCCGCTCCTTCGACCCGGCGGCCCCCGACGGCGCCGAGGTCCCCGACCCCTACTACGGCGGCGACGAGGGCTTCGTGGAAGTCCTCGCGCTGGTCGAGGCGGCCGCCGAGGGCGTGGCCGACCACATCGCCGATGAGATCGGCTGAGGACCTCGGCGCGTCCCACGGGTGGCGGCTGCAGCGGGGCGTGCTCGACGACGGGCGCGTGGTCTTCGCCAAGATCGGGGCCGTTTCTCCGGTGTTCACCTCCGAGGCGGCCGGGCTGCGCTGGCTCGGCGAGGCAGTCACGGTCCCCGAGGTGATCGAGGCCGCCGACGACCGGCTCGTGCTGTCATGGGTGGAGGAGGAGCCGCCCACCGCCGGGGCCGCCGAACGCTTCGGGCGCGACCTGGCCCGCATGCACCGCGCCGGGGCGCCCGCCTTCGGCGCGCCCTGGCCGGGCTTCATCGCCGAGCTGCCCATGGACAACTCGGCTGCGCCCGACTGGCCGTCCTTCTACGCCACCCGCCGCGTCCTGCCGTTCGTACGGCGGGCGCGGCTCGCTTCACGGGACGTTCATCTGATCGAGCGCGCCGTCGAGCGGTTCGGCGAGGTCGCCGGTGCGCCCGAGCCGCCCGCGCGCATCCACGGCGACCTGTGGAGCGGCAACCTGCTGTGGTCGGCGGGCACCGGCGTGCTCGTCGACCCGGCGGCGCACGGCGGGCACCGCGAGACCGATCTGGCCATGCTCGCCCTGTTCGGCGCCCCGTACCTGGACCGGATCCTCGGCGCCTACCGCGAGGAGGCGCCGCTCGCCGACGGCTGGCGGGAGCGGGTGTCGCTGCACCAGCTCCACCCGCTGCTCGTGCACGTCGTGCTGTACGGCGGCGCGTACCGCGACGGGCTGATGGCGGCCGTCAGGAACGTGCTGGCGCTGTGAGGCGGTGGATGACCTCGTCGTGCAGGAGGCCGTTCGTGCACACCAGGCTGCCGCCCTCCATGCCGCGCACTCCCGACACGTCGGTCCAGCGGCCGCCCGCCTCCTCGACGATCACCGTCAGCGCCGCCATGTCCCACGGCGACAGCTCCGGCTCGGCCGACACGTCCACCGAGCCCTCGGCGACCATCATGTGCGACCAGAAGTCTCCGTACGCCCGCGTCCGCCAGCAGGCGCCGCCCAGGTCCAGGAAGTTGTCCAGGCGGCCGATCTTCTCCCAGCCGCCGAAGCTGGAGTAGGAGAACGAGGCGTCCTCCAGCGTCGAGACCTGCGACACGCGCATCCGGCTCGCCTTGGTCAGGCTCTTGCCGGTCCACGCGCCGCCCCCGGCCGCCGCCCACCACCTGCGGCCCAGCGCCGGGGCCGACACCAGGCCGACGACGACCTTGCCGTACTCCATCAGCGCGATCAGCGTCGCCCACACCGGGACGCCGCGCACGTAGTTCTTCGTGCCGTCGATGGGGTCGATGATCCACGACCTGGCGCCCCAGCCGGTCTCGCCGTACTCCTCGCCCACGACCGCGTCACGCGGCCTGGCTCGGCGCAGCGTGCCCCGGATCGCCTCCTCCACGGCCCGGTCGGCGTCGCTGACCGGAGTCAGGTCGGGCTTCGTCTCGACCTTGAGGTCGACCGCCTTGAACCGGCGCATGGTCAGGTCGTCGGCGGCGTCCGCCATGACATGCGCGAGGCGTAGATCGTCGTTGTAACCCTGCACGGACAGCCACGCTACCGTGCCGGGTATGCCGAGCATCAGGCGACGGGCGCGCCTTTTCTGGTAAGTCCCGTTCCAGGCGTGGGTCTTGTGGTTACCGGCCAGTAGGGTAAGAGGTATGTCACTCGACGTCGGCGACCTGCTGCTCCAGACGGTGCCCTTCGCCCGCACCCTCGGCATCACGTTCTCCTCGACCGGCGACGGCCGCGCCACCTGCGTGCTGCCTGACCGGCCGGACCTGCACAACCACATCGGCGGACCGCACGCCGGAGCCATGTTCACGCTCGCCGAGTCGGCGTCCGGCGCCGCCATGCTGTCGGTGTTCGGCGACCAGCTCGACCGGGCCGTCCCGCTCGTCGCCACCTCCGCCGTCCGCTACGTCAAGCTCGCCAAGGGCGAGATCACCGCCGAGGCGCACCTGCAGGCCGAACGCGCGGACGTCGTGGCCCGGCTCGACGCGGGCGAGCGGGCCGAGTTCGGCGTCGAGGTCGACGTGCGCGACGCCGGCGGCACCACCGTCGCCACCCTCACCGTCACCTGGACCCTCCGGCCGAACCGCGCCTGACCGGCTCTCCGCCGTCAGGCCGGGTCGTCCGGAGCTCCCTCGCGGCTGGAGAGCAGACGGCGCAACGACTCCAGCCGCGCCGGATCGGCGTGCCCCTGCGCTGCCCAGGCGTCCAGCGCACAGCCGTCGGCCAGATGCGTGCACCCCTTCGGGCAGGCGACCGTGCCCTCCACCAGGTCGGGGAACGACGCCAGCACCGTCTCCACGGACACGTGCGCCAGGCCGAAACTCCGCACCCCCGGCGTGTCGATGATCCAGCCGCCCTCCGGCAGCTCCAGCGCCACGGCCGACGTGGACGTGTGCCGCCCCCGGCCCGTCACGGCGTTGACATGCGACACCGCGCGGTTCGCGTCCGGGACGAGGCTGTTGACCAGCGTCGACTTGCCCACCCCCGAATGCCCCACCAGCACGCTGATCCGGCCCGTCAGCAGCTCGCGCAACTCGTCCAGCGCCCCGCCCTTGCGCACCACCACATGCGGGACCCCCAGCGGCTCGTACAGCGCCACCAGCTCGTCCGGCGGCGCCAGGTCCGACTTCGTCAGGCACAGCAGCGCGTCGATCTCCGCGTCGAACGCCGCCACCAGCATGCGGTCGATCATGCGCGGCCGGGGCGGCGGATCGGCCAGCGCCGTCACGATCACCAGCTGATCGGCGTTCGCCACCACCGGCCGCTCGATCCCGTCCGTGTCGTCCGTGTCGTCCGCCGAACGCCGCAGCATCGACGTCCGCGGCTCCACCCGGACCACCCGGGCCAGCGTGTCAGGCTGCCCCGACACGTCGCCCACCAGCGCCACCCGGTCGCCGACCACGATCCCCTTACGGCCCAGCTCCCGCGCCTTCATGGCCACGACCAGCCGGGACGCCTGCTGCCTGCGCTTGGCCGCCGAGCCCTTGGCCCGCTCCGGCTCCACCAGCGTCGTGTAGCGGCCCCGGTCCACGGCGACCACGAACCCCTCAACGGCATCCTCGTGCGCAGGCCGAATCCGGGTCCGCGGCCTCGAACCCTTGCCCGGCCTGACCCGCACGTCGTCCTCGTCGTACTCCCGCTTTCTCAGCGGTCCACTCCCATGTGCTCGCTCGGTCCTCGTCCGCCGTCGCCCCTCACGGGCGCCCGGCCCACTGCGGACCTATGCCCGCTCCACACCCGGTATCCCCCGGGAACGGCATCCCCCACCGTAACCACCCCCACTGCGGGGAAGCAGCCCCACACCACGGCGACGAAGCCCCGCCCGCCCGGGGCCGCGCGCCCCCACCCGAAGGCCCCAGCCGGCGCAACCGGCCGGCACGGCGATCCGCCCGTCCGGGGCCGCGCGTCCCGCCTGAAGGCCCCAGCGGGCGCAATCCGCCCGTACGGCGCTCTGCCCGCACGGTCCAGGCAGCCTCTTGTACGGGGTGTCGCTCGCCGGGGTGGGGCGCCCGCGGGCGCGCTACCCGGGCGGGCCGGAGCGTGGTCATGCGGGGGCGTTCTCGGGCTCCGGTAGGCGGGCATGGTGCTGGGCGTGGGCGGCCGCCCGGTCATCGGGGGGCCAGCATGGTGGTCCACATCTGGGCGAACTCCGGCAGGGTCTTGGCGGTCGTGGCGATGTTCTCGACCTCGATGCCCGGGACCGCGAGGCCGATGACGGCGCCGGCCGTGGCCATGCGGTGGTCGTCGTAGCTGTGGAAGGTGCCGCCGTGCAGGGGCCGGGGCCGGACGACGAGGCCGTCGTCGGTCTCCTCGGCGTCGCCGCCCAGGGCGTTGATCTCGGTGACGAGGGCGGCGAGCCGGTTGGTCTCGTGGCCGCGCAGGTGGGCGATGCCGCGCAGGCGGGTGGGGGAGACGGCCAGGGCGGCCAGGGCGGCGATCGTCGGGGTGAGCTCGCCGACCGCGCGCAGGTCGGCGTCGATGCCGCGGATCTCACCGGTGCCGGTGACGACCAGGTCGTCGACGCCGCCGGACGGGGCGCCTCCCCAGGCCACCCGGGCGCCCATGTCGGTGAGCAGGGTGCGCAGGGCGTCGCCCGGCTGCGTGGTCCTGAGCGGCCAGTGCGGGACGGTGACCGTGCCGCCGGTGACGAGGGCGGCCGACAGGAACGGGGCGGCGTTGGACAGATCGGGCTCCACCACCCAGTCGCGGGCCGCGATGGGGCCGGGCTCGACGCGCCACACGTCGGGCTCGCTGTCGTCGACGCGGACGCCCGCCTCGCGCAGCATGTGGATCGTCATCTCGATGTGCGGCTGGGACGGGACCGGCGGGCCGACGTGGCGGATCGTGACGCCCTTGCCGAACCGGGCGGCCGTCAGCAGCAGCCCGGAGACGAACTGCGAGGAGGCCGAGGCGTCGAGCGTGACCTCGCCGCCGGTCAGGGGGCCGTGGACGGTGAACGGCAGCGCGTCGTTGTCGACGCGGGCGCCGAGGGCGCGCAGGGCGTCGAGGATGGGCCCCATCGGGCGCTTGCGGGCGTGCGGGTCGCCGTCGAAGGAGACCGGGCCGTCGGCGAGCGCGGCCATCGGGGGGACGAAACGCATGACCGTGCCCGCGAGGCCGGCGTCGATGGAGGCGCCCGCGCGTACGGGGCCGGGCGTCACCTGCCAGTCGACGCTGGACGGGGTCTCGGCCGTGGCCGTGAGCGTGGCGCCCAGGGCGCGCAGGGCCGCCGCCATCAGATCGGCGTCACGGCTGCGGAGCGCCTGGCGTACGGAACCGGGGCCGTCGGCGAGCGCGGCGAGCAGGAGGGCGCGGTTGGTCACCGACTTGGACCCGGGCAGCGGGACGGTCGCGACGACGGGTGCGGTGGCGAGCGGGGCGGGCCAGTGCGCGTTGGGCATGGCCAAAGACTACTGGCCCCGCGTGCGGGGGAGCGGTGCCCTGTGGACAAGCAGGGGGGCGCCTGTGGACGAGCGACTCGGAGGACTTCCGGCGCGGGTTCGCACCTGCACGCGAAAGGCGTACGTGGCAGTGTGAGGGCATGTGCGGGAGATACGCGTCGGCGCGGGACAAGCACCAGCTGCTGGAGGAGTTCCAGGTGGAGCTGGACGCCGAGCCGGACAAGGAACTGGCGCCCGACTACAACGTGGCGCCGACGAAGAACGTCTACGCCGTGCTCAGCCGGGTCCCGAAGGACGCCGAGCGGGCGGTGCGGCAGTTGCGGGTCGTGAAGTGGGGGCTGGTGCCGGCCTGGGCGAAGGATCCGTCCGTGGGGTCACGGATGATCAACGCCAGGATCGAGACCGTGGCGGAGAAGCCGTCCTACCGGCAGGCGTTCGCCAAGCGGCGCTGCCTGCTCCCGGCCGACGGCTACTTCGAGTGGATGCCGGTCGAGGGTGACAAGAAGAAGAAACAGCCGTACTTCATCCATCCGGCCGACGGCGGGGTGCTGGCGATGGCGGGGCTGTACGAGTTCTGGAAGGACCCCTCGCGCGACGACGACGATCCGCTGAAGTGGCTGGTCACGTGCACGGTGATCACCACGGACGCGGAGGACGAGCTGGGGCGCATCCATGACCGGATGCCGATGATGATCGAGCCGGAGCGGTGGGCCGAATGGCTCGACCCGAAGCTGACCGACACGAAGGCGGCCTCGGGGCTGCTGGTGCCGGCCGATCCCGGGCGGCTGACCGCGCATCCGGTCAGCACCGAGGTCAACAACGTCCGCAACAATGGCCCGGACCTCATCAAGCCCTTGCCCGAAGGGGATTCGTAAAGGTGTAAGAAGCGCGTGTAGTGGGCATCCGGTGAGGAAAGCTTTACATCCGTTCACACGGAATCACCCCTATACAAACAGCGCCGGGCGGGATTACCGGGGATCTTTCCGCCGCGGGTTGCCCTCACTTTCCCGGAGGTGCGGATTCGTGGACGTCACGACCGCTCGTGAGCGGCTGGAAGAGATGCTGGCAGAGCTGGATCGGTCGATCGCGGTGCTCCAGGGCGATCCGGTGGCGATCCGCGAGCGTTCGGCGGCCGACGCGGGCGCGGACCTGACCGACGCCGACCGCGCGCAGGCCATGGTGGCCGTGGCCACCACGCAGCGCCGGGCGGTCGTCGAGGCGCTCAAGCGCCTGGACGAGGGCACCTACGGCAAGTGCGTCGACTGCGCCAGCCCGGTGCCCGAGGGCCGCCTGGAGGCGCGCCCCGAGGCCGCCCGGTGCGTGCAGTGCCAGGGCAAGCGGGAGCGCCGGGGCCGCTAGCCGTCGCCCGCTGGCGCTCCGCTCTTGCGGGCGCTGGCCACCAGGTGGATGCCCACCGTGTCGTCGTCGGCGGGCTTGGCCTCCAGCTCGGTGCGCACGAGGTAGGCGAGGGTCCGCGTGTCGCCGCCGAGCACGTGGTCGACCGTCGACGGCGACAGCACCGTGCGCGGGCGCATCCACTCCACCTCCAGCCCGGCGCCGGCCAGCAGCTCGCGCAGCTGGCCGCTGCTGAAGCAGCGGGTGATGCTGCCGTCGGGCCACGGCACGAGCATGACCTCGCCCGTCTGCCGCAGGTGCTGCCACTGGCCCTGCTCGGCCAGGATCGCCATGCCGAGCACGAGCGAGTCGACGCACACCAGCGCCCGCCCGCCGGGGCGCAGCACCCGCGCCACGTCGCTCATCGCCGACTCGGCCATGAGCTCGATCGACATCGCCCGTTCCTCGGCGACGACCGCGTCGACGCTCTCGTCGGGCAGGAAGGACAGGTCGTCGGCGCGTACGTGACGGACGAGGTCGGCGTCGCGCAGCCGGTGGTGCCCCTCGGCGGTGCGGCGGAAGTCGAGCACCTCGATCACCCGGTGGCCGGCCCTGGCCGCGTGCCCGGACCAGCGGCCACGCCCGCCGGACAGGTCGAGGACCACGGAGGGTTCGTCAGGGAGCCATCTGGTGAGCTGTTCGGCGACGACGGCGTGATAGAAGGTCCAGTACGGCCCCAGCGTCCCTGAGCCGTTGAGTTCCTCGGCCGGAATGGGCAGCACACGCGACTCCTGGGTTCCGGAAAATGGCTACCAGCCGGTACGTATGGTTTTCCCCGCACCGGGTTGTTCGTCACCTTCTATCTTGCGGGAACAGACGAAGGCGCGGGTGTGTTGCGACGAGCATGCTCACATTGCTCGACTCCCTCCCCGGTGACCGGCCGGTCGCTGACAAGCGGGTATTCTCCCCTGAGTACGGTGTCCCGCCTCAGCAGGCCACCGGTGATCTTAGGGGGGTGGGCCCGGTGCCCGCGACAGGCGCGGAGACTCTGGAGCAGCGGAGCGAGCGTTTCGAACGCGACGTGATGCCTTATCTCGAGCAGCTCTACTCGGCCGCCCTCCGGATGACCCGAAACCCGGCGGACGCGGAGGACCTGCTGCAGGAGACCTTCGCGAAGGCGTTCGCGTCGTTCCATCAGTTCCAGCAGGGCACCAACCTCAAGGCGTGGCTCTACCGGATCCTGACGAACACGTTCATCAACACCTATCGCAAGAAGCAGCGTGAGCCGAAGCAGTCCGGCACCGAGGAGATCGAGGACTGGCAGCTCGCCCGGGCCGAGTCCCACACTTCGAGCGGCTTGAAGTCCGCCGAGGTGGAGGCGCTGGAGCACCTGCCCGACGGTGACGTCAAGCAAGCACTCGCGGCACTGCCCGAGGAGTTCCGGATCGCGGTCTACCTCGCCGACGTCGAGGGCTTCCCGTACAAGGAGATCGCCGACATCATGGGGACTCCGATCGGCACCGTGATGTCGAGGCTGCACCGTGGGCGCAGGCAGCTCAGAAGCCTCCTTGAGGACTATGCTCGCGAGCGTGGCCTGGTCCCGACGGAGGGATCGAAATGAGCTGTGGCAACCCGCATGACACCGACTGCCGCGAGGTCCTCGACAAGGTCTACGCCTACCTCGACGGCGAGCTGACCGAGCACGACGTGGCGGGCATCCGCGTCCACCTCGACGAGTGCGGTCCCTGCCTCCAGGAGTACGACCTGGACAAGGCGATCAAGCAGATCGTGGCCAAGAAGTGCGGCTGCGATCCGGTCCCGGAAGACCTGCGCGCCAAGGTTCTGGCGCGCATCGCGCAGGTACGGGCGGATCTGGCCGACTAGGATTCCCCCATGCGCGTGCTTGTTACCGGGGGTGCCGGGTTCATCGGGTCCAATCTCGTCGACCGTCTGCTCGCGGGCGGGCACGAGGTGGCCGTGGTCGACGACCTGTCCTCGGGCAGCCGCGACAACCTGGCCTCGGCCGCGCGGAGCGACCGGTTCACGCTGCACGAGCTCGACGTGCGCGACCCCGCGCTGCGGGAGCTGGCCGCCGACCTCCGGCCGGAGGTGATCTGCCATCTGGCCGCGCAGATCAGCGTGCGCAAGAGCGTCGCCGACCCGGTGCACGACGCCAGCCTCAACGTCGAGGGCACCGCGTCGGTGCTGACCGCGGCCCACGAGGGCAGCACCCGCAAGGTGGTGTTCGCCTCGTCCGTCGCGGTCTACGGCCGCCCGGCGACGATCCCGGTGCCGGGTGACGCCCCCACCGACCCGCGCTCCCCGTACGCCGCCTCCAAGCTGAGCGGCGAGACCTACCTGGCGACGTTCCGCGCCCTTTACGGGATCGAGTACACCACGCTGGTGCTGTCCAACGTCTACGGGCCGCGCCAGTCGCCCGAGGGCGAGGCCGGGGTCGTGTCGATCTTCACCGACGGGCTGCTCAACGGCACGCCCACGGTCCTCTACGGCGACGGCACGCAGACCCGCGACTACGTCTACGTCGACGACGTGGTCGACGGCTTCGTCCGGGCGTGCGGCTCCGACGGCAACGGCCGCAGGTTCAACCTCGGCACCGGCATCCAGACCACCGACCGGCGGCTGCACTCGCTGATCGCCGACGCGGCCGGCGCGCCCGACAAGCCCGGGTTCGCGCAGCCGCGCGTGGGTGACCTGCCGGCGATGGCGGTCGACCCGGTGCCCGCGTTCGAGGGGCTGGGCTGGGAGCCGCGCACCGATTTGTCCACTGGTGTGAAGCTCACGGTGGAGTGGGCGCGTAGTCGCCTCCGGTAGTGGCTTGGTTACGCTTTGCTTGCGATTCGTGACTCCGCCCGTACGGGCTGTCCTTCTTCTGTAGCGTGAGCCCCAGGAGTCGACGTGGAGGCGAGTGGATGTTGAAGGCAATGGTCGCCAGGCTGTTCACGGCCGCCGTGCTCATCGCCCCCGTGGTCGCGGTGATCGCGGGCGGAGCGCTGCCGCCAGGGGTTTCCTGGACCTGATGCGCGTGGGGGGCCGCAATGCGTGATCTGCCGTGGCCCGCGAGGGTCTACCTGCTGGGCGTCATCGGCGCCGCGGCGGCCCTCATCGGGCGCAGCGTGGTCACCTCCGGTGCGCTGGTGGCGCCGGACAATCTCGACGTGCTGCTCGTGCTCGTGCTGCTGTTCCTGGTGTGCGAGTCGATGCCGACGCTGCTCAACGTGGAGCAGTTCGCGGTGTCGGTCAGCTTCTCGGCCGCGCTGGCCGCGGTGGTGCTGATCGGCCCGGAGGGGGCGGCGCTCGTCGGGCTCACCGCCGTGCTCAGCGTCCGTCCTGGGCTGCCGCTGATCAAACGGGTGTTCAACGGGGCCCAGTTCGCCATCTGCGGCTTCGCGGCCGGCGGCGTGTACGTGTGGCTCGGCGGCGCGGTCGGCGTGCCCGAGGTCGCCGCCTTCGACGACCTGATCGGCCCCTACGCCGCGGCCACCGCCGTGTTCGTGCCGCTCAACATCCTGCTCACGCTCACCATGATCAGGCTGGCCACCCACGTCAGGGCCGAGGAGGTGCCGCTGCGCGGGCTTGCCCAGTTCCTGCTGTCCTACCTGGGCTACGGCACGTTCGGGCTGCTGGTGGCCGGGCTGTGGGCGACCGTGCAGTCGATCTCGGCCGTGCTCGTGCTGGTGCCGCTGTTCGTCGCGCGCTGGGCCTTCGGCCAGTATCACGCGCAGCAGCGCTCCTACGACGCCACGATGGCCGCCCTGTGCCAGGCCGTGGAGACCAAGGACTACTACACCAGAGGCCACTGCACCCGGGTCTCGCTCGCCTCCACCATGATCGCGCAGGAGGTCGGCATGGGCATGGAACGGCTGCGCGCCATCCGCTACGCCGGCATGCTGCACGACGTGGGCAAGCTCGGCGTGCCGACCAAGGTGCTGCAGAAGGACGGGCCGCTGACCGAGGAGGAGTTCGCCGCGATCCAGCTCCATCCGATGCGCGGGCTGGAGATCGTGCAGGGCATCGACTTCCTCGACGAGGCGTTCGCCGGGATCATGCACCACCACGAGCGCCACGACGGCAAGGGCTATCCGATGGGGCTGGCCGCCGACGAGATCCCGGAGTTCGCCCGGATCATCGCCGTGGCCGACGCGTTCGACTCGATGACCTCCGACCGCTCCTACCGGGGCGCCCGGCCGGTCGAGGTGGCGGTGGAGGAGCTGCGCAAGGGCGCCGGCACCCAGTTCGACCCGGTCATGGTGGCCGCGTTCGTCAAGGCGCTGGAGCACAACCCGTGGCAGCCGCCGCGCCGCGTCGACCCGCCGACGCCCGAGGACGCCGAGACGCACATCAAGGACCATGACGACCCGACGATGCCCATCGAAGTGGTGACGGGGCAGTGACCTACCAGCGGCTGGGCACCGGCCGGCTTCTCCTCGTCGGCGCGGCCGGGCTCGTCTCCGTGGCCGGGATCGCGCACACCTCGGCCGTCGGGCTCGACCGGCCGGAGATCGCGGTCGGGTTCGGCGCGCTGATCGCGGTCGGCGAGCTGGCCAGGCTCACCATGCCGGGCAACCGCGAGGTCGCCCCGATCGGCGCCGCCGCCGCGCTCGGCTACACGCTGCTGCTCGACCTCAGCCAGGTCCCGCTGCGCCACTCCGCGCTCCAGGTCGTGGCCGTGATCGCGGTCGGCATGATCGCGGGCGCGCTGCCCCACCTGGCCGTCGGGCGTCCGCCGCGCCTCGACGCCATGGCCCGCCGCCTGCTCACCGCCGCGCTGCTGGCTTTCGCCTTCCGCCCGCTGGCCGACCCCCTCTACCGGCTCACCCAGGGCGAGTCGGGCACGTGGTGGCCGGCTCTCGGCCTGATGGTGGCGCTCACCAGCCTCTCGCTGCTGATCGACGTGGTGGTCGCCGCGATGCTGCGGGCCGAGGAGATGCGCACCGCGTTCCGGGTGGCCGTGCGCGACGAGATCAACGTCGCCTTCCCGCTCGGGGTCGCCGTCGCCTCCTCCGGCGTGCTGCTCGCGCTGGCCACCCACAGCATGGACCTGGTGGCGCTGCTCGTTTTCGCGGCCCCGCTGCTCGTCACCCAGGTGGCCTTCCGCAAGTACGCCGGCATCCGGGCCACCTACCTGCAGACCGTGCGCGCCCTGTCGCGGGTCACCGAGGTCGGCGGCTACGTCGAGCCCGGCCACTCGCGCCGGGTCAGCCGCCTGGCCGTGGCGATCGGCAGGGAGCTGGGCATGGCCGAGCCGGAGCTGCTGGAGCTGGAGTACGCCGCGCTCATGCACGACATCGGCCAGCTCTCGCTGCGCGACCCGATCCCCGGCGGCGCGACCGTCCTGACCGACCCCGAGCAGGCGCGCAGCATCGCCGAGCTGGGCGCCGAGGTGATCAGGCAGACCGGCGTGCTCGACCGGGTGGCCGATCTGGTCAGCCGCCAGTGCGACCCGGTGAGCGAGGACCCGCCGCTGTCGAGCCGCATCATCAAGGTGGCCAACGCCTACGACGACCTGCTCGGCGGCTCGACCGACCGCGACCGCGCGGGCGCCGCCCTGGAGCGGCTCAGGCTCGCCGCCGGCACCGCGTACGATGCGGAGGCGGTCGAGGCGCTGGCCCGCGTCACCGGCCGCACGGCCCTGCGGCGCTGACGGCGGGGTTTTCGGTCCTGTAGATTCCCGCACTACGGCCCCTTCGCGCACGTGCCACGGCGCTGTAGGTCCTCGCAGTACGGTGCGCCCGCTCACGGGTTTCGGCACTGCCTCATTTGTAGGAAACCTACAGATCCGATTGTCCGGATCGGTGGTTTCGGGGGAAAGGGCTGGCGGCCCCGGCGGTCGTAGGGTTGGCGACGTGCTTAATGAGACGCTCGGACCCGTCCTGATCGCCAACCGAGGGGAGATCGCGCGCCGGATCATCCGCACGGTCCAGCGGCTGGGCCTGCGCGCCATAGCGGTCCACTCCGAGGCCGACGCCGACCTGCCGTACGTGCGCGAGGCCGACGAGGCCGTGCTGATCGGGCCGGCCAACCCCGCGCAGAGCTACCTCGACCCGGTCAAGGTGCTGGAGGCGGCCCGCGCCACGGGCGCCCGGGCGATCCACCCCGGCTACGGGTTCCTGGCCGAGAACGCGGGCTTCGCCGAGGCCGTCATCGCCGCGGGCATGGTGTGGATCGGCCCCGCCCCCGAGGCCATCGACCGGATGGGCGACAAGATCAACGCCCGTAACCTCATGGAGGACGCCGGCGTCCCGGTGGCCGCCGGCACCCGTGAGCCCGTCACCGACCTGGGCCTGGCCATGACGGCGGCCAAGGAGATCGGCTATCCCGTCATGGTCAAGACCGCCGGAGGCGGCGGCGGGATCGGCATGAGCGTCGCGCATGACGACGACGAGCTGGCCAAGGCGTTCGACCAGGCGTCCCGGGCGGCGCTGCGGTTCGCGGCGGCTGCGGCGGCGGGCGGCGCGGGCGACGTGCTCGCCGGTCCGGCCATCCTGCTGGAGCGCTACATCGAGCGGGCCCGCCACGTCGAGGTGCAGATCCTCGGCCGCCCCGACGGCACCGTCGTGGCGCTGGGCGAGCGCGACTGCTCGGTGCAGCGCCGCCACCAGAAGGTCGTGGAGGAGACGCCGTCGCCCGGCATCACGCCCGAGCTGCGCGAGCGCATGCTGGCCGCGGCCGTGCGCGCCGGCGAGGCCGTCGGCTATCTCGGCGCCGGCACCGTGGAGTGCCTGGTCGACGCCGACGCCCAGGACTTCGTCTTCCTGGAGATGAACACCCGGCTCCAGGTGGAGCACCCGGTCACCGAGCTCGTCACCGGCCTCGACCTGGTCGAGCTGCAGCTGCGGGTCGCCGCCGGGGAGAGCCCCGAGATCACGCCCGAGGTCAGCGGGCACGCCATCGAGTTCCGCGTGTACGCCGAGGACCCCAAGCGGTTCTTCCCCGGACCTGGCAAGATCACCGCATGGACCGAGCCCGCGGGCGACGGCGTGCGCGTCGACTCGGGCTACGAGTCGGGCAACACGGTCACCCCGTTCTACGACCCGCTCATGGCCAAGCTCTGCGTGCACGGCGCCACCCGCGCCGAGGCGCTGGAGCGGGCCCGCGAGGCGGTGGCCGGGTTCACCGTCGAGGGGCCCAAGAACAACCTGCCGTTCTGCGCGGAGCTGCTGGACAACGACGAGTTCGTCACCGGCGACTATGACACGGGCCTGGTAGGGCGGATGCGCGCCAAGCGTGCGTAAGACTGTTGGATCATTGGAAGAGGGGAGTCGCGGTGGCTGAGGTCCGAGCTGAGATGGTGGCGAACGTGTGGAAGGTCGTCGTCCGGGAGGGCGACGAGGTTTCCGACGGTGACACGCTGGTCATCCTGGAGTCGATGAAGATGGAGATCCCGGTGCTCGCCGAGGACGACGGCGTGGTGGCCCAGCTCAAGGTGGCCGAGGGCGACGTGATCCAGGAAGGCGACCTGATCGCCGTCATCGAGTGACGCGCGCCAGAAACCTCTCGCGGTCGACGACGACGCGCTCGATCACGCCTCTGGCGACGAGCGCGTGTTTGTCGCTGGCCTGGAAGCCGAAGACCAGCCGCCTGCCGTCGACCTCGGTCAGCTCCACGCCGATGCTCACGTGGGCGCCGACGGGGCTGGCCGCCAGGTGTTCGAGCTCGACCCGGGTGCCGACCGACGTCTCGCCCGGCTTGAGGTGCGGGGCCGCGGCCTGGAGGGTCGCCTGCTCGGCCAGCGCCAGCAGGCGCGGCGTGGCGAGCACGGGCACGTCGCCGCTGCCGATCTTCTCGGCGGTGTCGCTCCGCTCGACCATGGTGAGCAGCTGGGAGCGGAGACCCGGAGCGAGCGTCATGCCGTCAGCTTAGTGTGGCGCGGTGATCTGTCCGAAACCGGGACAAGCAGGGTTCGCAGGCCGCAGGATAGGGTGGGACAACTTGTGGCATTTGTGTGGCGTGTGAGGAATGGGAGTCGTACACTCTCCGAGTTCCGTGACCTCCGTGTGACCGCACCGCGACACAAGTTCGCTTTGTTGAGAACCCTGGGGTGGGAGAGGGTCTAGAGGCAGGGGGTAGCGGGGGAGTCATGGTGGCCCAAGGGACGACGCTTGCGGGGCGGTATCGCCTGGATACCCGCATCGGCGCCGGAGGAATGGGCGAGGTTTGGCGCGGCGAAGACACCGTCCTCGCGCGGACCGTCGCCGTCAAGGTGCTGCTCCCGGGCCGTATGCAGGACCCCGGTTTCCTCGCCCGCTTCCAGGGGGAAGCGCGCGCGATGGCGACGATCAACCACCCCGGCGTGGTCGACGTCTACGACTACGGGGTCAGCGGCGACACCGTCTACCTGGTGATGAAGTTCGTCGACGGCGAACCGCTCGACCGCCTGCTGGGCCGGCTCGGCCGGATCTCGCCGCAGCCCGCCATGGAGCTCATCGCCCAGGCCGCCTCGGCGCTCCAGGCCGTGCACGACCAGGGCATCGTGCACCGCGACGTCAAGCCGGGCAACCTGCTGGTGCAGCGCGACGGCACGCTCGTCATCACCGACTTCGGCATCGCCCGCTCCGACCTGGCCAACCGGCTCACCGACGCCGGCATGGTGCTCGGCACCGCCGCCTACTGCGCGCCCGAGCAGGCCGAGGGCGCCCCGGTCACGCCGGCCGTCGACATCTACGCGCTCGGCGTCGTCGCCTACGAGTGCCTGGCCGGTCAGCGGCCGTTCGACGGCGACAGCCCGGTCACGATCGCGCTCAAGCACATCCGCGAGGCGCCGCCGCCGCTGCCGCCCGACATCCCCGGGCCGGTGCGCGCGCTGGTCGAGCGGGCCCTGTCGAAGGACCCGGCGCGGCGCTTCCCCAGCGCCAGGGCGATGAGCGACGCGGCCCGCATGGTCGCCACCGGCGAGATCCCGATGACCCAGGCGGCCCTGCCGACCACCGGCGCCACCATGGCCCCGCCGCCCGAGGCGTATCAGACGGGCGCGGTGCAGGCTCCTCCCGAGGCCACGACCGTGGCGGGCCAGCGCCAGGGCAGCCGGCGCGCGGCCAAGGCCCCGCGCCGGGGCGGCCTGGTGGCCGGGCTCGCCGCCGTGCTGGTCCTCGGCGTGGGCGCGGGCGCGGTCGCACTGACCAACATGAGCGCCGAGGGCGACCGGATCGCCCAGCCGACCCCGACGCCGACGGTCACCGAGTCCAAGCCTAAGAAGCCGACGGAGAAGCCGACGAGGACCCCCCGGGTGAGGCCGTCGACCAAGCCGCCGAGGGATCAGTCGATCGGCGACAAGACGACGCCCACCCCCGAGGAGACCGAGCCCACCGAGTCTCCGACCCCGACTCCCACGCCCACCCCGACGAAGACGAACACGAAGTCCCCCTCGCCGACGCCCAAGCCGAAGAAGGAGGTGCCGTACATCGTCAACATGCCTTACCCGCAGGCCGTGGCCAAGATCAAGCAGGCCGGGTTCGGGTTCAAGGCCGACGACCAGACCGACGGCACCCTGCCCGACATGTGCAAGATGATCGGCCAGAGCTTCCCCAACGGCGGCGAGATGCTGGAGGTGGGCAAGACGGTCGAGGCGGTGCTGATCCCCACCCCGACCTGTAACACGCCCACCCCGACCGTGACCGCCACGACCACGGTCAAGCCGTAGTCACACCCCCGTGGTGTTGCGGGGGTAGGCGACCTGCGGGTCGGTCGCGATGTTGACCATGTACGGGATGCCGGAGTCGAAGGCGCGGCGCAGCGCGGGCCCGATCTCCGACGCCTTGGTGACCAGCTCGCCGCCGCCGCCCAGCGCGGTGACCACCTGGTCGTAGCGGCACTGCGGCTGCAGCTCGGCGGCCACGTCGTAGCCGTACAGGAGCTGCATCGGGTGCTTCTCCAGCCCCCAGATGCCGTTGTTGCCGCAGATCATGACGACCGGGAGCCGGTGCCGGACGAGCGTGTCGACGTCCATGAGGGAGAAACCGGCCGCGCCGTCGCCGAGCAGCAGCACCACCTGGGAGGACGGCCTGGCCAGGCGGGCGGCGATGCTGTAGCCGAGTCCGGTGCCGAGGCAGCCGTACGGGCCGGGGTCGAGCCAGTTGCCGGGCCGGCGGGGCTCGACGTACTTGCCCGCGTAGGACACGAAGTCGCCGCCGTCGCCGATCACCACGGCGTCGTCGGCGAGGACCTTGCCGAGCTCGCCGTAGATGCGCATGGGGTGGATCGGGTCGGAGTCGGAGGCGAGCAGGGCGGCGTCGCCGGCGATGGCGGCCGCGGCGGTGTCGGCGAGCGTGCTGACCCAGCTCTCGTAGCGGCTCGGCTTGACGCCGGCTTCGCCGCAGGCCGTGCCGAGGCTCCACAGGACGACCGACAGGTCGCCGGCGGCGGAGGCGACGGGCTTCATGTGGGTGGTGATGCCGGACGGCGCGTCGGCGATGTGCACCACCTTGGCCAGCGGGGCGCCGTCCTTGCCGCCGAACCAGCCGTAGCCGAGGCGGAAGTCGAGCGGGGTGCCGATGACGACGACCAGGTCGGCCTGGGCGAAGGCGAGGCCGCGGGCGCGGGTGACGAGCAGGTCGTGCCCGGCGGGCAGGATGCCGCGGCCCTGGCCGTTGGGGATGACGGGCAGCCGCCAGGTCTCGGCGAAGTCGCGGGCGGCCTCCTCGGCCCGGTCCATCCACACGTCGGACCCGTACACGAGCACGGGCCGCTCGGCCTCGGCGATCAGGGCGGCGATGGCGCGCAGGTCGTCGGGGTCGGGCTCCAGCGGCGACGGCGACTGGGTGCTCGGCTCCGGCACGGGGGCGGGCGAGAACAGGTGGTCCATGTGGACGTCGAGGAAGACGGGGCCGCGGTGCGGCGCGACGGCGGTGCGGAAGGCGGTCTCGACGTCCTGGCCGACGGAGTCGGCGCCGGAGGCGGTGAACGCCAGCTTGGTGATCGGCGTGAACAGCGGCGGGTGGTCCATCTCCTGGAGGGCGCCGCTGCCCCAGCGCGACTGCGGGGCGCGCCCGCCCAGGACGACGACGGGGGAGCCGTTGAAGTGCGCGGTGGCCACGCCGCTGACGCCGTTGGTGATGCCGGGCCCGGCGGTCAGCACCGCCAGGCCGGGGTTGCGGGTCAGCCGGGCGGTGGCCTCCGCGGCGAAGACCGCGCTCTGCTCGTGGCGCACGTCGAGGATGCGCATGCCCTCGTGCTGGGCGCCGTCGTAAAGGGGAAAGACATGCCCGCCCGACAGGGTGAACATGGTCTCGACACCATAGGCCTTGGACACGGCGACAGCGGCGTCACCGGCGTGCTTCGCAGACTCCATGCCGGGAACTTACCAACCAGTCACAAAAGTAAACAGAGCTTCAGCAGCATATGGACACCTCGCCGTCGGGCGTCGAGACGGTGATCTTCCTGGACGAGCCTGGGTCGCTGACCGGGGTCATGATCACCTGTGGCGCGCTGGTCGACAGGTCGTAGGCGCCGGGCGGAAGCTCCATGTCGATGTTGCCGGAGGTCTTGACGATCGCGCGCACCTCGCTGGGCGGCGTCATGAACGACAGGTCGAGGTCGCCCGAGCTCACCTCCACGTCCACCTGCTCGCTGCGCAGGGAGTCGCCCCGGACGCTGCCCGACCCGCTCCTGGCGTGCACCTTGCCGGGCAGGTCGTCCAGGCGGACGGCGCCGGAGACGGTGGCGACGCGGATGTCACCGGCGATGTCGTCGACGGCCAGGAAGCCGGAGGCGGTCCTGGCGTCCACGCTGACGTGCTGCGGCACCAGGACCTGGTAGCCGATCTCGCAGACCGGCGCGGTCAGGTAGCCGGCGCCTGGGCAGGAGGAGTCCAGGCGCAGGGTCCGGCCGTCCCAGTCCTCCGACACGCTGGGCTTCTCCTGTGACCAGCGCATCGACCGGATGAGGAGGATCTGCCCGGCTTCGCCCCGATGGACCTGCACGCTCACGGCCCCCTCCCCGATCACGCGCAGCGTGGTCAGCGCCTCGACCGCGATGACGCGCTCGGTGGTCTCGGTGGGCTCACGGGCGGTGGCGAACCCGCGCCAGATGATCGCGGTCGACACCGTCACCGCGATCACGGTCAGCACCGAGCCGAGGGTCAGCCAGAGCGCTCTCACGGCATGCTCCTGATCTTGAGGAACTGGAGCACGGCCAGCACCCGACGATGATCGCCCTCGGCCGGAGGCAGGTCGAGCTTGGCGAAGATGTTGCCGATGTGCTTGCCCACGGCCCCCTCGCTGAGCACGAGCTGCGCGCCGATGCCCGCGTTGGAGCGGCCCTCGGCCATGAGCTTGAGCACCTCGTGCTCGCGCGGCGTCAGCCGGTCCAGCGGGTCGCTGTGGCCGCGCAGCAGGAGCTGGGAGACCACCTCGGGGTCCAGCGCGGTGCCGCCGCCCGCCACCCGGCGCAGCGCGTCGACGAACTCGGCCACGTCCGCCACCCGGTCCTTCAGCAGGTAGCCGACGCCGCCCGCGGCCGAGGCGAGAAGCTGGGCGGCGTAGCGCTCCTCGACGTACTGCGAGAGCACCAGCACGGCCAGCGACGGCTGCTGGCGGCGCAGCACGAGCGCGGCCCGCAGCCCCTCGTCGGTGTGCGTGGGCGGCATCCGCACGTCGGTGAGCACCAGGTCGGGCCGGTGCTCCTCGGCGGCCCGCAGCAGCCCTTCGGCCTCGGCCACGGCGGCCACGATCTCCAGCCCGGCCGCCTCCAGCAGCCGGACGAGCCCCTCGCGCAACAGCACGGAGTCCTCGGCGAGCACTACTCGCACGGCAGGTCCACCTCGATCGTCGTCGGGCCGCCGAGCGGGCTGCTCAGCCGCAGCCTGCCGTCCACGGCGTCGATGCGCTGCGCCAGACCGCGCAGCCCGGTGCCGCTGTCGAGGCGGGCCCCGCCGCAGCCGTCGTCGTAGACGAGCACGTGCAGCCGGTCGCGCTCGCGCCGCACGCTCACCTCGGCCTTGGTGGCCGCGGCGTGCTTGGCGATGTTGGTCAGTGCCTCGGACACGATGAAGAATGCCACCGCCTCGATCGTCGGAGTGGCGCGGCGCTCGATGTCGACGCGCAACCGCACCGGGATGGGGGCCCGCGCGGCCACGCCGGACAGCGCCGCGTCGAGGCCCTGGTCGTTGAGCACGGCCGGATGCAGGCCGCGGACGAAGTCGCGCAGCTCCTTGAGCGCCTGCTTGGCCTCCTCGTGCGCGTGCTCGATGGCCTCGCGGGCCGGTTCCGGCAGGTCGGTGAGCGTGGCGCGGGCCAGGCCCAGGTTCATCGCCAGCGACACCAGCCGCTGCTGGGCGCCGTCGTGCAGGTCACGCTCGATGCGCCGCCGCTCGGCATCGGCGGCGTCGATCACGCCGGCGCGGCTCTCGGTCAGCGTCTCGATGCGCCGCCCCAGCTCGTCGCGGCTGGGGCCGAGCAGCGCCCGCGCCACCGACAGGTCCAGCATCGCCATCCCGCGCGCCAGCACGGGCGCGATCAGCAGGAGTACGGCCCCCGCCACGATGTAGGTGGTTACCACGTTCGGGTCGCGCAGGTCGAACAGGAAGGTCAGCGGCGGCGGTTGGATCAGCGGCGGCAGGAAGGCCAGCAGCCCCACCAGCGCCGCGCCCCACGTCGCCGCGACCAGGAACACCGCCAGCCCGCTGACCAGCGGCGACAGCAGATGGTAGGCGATCTGCCGCCACAGGCTGGAGGTGCGCCAGCTGCGCGCGGGCGGCACCGGCGGGATGCGCTCGCCCAGAAACGCCTCGAACCGGGAGCGCTGCACCCGCGTGAACCAGGGCACGCCGCGCCGCAGCACGGGCGGGGCCACGGCCGACGCGAGCGTCAGCACCGCGAGCGCGAACGCGACGGGCAGCCCGGTCATCACGTGGGCCGTGTCGAGCCACGCCGTGGCCACCCGGGGTCGTTTCATGCCTCCACGGTATTGACTCCTGGGAGCTGCCGGACATGGGCCTGGTGTGCGCGACCAGGGTGGGGCTAGCCCCACCCCCCGACGCTAGGCGCGGCTGGCCGGCCGGGCGCGCACGTGCATCCGCTCGCCCTGGCGGCCGAACAGGCTGAGGATCTCCACCGGCTGGTCGTCGGCGCTGCCGAACCAGTGCGGCAGCCGCGTGTCGAACTCGGCGGCCTCGCCCGCCTTCATCACCAGGTCACGGTCGGCCAGCAGCAGCCGCAGCCGCCCGGACAGCACGTACATCCACTCGTAGCCCTCGTGCGTCTGCTGCTCGGGGACGCCCGGCTCCGGCATGATGACCATCTTGAACGCCTGCAGCGCCCCGGGCTGGCGGGTCAGCGGCAGGACGGTGCGGCCGTGCATCTTGCGCGGCACGGCGCGCACCCTCGGGTCGCCCACCTCCGGCGCGCCCACCAGCTCCTCCAGGGGCACCTGGTAGGCCTGGGCGACCGGCAGCAGCAGCTCGAGGCTGGGCCGCCGCTGCCCGGACTCCAGGCGCGACAGCGTGCTCGTGGAGATGCCGGTGGCCTCGGCCAGCGCCGACAGCGTCAGGCCGCGCTCGGCGCGCAGCCGTTTGAGCCGCGGGCCGACCTGGGCGAGCACCTCTTCGATCGCGGCGATGTTGTCCATGACGTCTCCAGCATCCCGGAAAGAGCAACAGAACTTGCCACATCCGGCGGCTCAGCGCAAGGTCCCCCGGAACGCGGCGGGGTCGAAGGCGCCGCCGAGCGTCACGGCGAGCCCGCGCCGCGCCGCGTCGGCGAAGGCGTCGCCGGACAGCCGCCCGGCCCCTTCGGGCAGCGCGCCGACCAGCGGCCGGGCGGCCAGCATCTCCAGGTCGGTCACGTTGCTCCGCTCGGCGATCCCCGGCTCGGCCGGCCACGCGCCGATGACCACGCCCGCCAGGTCGAGGCCGCGGTGCGCGAGCGCCTCCAGCGTCAGCGCGGTGTGGTTGAGCGTGCCGCGCCCGGCCGGGGCCACCACGAGCACCGGCGCGCCCAGCAGTCTGGCCAGGTCGGCGATCGTCGCGCCGTCCTCGTCGTAGCGCACCAGCAGCCCGCCGGCGCCCTCCACGACGACCAGCCGGTTGCTCTCGGCCAGCTCGCGGATCCGGCGGGCGGCCTGCGGCATCGACACCGGGGGCAGCCCGGCGGCCCGCGCCGCGGCGGCCGGCGACAGCGGCGCGTCGAAGCGGGCGAGCTCGAACGTGGTCGTCACCCCGGACATCCGGATGACCTCGTCCACGTCGCCGGGCCCGCCGGGGGCGACGCCGGTCTGGGCGGGTTTCACCACGGCCACGCTCGCCCCCCGGCCCCGCGCCAGCACGGCCAGGGCGGCGCACACGACCGTCTTGCCCACCCCGGAGTCGGTCCCGCTGACCACGATCACGCTCACGCGGCCAAGCGTAGTCAGGGGCGGCGCAGCCTGGTGACGAACTTGTAGCGGTCGCCCCGGTAGAGCGACTGCGCCCACTCCACCGGATTGCCGTCGGCGTCGAAGGCGTGGCGGGTCAGCAGCAGCATGGGCAGCCCCACGTCCACGCCCAGCAGCTTCGCGTCGTACGGCGTGGCGAGGACGGTCTCGATGATCTCCTCGGCGTCGGTGAGCCGTACGTTGTAGGCGTTGTGCAGCGTCTCGTACAGGGAGGAGTGCACCTCGAGCTCGCGGCGCAGGCGCGGGAAGCGCCGTGCCGACAGGTGCGTGGTGTCGACCGAGACCGGCTCGCCGTTGGCCAGCCGCAGCCGGTGGATGCGCAGCACGCGGCCGCCCGGGTTGATCGCCAGGCGGCGGGCCAGCGCCTCGTCGGCGGTGATGTAGCCGATCTCCAGGATCTTGGTGTCGGGCTCCAGGCCGGCCGTGCGCAGGTCGCCGATGTAGGAGGTGAGCTGTAGCACCTGCGCGACCTTGGGTTGCGCGACGAACGTGCCCTTGCCCTGGATGCGCAGCAGCCGGCCCTCCACGACCAGCTCGGTCAGCGCCTGCCTGACCGTGGTGCGCGAGGTCTCGAAGCGTACGGCGAGCGTCCGCTCGGGCGGCAGCGCGGAACCCGGCGCGAGCGTCTTGGTCAGCTCGAGCAGGGCCCGTTTCACGTCGTAGTACTTCGGTACGCGAGGGCCGTCGTCTGTCACGCTCTCACCTTCACTTCTGCCGAGCGCCAATCCGGGCAGCTCAGGCTGATGGTGAAGGATAACCGCTGCGGCAGGCCAGGCCGCAACCGCTGTGATGGTCTTCACAGCCCCTGACCCGCCCGAAAAGGCGGCGGCGGTTTGGCTGTTGGCCCCGACAGCACGCATGATGCACTCGTGCCGACTCTCAGCGACCTCGTCGTCCGCCACACCGCGCTCGACGGGGCGGATCTCGACTGGCTGCATTCGCTGGTCTCCGACTGGCAGCTGCTGGCCGATCTGTCGTTCGCGGACCTCATCCTGTGGGCGCCGCTGCTGGGCGAGGGCGGCTGGATCGCGATCGCGCAGATGCGGCCCACGACCGGGCCGACGGTCTACCACGACGACGTCGTCGGCACGGTGGTGGCCAAGGGCGAGCGCCCGCTGATCGACACGGCCTGGGACGAGCGGCGCATCTGCCGTGAGGGCGACCCCGACTGGTCCACGGGCGTGCCCGTGCGCGAGGAGACGATCCCCGTACGGCGTGCCGTCCCCGACGGCGAGGCCCGGTTCCTCGGGGTGATCCAGCGCTCGACGAACCTGTCGTCCGCGCGCACCCCGTCGCGGCTGGAGCTGACCTATCTGCAGAGCGCCTCCGACCTGGCGCAGATGGTGGCCGAGGGGCGGTTCCCGTTCTCGGGCGAGGAGCCGATCCTGGTCCGCTCGCCGCGCGTCGGCGACGGGCTGCTGCGGCTCGACCGGGCCGGGCGGGTGACCTACGCCTCGCCCAACGCGCTGTCGGCCTACCGGCGGCTGGGGCTGCACGCCGACCTGGTGGGGGCCGAGCTCGGCCGGGTGACCGCGACGCTGTGCTACTCCGACGAGCCGATCAACGAAGACCTGATGATCGTGGCCAGCGGGCGGGCGGCCAAGGAGACCGAGGTGGAGTCCGGCGGCACGATCGTGCAGCTCCGGGCGATCCCGCTGATCGTCGGCGGCGGCCGGATCGGCGCACTGGTGCTCATCCGCGACGTGACCGAGCTGCGGCGGCGCGAGCGCGAGCTGATGACCAAGGACGCGACGATCCGCGAGATCCACCACCGGGTGAAGAACAACCTGCAGACCGTGGCCGCGCTGCTGCGGCTGCAGGCCAGGCGGCTGCGGGTGCCGGAGGGCCGCGAGGCGCTGGAGGAGGCGGTGCGGCGGGTCGGCTCGATCGCGATCGTGCACGAGACGCTCTCGCACGCGCCCGAGGAGTTCGTCGACTTCGACGACATCGCCGACCGGGTGATCGCGATGGCGGGCGAGGTGTCGGCGCCGGAGGCGGTGGTGACGCCGCGCCGGGTGGGGGCGTTCGGCGTGCTGCCGTCGCTCATCGCCACGCCGCTGGCCATGGCGCTCACCGAGCTGCTGCAGAACGCGTTGCAGCACGGCCGGCCGGAGCGGCTTCAGGTGATGGTGGAGCCGGGGCCGGAGCGCCTGCACGTGGTCGTCTGGGACGACGGTCAGGGGCTGCCCGCGGACTTCGACCTCGACAGTTCGACCAGCCTCGGGCTGCAGATCGTGCGCACGCTCGTCGAGGGGGAGCTGTCGGGCAAGCTGTCGGTCCTGCCGCGCGAGGGCGGCGGCACGGAGGTCACGCTGTCGATCCCGCTGCCCGCTTCATGAGCGCCAGATGAGCTGAACGCCGCGTCCCTTCGATCAGGGACGCGGCGTGGTCCTGGCGGACAGTCGATCGCACCAGGCGGTTCGGCTCGCTGCGGGTTTCAGGCGGGTCTCCTTCTGGCGGGCTCAGGCAGTCGCGCGGGCGCGGGCACGGGCACTGCGGCGCTTGAGCGCGCGACGCTCGTCCTCGCTGAGGCCGCCCCAGACGCCCGCGTCCTGGCCGGACTCCAGCGCCCACTTCAGGCAGGCTTCCATGGCCGAACAGGAACGGCAGACCTGCTTGGCCTCTTCGATCTGCATGAGTGCCGGTCCGGTGTTCCCGATCGGGAAGAACAGCTCGGGGTCCACGTCACGGCAGGCAGCTCGGTGGCGCCAGTCCATGCGTCCACTCCTTAGTAGATGGAGCCTGAGATGGGCTCCGTGCGGCATCCTTTGTGAAAGGTTTCACTAACCCGTGCGAACAAGTCCCCGGATCAGGTGAACCGGGGATGCCCGCGGACGGCGGAGGACCCTTGGGGGTTGTTAAAGGTCCTACGTTCCGACGTCAGTGTTGAGCTTTTCAGCCACGGAGAGTGCACGCAAGAGGGTACGGCCGAAGTTTTGGCGGTAATGGATGTCGGATGCGTCACACAATGACCGAATGTAACCAGCTAGACCAGAACTTGTAATGCGTTCGGGATAGACCGGAACGTTACGGATTCGCGTTCTCCCAGGTAGTCCCCGTCCAGTTGGAAGGCCACCGGGCGGGCCGCGGTGAGCGTGAACTCGGCCTCGTCGTGCAGCTGGACGAGGTGCCGGCCGCCCGGAAGGCGCTCACTCTCCGTGAGGATGTGACGGATCACCGGGGCCAGCGTCAGCGGACCGATCCGGCGCAGCCCGAGCAGGTCGAGCCCCGTCTCGAACGAGGCCCACGGGGTCGGCCGGACCGGCCGCGTGCCCACGTACGTCCACGGCGAAGTGTTGGACACGATCGCCATGAACAGCCCCTCGGCCGCCGGGATGCCGGGACCCGTCAGCGTCATCGCGGGATGCCTCTTGTCCGTGGCCAGATAGTGCCTCAGGGCCGTGTTCACATACCGGCCAGGGGTAGCCTTCCGCCCGGCCCCGCGCAGGCCCTCCACGGCCCTTACGACCTCGGCGTCGTAGCCCATCCCCGAGCAGAACGTGAAGTAGCGGCTCTCGCCGTCCCACAGCGCCTGCCCCAGGCCCACGCCGCGCCGCCGCCCGTCGCGCAGCGCCTCCAGCACCGCGCCCGTGGCCTCGACCGGATCGTTGGGCAGCCCGAGCGCCCTGGCGAACACGTTCGCGCTGCCGCCAGGGATGACGACGAGCGCCGGGCGGCCGGTGTCGTCGCCGTCGACCGGGTTCAGCAGCCCGTTGACGGTCTCGTTGATCGTCCCGTCGCCGCCCAGCACGGCCACCATGTCGAACCCCTTGGCCCGCGCGGTGGCCGCGAGCATCGCCGCGTGCCCCCGGTAGGCGGTCTCCTCGACGCTGAGGTCCACGGCCGCGCCGAACGCCCGGATGAGCACGTCGCGGGTGCGGGCGTTGGTGGTGGTGGCCTTGGGGTTGACCAGGAGCATCGCGCGCATATGGCCAGCGTAACCGGTGGTGCCTGTCGATATTGTCGTGAAAAATCCCATTCATCGGGTGTGTACGGCGGCGAACGGGGCAGCGGTGGCGGCGGATAGGGTGCGGGGTGTGTCGAAGCGTCCGTGGAGCCTGGTTGCCGCCGCCCTCGTCGTCGCCCTCGAAGGGCTGATCGCGCTCGGGCTGGGCGTCTACGTCGGGGTGGAGACGGTGTCCGGGAC
Source organism: Nonomuraea ceibae (assembly GCF_019396325.1). GTDB lineage: Bacteria > Actinomycetota > Actinomycetes > Streptosporangiales > Streptosporangiaceae > Nonomuraea > Nonomuraea ceibae. Next base: position 25,959 of record NZ_JAHKRO010000005.1, read on the forward strand.
CCCGGCCAACCTGACCGCCGCGCTGGCCGAGGCCGCCTTCGGGCTGCTGATCGGCGCGGGGCTGCTCTGGGTCGCCTGGGGCGGCCTGCTGGCCGCCGAGCGCTGGGGGCGGGCGCCGGCCGTGCTCGCGCAGATCTTCCTGATCCCCATCTCCGTCACGCTCTTCGACTCCGGCCGTCCCGAGCTCGGCATCCCGCTCCTGGTGGTGGCCCTGATCGGCCTCGTCGGACTGCTCGCCCCGCCCACCACCCGGGCGCTCTACGGCGACGAGTCCTGACCTGTACGGGCGCGGCCACGGCGCCCATAATGCGGCCATGGGCCGTCTGGTCGTACATCTGACGAGGTTCGCCGGGGCGATCGCGGCGATCGGGGCAGTCGCGTACACGATCAACGCGATGACCAGGACCGGCGGCTACGTCACCGTCACGGTGCTGTCGCTGCGCACAGGCGTGCCGCTCGCCGGGAGCTCCGCCGTCCGGCGGAGGGAGAGCGTGCTGGATGTCTGGGGCTCCACGTTGGCGGAGCAGTTCCTGTCACGGGCCGACGTGCTGCTCGCCGGGCTGAGCGCGGGAGTGGCCGCGCTGCTGCTGCCCGCGGTGCTGCGCGCCCTCATGGAGGGACGGCCGCTGGGGAGGGGGGAGGCGGCGCGGCTCGGCTGGATCGCCCTCGCGGTGACTGTGGCCGTCGTCGCCGGTCCCTGGCTGACCAGGACGGCCACGGCGGCGGTGATCGATCGGGCCGGGCTCGGCAGCACGTTCGCGCCGGCGTCCGGCGCCGAATGGGGCGCGGGCTGGCCGGTGGCCGCGCTGCTGCTCGTGCTCGCCGTGGCGGCGCGGGCGGGAGCGAGAAGAACGGAAGCGGCCGAAGCCGCTCCCGCGGGTTAGTCGTCGGCCGTCAGGCCCTCGCGGAGCTGGGCCAGGGTGCGGGCCAGCAGCCGCGAGACGTGCATCTGCGAGATGCCGAGCTCGGTGGCGATCTGCGACTGGGTCATGTTGCCGAAGAACCGCAGCAGCAGGATGCGCTTCTCGCGCGGCGGCAGCCGCTCCAGCAGCGGCTTGAGCGACTCGCGGTATTCGACCCCCTCCAGCGACTCGTCCACGATGCCCAGCGAGTCGGACACCGCGGGGGCGTCGTCGTCGCCGGAGTCGGGCGCGTCGAGGGACACGGTGGAGTAGGCGTTGGCCGACTCCAGGCCCTCCAGCACCTCCTCCTCGGTCATCTTGAGGTAGGTGGCGAGCTCGGCCACGGTGGGCGCGCGGCCCTCGCGCTGCGACAGCTCGCTGATGGCCTTCGTCAGCGAGAGCTTGAGCTCCTGCAGGCGGCGCGGCACCCGCACCGCCCAGCCCTTGTCGCGGAAGTGCCGCTTGATCTCGCCGACGATGGTGGGCGTGGCGTAGGTGGAGAACTCCACGCCACGGTTGAGGTCGAACCGGTCGATGGACTTGATCAGGCCGATCGTGGCGACCTGGGTCAGGTCGTCGAGCCATTCGCCGCGGTTGCGGAAGCGGCGCGCGAGGTATTCGACCAGCGGAAGGTGAAGCTCGACCAGCTCGTCCCTGATGCGCTGGCGCCGGGGCTCGTCAGGGCCGAGTTCGGACAGCTCGGCGAAGAGCATGCGAGCCCGCACCCTGTCGGGCACGGCGTGTTCGCTGGTGGCCATGGCTCCAGTCCTTTCCGTCACGCCGGCCTCGCCGCGCCTCGGCGCTTACGCAGGACGATCGCCATGCGATCGGGGGAGTCGGTCACCGCGTCGACGTCGTCGGCCAGGGCGGTCAGCACCATCCAGGCGAAGTCATCGCGTTTGGGCGCGGAGCTCCCGACCGTGGCCACCTCGACGCGAACCTGCATCTCCTGGCCGGTCAGCTCGAACTCGGCGGTCAGGTCGGTGCCCGGCACGGCCTCGTTGAGCAGCATGGCGCACGCCTCGTCGACCGCGATCCGCAGATCCTCGATCTCGTCCAGCGTGAAGTCGAGCCGGGCGGCCAACCCGGCGGTGGCCGTACGCAACACGGACAGGTAGGCGCTGTCGGCGGGGAGCCTGATGCTCACCACGTCGCGGATGGCGGCCTCGCCTGTCGCACGCGTCTCGGTTTCCTCGGTCACGTTCCTCCTCGCGTATACGACGCCTACTGCAACTTACCGCCCCCGGGAGGTGCTTGGCGGATTCAGACTCGCCATCAGCGAAAAAGGCTCTGTGCGGGCGGTAGCCGCACAGAGCCTTTGTGCCGCTTTAGGCGGCCTTGGTCTCCCAGAAGATCTTGGAGATCTCGTCGATCTTGCCGAGCAGGTCCTCAGCCTTGGCGACCTCGACGGTGCCCTTGGCGCCCGCGGCCCCGGCCAGCTTGGTGGCCTCCCAGAAGAGCTGGTGCAGCTGCGGGTACTGCTCCAGGTGCGGCGGCTTGAAGTAGTCGGTCCACAGCACCCACAGGTGGTGCTTGACCAGCTCGGCCCGCTCCTCCTTGATCTTGATGGCGCGGGCGCGGAACACCGGGTCCTCGTTGCCCGCGTACTTCTCCATGATCGCCTTGACCGACTCCGCCTCGATCCGGGCCTGGGCGGGGTCGTAGACCCCACAGGGCAGGTCGCAGTGTGCGGAAGCGACATGCTTGGGTCGTAGCAGTCGTGCAAGCATCAGAAAATCCTTCCTTGATGCCGAATCAGCTTGGTCCTGTACCGACCTTACTCGGGTCCAAACGCCTGTGGAGGAGGGGGTCTCGGCGATGAGAGTGCGTGTCGAAGGGGATTCGATGCGGCCGGGTCTGGAGCCGGGCGACTGGCTTCTGGTGCGGCGGGGCGCGCGGGTGCGCCCCGGCGACGTCGTGGTGGCGAGGCTGCCCGGCGACCCGAGCCGGCTGATCGTGAAGCGGGCGCAGTGGCACGGCGAGGGCGGCTGGTGGCTGGAGAGCGACAACCAGCGGGCCGGCGGCCGGCGCGACAGCTGGGACTTCGGGCCGGTCGAGGACGTCGTCGGGCGGGTCGTGCTGCGTTACTGGCCGCTGCGGCGCCGGGCCCGGTAGGCGGCGACGTTGGCGCGGCTGGCGCAGCGGGCCGAGCAGTAGCGGCGCGAGCGGTTGGAGGAGGTGTCGAGGAAGGCTCGCGAGCAGCGCGGCTCCAGGCAGCGGCCGAGCCGGTCGGCGCCCAGCGTGGCCACGACCGCGGCCAGGCCCATCACCGCGGCCGCGCCGGAGTGGTCGGCCAGGTGCAGGTGCCAGCCCCGGCCGTCGTGGTCGGTGAGCTGCGGGCGTACGGGATAGCGCACGAGCAGCGCGTTGAGCAGGGCGGCCAGCTCCTCGGCGTCGGCCGCGGCGTCGAACACGGCCGCCAGCTCGTCCCGCAGCCGCACCAGCTCGGGCGGGGGAGCGGGATCGTTGACGAGGCGGACCGCCCACTCGGCGTAAGAGGTCAGGTCCATGCCGGAGTATTACACGAAACGGCGGGGCGCCCGGAATCCCCGGACGCCCCGCTCACGCTCAGCCCTCCGGGTGCAGCACCCGGTGCAGGAACGCGCGGGTCCGCTCGTGCTGCGGATCGCCGATCACCTGGGCCGGCGGCCCGTCCTCGACCACGACGCCGCCGTCCATGAACACCACCCGGTCGGCCACCTGACGGGCGAAGCCCATCTCGTGGGTGACGACCAGCATGGTCATGCCCTCCTCGGCCAGCTTGCGCATGACCGCCAGCACGTCGCCGACCAGCTCCGGGTCGAGCGCCGAGGTGGGCTCGTCGAACAGCATCAGGTCGGGGTTCATCGCGAGCGCCCTGGCGATCGCCACCCGCTGCTGCTGCCCGCCGGACAACTGCGCCGGGAAGGCGTCGCACTTGGCCCCGACACCGACCTTCTCCAGGTTCTCCCTGGCGACGACCTCGGCTTCCTTCCTGCCCCGCTTCAGCACCCGCTGCTGGGCGATCATCACGTTCTGCAGCGCGGTCATGTGCGGGAAGAGGTTGAACTGCTGGAACACCATGCCGATGGTCCGCCGGACCTCGTCGATGTCCACGTCCGGGTCGGTGACCTCGACGCCCCGCACCCGCACCGTGCCCTTGGTGGGCTGCTCCAGCAGGTTCACGCAGCGCAGCAGCGTCGACTTGCCCGAGCCGGACGGCCCGATCACGCAGACGACCTGGCCGGTGCCGACCGTCAGGTCGATGCCGCGCAGCACCTCGTTCTGGCCGAAGTGCTTGTGCAGGTCCTCGATCTCGATGGCTTCGGTCATCGGGCCGTCCCCTTGCGCTTCTCCAGCCGTCCCGCCAGGTAGCCGAGCGGGATGGTGACGATCAGGTACGTCAGGCCGGCGACCAGGATGGGCGTGGCGTTGGCGTGCGTGGACGCCATGTCGTTGCCGAACTTCGTCAGCTCCACGAACTCTCCCGAGACGCCCAGGAACAGCACCAGCGAGGAGTCCTTGAGCAGGGCCACGAACTGGTTGGTCGTCGGCGGGATGACGATCCGGATCGCCTGCGGGATCACCACGGTGATCTGCGCCCGGGCCGCCGACATGCCGAGCGACCTGGCGGCCTCGGTCTGTCCCTTGGGGACCGCCTGCAGGCCCGCCCGGAAGATCTCCGCCTGGTAGGCGGTGCCGACCAGGCCCAGGCCGAGGATGGCCTGCCCGTACGTGCCGCCGGGCACCTCGAAGCCGGGCAGCGCCAGCGGCAGGAAGACGATCATCAGGAAGACCAGCAGCGCCGGCAGGCCGCGGAAGATCTCGATGTACAGGGTCGCGAGCCACCGGTACGGGCCCACCGTGGACAGCCGCATCAGCGCCACGATCAGGCCGAACACGAACGCGAACGCGAACCCGCCGACCGAGTAGATGACCGTGTTCTTGAGCGCGATCGTGAACAGCTCGGGCAGCATCTGCCCGGCCACGTCCGGCTGGGCGAAGTTCTGCGCCAGGCTGCCCCAGTCGGCGTACACGACCAGGGCGACGAAGGCGATGGTCAGGACGGCGTACTGGACGCCGCGGCTGATCCGCTGTCTCTTGCGGGGGCTGAGCCGGGCGCGTCCCGGCTCAGCCGTCTTCGGCTCGTCCGCCATGGGGTCAGCCCAGCTCGCCGGGCTTCTTGTCGAACCACTTCACGAAGATCTTCTCGTACGTGCCGTCCGACTTGGCCTTGGCGAGCTCCTCGTTGATGGTCTTGAGCAGGACCGGGTCCGCCTGCTTCTTCAGACCGAGGCCGTACTGCTCGCCGGTGTCGAGGCTGGCGATCAGCTCGAACTTCTCGGCGATCTCCGGCTTCTTCAGCCAGGTGAGCACGACCGGGAGGTCCTGGATGATGACGTCGGCCTGGCCGGCCTGGAGGGCGAGCAGCTCCTTGGCCGAGTCGGCGTACTCGGTCGGGTTGAAGCCCTTCTCCGTGGCGTAGGTGAGGCCGGTGGTGCTGGCCTGGGCGCCCAGCTTCAGCCCCTTGGCCTTGACGTCCTCCAGGGAGGCGGCCCCGGTGCCCTTCTTGGCCAGCAGCGCCTGCGTGGCGTCGAAGTACGGGTCCGAGAAGGTGATGTTGGCCTTGCGCTCCTCGGTGATGGTCATGCCGGCGGCGGCCAGGTCGCACTTGTTGGTGGCCATGGCGGCGCCGCTCTTGATCACGGCGAAGTCGATGTCGACGATCTCCTGCTCGACGCCGAGCTTCTTGGCCACCAGGTCGACGATGTCCACGTCGAAGCCGACGATGTCGGCGCCCTGCTTGAACTGGAAGGGCTCGTAGGGGATGTTCGTGCAGACGGTGAGCTTGCCGGGCTTCACCAGCTGGGCGCCACCGGCCGCCGAGGCGCTGGCGGAGGTCGTGCCGCCACTCGACGACGACTCGCTGCCGCAGCCGGACAGCGCCAGGGCGGCGGTGAGGGCGAGCGCGCCGGCGGCGGAGGCTCGGCGGTTCAAGGGCCAGAGGGCCATGGGTGGCCTCCTCAGTGTTTATGCCAAGAATGTTGGGGTTTCGTGCAGTTTAGATGGGCTTTTGCAGCAGTCCGTCATCTGGTGAGCAACAATGCGTCAACGGAACGGCGTCGGCCCTGATACCAGGGCACGATCACCGGGTGTGTCCGTCTCAGCATGTGGCAGTATGGAGAAACGGGTGACCCCCGTAACCCCTCACCGAGACGATCTGACGAGGGGATCCTGGCGCCTACCGAAGCCAGCCCTCGTGCACGTCCGCCGAAGGTTCACTTCCGTCCGCCGACTTACAGGGGTCACAGTGACTGCCACACCCACATCTCTCGACCAGGATCCCGCCTTCGCCCTGCACCGCGGAGGCAAGATCGAGATCCGTTCCACCATCCCCGTCCGCGACGCCGGCGACCTGTCGCTCGCCTACACGCCCGGCGTGGCGCGCGTCTGCACCGCCATCGCCGAGACGCCCGCGCTCGCCGACGACTACACCTGGGTCTCCAACGTCGTCGCCGTCGTCAGCGACGGCACCGCCGTCCTCGGCCTCGGCGACATCGGCCCGTCGGCCGCCATGCCCGTCATGGAGGGCAAGGCCCTGCTGTTCAAGGAGTTCGCCGGCGTCGACGCCGTGCCCATCTGCCTGGCCTGCACCGGCGTCGACGAGCTCGTCGAGACCGTCGCCCGGCTCGCGCCCTCGTTCGGCGGCATCAACCTGGAGGACATCAGCGCGCCGCGCTGCTTCGAGGTCGAGGACCGGCTGCGCGAGCTGCTCGACATCCCGGTCTTCCACGACGACCAGCACGGCACCGCCATCGTCACCCTCGCCGCGCTGAAGAACGCCGCCCGCCTCACCGGCCGCTCGCTCGGCGACCTGCGCGCCGTCGTGGCCGGCGCGGGCGCCTCCGGCGTCGCCGTCACCCGCATCCTGCTGGAGGCCGGCATCGGCGACATCGCCGTCTCCGACTCCAAGGGCCTCATCTACGACGGCCGCGACGGCCTCAACCCCGTCAAGCAGGCCCTGGCCCGCGACACCAACAAGGCCGGCCACACCGGCTCCACCGAGGAGGCCCTGGCCGGCGCCGACGTGTTCGTCGGGCTGTCCGGCTCCACCGTCACCGAGCAGGCCATCGCCTCCATGGCCGAGGGCGCCATCGTCTTCGCCCTGTCCAACCCCACGCCCGAGGTCCTGCCGGAGGTCGCCGCCCGGCACGCCGCCGTCGTCGCCACCGGCCGCTCCGACTTCCCCAATCAGATCAACAACGTGCTCGCCTTCCCCGGCGTCTTCCGCGGCGCACTCGACGTCCGCGCCACCGCGATCACCGAGAACATGAAGGTGGCCGCCGCCGACGCGCTCGCCGCCGTCGTCGGCGACGACCTCACCGCCGAGTACGTCATCCCCAGCCCCTTCGACGCCCGGGTCGCCCCCGCCGTCACGGCAGCCGTCGCCGCCCAGGCCAGAATCGACGGCGTCGCCCGCGCCTGACCTCGCGGCGCCCGCATCCGTCAAAACGAGCTCCGGGAAACACCAAACTCTCTTTACTCGGCGTGCTATAAACATAGCTCTCTGTAAGGATGCGGGCGCCGGCTCCCGTTATGAGGAGAGCGATGGAACGCGAGCCCAACCGACTGCTACAGCAGCTCATCGCGGAGGCTGGCTTCTCCCACAAGGGACTGGCCAGGCGTCTCAACGATCTGGGTGCCGCCCGCGGCACCCCCGGGCTGAAGTACGACCACAGCTCCGTGCTGCGCTGGATCGGTGGCCAGCGCCCGCGCGACCCGGTGCCGTGCCTCCTTACCGAGATATTCGCACTACGGCTGGGCAGGCCCATCAGTTCTGAGGATCTGGGCATGCCGGTCATCACTACACCCCTCGATCTCGGGCAGGAGTTCACGCACACGTGGCAGGAGGGGGTCGCGACCGTGACGGCGCTGTGGCGGGCCGATGTGGAGAGACGAAGATTCCTGATCGACTCGACGTTCGCGATCGGCGCGGGCTCCGTGGGAGCCGTGCGGTGGCTGACCTCACCACAGGAGGGGCGCCCGAGCAGCTCGGGCCCCCGCCGCGTGGGGAGGGCGGACATCGCCGCCATCCACGAGGTCACCCGATCATTCGGTGAGCTCGACAACAGGTTCGGGAGCGGCCGGGTCCGCTCCTCCGTGGTCAAATATCTGGACACGGCGGTCACGCCGCTGCTGAAGGACGGCTCCTACGGCGACGCCACCGGCAGGCAGCTCGCCGCGGCCGCCGCCGAGCTCACCCGGCTGGCCGGCTGGATGGCCTACGACATGGAGCAGCACGGGCTCGCCCAGCGCTACCTCATCCAGGCGCTGCGCCTGGCCAGGGGCGCCGACGACCACGCGCTCGGCGGCGAGATCCTCGCCGGGATGGCCCACCAGGCCATCTACATGGGCCAGCCGGCGCACGCGCTCGACCTGGCGCGCGCCGCCCAGCTCTCGGCCCGCCGCGCGGGCGTCTCCACGCTGGCCTCCTCGGGCCACGTCCTGGAGGCGCACGCGCACGCCGGGCTCGGCGACGCCCGCGCCTGCGCCGCGTCGCTGCACGAGGCCGAACGCGCCTTCGACACCCGCAACCCGGGCGACGAGCCGCGCTGGCTGGGCTACTTCGACGAGGCCTACCTGTCGGCCAAGTTCGCCCACTGCTTCCGCGACCTGGGGGAGGGCGAGCGCACCGTACGGCAGGCGCGGCGCTCCCTCGACATGGACGGGCGGTTCGTGCGCGGGCGGATGTTCAACCTGTCGCTGCTGGCCGCCGGGCTGCTGCAGTGCGGCGAGCTGGAGGAGGCGTGCACGGCGGCGAGCGGCGCCATGACGCTGGCCGGGGAGCTGCAGTCCGTCCGGTCCCGGTCCTACGTGGCCGACCTGCGCCGGCGGCTGGAGCCGTACAAGAACGAACCCGCGGTCCGGGCGCTGAACGAGCGGACGCGGGAGCTGGCGGCGGTCTGAGGTTTCGCCGGCCTGAGGTTTTGCCGGTCTGAGGGAGCCCCCGTGCGGCGGGCTCCCTCAGGCACTGGTCTAGCTGAGGAGCTCGCCGTTCGGGCCGACGATCTTCTTCGTCTCGGCGTAGTTCGCCTTGTTGTAGACGTCGGCGACCTCACCGTCGAAGTAGGCCGAGCTGATGTAGTCCACGCGGTTGTTCTCGTCCTGGTCGTGGAACATGCTCGTCACGCCGTTGAGGTAGCCGGTGCGCTTGCTGTTGTTGTAGCGCAGCAGCCAGGGGCCGCCGTCCGCGCCACCGGTCATCGAGCACTTGAGCACCTGGTGCGTCTCGACCCGGAACATGTTGGCCTGGTAGGTCTTCTTGGCCGTGTTGCCGTAGCACCACTTGGGGGTCACGCCGGTGAACGGCTTGTCACCGTCGGGGTGCGGGTCGGCCGGGTAGCCGAAGGCCATGACCTTGCCGCCGAGCGGCTGGTTCCACGCGATGCCCTGGCCGCCGACGACGTCCCCGACCCGCCCGGTGTCCTTGGCGATCCCGACGATGTACTGCGGCTCGTAGTACTTACGGGACGTGCCGGGCTTGACCCACTTCTGCGTGTAGTAGTGGGTGACGGTGTAGTTGCCGGCCTGGTCGGTGCCCTTCTTGCCGGGGCCCTTGTAGGCGTCCCACTGGTCCTTCGTGACCTGCTCGACGGCGGGCTCACCGAACTTGTAGCCGTTGCCCTTGCCGACCTTGGCGTCGTCGTAGGTCTCCTGCTTGACCTCGACCTTCTCCAGGACCGCGCCCGGGTAGTCGGGGCCCACCAGGTCGGACGGCTTGTCCTCACCCTCCGAGTAGCAGTCGCCCAGGTTCAGCAGGCACTTCTCGAATTCCTTGCGGTCGATCTCGCGCGGCTTGATCCACTTGTCGCCCAGCCACTTGTCGAACTCGGCCTTGGTGACCCGCTTCTCACCGTCGAACTGGAAGCCGTTGTGCACCGCGACGAAGGCGAAGTCACCGTCGTAGTCGTCGTAGGTGTCAAGGTCGTAGGAGGTGAAGGCGTACGCGCCGGCGTAGATGCCGTACGGGGCCCTGCCCTGGTAGTAGGCGGGCACGAAGACCCACTTGTCGAAGACGTCGTCCTTGCCGTTCTCGAACACGCAGTGGCCGGCGGTGGCGACCAGGTTGCGGTGGCGGGACTGGACCGACGTGGCCGAGCACCAGCGGTACTCGCCCTTGTGGTCGATGAAGAACACCTTGCCGATCGTGCGCGGCAGGTTGACGTTCTTGACCTTGAGCGTGGGGGCCTTGGTCGGCGGGGCGACCATGCCGGGCTTGCCGTCGTCCGGCGTCTTGCTGCCGGTGGCGACGAGCTTCTCCACCTTCTTGGCGTCCCAGCGGTACTGGGTGGCCTTGCGCAGGGCGGCGCCGTTGGCGTCCAGCCAGAAGAAGGCGTTGCTGTAGGCGTCGGCGGGCTTGGGGGCGAGCGGGTCTTTGGCCCAGGTGGGTGCGGTGGCGGTGGCCGGGGCGCTGAGCGTGGCCGCGCTCAGTCCGGCGAGGGCGAGGGGGATGAGGAGGCGCTTCACTGGGGTGCTCCACGAAGTTTACAAAACGGGCGTAAGAACCCTATCGCCACTCTCGTCACACGATAAGGGATCTTCTGGATTCCGTTCTAAATGCCGAAAGGCCCGGCGGATGCCGAGCCTTTCGGGTGATGCAAGGGGTGAGTGCGGGGTTTGGACCCCCGCCCTCATGACTCTCTCAAGGCTTACTTGAGCGAGCCGGACCAGTTCTTCTCGGCCTGCGCGTAGACCGCACCGGTCTCGCCGTCGAAGTACGGCGAGGAGCTGTAGTCGTAGCGGTTGTTGCCGTCCTGGTCGTGGAACAGGCTGGTGACACCGTTGACGTAGCCCAGACGCTTCGCGTTGCTGTACTTGATGAGCCACGGAGCGCCGTTGGCACCCGGGGTCATGGCGCACTTCAGAGCGATGTGCTCCTCAGCCTTGTACGCAGCGGAGGCGTAGGTCTTGCCGGAGGTGGCGCCGTAGCACCACTTCGGCGTGACACCCGTGTAGGCCTTGTGGCCGTCGGGGTGGGCGTCCGCCGGGTAACCGAAGACGAACACCTTGGAACCGGTCTTCTGGTTCCAGGCGATGCCCTGGCCACCGACGTTGTCACCGAGCCGACCGACGTCCTTGAGGAAGCCCTCAACGATGAAGAAGTCGGTGCGGAGGTACTTGGTGTCCTTGGCCGGCTTGTACCACGCCTGCACGTAGTAGTGCGTGATGAGGTAGTTGCCGCCCGAGGCGTCCTTCCACTTCTTGCCCTTGCCGTTGTAGGCCTGCCACTCGGCCTTGGTCACCATCTCGGTGATGGGCTCACCGAACTTGTAACCGTTGCCCTTGCCGACCTTGGCCGCCTTGTAGGCGTCCTCGGTGACTTCGACCTTCTCGACGACAGCGCCGGGGTAGTCCGGGCCGACCTTCTCGGCAGCGGTGCCGGGGTCGATGTCGTAGTAGTCGGTCTTGGCGGGGTCGAGCTTGCCCTTCTCGTACTCTTCCTTCGAGACCTCGACGGTCTTGAAGTCCTTCACGCCCTGGTACTTGTCCCAGTCGGACTTGGAGACCTGCTTGGCCTGGCCCCCACCGATCTGGATACCGTTGTAGACGGTCACGAACGCGTAGTCGCGGTCGTTGTCCTCGTACACGGCGTAGTCGTAGTGCGTGTAGGCGGTCTTACCAACGTAGATGCCGTAAGGCGTCTTGCCCTGGTAGTAGCCCGGCACGAAGACCCAGTTGTCCATGACGGAGGCGTTCTTGCCCTCGTCGTAGACGCAGTGACCGGCGGTCGCGACCAGGTTCTTGTACTTGCCCTGGATCGAGGTCGCGGAGCACCACTTGAGGTCGCCCTCGGAGTCCACGAAGAACACCTTGCCGATGGTCTTCGGCAGGTTGATGTTCTTGGTCTTGGAGGCGACCTTCTTCTCCTCGCCGATCGGCGCAACCGTCGTCGCCTTGGTGTCGGGCGAATAGCCGCCGCTCACCTTGAGCTTCGAGGTCGCCTTGTTCTCCCAGGTGTAGGGAGTCGCCTTGGCGAGGTTGTTGGTGTGCTCGTTGGCGGCCAGCCAGAACTGGGCCACCTCGATGGCGGCCGGGGCGTCCTTGGCCATCGTGTCGTACGCCCAGTCGGGCGCAGCGGCAGTGGCGGAACCGGCGAGGCCGGCGGCCAGCAGACCGGTGGCCAGAACGGCGCCACCGGCGGGGAGGAGGATGCGCTTCACTTTTAACTCCTTGCGCTGTCGTGGAACGCCTCTTGCGTCCCATGCGTCAGTAAAGGGATAGCCAGGAACATACAGTGTCGATCTTGGGAACCGGTAGCTGATCTGACAGGAAAAGATGGGACATGGCGGGCGTGACCGTTCTGTGATGTTTGAACGAGCGTGCCGGATCATCTGGGCAAAGGCCGTCTACGGCGCATAACCGCAGATCACTTGCCGTGCGATACTGGCGTGACAGCCGGGCCTCCGGTGTCGCCGCCGATCCCTCCCCTGGGGCGATGTGGCGCACATCACACTGCTTCGATGGCACCGTCTGAGGCTCCCGTGCGTCCAAACGCCCAACACTTTCCCGCCGGAATGCCGAAGGGCCCGGCGGATGCCGGGCCCTTCGGGTCAAACAGTGTCGAACAGTGACGAGCTGACTACTTAGACGACCTTGCCGGACCAGGAGTTGGCCGCGGCCTTGTAGATGGACGCCGTCTCACCGTCGAAGTACGGCGAGGAGATGTAGTCGACGCGGTTGTTGCCGTCCTGGTCGTTGAAGGTGCTGGTGACACCGTTCACGTAACCGAGACGCTTGCTGTTCTTGTAGTTGTAGAGCCAGGGGCCACCGTCGGCGCCCTCGGTCATCGCGCACTTGAGCGCGACGTGCTCTTCGATCTTCTTGGCCGCGGAACCCACCAGCTTCTTGGTGGTCTTGCCGTAGCACCACTTCGGCGTGATGCCGGTGTAGTTCTTGTGGCCGTCAGGGTGCGCGGAGGCCGGGTAGCCGAACACGCGCACGTACTTGCCGGTGGGCTGGTTCCAGGCGAAGCCCTGGCCGCCCACGACGTCACCGAGGCGGCCGGCGTCCTTGACGTAGCCCTCGATGATCGTGAAGACGGTCTTGTAGAACTTCGTGTCCGAACCCGGCTTGTACCACTGCTGCACGTAGTAGTGCGTGATGGTCCAGTTGCCGCGAGCGTCCTGCTTCACGGTCGCCGGGTACTTCTCGGCGTTCTGCTCCTGCTTCTTCTTGTAAGCAGCCGCCTCGGAGTCGGTCACGATGTCGGTGACCGGCTCGCCGAACTTGAAGCCGTTGCCCTTGCCGACGCGGGCGTCCTTGTACTTGTCGGCGCTGACTTCGACCTTGGCGACCTGGGCGCCGGGGTAGTCGGGACCGGTGGGCTCAGCCTTGCTGCCACGCTTCACCCAGCAGGCGACCGTGGAGGTGGGGTCGAGCTTGCACTGCCGGAACTCGGCCCGGCTGATCTCGACGTCCTTGGCCTCCTTGATGCCCTGGTGCTTCTCGAACTCGGACTTCGAGACCTGCTTGGCCTTGCCACCACCCAGGTACACGCCGTTGTAGACGGTCACGAACGCGTAGTCGCGGTCGTAGTCCTCGTAGACGGCGAAGTCGTAGTGGGTGAAGGCCTGCTTGCCGACGTAGATGCCGTACGGCGTCTTGCCCTGGTAGTAACCCGGGACGAAGACCCACTTGTCCATCGTGTCGGCGTTGTTGGCCGTGTCGTACACGCAGTGACCGGCCGTGGCGACCAGGTTGCGGTACTTGGACTGGATAGAAGTGGCGGAGCACCACTTCTTCTCGCCCTTCTTGTTGACGAAGAACACCTTGCCGATGGTCTTCGGCATGTTGACGTTCTGGGACTTCGAGGAGCTCTTCTTCTCCTCGCCGATCGGCGCGGCCGAGCCGGGCTTGGTGTCGGCGCTGTAGCCGCCGGCGGTCTTCAGCTTGGCGACGTCGGCGTTGTCCCAGACGTTGGACTGGGTAGCGGCCTTGAGGGCAGCGTTGTTGTTGTCCGCCCAGAAGTCCGCGATGGCCTTGGCGTTGGCAGCGCTCGTCGCCATCGGGTCCTTGGCGATGTCGCTCTTGGCCGTCGCCGAGCCGGCGAGGCCGGCAGCGAGAAGGCCGGTGGCGAGGACGGCGCCGCCGGCGGGGATGAGGATGCGCTTCAAGGGAACTGCTCCTTGGTCTGTCGTGGGCCGCAACGTGCGACCCATGCGTCAGTAAAGGGATAGCAAGGAACATAGCGCGGTGATCTCCGCAGGTGAAAGCCGAAATGACCCGACCGGTTGGGGCCCCGACTCGCGTTACCATTCCGTTACCAGTCAAGGTCGAATGCGGCGAGTGATCGATTGGATGCGTTTTTGCAGGGCATGGCGGGGTTGTGGCAGATGGTGCCGAAGTTCCGTTAACGGGCATGTGCATAGGGTGGCCAGTCAAATGTGACTCAGATCACAGGAACCGGATTGGCGTGTGCTCCGTCTAATTCGCTCTGATCTTCACAGGGAACGTTCAGGTTCGGGTTTCGGGATCGGGGATACGTGACGGTTTGTCCGTTTGGGGGTGGCGGCTTTCCCTTCCGTTCCGGGCGTTCGGGGGTGCGGGTGAGGCGGAGACGGTGGGTGCCGGTGGCGGATCTCGTGCACCGGCCGCGGGTGCCGTGGTTTCGTGGCCGCCGTCGCGACGAGCGCTGTCTCGGATCGGGCTGCATTCGGCTGCTGAGGGGTCGCTCGGGCCGAGCATGGGGGCTGATCACGCTCTTGGCCTCGTGCAGCGGGGTTGTGAGCCTCCGGTACCGGCCAGACCCGGCGGCTGCGTCGGCCTTCACTTGGACGACTCCGCGCTGGAGGTACTGCCCGTGCAACTCGGCCCGGAGTCGTACGGTCGGCCCATGCGTACGCCTCGAGCGCGCTTTGGCGGCCATCCAGGGCAGGGAATAGGCGGTTCGGGACGCGCTTGCTCGTGTGCTGGAGGCTCTGGGAGCTCGGCCTGGTGACGCCGCGGCCATCAGCGGTGGCCCTGGTGATCCGCTGGGGTCTGCTGGGGGAGTACGTCAATGCGGGCGGCTGCTCGGCGACGCGGCCGATGCAACGGGCAGTGGTGGGCCGATCTTCCAGTCGCAGCTGGACCGTTAGGCGCGATGGAAGTCCTGCATGGGGCGGCCGGGACGGGTCGGAGCCCACGGGGCGTCCGGCTAAGGCGCCGTCTCTCCTCCACTCCGCCCCCCGGTCGAGCAGGGGAGGGGGAACACCCTGCGAGGCCGGCGGGACCACACCCGGGGAGCCGGTATGCGCGGTGGCGCTTGGTGGAGTGCTTGCCGGCCTATGGGCTGCCCATAGGGCCTGACAGCCACTCGGGTGGCACGACGCTGCCTGGCTTGCGAGGCGCGGTGGTCGTGGCCTCACTCAGGAATGTGGGGTGTTCCGCTCCGGCTGCCTGGTCACGGTGGCGGTCGCCGCCGTCCATGGCCAGACGGCCCACGTGGGGGCGGGGTGCGCGAGGGGCGGAGCCCCTCGTCCGGGGCGGAGCCCCCAGGAGCACTGCCCGAGCAGGGCGCGGCGCGGAGCGCCTGATGGGCGAGGACCATGCGGCCGTAGGGCGACGTACCAAGAAGAGGGAGGCCGGGAATGCCGAAAGGCCCGGCCGTGAGGGCCGGGCCTTTCGGGGAGGGGGCTTACTTGTACAGCTCGCCGTTGCGGCCGACGATCTTGCCGGACCACTTGTTCTTGGCCTCGTTGTAGATCGAAGCCGTCTCACCGTCGAAGTACGGCGAGGTGATGTAGTCGATGCGGTCGTTGGCGTCCTGGTCGGCGAAGGTGCTGGTGACACCGTTCACGTAGCCGAGGCGCTTGCCGTTGTTGTACTGCGACAGCCAGGGGCCGCCGTCGTAACCGGGGGTCACGGCGCACTTGAGGCCGATGTGCTCGTCGATCTTGAGCCAGGAGGCGCCGACCGTCTTGGAGGTGGTCTTGCCGTAGCAGTGCTTCGGCGTCACACCGCTGTACGGCTTGTCGCCGTCGGGGTGCGGGGCGGAGGGGTAGCCGAAGGTGCGGACGGTGCGGTTCGGCGGCTGGTTCCACGCGACGCCCTGGCCGCCGACGTTGTCGCCGAGGCGGCCGGCGTCCTTGGACAGCAGGATGTAGTGGTGGCCGCCCCAGGAGCGCTTCGGCCCGCTGAACCGGTTGTACTCCGACTTGCTGACCCGCTTGGCGCCCTCGAACTGGATGCCGTTGTAGACGGTGACGAACGCGTAGTCGCGGTCGTAGTCCTCGTACACGCCGAAGTCGTAGTGGGTGTACGCGGTCTTGCCGACGTAGATGCCCCACGGCGCCTTGCCCTGGTAGTAGCCGGGGACGAAGACCCAGTAGTCCATCGTGTCGCGGTTGGCGTCGGTGTCGTACACGCAGTGGCCGGCGGTGGCGACCAGGTTGCGGTAGTTCGACTGGATCGACGTGGCGGAGCACCAGCGGAACTTGCCGCTGCCGTCGACGAAGAAGACCTTGCCGATGGTCTTGGGCAGGTTCACGTTGGAGGAGCTGCCGCCGCCTCCGTTGCTCGTGGGGGCGACGCTGGCGGGACGGCCGTCAGGGTTGTAACCGCCGGTGGAGACGACCTTGCGGACCTGCTTGGAGTCCCACGTGTAGGCGGTCGCGCGGCGGAGGGCGGCACCGTTCGAGGCAAGCCAGAAGGACGCGACGGAGGCCGCCTGACTCGTGTTCCTGGCCATGGGGTCGATCGCCACGTCGGCGCTGGCCCCTGCGGTGCCGGTGAGGCCGGTCGCCAGCAGGCCGGTGGCCAGAGCGGCGCCGCCGACGGGGAGAAGGATTCGCTTCAAGGTAACTCCAGGCTTTCCCTTACGCTGACGCGGCGCCTTCGTGCGCTTTGATTGTCAGCAAACGGACAGTCCGGAACCGTACAGGGCCAACCCGGGCCATGCGGGCGGAAAGAAGATCAGGTAAACCTCTGAATGGTTGCCGTGATCGTACCGAGATCCAGGTATGAGCTGATCACCCCCCGTTACTGGGGAGTTGCATATGACTTACATCACATTTGACAGGATCTTCTGTGCGGCGGCGTGGCGGTAGACGTCGCCGGTCACGGCTCCGAAGTACGGGGACGACACCGCGTCGAACTCACCCTTGGCGTCACGGTTCCAGGTGAGGCTGTTGACTCCGACGAGGTTGCCGAGCTTCCTCGCGGACTGCCAGTCGACGAGCCAGGGGCCGCCGCTGGCGCCCTTGCTGAAGTTGCAGGGGGCGAGCTGGACGCCGAAGTTCAGCTCCAGGCTGGGGGCGACGGCCTTGCGGGTGCTGCCGACGCAGGTCTGAAGTGTCGTGCCGTTGAACGGGCGGGTGCCGTCGGGCTGCGGGCCGGCGGGGTACCCGAAGGCGTCGACCCGCGACACGGGCGCCTTCTTGCCCAGCTCCAGGCCCTGGCCGCCGACGTTCTCCTGTAGCCGTCCGACATCCTTGGCGACGTACTTGGCGCCCTGCTTCTCCCAGGTGAAGCCCCGGTGAACGGTGACGAACGCGTAGTCGTAGTCGTAGTCGTTCTTGCCGACCCAGTCCTCGTGGATGCTGATCGAGGAGCCCACGTAGATGCCGTCGGGCATCTCGCCGCTGTTGGTGGGGTTCGGGACGAAGATCCAGTAATCGGCGGCCTTGCCCTGTCGAGGGTCGTAGGCGCAGTGCGCGGCGGTGGCGACCACGCTGAGGTTCCTGGCGGCGACGGAGCTGGCCGAGCACCAGTACTCCTTGTCGCCGAAGCGGAAGAAGACCTTGCCCATGGTCTTGGCCGCGCCCTGCTTGGGGGCGACGGGGGCGACGTTCTGGGTGCCCTGCGCCTTCCGGAGGGCGGCGATGGCCTGGTTCGACACGCTCACGGCGCCGCTCGACGAGGCGGGCGCGGCCTCGGAGGCGGGCGCGGCGGGACTGTAGCTGTCGGCGTCCTTGAGCTTGTCCGGCTTCCAGTAGTCGGCGACCTTCTGCACGTCCGCCTTGGTCCTGGCCAGCGTGACGGTCTGCACCTTGCTGGCCGACGCGGCCTGGGCGGCGGGCGCGACCCCGGTGAGGGCAGGCAGCGTCAGCAGCACGCCGCTGAGCGCGGCGGCCGCCAGATGCCTGGCCCGGGGGATCATGAATTGCCTTTCTTGGGGTTGTAAGGGTGGATTTTTCCAGATCAACAGCCCTTATTGCAGCTCGGATGGAGATTCGTTATCTGATCAAGCGTGACCCGTGTCCTATAAGGAGCATGTCAAACATGCCGCCAATGATCATTTATTGGACCACGTCACCCCAGGTCGACTGCGGTTTCCGGCACCACCTGAAGGCCCGGGTCCAGAGGTGACGGGTGCCCCTGGGCATACTGATTGGTTACGACATGTTGCCGGTCCAGCGGTTGCCTGCTGTCGTCGTCGGACGGTGAACGAGCAACGCGGCTGACGTGCTGGCCACCGAGGCGGGCATCGGCTCGGTCTCGCCGCATTCCGTCGTGCTGCCGGTGCGAGGGTTGCCGCCGGCGGGTAGCCGAAGGAGAACATCGTCGCCCTGGCGTCGCGGTTCCGGGTGAAGCCCTGGCCGTCGACACCGACGTCGAGACGGTCGGCGTTCGCGCCGGTCCTTCTTTCAGTCGACCGTGATGCTTGGCTAAGGCATCCATCGCTGTGAAGTCGCCGTGCATGTTGAACGGTTGGGCGGGGTAATTGCTTTTGGGTGCCTCCGTTGCGGGAATTGGTGTTTCCGGGGCGCGTAAGGCGAAAATCCAGTAGATGCCCAAACTCTGCGGAGAGGACGCGGCCCACGCTGTTGGGCACCCCTTGCGGCCCTGGTCGGGCGCAGGCTTTGATGCGGCGCGTCGTGATCGGTCGCAGCCTCGAGCCGGTCCGGGTTTCCAGAACTGGATCGTCAACTCGGTGAGTCGGCCAGGAGGCGGCGGTAAATGGGGTGGAGCGGTTACGGCTTGTTGAGGGCCAGCGAAATCGCCTCTGTTTGTGAAAGGTAGTGGTAACAGCACTTACCAAACGTCACTTCTTATCAACCGAACCTTGTTCTGGTTAGATGATGGCATGGATTCACGCACCCCCTGCCTCGTGGGCGTCGCGCAGTGCACTGTTCGTGAGCAGCCCGGTCCCGAACCGCTCGACCTCTGGGAGCAAACGGCCCGCGCCGCCGCCCGGGAGGCGCGGTTGCCTGTCGGGCGGCTCGATTCGATCCAGATCGTCTACACCGACTCCTGGCAGTACGACTCGCCCACCGGCAGGCTTGCCGAGCGTCTTGGCGCCACGCCGCGGCACCAGGTGTACTCCAAGGTGAGCGGCACGGCGCCGCAGCTGCTCATCGGGGCCGCCGCGAACGAGATCGCGCAGGGGCGACTCGACTCGGCGCTCGTCGTGGGGGCCGAGGCGCTGGCCACGCGCCGGGCGTACCGGCTGGCTGGGGAGCGGGTGCCGTGGAGTCATGCCGCCGATCCCAAGCCGCCCTACGGCTGGGAACGGCCGCCGCATCCCGCTGAGCTCGCGCATGAGCTGTTCCTGCCGGTGCACACGTACGCGATCATGGAGACGGCTCGGCGGGCGGCGCGCGGTCAGTCCGTCGAGGAGGAGATGCGCGAGCGGGGCCGGATGATGGCGCCGATGACCGAGGTGGCCGCCGCGAACCCGTACGCGTGGCGGCAGAACGTGCGCGGCCCGGAGGAGCTGGTGACGGGCAATCGGTTCGTCGGGTGGCCGTACACCAGGAACACCGTGGCGGTGCTGGAGGTCGATCAGGCGGCGGCCGTCGTTCTCGTCAGCACGGCGCTGGCCGATCGGCTCGGGGTGCCAGCCGATCGGCGGGTGTATCTGCGGGGCTGGGCGTACGCGGAGGACACCTGGGAGGTCGCGGCGCGGCCGGCGCTGGGGTCGTCGGAGGCGATCGGGCGGGCGGCCGGCGTCGCGTTCGAGCGGGCCGGGCTGGGGTTGGACGACATGCACGCGCTCGACGTGTACAGCTGTTTCGCCGTCGCGCTGCGGCAGGCGTGTGATGCGATCGGACTGGATCCGATGGACGCGCGCGGGCTCACCGTCACCGGCGGGCTGCCGTACGCGGGCGGGCCGGCCAGCGGTTACGTGCTGCACTCGACCGCCACCATGGCCGGGCTGCTGCGTGCCTGGCCGGGACACGGGCTCGTCACCGGGGTCGGCATGCACCTGACGAAGCACGCGTACGCGGTGTGGTCCACCGAGCCGGGGGGCGTGCTGGGGGACGGGGCGCCGGTGTTCACGGCGGAGCCGGTGCCGGTGGTCGACACGTACGAGGGGGCTGCGGTGGTGGCCGGGTACACGGTCGCGCACGGGCGGGACGGGGGTGTCGAGCGGGGGTACGCGGTGGTCGAGCTGCCGGGCGGCGGGCGGGCGTACGCGCATGTGTTGGAGGAGGAGCTGATGGCGGACGCCGAGTCGCGGGAGCTCGTGGGGCAGGCCGTCCGGGTGACGACGGACGGGAAGGTGAACGTCGCTCGGTGGTGATTCCGTAAAGGCGATGCAAAAAACGTGAGCGTGTGGCTACTCTGTGCTGTTGACATTTTTATGTCACCGGCGGACGCTGGAGTCATGCGGAGGACCACGGTGCGCATCGACGAAACGCTCCTCAACGAGGCGAAGGCGTACGCAGCCCGCAACGGGCGCAGTCTCAACTCGGTGATGGAGGATGCCTTGCGACAACTGCTCAACCGCCCCGAAACGACGGAGCGGCCCCCGATCGACCTCCCCCTGTCCGGCGAGGCCGCAGGGCCGATGCTGACCTGGACGGAGATCAGGGAGCTGATCGACCTGGAGGACATCGAGAAGGTCCTCGGAGGCCGGCATGCGGATGCTTGACGTCAACCTGCTGGTCAACGCCCAGCGGCGTGACATGGAGCATCACGAGCCATGTCTCGCCGCGCTCCAGGAGCTGCTGCACGGAGACGAGGCCTACGCCGTGAGCGACTTCGTCATCAACGGCTTCCTGCGCGTCGTCACCAACGCGCGGATACCGGGAGCCACGAGCTTCGCGACCGCCTGTCGCTTCGCGGAGAGCGTCCGCAACCAGCCGCACGCGGTGGTCGTGCACGCGGGGCCACGGCACTGGGAGATCTTCACCCGCCTGTGCCGGGAGGCCGGGGCGGCGGGGAAGCTGGTGCCTGACGCCTACCTGGCCGCGCTGGCCATTGAGCACGGTTGTGAATTCGTGACCTGTGACAAGGATTTCGCCACGTTCGAGGGGTTGCGCTGGCGGTCGCCGCTCAACTGAACTGGAGGACAAGAAAAGACGCCCACCCCCGGCGAGGTCCGTCGTGGCCGATCAGTTCGATGTCATCGAGGCGGGCGAGCGCGGCCGCCGCCGCTGGGTCGGGTTCGTGGTGGTGCTGGCGCTGCTGGTGGTGCCGGTGGTCAGCCTGCTGGCCAGCCGTGACCCGATGCCGGAGCCGGTCCGCGAGACGGCGCCGATCCGGTCGCTGAAGCGGGTGGAGAGCGCGCCGAACGTGCTGCACCCGCAGGCGCGGGAGCGGGACGGGCGCGAGACGATCGAGGTGGTGTTCCCGCACGGGGTGCGGGCCGAGGTGCGCTATCCGGCCCGGCTGGGGCTCGACCGGCTGGGGGTGCGGCCGTTCCAGGGCGTGTGGGTCGACGGCGACTACCGGGAGCTCGTCGCTCCCTACAACGGCGAGGCCGAGGTGACCAGGGGCGGGGAGCCGATCCGGTCGTTCGCCCCGCATGTGACGCTCTGGCCGCGCCAGGCGGGCAGCGGCGCGTACGGGCAGGTGCTGCTGTTCAGGTTCGGGCGGTGGCGGATGGCGATGTACGACAGGCCGGGCGGGCTCGACTACGCGCAGCGGGTGGCGGTGGCCGGGGACGTGCGCGGGGAGGTGACCGGCGGCTATCTGACGCTGTCGGGCACGGACCGGGTGCGGATGGCGGAGCCGGGGGAGCGGGTGCGGGGTGAGCCGGTGGGGCCGCAGCTGTGGTTCGGCGGTGGGATCAGCGACATGGTGGTGCTGATTCCCTCGTGCGCGGAGGTGGACCGGTTGCCCCGCGGGGTGCGGGGGCGTGGCCGTCCGGTCAGCAGCGTGTGCCGGGGCGGGGTGCGGATCGCGGCGGCGGGCGACCCGGGGTTCGTGAAGGCGGCGCTCGACGGGATCAGGATCACTCTGAAGTAGGGTGCGGCCATGTTCGCCGTTACCGCCACACAGACCGACCCCGACAATCCTCTCGCCGGGCTGACGCTCGGCGACCACCCGGAGCCGAAGGCGCCCGACGGGTGGACGACCGTCTCGGTGCGGGCGGCCGCGCTCAACCATCACGACCTGTGGACGCTCAAGGGCGTCGGCATCCGGCAGGACCGGCTGCCGATCGTGCTCGGCTGCGACGCGGCCGGCGTCGACGAGGACGGCAACGAGGTGATCGTGCACGCCGTGATCGGCTCCGGCGCGGACGAGACGCTGGACCCGAAGCGGTCGCTGCTGTCAGAGACCTACGACGGCACGTTCGCCGAGCGGGTGGCCGTGCCGCGCCGCAACCTCGTGCCCAAGCCCGCCGCGCTCAGCTTCGAGGAGGCCGCGTGCCTGCCGACGGCCTGGCTGACCGCTTACCGGATGCTGTTCGACAAGGCCGGGCTGGAGCCGGGCGCGACCGTGCTCGTGCAGGGCGCGGGCGGCGGCGTGGCGACCGCGCTGATCGCGCTCGGCCGGGCGGGCGGCTATCGCGTCTGGGCTACGAGCCGGTCCGGGGACAAGCGGGAGCGGGCTCGGGAGCTCGGCGCCGACCAGGTCTTCGAGCCGGGCGCCCGGCTGCCCGAGCGGGTCGACGCGGTGATGGAGACCGTCGGCCAGGCCACCTGGGACCACTCGCTCAAGTCGCTCAGGCCGGGCGGCCGGATCGTGGTCTCCGGCGCGACCAGCGGGGCCGTGCCGCCCGCCGACCTGAACCGGGTCTTCTTCCTGCAGCTCTCGGTGGTCGGCTCCACGATGGGCACCCGCGACCAGCTCCAGCGGCTGGCCGTCTTCCTGGAGCAGACCGGCGTCCGGCCGGTGATCGACCGGACGCTGCCCATGACGCGGGCCCGCGAGGGGTTCGCCGCCATGGACGAGGGCGACGTGTTCGGCAAGATCGTCTTTACTGGCTGACAGGCGCTGCAGCGGTGGGCGCAGGCCGTACCTGATCATGACCGGAGGGTGTCGCGGACGCGGGTGGCGGCCTCGTCGAGCGCCGTGCGCAGCTCGTCGATCTTCTCGCGCGTGAGGCTGGCCTGCGAGGCCTCCTCACGCACGCCGCCGACGAAGTCGGCGAGCAGCTCGCCGAGCTCGTTGTCGAGCTTGGCCCGCGACGGGGGCGCGCCGCCGAGCGTGCTCCACACCTCGCTCCAGATGCGCCGCCACTCGCCGGTGAGGCGGCCGCTCTCGTCCTGCCAGTGCTGGGCGTGCTCGCGCCACTGGCGGGCCTGCTCCTCCCGCAGGCGCCTGAACTCGGCCTGCTGGCGGCGGACGTCGACCCGCGCGTCGACCCGGACGTCCTTGGCCATCCTGGTCAGCTCCTCGCGGAGCGACCTGACGGTGTCGCGTACGTCCTCCTTGACCTCGCGGGCGATGTCGCGCACCGAGGCGGCGATCTCCTCCTCCAGGTCGTCGAGCTCGTCGAGGCGGTCGTTGAGCTCCTCGCGGCCCTTGTCGGTGATGGAGAAGACCTTCTTGCCGTCGACCACCTCGTGGGTGACCAGGCCCTCCTCCTCCAGCCGGGCCAGGCGGGGGTAGATGGTGCCGGGGGAGGGCGAGTAGACGCCGAGGAAGCGGTCCTGCAGCAGCCGGATCACCTCGTAGCCGTGGCGCGGGCTCTCCTCCAGCAGCTTGAGCAGGTAGAGCCGGAGCCGGCCATGACCGAAGACGGGACTCATCGCTTCTCCCCCTTGAGCAACGTGACCTCGCCGGACACGGTCGTCGCGCTCAGGGACGCCATGCCGCCGCCCAGCCGCCCGGACATCGTCTTCATGCCGGGCCCGTTCGTGCCGGCCAGCTCGTCGAACGCGCTGACCAGCCGTCCGGAGGTGGACCTCATGCTGACGTCGGCCTGCGCTGTCTCGGGCAGCCTGACCAGGATGGCGCCCGAGACGGTGCTGAGCGTGACGTGCCCGGTCGGGCGCAGCCGCAGGTCGGCGGTGATGCGGCCGGAGACGGTGTTGGCGCGCAGCCTGCGCGGCGTGCCGCCGGCCACGGTCAGCTCGCCGGAGACGCTCTTGAACGACAGGTCGCCCTCCATCGCCCGGCTCTCCACGTCGCCGGAGGCGGTCGTGGCGCTCACCTCGCCGCTCACGCCGTCGAGCACGATCGCCCCGGACACGCTCTTGACCAGCGTCGTCCGCTCGAACCCGGCCACCACGGCGGACGCCGTGACCACCCCGGCGCTGACGCGGCAGTGGCGCGGCACGGCGAGCGTCGCGACCGTGCGGCGGCGGTCGCGACGCAGCCAGCCGAGCAGCCCGTCCCACGTCAGGTCCTTGTAGGCGACGCTCAGCTCGCGGGTGTCCTCGTCGTACGTGACGATCAGCGGGGAGGCCGAGTCGAACTCCGCCACCTCCAGGGTCGGCGGCCCGTCGCTCGCCAGCACGGCCAGCCTGCCCGCCACGATGCGCACGTCGAGCGAGTCCACCGCCCCGAACGTGAGCTGTTCGGGGCCCTCAATCGTCCACTGCTGCATGATCCCGCCTCTCTGGCGACACACTCCTACCGACAGACACGATATGTCGCGTCTGTCGAAAACTCAAGATGTATCGCGTTGTGGAGCAGGGTCAGTCCTCGTCGTCCAGCCGGGCGAGCCACGTCGCCAGCCGCTCGACCGGGGTCTCGAACTCCGGGTTGAGGTCGACGAACTCGCGCAGCCGCTCGCCCAGCCACAGCAGGCTGACCTCTTCCTCACCCCGCCGCTCGACCAGCTCCTCGATCCCCCGATCAGTGAAATACATGGTGCTCCCGTTCAGTCAACTCGTCAGCCGCGAAGCGAGATCCGCGGCCGGAATCCGGGCGTCCGCACGCCCGCGCTCCGACCCTATCGAGCAGTGAGCCCCCGCCGGGGCGGGGGCTCACTCAGGCGGTCGGCGACGGTCAGCCGAAGACCTGCTTCACGATCTCCTCGAGCTCGGCGTCGTGGGCGGCGTGCGAGCCGACCGCGGGCGAGCTGTTGGGGGTACGCGAGACGCGCCGCAGCGGGCGGCCGCCCAGCAGCTGCGGGTCCTCGGCCAGCTTGAGCGACAGGTAGGGCCAGGCGCCCATGTTGACCGGCTCGTCCTGCGCCCACACCAGCTCGGCCTGGGCCCCGTAGCGGGCCAGCTCGGCGTCGAGCTCCTCGGCCGGATAGGGGTAGAGCCGCTCGATCCGGACCAGCGCGACGTCGTCACGGCCGGCGCTCTCCCGGGCCGCGAGCAGGTCGTAGTAGATCTTGCCGAACGACATCACGACCTTCGTCACCTTGGCCGGGTCGACCGTGGTGTCGCCGATCACCGGCTGGAAGGTGCCGGAGGTGAAGTCCGACGCCTTGGACGTGGCCCGCTTGTGCCGCAGCAGCACCTTGGGCGTGAAGACGACCAGCGGCTTGTGCCGCCCCGACTCGACCTGCCAGCGCAGCAGGTGGAAGTAGTTGGCCGGGGTGGTGGGCTGCGCGACCGTCATGTTGTCGAGCGCGCAGACCTGGAGGAACCGCTCGATGCGGGCGGAGGAGTGGTCGGGGCCCTGGCCCTCGTAGCCGTGCGGCAGCAGCAGCACGACACCGGAGCGCTGGCCCCACTTCTGCTCGCCCGACGAGATGAACTCGTCGATGATCGTCTGGGCGCCGTTGACGAAGTCGCCGAACTGCGCCTCCCACGCCACGAGGGCGTCGGGACGCACGACGCTGTAGCCGTACTCGAAGCCCAGCGCCGCGAACTCGCTGAGCAGCGAGTCGTAGATGTAGAACTTCGTGGTGCCCTCGTTGAACGACTTGAGCGGGGTGTGCTCCGCGCCGGTCACCCGGTCGACCAGCACCGCGTGGCGCTGGGTGAAGGTGCCGCGGCGGGAGTCCTGGCCCACCAGGCGGACCGGGTGCCCGTCGATGAGCAGCGACCCGAAGGCCAGCGTCTCGCCCATGCTCCAGTCGATCGCGTCCTGCTCGACCATCTGGCCGCGGCGCTGGAGCACCGGAGCCAGGCGCGGGTGGACGGTGAAGCCCTCCGGCAGGTTGAGCTGGGTGTCGACGATGCGCTTGAGCGTCTCGTCGCTGATCGCGGTCGGCGTGTCGGCGTGCGACCACTTGACGACCTCGGTCGGCGGCACCCGCATCGCGCCCGCCTCCAGCGGCTTCTTGGCCGCCTCGCGGGTCTCGGTGAACGCCTGCTCCAGCTTGGCCTGGTAGTCGCGCAGCGCCGACTCGGCCTCCTCGACCGTGATGTCGCCCCGGCCGATCAGCGCCTCGGTGTAGAGCTTGCGCGTGGAGCGCTTGGCGTCGATCAGGTCGTACATCAGCGGCTGGGTGAAGGCCGGGTTGTCGCCCTCGTTGTGGCCGCGGCGGCGGTAGCAGATGAGGTCGATCACGACGTCCTTGCGGAACGCCTGGCGGTATTCGTAGGCGAGCTCGCCCACGCGCACCACGGCCTCGGGGTCGTCGCCGTTGACGTGGAAGATCGGCGCCTGGATCATCCGGGCCACGTCCGTCGCGTAGACGGAGGACCGGGAGGAGGCCGGCGAGGTGGTGAAGCCCACCTGGTTGTTGACCACCACGTGCACGGTGCCGCCGGTGCGGTAGCCGCGCAGCTGCGACAGGTTGAGCGTCTCGGCCACGACGCCCTGGCCGGCGAAGGCCGCGTCGCCGTGGACGAGCACGGGCAGGACGGTGAAGCCCTCCTCGCCGCGCTCCAGCAGGTCCTGCTTGGCGCGGACGACGCCCTCCAGGACCGGGTCCACCGCCTCCAGGTGCGACGGGTTGGCGACCACCGAGGCGGTGATCGTCTTGCCGCTGGGCGCGGTGAACGTGCCGGTCGCGCCGAGGTGGTACTTCACGTCGCCGGAGCCGTGCGCGGTGCGCGGGTCGATGTTGCCCTCGAACTCGCCGAAGATCTGCGCGTAGGACTTGCCCACGATGTTGGCGAGCACGTTGAGGCGGCCGCGGTGGGCCATGCCGATGACGACCTCGTCGAGGCCCTCGTCGGCGGCGTCGCTGATGACGGAGTCGAGCAGCGGTATGAGCGACTCGCCGCCCTCCAGCGAGAACCGCTTCTGGCCGACGAACTTGGTCTGCAGGAACGTCTCGAACGCCTCGGCGGTGTTGAGCCTGCTCAGGATGTTGAGCTGCTCGTCACGCTCGGGGGAGGCGTAGGGCTTCTCCACCCGCGCCTGGATCCAGGCCCGCTCCTCGGGGTTCTGGATGTGCATGTACTCGATGCCGACGGTGCGGCAGTAGGAGTCGCGCAGCACGCCCAGGATCTCGCGCAGCTTCATCAGCGGCCGGCCGCCGAAGCCGCCGGTGGCGAACTCGCGCTCCAGGTCCCACAGCGTGAGGCCGTGCGACTGGATGTCGAGGTCGGGGTGCTTGCGCTGCTTGTACTCCAGCGGGTCGGTCTCGGCCATGAGGTGGCCGCGCACCCGGTAGGCGTGGATGAGCTCTATCACCCTCGCCGACTTGGCCACGTCCTCGTCGTGGGAGGCCGAGATGTCGCGCACCCAGCGGACCGGCTCGTACGGGATCCGGAGGTCTTCGAAGATCTCGTCGTAGAAGCCGTCCTCGCCCAGCAGCAGCCGGTGGATCGTGCGCAGGAAGTCGCCCGACTGGGCGCCCTGGATGATCCGGTGGTCGTAGGTGCTGGTGAGCGTCATGACCTTGGAGACGGCCAGGCGCGAGAGCGTGTCGGGGGACGCGCCCTGGTATTCGGCCGGGTATTCCATCGCGCCGACGCCGATGATCGTGCCCTGTCCGGGCATCAGGCGCGGGACGGAGTGGACCGTGCCGATCGTGCCGGGGTTGGTCAGCGAGATCGTGGTGCCGGTGAAGTCGTCGACGCCGAGCTTGCCGGCGCGGGCCTTGCGGACGACCTCCTCGTAGGCCATCCAGAACTGCCGGAAGTCCATGTCCTCGGCGGCCTTGATGGACGGCACGAGGAGCTGGCGCTCGCCGTTGCTCTTCTGGACGTCGATGGCCAGGCCGAAGCCCACGTGCTCGGGCTTGACCAGCGTCGGCTTGCCGTCGACCTCGGCGTAGGAGTAGTTCATCTCCGGCATGCTCTTCAGCGCCTTGACGATCGCGAAGCCGATCAGGTGCGTGAAGGAGACCTTGCCGCCGCGACCCCGCTTGAGGTGATTGTTGATCACGATGCGGTTGTCGATGAGCAGCTTGGCCGGGATGGCCCGGACGCTCGTGGCGGTGGGGACCGTCAGCGAGGTGTCCATGTTGGCGGCCGTGCGGGCCGCCGCCCCGCGCAGCTTCACCTCTTCGGCGCCCTTGGGCACCTGGGTGACGGGCTGCTTGGGCTTCTCGGCGGGCTTCGCGGCGGGCGCCGGTGGCGGCGCCTTGACCGGAGCGGAAGCGGGCGCGGTTGCAGTGCCGTTCGCCGCCTCCCTGACCGGGGTACGGCCCGGTCCGTAATCAGGGTTGTAGTCAGCGAAGAAGTTCCACCAAGCCTTGTCGACAGACTCGGGATCTTGGAGATACTTCTGGTACAGCTCGTCGACAAGCCACTCATTCTGACCAAAGCTTGCCAGCGGGTTTGTCCGCGACGACTCAGACGACACGGCGCAAATCGCCCTCTTCCGCAGATCGGCGTTGATGTTAGAGAACCTGTCCAAGGCTACTCGCCCGGACCGACGGCGCGCGCCCGCGAGCCGCTGCCGCCTCGCCTGATCCTCTCAGGAGTGTCCCGAGAGGTCACGCGCCCCCAGTCAATCCAGGTGGTGCCGTCAACATTACCGTTTGGTATCAACAGCGGGAACGGAGGTTTAGTTCCCGCCTACGACGAGCCTGGAGGCGATCCGGACGTCGGGGGACAGCCGGGTGAGCAGATCGGCCAGCTCCTCGCCCGCCTCCTTCAGCTCCTCCAGCGACATCGGCTCCAGCCGCTCCAGCAGGAAGATCGCGTTGATGGTCTCCTCGGTGAGCCGGGTGCGGACCACCTGGCGCCAGTTCCACCTGCGGCAGGTGACGCCCAGGTCGTCGCGCCAGATCACCTCGCCGGGCTCGGGCTGCCCCAGCGCCTCCTCCGACGCCTCCTCGCCGGTCGCCCTGACGAGCCGGGGCGGACCGGAATAGCGGTCGAGGTCCTCGCCGCCGATGGGCAGCGCGTGCTTCACGCTGATCGAGTTGTACGCGTCGACGACCTGGTTGATCTCCGGCAGCGGGAGCCTGCGGGTGAGCGCGTCGACCGAGGGCCGGGTGCGCTGCGGCTTGGCGCCGAAGGCGCGGTAGGCGTCCTTCCAGGCGTCGATCTTGTCCGGCTGGACCTCGTGCGCGGACGCCTCGGCCAGCCAGCCGCGGGTCAGGTCGTCGGTGGGGCCGTTGCGCAGGCCGTGGGCCGTCATGGCCAGGACGGCGAAGTCGGGGCGCAGCGCCAGGACCGCCTCGTCCACCGTGATGTCGTCAAGCATGCGCCTCAGTCTAGAAGGCGGGCCGTACCGCAAAAAGCTCTTTGCAAAATTGTCTTTGCGGTTTATCGTCAGGACATGGAGGACGAGTTCAAGATCAGCGATCCGCAGGTGCTCAAGGTCGTGGCGCACCCGCTGCGGGTGCGGCTGCTGGGCCTGCTGCGCGCCGACGGGCCGGCCACCGCCAGCGAGCTGGGCCGGGTGGTGGGGGAGAGCTCCGGCTCGACCAGCTACCACCTGCGCGAGCTCGCCAAGTACGGCTTCATCGAGGAGGACCCCGACCGGCGCGACGGCCGCGAGCGGCGCTGGCGCTCCCGCCACCGCTACACCTCCTGGGACAACCTGGAGATGTCGGCCAGCCCCGAGGGCCGCGAGGCCGTCAAGATCATGCGGCTGCGCCAGGTGGCGGTGCTGGAGCAGCGGGTCCGAGCGTTCGACGAGGGCGAGTGGGCCGACGCGTGGGTGCGCGCGGCCGGGCTGAGCGACAGCCTGGTCCGGCTGCCCGCCTCGGCCCTGCGCGAGCTCCACGAGCGGGTGGACGAGCTGCTGGAGGAGCTCGGGGCCCGCTACGCAGGCGCGCCCGACGCCGAGCAGGTGCACGTGTGGGTGGGCGGCTTCCCGCGCCGTCCGGAGGAGGAGGACGAGACGTGACCCCCCGCTCGGCGCTGCGGCGCTACATGCTGGTCAACTTCCTGACGTGGCTGCCCTTAGGGCTCATGCTGCCGGTCATGGTGCTGCTCATGACCGAGCGGGGCCTCAGCCTCGCCCAGGTCGGACTCGTGACGACCGTGTTCTCCGTCGTCACCATCACGCTGGAGCTGCCCACGGGCGGGCTGGCCGACGTCGCGGGCCGCCGCGTCGTGCTGGCCGCCTCCGCCGCGTTCACGCTCGCCGCGCTCGCGCTGATGGCGGTCTCCACCACGGTGTGGATGTTCCTGGCGATGGCGGTGCTCAAGGGCGTGGGCCGGGCGCTGTCCAGCGGTCCCGCCACCGCCTGGTACGTCGACACGCTGCACGAGCTGGAGGGGCCGGACGCCGACCTGGGGCGCGGGCTGGCCAGGGGCGGCGCGATGGAGTCGGTGGCGCTCTGCGCGGGCGTGCTCGCGGGCGGGTTCGTCCCCCTCCTCGTGCCGCCCGGACCGCTGCCCCCGCTCGCCGTCCCGGCGGCCGGCGGCGCCGCCGCGGCCGCGGTCCTGCTGGTGGTGGCGCTGCTCGCGCTGCCCGAACCCGCCCGCGAGCACGCCTCCGCCGTGACGGCGCGCGGGCTGCTGCGCGGCGTGCCCGCGACCGTCGGCGAGGGCGTGCGCCTGGTGGCCGGGGCGCCGGTGCTGCGCCGGCTCATGCTGGTCGCCGCCGGGTCGGGCGTCGCGCTGACCGCCGTCGAGCTGCTCACCCCCGGACGGCTGGCCGAGCTCGCAGGGACCGCCGAGGAGGGCAGCACCGCGTACGCGATCGTGGCGGCGCTCGGGTTCGCCGGGAGCGCCTTCGGGAGCGCGATGGCGCCCCGGGCGGCCCGGCTGGCGGGCCGCGTCACCGGTGCGGGAGGGCCGTCGCCGGTGGCCGGGGCCGTGGCGGGGACCGTGCTGACCTCGGCCTCCGTCGGGGCGCTGGCCGCGACCGCGGGCCTCGGCGGGGCGGCCGGGCTGATCACCGCCGCGACCGCCTACGTCGTGCTGTTCGCCGGGCTCGCCGTCGCGGCCCTGCTCTGCCTGGAGATGACGCACAAGGCCGTCGACGCCGGGCGGCGCAACACCGTCACCTCGACGAGCTCGCTCGCCCTGCAAGGCGGCGCCGCGGCGTCCAACCTGGGGTTCGGCGCGCTGGCCACCGGGGCGGGCACGGTGGCCGCCTGGTCGACGGCCGCCTGCCTGATCATGGCCTCGGCGCTGCTGTTCGTCAGGATGCCGCGGACCAGTCCAGCTCCGGCCCCACAGGCACGATCCGGCTCGGGTTGATGTTCGTCTGGGTGACGTAGTAGTGCCGCTTGATGTGGTCGAAGTCGGTGGTCTCGCCGAACGCCGGGATCGCGTACAGCCTCCTGGCGTACGACCACAGCGCCGGATAGTCGGTCAGGCGGCGCACCGAGCACTTGAAGTGGCCGTAGTAGACGCTGTCGAACCTGGCCAGCGTCGTGTAGAGGCGCACGTCGCTCTCGGTCAGCGCGTCGAACAGGAACTCCCTGCCCGTCAGCCGCTCCTCCAGGAAGTCCAGCGTGGCGAAGACGCGGCCCACGGCCTCCTCGTACGCCTCCTGGGCGGTGGCGAACCCGGCCTCGTAGACGGCGTTGTTGAGACCGTGGTAGACGCGCTCGTTCATGGCGTCGATCTCGGGGCGCAGCGCCTCGGGATAGAGGTCGGGCGTGCGGCTCCAGGTGGTCTCCAGGTCGAGGGTGATCCGCGGGAAGTCGTTGGTGACGATCCGCCCCTCCTTGGCGTCCCAGACGCACGGCACCGTGTAGCGGCCCCGGAAGTCCGGGTCGGTGGCCAGGTAGAGCTCCGACAGGTAGATGCCGCCGGGGACCCGCCAGCCCTTCTCGTCGCGGATCGGGTCCACGATCGTCACGTCCAGCAGGTCCTCGAGGCCCAGGAGCCGGCGCACGATCAGCACCCGCTGCGCCCACGGGCAGGCATAGGAGGCGTAGAGCCGGTAGCGGCCGGGCTCGGGCGGGCCGAGGCGGTCGGTGAAACGGTTCGGCTGCCTGACGAAGCGCCCGTCATCGGCGATTTCACGTTTCATGCCCCCAGTAGAACATGCTTCCGGAACGCCGGGCAGAATCTCGGGCATGGCGAAGTTCGTGGTGACTCCTTCCAGCGAGGAGCAGCGTGCGGCATGGACGGGCGGGACGATCCCCGAGGTGGAGCGGGTGCGGCCGGGCCTGTGGTCGGTGCCGGTGCCCATCCCGATCAACCCGCTGCGCTACGTCCTGGTGTACGTGCTCGAATGCGACGACGGCGTGGCCCTCGTCGACGCCGGATGGAACACCGACGAGGCGTACGACGCGCTGGTCGCCGGGCTCGCCGTGGCCGGTTACGCGATCACCGACGTCAAGGCGGTGCTCGTCACCCACATCCACCCCGACCACTACGGCCTGGCGGGACGCGTCCGGGAGGCGTCCGGGGCGTGGATCGGGCTGCACCCGGCGGACGCCGAGCTGGTCCACGAGCGCTACGACGAGGCCGCCATCGAGTCGCTGGTCGCCCGGGAGCGGGCGCTGCTGGCGCGCTGCGGCGTGCCCCCGGCCACGCTGGACGAGCTGGCCGGGGCGTCGATGATGATCAGGCACCTGGTGTCGACGGCCAAGCCCGACCGGCTCATCGAGGACGGCGACCGGCTCGGCCTGCCCGGCTGGGACCTGCGCGCGCTGTGGACGCCGGGGCACTCGCCGGGCCACCTCTGCTTCACCTCGCCGTCCAGGAAGCTGCTGTTCTCCGGCGACCACGTCCTGGCCAGGATCACGCCGATCGTCGCGGTGCACCCGCAGTCGGGGCCGAACCCGCTGGCCGACTACCTCGGCGCGCTGGCCGCCGTGCGCGCCCTGGACGTGGAGGAGGTGCTGCCCGCCCACGAGTACCGCTTCCTGGAGCTGGCCGGGCGGGTCGACCACGTGATGGCCCACCACGAGGAGCGGCTGGCCGAGATCGAGGGCGTGCTCGCCGCGTCGGACGGCGTGAGCTGCTGGGAGGCGGCGACCCGGCTGACGTGGTCGCGGCCGTGGGAGTCGATCCCGGCGTTCATGCGCCGGGCGGCCAACAACGAGACGCTGGCCCACCTGGTGTGGCTGGAGGCGCGCGGCCGGGCCCGCCGGGAGCCCGGCGAGCCGGACCGCTGGGTCAGCGGCTGAGCCCGGTCCAGAACGCGTACGCGTGGTCGCGCTCGAACGCGGCGCGCTTCCACGTCCCGGCCGTGAGCGAGCGCACGTGCCGGTCGCGCTCGGCGAACCGCGCCCAGCCCGGGTCGCCGGTGGCCGCGAACCGCACCCAGGCGCCGATCATCCGCTCGGCCAGCCGCGCCTGCCGGGGCGCCAGCTTCTGGAACAGCTTCAGGTCGAACAGGTACGGCAGTTCCGCCATGTGCTGGGCGCGCACCGGGAAGCTCGTGGCGGGGTAGCCGGCGAACCAGGGCGTGTCCTTCTCGGCGAACTCGTACATCCGGGTGGGCGTCCAGCGTGACAGCAGCCGGGCGGTGTCGAGCGTGGGCGCCGCCCAGGCGTGGTCGGTGCGCACGGCGGCCAGCGCCGCCCCGGCCGAGCCGTGGGCCCGCAGCGGGTAGCGCTTCAGCACGGCGGCGGCGTCGGCGCCGAACTCCGCGCGGATCGCGGGCGCGTACTCCCCGGCGCGCATGGGCCGGCCGCCGGGGGCCAGCTCCGCGCCGGCGACCATGCCGCGCTCCTCGTCGTGGTTGACGCCGACCAGCACCGGGACCCGGTTGAACCGGCCGTCGCGCAGCGCCTGCGCGGGGGTGCGGGGCAGCAGCGCGGTGCCCGCGACCGGGCGCGGCTCGGCGAAGGCGCCGTAGGCGGCGAGCAGGTCGGCAGCCGGCACCGCGCGCAGGCAGGCCGCGACGTCGCCGGCCTCCTCGCACCCCACCTTCTCGATCACCTTGGCGCTCTCGGCCTCGGCGGTGGCGCGGGTCCGCGATCCGCCCGTCGCGCAGGGGGCGCTCTGCACGATCGCCCGGTGGAACAGGCCCTTGGACGCGGGCGAGGCGAGGTGGCCGCAGACGGCGTAGCCGCCGCCCGACTGACCCATGATCGTCACCTTGCCGGGGTCGCCGCCGAACGCGCCGATGTTCGCCCGGACCCAGCGCAGCGCCGCCTGCTGGTCCTCCAGGCCGAAGCCGCCCGATCCGCCGAGCGCGGGGGAGCTGAGGAAGCCCATGACGCCCAGCCGGTAGTTCATCGACACGACGACCGCCCCTGCCGAGGCCAGCCGCGCCGGGCCGTACATGTCGCCCGTGCCGTACATGAGGCTGCCGCCGTGGATCCACACCACGACGGGCAGCTTGCCCTTCACCTTCGCCGGGGTGGTGACGTTGAGGTAGAGGCAGTCCTCGTTCTCGCTGGGCACGCCGATCGGGTAGCCGGTGGGCTGGGCGCAGGCCGGGCCGGGGCGGGTGGCGTTGCGCACGCCGGTCCACGACGCGGCCGGCCGGGGCGAGGTCCAGCGCAGGTCGCCGACGGGCGGGGCGGCGTACGGGATGCCCTGGAAGGAGCGGACGCCGGCGGCGGCCGATCCGCGCACCTCGCCGGCGGCCGTGCCGACCACCACGGGAGCGGTCGCGGCGGCGGCGGGCAGGGCGGGTGTCGCCGTGGCGAGCAGGCCGGCGGCCAGCACGCCCGCGAGCCGTCCGTAGGAGGGGGTCATCTGGGTGTTTCTCCCGTCTCGTGGTGATCTGCAGAGGACGGTACGGGGATTTGGGCGATCGCGCAAGTCGTTCGCCTAAGGCGCTCGCATGACACGCTTGCTATGCTGCCCGGCATGGGAAACCGGGAAGATCTGCTCGACGGGGCCAAGCGGTGCCTGCGCGAGAAGGGCTACGACCGCACCAGCGTGCGCGACATCGCCTCCGCCGCCGGCGTCAGCATGGCCGCCATCGGCTATCACTACGGGTCGCGCGAGGCGCTGCTGAACAAGGCGCTGTTCGAGATCCTCGACGAGTGGGGCGACGCCATGGGCCGGGCGCTCGTGCCCGAGTCCGGCGGCGCGGCGGCCGAGCACTACGCGCGCATGTGGGAGAGCCTGCTCGCCGACTTCAAAGCCCATCCGGACCTGTGGCTGGCCTCGGTCGAGCTGTTCATGCAGGCCCAGCGCCAGCCCGAGCTGCGCCCGGCGCTCGCCGAGGGCACCCGGCAGGGGCGGGCCGGGATGGCGGCGATCCTGGAGAGCGTGCCGGAGGACACGGTGCCGGAGCGGTCCGCGCGCACGCTGGGCACGGTCCAGGTCGCGCTGATGACCGGCGTGATGGTGCAGTGCCTGAGCGACCCCGACAGCGCGCCCAGCGCCGCCGAGGTGCTCGACGGGCTGCGGGCCGTCGCCAAGCTGCTCGGCTGAACGCCCCGGCTCGGGTTATGGTGCTCCTACCAGAATGTTGTTCTCCTGGCTGGAGGTTCGATGCTTCGGTTCGATGACAGGGTCGCGATCGTCACGGGGGCCGGGCACGGCCTCGGCCGCTCCCACGCGCTCCTGCTGGCCGAGCGGGGCGCCAAGGTCGTCGTCAACGACCTCGGCGGCGCGCTCGACGGCACCGGCGCCTCCGCCGGCCCGGCCGCCGACGTGGTCGAGCTGATCACCAAGAACGGCGGCCAGGCCGTCGCGAGCACCGACAACGTCGCCACCCCCGAAGGCGCCAGGGCCATCGCCCAGGCCGCCGTCGACGCGTTCGGGAAGATCGACATCGTCGTCAACAACGCCGGCATCCTGCGTGACAAGTCGTTCGGCAAGATGACCGTCGAGGACTTCGACAGCGTCCTCGCCGTGCACGTACGCGGCTCCTACCTGGTCAGCCAGGCGGCCTACCCGTTCATGAAGGAGGCCGGCTACGGGCGGATCGTCAACACCTCCAGCCCGGCGGGTCTGTTCGGCAACTTCGGCCAGGCCAACTACTCCACCGCCAAGATGGGCCTGGTCGGGCTCACCAAGACGCTCGGCATCGAGGGCGCGCGCAGCGGCATCAAGGCCAACGCCATCGCCCCGATCGCCTGGACGCGCATGACCGAGGCGCTGCTGCCCGCCGAGTTCGAGGCGAAGTTCACGCCCGAGCGGGTCAGCGCGCTCGTCGCCTACCTGGTGCACGACTCGTGCGAGCCGAGCGGCGAGGTCTTCAGCGTCGGCGGCGGGCGCGTGGCGCGGGTGTTCGTGGCCGAGGGGCCCGGCTGGAAGAGCGACGACCTCACGCCGGAGGCGCTGGCGGACAACTGGGCGTCCGTCATGGCCGAGCAGCCGTACGTGCTCACTGCGGGCGACTCGATGAAGGCGATGCTCTAGCAGGGCTCCAGCAGGGCTCTGGCAGGGTTCTGGCGGGTTCACGTTCGGGGGCGCCGATCCGTACGGGTCGGTGCCCTATTTTATGCCGAAAAATCGGGCTTTGTTCGATCATCGACAGAAGTACGGCGAGTTTGGGCGGCTCGCACTCTTGAATTGCCGGATGAGTGATCTTATTGTCGCGGCATGACCCCCGCCCCGGGCTCGCCCGGCGACGTCCTGACGCTGATCAGCGCAGGCTCCGCGACGACCCGTTCCGACCTCGCCCGGCTCACCGGGCTGGCCCGATCCACGATCTCCCAGCGCGTCGACGCGCTGATCGAGCGCGGCCTGGTCGAGGAGACCGAGAGCGGCGAGTCGACCGGCGGACGCCCGCCCCGCCAGCTCCGCCTGCACACCGAGGAGCACGCCTTCGCCGGCGTCGACCTCGGCGCCACCCACTGCCGCATCGCCCTCATGGACATGTCCGGCGACGTGCTCGCCGAGTGCGAGGACTCCCTGCTGATCGAGGAGGGCCCCGAGACCGTGCTCGCGCACGTCGACGGCCGCCTCGACCGGCTCCTCGCCGAGGCGGGGCGGCCCAGGGCGGCGCTGCGGGCCATCGGCATGGGCGTGCCGGGCCCGGTCGAGTTCGCCACCGGGCGGCCGAACAACCCGCCGATCATGCCCGGCTGGAACGAGTACCCGATCCCTGAATACTTCGGCGGCACCGCCGTCCTCGTCGACAACGACGTCAACGTCATGGCCCTGGGCGAGCACCGCAACGCCTTCGGCGACATCCGCCACCTGCTGTTCGTCAAGGTCGGCACCGGCATCGGCTGCGGCATCGTCGCCGAGGGCACCCTCCACAGGGGAGCGCAGGGCTCGGCCGGCGACATCGGCCACATCCGCGTCAACGGCCACGAGGAGGCGGGCTGTCGCTGCGGCAACAGCGCCTGCCTGGAAGCCGTGGCCGGCGGCGCCGCCGTCGCCCGCCGCCTCACCGAGCTGGGCGTCGCCGCCGAGTCGGGAGCCGACGTCGTCGCGCTCGTCCAGGCCGGCAACACCCAGGCGCTGCGGCTCGTCAGAGAGGCCGGCCGGCTCATCGGCGAGGTGCTGGCCAGCCTGGTCAACTTCTTCAACCCCGAGGTCATCGTCATCGGCGGCGCCCTCTCGCGGGTCCACGAACACCTGCTCGCCGGCATCAGGGAGACCGTCTACCGCCGCTCCCTGCCGCTGGCCACCCACCACCTGTCGATCGTGCCGAGCCGCATGGGGATCAACGCCGCCGCACTGGGCGCCGGGATTCTCGCGATCGAGCACTACCTGTCACCGGACAACATCAACCGCATCGTCAACGCCTGAAACCGTGTGAAAGGGAGCCCGATGCTCGTCATGAGGGGGATCGTCAAGCAGTTCCCCGGCGTGCGCGCGCTGGACGGGGTCGACCTGGACGTGCGGGCGGGCGAGGTGCACTGCCTGCTCGGCCAGAACGGCGCCGGCAAGTCGACACTGATCAAGGTCCTGGCCGGCGTCCACCAGCCGGACGAGGGCACCGTGGAGTTCAACGGCGCGCAGGTGCGCCCGTCAGGCCCGATGGACGCCATCCGGCTCGGCTTCGCCACCATCTACCAGGAGCTCGACCTGGTCGACGGGCTCAGCGTCGCCGACAACATCTTCCTCGGCCACGAGCACGCCCGCCTCGGCTTCGTCAACACCGGCGCCGGCCACCGCGCCGCCCGCCAGGTGCTCGAACGCCTCGGCCACGGCGAGATCCGCCCCTCCACCGAGGTCGGCAGGCTCTCACCCGCGGCCAAGCAGGTCGTCTCGATGGCGCGGGCGCTCTCCCACGACGCCCGCCTGATCATCATGGACGAGCCGTCGGCCGCGCTCGCCCACGACGAGGTCGCCAACCTCTTCCGCATCATCCGCGAGCTCACCGGCCAGGGCGTGGCCGTCGTCTACATCTCCCACCGGCTGGAGGAGATCCGCGAGATCGGCGACCGCGTGACCGTGCTGAAGGACGGCCGCACCGTCGCCGTCGGCCTGCCCGCCCGCGACACCCCCACCTCCCGCATCGTCTCGCTGATGACCGGCAGGAACGTCGAGTACGTCTTCCCGCCCCGCGCCGCCCGGCCTCCCGGCGACCAGGTGCTGGAGGTCGAGGGCCTGACCTCGCCCGGCGCCTTCCACGACGTCAGCTTCAGCGTCCGCGCCGGCGAGATCGTCGGACTGGCCGGCCTGGTCGGCTCCGGCCGCTCGGAGATCCTCGAAGCGGTGTACGGCGCGCGTCCCGCCTCTGGCAGCGTCGTGCTCGCCGGGAAGCGGTTACGCCGCGGCGGCGTCGTCACCAGCGTCCGCCGGGGCATGGGCCTGGCCCCCGAGGAACGCAAGGCCCAGGCCCTCCTCCTCGACCAGAGCGTCACCGCCAACATCACGCTGGGCAGCCTGCCGGGCTTCGCCAGGTTCGGCTGGATGAACCGGGCCCGCGAGCGCGCCGAAGCCGAACGCCTGGTCAAAGCGCTCGACATCCGGCCGCCCGACCCCGAACGGCCGGTCAAGACCCTGTCCGGCGGCAACCAGCAGAAGGCGGTGCTCGCCCGCTGGCTGCTCGGCAGCCGCCGCCTGCTCCTGCTCGACGAACCGACCAGAGGCGTGGACGTGGGCGCCAGGGCGGAGCTGTACGCGGTCATCCGCGACCTGGCCGACCAGGGCATCGGCGTCCTGCTGGTGTCCAGCGAGGTGCCCGAGGTGCTCGGCCTGGCCGACCGCGTGCTGGTGGTGCGCGAAGGCGCGGTCATCCACGAGGCCGCCGCCGGAGAACTCGACGAGCACCGCGTGCTCGACATGATCATGAATGGGAGAGCGGCCTGATGAGCGACGCCCGAAGACCGCCCGCGGCGGTCCCCGAGACCGGCGGAGCCGCGCCACCACCGGCCCGCGCCACCCTGAACTCCCTCACCGGAGCCCGCCACCTGGGCCTGCTCGTGGCCCTCGGCCTGCTCGTCGTCGTCGGCCTCGTCACCCGGCCGGAGAACTTCGCCACCGCCTCCAACCTCGTCAGCATCCTCTCGCTCGCCGCCACCATCGGCGTGATCACCGTCGGCGCCACCTTCGTCATCATCGGCGGCGGCATCGACCTGTCCGTCGGTGCGATCATGGCCCTGGCGTCCGTCTGGGCCACCACCGTGGCCACCCAGGAGTTCGGGCCCGTCGTCATGGCCGTCTGCGCCATCCTCGTCGGCACCGGCACCGGGCTGGTCAACGGCCTGCTCATCGCCTACGGGCGGCTCGTGCCGTTCATCGCCACGCTGGCCATGCTGGTGGCGGCACGCGGCCTGGCCCAGCGCATGTCGGACCGCAAGACCCAGCTCATCGACGGCGAGGGTGCGATCGCCGCCCTGTCGACCACCCGCATCCTCGGCATCCCGCTGCTCGTCTACATCTTCGCGCTGGTCGTGGTGCTCGGCTGGATCCTGCTCAACCGCACCACCTTCGGCCGCCGCACCTACGCCGTCGGCGGCAACCCGGAGGCCGCCAGGCTCGCCGGCATCGACGTCCGGCGGCACACGATGCTCCTCTACGCCCTGTCCGGGCTGTGCTGCGGCATCGCCGCCATCCTGATCATGGCGCGCACGACCACAGGCTCGTCCACCCACGGCGACCTGTACGAGCTCGACGCCATCGCCGCCGTCATCATCGGCGGCACCCTGCTCACCGGCGGCCGCGGCACGATCATCGGCTCCATCCTGGGCCTGCTCATCTTCACGCTCATCACGAACCTGTTCATCCTCAACGGCCTCAACACCAGCGACCAGCTGATCGCCAAGGGCCTGATCATCGTCGTCGCCGTCCTTCTCCAGCGGCGAAACCTGAAGGAGAGAGCACCATGAGCAACAACGTCGCGCGCAGGGGATTCCTCGTCGGCGGTCTCGGCGGCGCCGCGCTCTTAGCGGCGGGCTGCACCAGCAACGAGCCGTCGGCCTCGCCCACCACGGCCGCGCCGCAGCCGGCCCCGGCGGCCAGCGGCAACGACGAGCCCGGCGACAAGGTCGTCATCGGCTTCTCGGCGCCCGCCGCCGACCACGGCTGGATCGCCGCCATCGCCAAGAACGCCGAAGCCACCGCCAAGCAGTATCCCGACATCGAGTTCAAGCCGGTCGAGCCGACCAACGACATCAACCAGCAGATCTCCGCCGTCGAGTCGCTCATCGCCGCCAAGGTGAACGCGCTGGTCATCCTGCCCAACGACGGCCAGCAGCTCAACCAGATCGCGCTGCGCGCGACCGAGGCCGGCATCCCCGTGATCAACCTCGACCGCGTCTTCCCGGACAAGCTCGCCTACCGGACGTGGATCGGCGGCGACAACTACGGCATGGGCGTGGCCGCCGGTCACCACATCGGCAAGGCGCTCAAGGACAAGGGCGTGTCGAACCCGGTCATCGTGGAGATCCAGGGCATCGCCACGCTCCCGCTCACCCAGGACCGCAGCAAGGGCTTCGAGGACGCGCTGAAGACGTACGGGTTCAGCGTGACGGCCAAGCAGGACGCCAAGTTCACCGTGGAGACGGGCAACCAGGTGGCGACCGGCCTGCTCCAGGCGCACAAGAAGATCGACGCGATGTGGAACCACGACGACGACCAGGGGGTCGGCGTGCTGGCGGCGATCAAGGAAGCGGGACGGAACGAGTTCGTCATGGTGGGCGGCGCGGGGTCGGCCAACGCCATGCGGGAGATCCAGTCGGGCACGTCGGTGCTGCAGGCCACGGTCACCTACAGCCCCACGATGGCCTCCTCGGCCATCAAACTGGCGCGCCTGATCGCCCAAGGCAAGGGCATGAGTGACCTCGTGGAGAACCAGGTTCCGCAGTCCATCACGCTCGCGTCCGAGACCATTACCAAGGAGAACGTCGAGAAGTATCTGGACCTCGGCTTCGAATCCTGATCGGGGGTTGCATGTCAGCAAGAACCGTCGGCGTCGGCATGATCGGTTACGCCTTCATGGGCCGCGTCCACTCCCAGGCCTGGCGCAGCGTCGCCGCCTTCTTCGACGTGCCGGCCGTGCCGCGGATGCGGGTGATCGCCGGCCGGTCGAA
Organism: Nonomuraea ceibae; assembly: GCF_019396325.1. Taxonomy (GTDB): domain Bacteria; phylum Actinomycetota; class Actinomycetes; order Streptosporangiales; family Streptosporangiaceae; genus Nonomuraea; species Nonomuraea ceibae. The sequence goes on from NZ_JAHKRO010000005.1 coordinate 67,503, forward strand.
GGAGGCGACCGAGGCGGCCGCCGAGCAGCTGGGCTGGGCGGAGGCGGTGACCGACTGGCGTGAGGTGATCGCGCGTGCGGACGTCGACGTGGTCGACATCTGCACGCCCGGCGACACACATGCCGAGATCGCGATCGCCGCCCTGCGCGCGGGCAAGCACGTCATCTGCGAGAAGCCGCTGGCCAACACGGTGGCCGAGGCGGAGGCCATGGTGCAGGCCGCCGCCTCGGCGACGGGGCGCAGCATGGTGGCCTTCAACTACCGGCGGGTCCCGGCGGTGGCGCTGGCCAGGCAGCTCGTGGAGCAGGGCAGGCTGGGGGAGATCCGGCACGTGCGGGCCCAGTATCTGCAGGACTGGATCGTCGACCCGGACTTCCCGCTGGTGTGGCGGCTGCGCAAGGACAAGGCGGGCTCGGGCGCGCTCGGCGACATCGGCGCGCACATCATCGACGCCACGCAGTTCATCAGCGGGCAGCACATCGTCGGGGTGTCCGCGCTGATGGAGACCTTCGTCAAGGAACGGCCGCTGCCGGAGTCGTCGTCGGGGCTGTCGGCCGGGGGCGGCTCCGGCCGGGGGACGGTCACGGTGGACGACGCCGCCCTGTTCACCGCGCGGCTGTCGGGCGGGGCGGTGGGCTCGTACGAGGCCACCCGGTTCGCCACGGGCCGCAAGAACGCGTTGCGCATCGAGATCAACGGCTCGCTCGGCAGCCTCGCCTTCGACTTCGAGTCGATGAACGAGCTGTGGTTCAGCGAGGGCGGCCGGGGCTTCGAGCGCATCCTCGTGACCGAGCCCGACCATCCGTACGTCGGAGCCTGGTGGCCGCCGGGTCACGGGCTCGGCTACGAGCACACGTTCACGCACGAGATCAAGGACTTCCTGGAGGCGATCGCCGAGGGGCGCGACCCTTCGCCGTCGTTCGCCGACGGGCTGCGGGTGCAGCGCGTGCTCGCGGCGGTCGAGCGGAGCGCGGCCGACGGGAGCCGTTTCACCGCTGTGGAGGACTCATGAGACCCATCACGCTGTTCACCGGTCAGTGGGCCGACCTGCCGTTCGAGGAGGTGTGCAGGCTGGCCGCCGAGTGGGGCTACGACGGCCTGGAGATCGCCTGCTCGGGTGACCACTTCGACGTGGCGCAGGCGGTCGCCGACCCGTCGTACGTGGAGCAGAAGCGCGCCCAGCTCGACAAGCACGGCCTCAAGGTGTGGACGATCTCCAACCACCTGGTGGGCCAGGCCGTCTGCGACCATCCGATCGACGAGCGGCACAAGGCGATCCTGCCGGCCCGGATCTGGGGGTCGGGCGATCCGGAGTCTGTGCGCCAGGCGGCGGCCGAGGACCTGAAGAACACCGCGCGGGCCGCCGCGCTGCTGGGGGTCGACACGGTGGTGGGCTTCACCGGCTCGTCGATCTGGCACACGGTGGCGATGTTCCCGCCGGTGCCGGCGTCGATGGTGGACGCGGGCTACCAGGACTTCGCCGACCGCTGGAACCCGATCCTGGACGTGTTCGACGAGGTGGGGGTGCGGTTCGCGCACGAGATCCACCCGAGCGAGATCGCCTACGACTACTACACGACGGTCCGCACGCTGGAGGCGATCGGCCACCGGCCCGCCTTCGGCCTCAACTGGGACCCGTCGCACATGGTGTGGCAGGACCTCGATCCGGTGGCGTTCATCCTGGACTTCGCCGACCGGATCTATCACGTCGACTGCAAGGACACGCGGATGCGCGTGGGCGACGGCCGCCGGGGCCGGCTGTCGTCGCACATGCCGTGGGCGGACATGCGCCGGGGCTGGGACTTCGTCTCGACGGGCCGGGGTGACGTGCCGTGGGAAGACTGCTTCCGGGCGCTCAACTCGATCGGTTACGCGGGCCCGATCTCGATCGAGTGGGAGGACGCGGGCATGGACCGGCTGGACGGCGCCCGGGAGGCGCTGGCCTACATCCGTGACCTCAACGCGATCACGCCGCCGGCGACGGCGTTCGACGCGGCGTTCTCGTCGGGCTGACGACCTTTCCCCGCACGGGCCGCGTCCAGTACGGGGGCGCGGCCCGTGCTTTTTATGGATATTTCGGAAAAAGTGCTTTAAACACCAACCTTTTTATGACGGTGCGCTTAAATCGGTAACTCAGCGCTTTGTGATCTAGGTCGCATTCTCTTTTTCCTATTTCACCCTGATATGCGGTCGTGATACTTCTGTGACGCCGTGCGATCAGGGGACGGAGGGGCGTGACACCGTACTACGCCCCTCCGCGGTCGCACGTCGCCAAGCACTTGACGTGAGGAAACCATTTGCGCACCGTCATGAAGAGCACTGTCGGCAAACTGGCGCTCGGGGTCGCCGCCGTAACCGCTCTCTCGGGGGTTCCCGCCGCCCACGCGGCCGAGCCGCCCACCGCCGTGGAGGCCGCCTCCGCGCAGGCGGCCAAGACCGGCCAGGCCGTGCCCGTGCCGAGCCTGACCGACGAGAACAGCACCACCGTCGCCAACCCCGACGGCACCCTCACCGCCACCATCACCTCCGGCCCGTCCAACGTGAAGCAGGGCGACCGGTGGGTGCCGATCGACACCACGCTCGTCGCCGAGGGCGGCGTGCTCAAGCCGAAGGCCGCCAAGGCCGACGTCACGGTGTCCGCCGGCGGCGAGGGCCCGCTGGCCACGATGGTCGACGAGCAGGGGCGGAAGTTCTCCCTCCAGTGGCCGCAGGCGCTGCCCGCGCCCAAGGTCGCGGGCAACGTCGCCACGTTCGCCGACGCCGCCGGGCCGGGCGCCGACCTGGTGGTGACCGTCCTGCCGACGGGCTTCCGGCACGACGTGGTCCTCCGTACGAAGCCGTCCGGGCCGATCGAGCTGCGGATCCCCGTACGGACCGAAGGGGTGGAGCTGGGCGAGGCCGCCGACGGGCGGCTGGAGCTCAGGAGCGACGCCGGCGAGGTCGTCGCGGCCGGCGCCAAGCCGGTGATGTGGGACGCCAGTGGGCGCGGCAAGCCGCGCGGCGACGCCATCGCCCCGGTCGAGGCCGCCGTGCGGACCGAGAACGGCGCCAAGGTCCTGGTGCTGACGCCGGACGCGGAGTTCCTGTCGGACCCGAAGCGGGTCTACCCGGTGACCGTCGACCCGACGATCACGCTGCCCGGCGTGGAGGTCGACACCGACGTGGCCACCTCCTGGGCCTCGCACCCCGGCGACGCGATGATCATCGCGGGCACCATGCCGTGGGAGAACGGCCAGGGCGGCGACGTGATGCGCAGCCTGGTCAAGTTCGACACCAGCGCGTTCACCGGCAAGCGGGTGCTGTGGGCGGGCCTCGGCATGTGGAACGTCGAGACCAACGCCTGCGGCCTGCGCGTCGGCTCCGGCCTCACCGCCGAGCGCGTCACCGGCCCGTGGGACGAGAACAACCTCAACTGGGACAACAAGCCCCCCACGGTCAAGGAGGGCTCCTCCACCGTGCGCGCCGGGCTCGGCCGCACCTGGACCGAGCCCTGCGCCGGCGGCCCCGGGTTCCTGACGTGGGGCGTGACCGGCATCGCGCAGGCGTGGGCCAAGGGCGCCCCCAACCACGGCATCCAGCTGCGCGGTGCCGACGAGAGCGAGGCCACGAACTGGCGGGCGTTCGCCGCCTCCGAGAACAAGGAGCAGGGCGTCAAGCCGCCCACGCTGGCGGTCGTCTACTGGCGCTAGCTCGGGTAGGACTGGGGGATGGATCTCGACTGGACCGCCGAGCTGCACGAGCAGCTCTCCTGGCACTGGACCAGGCAGCTCCGTCCCCGCCTCGACGGCCTGAGCGACGAGGAGTATCTCTGGGAGCCGGTCCCCGGCTCCTGGAGCATCCGTGACGGCGTCATCGACTGGGCCTACCCGCCGCCGGAGCCCGCGCCGGTCACCACGATCGCCTGGCGGCTGGCCCACGTCGTCGTGGGCGTCCTCGGCGCCCGCACGGCCGCCCAGTTCGGCGGCCCCGCCGTCGACTACGGCACGTTCCCGTACGCGACGACGGCGGCGGGCGCGCTGGAGCAGCTCGACGAGGCGTACGAGCGCTGGTCGAGCGGCGTGCGCTCGCTCGGGCCGGGCGACCTGGCGCGGCCCGTCGGCCCCTCGGAGGGCCCGTACGCCGACCGGCCGCTGGCCACCCTGGTGCTCCACATCAACCGGGAGGTCATCCACCACGGCGCCGAGGTCGCGCTGCTGCGCGACCTGTGGGCGCACCGCTGAGCGTCAGTCCATCACCACGATCTGGCGCAGCACCTCGCCGCCCCGCAGCGCGGCCACGGCGTCGTTGAGGTCGGCCAGCCGGATCCGCGAGCTGATCAGCGACTCCAGGTCGAGCTGCCCGGCCTTGTAGAGCTTGGCGAAGTAGGGGAAGTCGTGCCGCACGTCGGCCTCGCCGTACAGGCTGGACAGCAGGTTCTTGCCCTCGAACAGCAGGCTGAAGGCGGAGATCGACACCATGTCGTCCGTGGCGCCCGCGCCCACCACGACGACGTCGCCGCCCTGCCGGGTGAGCTGCCAGGCGCTCTGGATCGTGGCGGCCTTGCCGACGACCTCGAAGCCGTAGTCGAAGCCCTGGCCGCCGGTGAGCTCGGCCAGCGCGCCGGGGACGCCCTCGGGGGTGACCGCGTGGGTCGCGCCGACCTTCCTGGCCAGCTCGTGCTTGGACTCCAGCGGGTCGACGGCCAGGATCGTCCTGGCGCCGGACACCCGCGCGCCCTGGATGACCGACAGGCCGACGCCGCCGCAGCCGATCACCACGACCGTGGAGCCGGGCCGCACCTTGGCGGTGTTGACCACGGCCCCGACGCCGGTCGTGATGCCGCAGCCGATCAGCGCCGCCGCCTCCCACGGCACCTCCGGGTCGATCTTGATGGCGCCCTGCCAGGGCACCACGATCTCCTCGGCCCAGGTGCCGCAGCCGGCCATGCCGAAGGCCGTGGTGTCGCCGCCGAACCGGAAGTTGCCCTTGGTGAACGACTCGATCATGTACTTCGGGCAGAGGAACGGCTGGCCGCCCAGGCACAGGTCGCACTCCTGGCAGGCGGGGCGCCAGCTGATCACCACGTGGTCGCCCGGGGCGACCGAGGTGACGTGGGCGCCGACCTCCACCACCTCGCCCGCGCCCTCGTGGCCGGGGACGAGCGGCACGGGCTGCGGCAGCACGCCTGACATGGCCGACAGGTCCGAATGGCAGACGCCCGTCGCCCGGATCCGCACCCGGACGTCCGCCGGGCCCACCGGGGCCAGGGTCACGTCGTCGCGGATCTCGAGCTTGTCATCGCCTACGGCGTGCAGAAGCGCGGCGCGCATGGGGGATTCCTCCTGTCGGGCTATTCCTCTAGGGAAAGTGCGGCTTTGGGACAGGACCGCACCGCGTGACGCACGCGGTCCAGCATCTCGGGGGGCGGTTCGGGCAGCAGGACGTGGAGTTCGTCGTTGTCGTCCACCTCGAACACCTCTGGCGCGAGCCCCATGCACACGGCGTTGGCCTCGCAGACCAGGTAGTCGACGTTGATCTTCATGTGAGCCTCCGGTGATCCCATGAGACCACTTTGCCGGGCTCCACGGCGTACGCGAACCGTTTCCGGCCGGTCTGCTCGACATAGGGGCGCAGGAGGTCGTCCGCCACGCCCGGGGTCGTCCTGCGGGCGACGGCCATGCCGACCTCCATCGGGTCGTCCAGCCGCACGGCCTCGCCGTAGATCAGGACCCCGCGCAGCTCGGCGTAGTCCTCGCCGGCCTCGATCAGGCAGCTCACCCGGCGGTCGCGCGCCAGGTTGCGGGCCTTCTGCGACTTGGCGTACGTCCAGAAGGTGATCCGGCCCTTGCCGTCGAGCCCGTGGAACATGGTCACCAGGTGCGGGGTGCCGTCGGGGTTGATGGTCGCCAGTTGCAGCTTCCTGGCCCCCTCCAGCAACGCGGTGACCTCGTCGTCCGGCATCGCGATGCGAGCGCGCTGATTCACGCTGCCAGTAGAACAGGTTGCATTATGCCGGGCAAGAGGGCGACGGAATGTTGTTCGGTTCGACTAGGGTGCAGGGCTATGACGATGCCCCCCGCGCTGCGTTACGCAGCCGAGCACGCCAAGGGATTCATGCCGTCGCAGGAGGGCCTGGCGCTGTTCGAGACGGCCTGCGTCTACGGCCCGCGCGGGCCGATCTGCGAGATCGGCACCTACTGCGGCAAGTCGGCCATCTACCTCGGCGCGGCGGCCCGGCAGACCGGGTCCGTGGTCGTCACCGTCGACCACCACCGGGGCTCGGAGGAGATCCAGCCCGGCTGGGCCCACCACGACCCCACGCTCGTCGACCTGCGCTTCGGCAAGATGGACTCGCTGCCCACCTTCCGCGCCACGATCGCCGCCGCCGGGCTGGAGGACGAGGTGATCGCGATCGTCGGCGGGTCCGAGCGGGTGGCCGCGCTCTGGGCCACGCCGCTGGGCATGCTGTTCATCGACGGCGGCCATTCCGAGGAGCCGGTGACCCGCGACTACGAGGGCTGGGCGCCGCACGTGGTGATCGGCGGCGCCCTGGTCTTCCACGACGTCTACCCCGACCCGGCCGACGGCGGGCAGGCGCCCTACCGCGTCTACCGGCGCGCGCTGGAGTCCGGCGCGTTCACCGAGGTGCGCGCCGAGGGCTCGCTGCGGGTCCTGGAGCGGGTGGCCGACGGAATCTAGACCTGGTGGCGGCGCGCCCAGAGGCGGCGCGTGTGCGCCTGCCAGGCCTGGTAGTCCTCGTGGGTGTGCGGGTCGTGGCCCAGGATCATCAGCGCGGTGTCGGCCCACGCGGCGGCCTCCTCGGGCTCGCCGCCGGTGAGGATCGGCACCGCCTGCGCCACGTGGTCGGGCAGCGGGCCCGCCTGCGCCCTAGCGGCCACCGCGAACGCGCAGCCCTGCGCCAGGTGCGGACGGAAGCCGTCGGCGCCCGCGTGGTCGGTGAGCCACCACAGCTCGTCGGCCTCCGCGCCGCCCGTGTAGGCCGCCGCGAAGCCGACGCCGCTCCACAGCGCCGCCCGCCGGATCGCCGGGTACGAGGCCACCCTCGCGGCCACGTCGTCGGGCGAGGCGCAGTCGTGATACCACAGCAGCCTGCCGAGCCCCTGGTCGAAGAGCGCGCAGTGGGCCCGGGAGAGCAGGTCGGGCATGGCGCGCTCGCCCACCATCCGGTCCGCCCTGGCCATGCTCCACCCGAACCCGAACCCGTCGACGGCCAGCCAGCGCAGCAGCGGGTGCGCCCGGCGTCCGGCGCGGACCGGGCGCAGCCGCAGCAGCGCGTAGCCGCGGCCCGCGCCCAGGTGGGCGGCGAACGGGTGATGTGCGGCGGGGCCGGCCAGTAGCTCGCGAAGGCGCCGGCCCCGGGTCAGTGTGATCAGATCGAGCACCGCGCACGCGGCCCCGGCGCCTTCGTAGGCGAAGGCCCGCTGGTCGTGCGGCAGATCCTCGATCCTCTCGATTTCCTCCGAAATAACGGCATTGAAGCCGAAGACATATGACTTTTCGGCATTCTCGATGACCGTCCGGGAAGGTCCCCGCGTCAGCCGGAACCTCCGCCTGCTCAGGTCGGATTCGCAGGCATCCCTCATCAGATACCTCCGCCACCCGCGCACCTGCGCCGGCGTCGGCTCGGTCCCGACCTGCTCCAAGAACGTTGTTGTGCCCGTGTCGCCCACGCTTCCCCCGAAGACGCCTCGTACGGCCACCCACGAACCTAGTAACCGCAATACGCCATTGCCCGCAACCGCTCGGCTTGTCCGGGCAAAGGATCGGCAAAACCCCTTGCGGCCTCGGAACGCGGCTCGTACGGGAAAGTCAGGCGCGGGCGGGGGTGCAGCCGCAGACGTCGGCGCGCACGGGCGCGGGCGAGGTGGCGGCGACGTCGCGGAAGAGGCCCGAGCCGCCCGTGAGGCCCGACAGGGCGTCGGCGGCGAGCACGACGGCGGCGGCCGTGTAGCCGGACCGCTCGTGCGGGAAGTGCTTGCGGTTGGCGAACTGCCAGCCCGTCCAGTACGAGCCGTCCTCGTGCCGCAGGTGCTGCATGTCGGCGAACAGCGTCGCGGCCCGGTCACGGTCGCCGGCCGCGTCCAGCGCCAGCACCAGCTCGCACGTCTCCGCCCCGGTCACCCACGGCTGGTCCGACACGCAGCGGATGCCGAGCCCCGGCACCACGAACGTGCCCCACTCCCGCTCCAGCAGCTCCATCGCCTGCGCGCCGCGCACCGCGCCGCCGAGCACCGGGTAGTACCAGTCCATCGAGAAGCGGCTCTTGTCGGCGAACGCCTCCGGATGGGCGGCCAGCACGTGCGCCAGCCGGTCGGCGGCCAGCTCCCAGTGCGGCTGCGGGTCGCCCAGCCGGTCGCCGAGCCGCACCCCGCAGCGCAGGCCCTGGTGGATCGAGGAGCAGCCGGTCAGCAGCGCGTAGTCGGCCGCCCGGCCGTGCGCGTCGCGCTCCCACACGATCTCGCCGCGCCCGGTCTGCAGCCCGGCCACGTAGTCGAGCGCTGCCTTGACCATCGGCCAGCGCTCCCGCGCGAAGTCCTCGTCGCCGTTCACGAGCAGGTGGTGCCAGAGCCCGACCGCGACGTACGCGGCGTGGTTGGACTCGCCGCCGTGCTCGACGGCCGCGCCGCCGGTGACCTTCATCGGCCACGAGCCGTCCTCGCGCTGGTGGCGCGCCAGCCAGTCGTAGCCGCGCGCGACCGGCCCGGCGAGACCGGCCACCGTCATGGCCATCAGGCACTCGACGTGGTTCCACGCGTCGACGTGTCCCTCCGGCCACGGCACGCCGCCGTCGTCCTGCTGGATCGCCGCGATGCTCTCGGCCGTGCGGACGACCTGCTCGCGCGGGATCACGCCTCGGGCTTCCTGACGTAGAGCACGACGCTCTTGCCGATGACCGGGTTGAGCAGGGCCTCGGCGATGCGGGTGGCGGCCGGGCGCTTCATGATGTCCCACACCAGCAGCTCGTGGTACGCCTTGGCGAGCGGGTGGTCGTCGTTGTTGACGCCGACCGCGCACTTGATCCACCAGTAGGGCGCGTGCAGGCCGTGGGCGTGGTGGTGCGGGCCGATGACGAACCCGGTGGCCTTCAGCTTGGCCGACAGCTCCGCCAGCGTGTAGATGCGCACGTGCCCGCCGGGGGCCGTGTGGTAGTCCTCGTCCAGCGCCCAGCAGATCCGCTCGGGCAGGAAGCTCGGCACGGTGATCGCGGCGGTGCCGCCCGGCTTGAGCACCCGGAAGATCTCCCGCATGGCCGCCATGTCGTCGGGGATGTGCTCCAGCACCTCGGCCGCGATGACCCGGTCGAACCCGCCGTCCTCGAACGGCATGTCCAGCGCGGTGCCCTGGACGGTCTCGCCGGAGGCCCCCAGCGGCACCTCGCCCGCCTTGTCCATGGCCACGAACATGGCCGCCACGCTGTCGAGCTCGGCCTGGTCCATGTCGAACGCGACCACGTCGGCGCCGCGGCGCAACACCTCGAAGGCGTGCCTGCCGCCGCCGCAGCCGAGGTCGAGCACGCGCACGCCGGGCCCGACGGGCAGGCGGTCGAAGTCCACGGTGAGCACTGGGCGAATCTCCCTTGCAGGTCAGCGGGTACGACGGGCCGCGATGGCCTCGCGGTAGGCCTCGACGGTCTTCTTCGCGACGACGGTCCAGGTGTAGCGCTCCATGACCCGGTCGTAGCCGGCCTTGCCGACGCGCTCGCGCTCCTCGGGCGAGTCGTGCAGACGGCGCAGTACGGCGGCCAGCTCCTCCGGGTCGCCCGGCGTCACCTGCACGGCGGCGTCGCCGACCACCTCGGGCAGCGCCCCGGTGCGGCTGGCGACCAGCGGCGTGGCGCACGCCATGTGCTCGACGGCCGGCAGCGAGAAGCCCTCGTACAGCGAAGGCACGACCGAGATCTCCGAGGTGGCGATCAGCTCGCCCAGCTCGTCGTCGGAGATGCCGTGCAGGAACCGGACCCGGTCCTCCAGCGACAGCTCCTTCACGAGCTGCTCGGTCGGCCCGCCGGGGGTCGGCTTGCTGACGACGGTCAGGTTGACGTCGCGCTCGGTGGCGAGCTTGGCGACCGCCCGCAGCAGCGTCGAGACGCCCTTCATCGGGGAGTCGGCGCTGGCCACGGCCACGATCGAGCCCTTGCGCCGGGGCTTGTCCGGGCGCGGGTGGAAGTAGCGGGTGTCGACGCCGAGCGGGATCAGGCGCATGTTGGCCTGCGGCACGTTGAAGTCGCGGTGGATGTCGGCCAGCGACGACTCGCTGACGGTCAGGATCGGGTTCAGCCGGGGCGCGACCTTGGCCTGCATCTTCACGAACCCGTACCAGCGGCGCATGGTCAGCTTCTTGGCGCCCTTGGCCGCCTCCAGCTCGATGCGCCGGTCGACGCTGATCGGGTGGTGGATGGTGCCGACCACCGGGAACAGCTTCTGGATGCCGAGCAGGCCGTAGCCGAGCGTCTGGTTGTCCTGGACGACGTCGAAGTCGCCGACGCGCTTCTTCAGCTCGCGGTGGGCGCGCAGCGTGAACGTCAGCGGCTCGGGGAAGCCGGCCGTCCACATGGTGCCGACCTCCAGCACGTCGATCCAGTCGCGGTACTCGGCGAGCTTGGGCGTGCGGAACGGGTCCTCGTCGCGGTAGAGGTCGAGGCTGGGCACCTCGCGCAGGATGACGCCCTCGTCGAGCTCGGGGTAGGGCGGTCCGGAGAACACCTCGACGTGGTGGCCGAGCGCGACCAGCTCGCGTGTCAGGTGGCGGAGGTACACGCCTTGGCCACCACAGGTGGGCTTGCTGCGGTAGGACAGCAGCGCGATCCGCAGCGAGTCGCTCACGGACACCCCTTTCTCCTGCCCGGTAGGCCCCGTGGAAGGGCGTGTACCGTGAAAGATGACCTTAGTCCGAGAAGGCTACCATTCGGTAGGTCATCTGGAATTGTTCACAACGGCTTCGACAGGCCGTGCGAACTGCGACGTTGCCGTGACCGAGCGTGGTTCGGTGGAACGTGTTCTAGGTGAGCGGTCATGGGCATGGCAGTACATTCCATCCCAATGGATGCGGCGGCACAGTTGGAGGACCCGTTGGCCAGGCGCGCTCTGATCACCGGCATCACCGGCCAGGACGGTTCCTACTTGGCGGAGCACCTGCTCGGCCAGGGATACGAGGTGTGGGGGCTGGCCCGCGGCCAGGCCAACCCGCGGCTGTCGCGGATCCGCAAGCTGCTGGCCGACGTCCAGGTGGTGCGCGGCGACCTGCTCGACCAGGGTTCGCTCATCTCGGCGGTGGAACGCGTTCAGCCCGACGAGGTCTACAACCTGGGCGCGATCTCGTTCGTGCCGATGTCCTGGGAGCAGGCCGAGCTGACCGCCGAGGTCACCGGGATGGGCGTGCTGCGCATGCTGGAGGCGATCCGGGTGTGCTCGGGCGTGTCGCGAGGGTCGCGGGACTCCGGACAGATCCGCTTTTATCAGGCTTCGTCCTCCGAGATGTTCGGCCAGGTCGCCGAGACGCCGCAGAACGAGGCCACCGCCTTCCACCCGCGCTCGCCCTACGGCGTGGCCAAGACGTACGGCCACTTCCTCACGCAGAACTACCGCGAGTCCTACGGCATGTTCGCCGTCTCCGGCATCCTGTTCAACCACGAGTCGCCGCGCCGGGGCGCCGAGTTCGTCACCCGCAAGGTCTCGCTCGGCGTGGCGCGGATCAAACTCGGCCTCGCCGCCGAGCTGCGCCTGGGCAACCTGGAGGCCCGGCGCGACTGGGGCTTCGCCGGCGACTACGTCCGGGCCATGCACCTGATGCTGCAGGCCGGCACGCCCGAGGACTACGTCATCGGCACCGGCCACATGAAGTCGGTGCGCGAGCTGGCCGAGGCGGCGTTCGCGGCGGCCGGGCTCGACTGGGAGCGCTACGTCGTCACCGACAGCTCCCTGCACCGCCCCGCCGAGGTGGACCTGCTCTGCGCCGACCCGAAGAAGGCCCGGGTGCAGCTCGGCTGGGAGCCGACGGTCTCGTTCGACGAGCTCGTGGCCATGATGGTCGAGTCCGACCTGCGGCTGCTGACCGACGGCGGCGACCCGGACCAGGAGAGTTCCTGGCCGTAGTGCCCTCCCGGAGCCACCCCGCGCTCCCGCGCGCCCTATTGACAAACAAGTTTTTTACGTAAAGAGTGATTTTTGCAATGAGAGACGTCCTATACCTGGAAGCGATCGAGCAGGCGGAGGCCCTGCTCAAGCCGCAGCGCGTGGAAGTGCTGCGGCAACTCGCCGAGCCGCGCACCTGCACCGAGGTCGCCGCCCGGCTCGGCCAGACGCCTCAGCGGGTCTACTACCACGTCAAACGCCTCGTCGACGCCGGGCTGGTCGACCTGGTGTCGGAGCGCAAGGTCCGGGGCATCAACGAAGGCATCTACCAGGCCGGCGCCCGCTCCTACTGGCTGTCGCCGCGCCTGGTCGGCCGCATCGGCCTGGCCAAGGCCCGCGACGAGCTGAGCCTCGGCTACCTCCTCGACCTGATGGAGGAGGTCCAGGCCGACATCGCCGCCCTCGACAGGTCCGCGCCGGAGCTCCCGTCGATCGGCCTGTCGGGCGAGATCCACGTACGTCCAGAGAACCGGCAGGAATTCCTCAACGACCTCCAGAACACCCTGCGAGACCTTTTCACCCGCTACGGCGGAGCTGAAGGCGACGCCTTCAAGCTCGCCGTGGCCTGCTATCCCAAGGAAGACGACGATGAGTGAGCCGATGATCCTCCGTGCCCGAGTCCAGGCCCCGGTCAAGGAGGTCCGCAACGCCCTGACCGATCCGGCGCTGCTGCGCGTGTGGCTGGCCGAGCACGCCGAGGTCTCACTGCCCGAGCGCTACGCCTTCTGGGGGCGCCACACGCCCGAGGGCGACGCGCCCCACCAGCGCCTGCTCCACGCCGACGACGACACCGTACGCGTCGCCTGGACCCTCGACGGCGTCGAGACCACGGCCGAGCTGTCCGTCGAGGAGGAGACGCCCGACAGCACGATCGTCACCGTCTCGCAGACCCACTTCGACTACCGCGAGGCCATGACGGAGAGCAGCATCCGGGGCGTGCTCCAGACCTACTGGTGCCTCGCGCTGGCCAACCTGGCCGAGCACTTCGAGGGCCGCGAGCTCACGCCCAAGGTCGACTTCACCTCCGACGACCTGCGCGCCACCGTGACGATCGACGCCGCGCCGTCGGCGGTGTTCGAGTCGCTGATCGACAGCGAGGCCGTCACGCGCTGGTTCGGCTACCCGATCGAGATCGAGCCGCACGTCGGCGGGCGCTACGCCATGGGCGGATTCGACAACGACCCGCACCCGGCCAAGGTCCTGGAGCTGGAGCCGGAGCAGCGCCTCACCGTCGACTGGGGGCCGGTGGGGATCAGCTCCTGGGAGCTGGAGGGCAGCGATGGGCGGACCCGGCTGACGATGGTGCAGAGCGGCTTCGACCGGCCGCCGTACGCCGCCTGGGCGGGCAACCTGTCGGGGCTCGCCGAACTGCGCCGCTACCACGAGATCCCGGCCTGGCAGCCCCTCTGGGTGAGCTGACGGCCTGGGCTTGGAGGTTGCCTCCCGGGGTTATCCACAGAACCGCGTTCTGGCCTCGGGGGGCGTCCTGGTCCGGCCCATCATGGTGCTCGTGAACGCCCCCGGCCCCCGCCCCTCTCCCTTCCGTACGGACCACGGCACCGTCCCTCGTAGGAATGCCGGATCCCTGCTCGACCGCGCCCGCCGCGTCACCCGTGCCGTCCCCCGGGCCGTGGCGTGCCGCCAGACGGCCGCGCACATCTGGGGCCTGCACCCGCTGAGCACCGCCACCCCCGAGGCCGGCTGGCCCGTCGAGGTCATCGCCCCCGCCCACGTGGCCATCCCGGGCTGCGTCACCCACGTGACGCGCCTGCCCGCCCGCGACATCACCGAGCACGACGGCGTCCGCGTCACCACCCCGGAGCGCACCGCCCTCGACTGCGCCGCCCACCTGCCCAGGCTCGACGCCGTCGCTCTGCTCGACCGGTTCCTGCGCGCCGGGGTCGACCTCGACGCCGTGTGGCGGCGCTCCCCGTCCGACCGCGTCCACGACCTGCTCTCCCTCACCGACCGGGGCGCCGCCTCACCCAGGGAGAGCTGGCTGCGGGTCATCCTCGTAGACGGCGGTCTCCCCAGACCCGCCACCCAGATCCGCGTCCCCCTCCCCGAAGGCCGCACCGCCTACCTCGACCTCGGCTGGGAGCCGCACCGGCTCGCCGTCGAGTACGACGGCCGCGCCCACCACACCACCCCGGCCGACCGGCGCCACGACGAGACCCGGCGCGACGAGCTCCGCCACCACGGCTGGCGCATCATCGTCGTCGGCCGCGACGTCATCCCCGCCCACAGCGCCGACCTGCTGGAGAACGTCGCCAACGCCCTCATCGAACGAGGCTGGCGGCCCACCCCCGACGAGACGATCCGCATCCTGTCCCGCATCCGCGCCCTCCGCCGCCGCCCCGCCCTGCCCCACCAACGCCGCCGCTACTACACCCCCCGTCGGGAGTGACGCCGGTCGCGCCGGGGCAAACCCCGCCAATGCAGCCCGTTCACCACTGCCACCGGGAATATTCGCAGGTCAATATGGCTGAACGGCTTCGCGGGGCCACCCCCAGGCGTCACAATGTGACTGCGGCCATCGCCCCCTCCTTCCTTCGTCCTACCGCTGCTGTCCGAAGGTCTCCCCGCGATGGCCGCACCGCTTTTCCTCCCTGAACGCCCGCCCTCCGGCTCCGGCCCCTTCGGCCCTCAGCCCCTCTCCGGCCCTCAGCCCCTCTCCGGCTCCGGCCCCTTCGGTGCCTCGGGACCTTCGGACCTTCGGCCCCTCCGCCGCGTAGGCGCCGCCGTCCGCCGCTCCTCAGGCCCCGGCACTCCGGGGTCCGGTGCGCGGGTGCGGCCCTCAGATCCCGCCCTCGGGGCCGGGACTTCAGGGCTCCCGCTCGCCGGGCTCGCGCCCTGGGTCCGCGTCTCGGGTCCGCGCCCTCCTGTCTGCGCCCCCGGGGCGCTGCCTCTGGGATCGGCGCTCCAAGCCCGCCCCAACCCGGCGGCCCGCTGGGCCGTCCCCAAGCGGCCGGTGCTCAGGCCCCGCCCTCCAGGCCCCCGTCGTCTAGGTCCCCGTTTGTTCCAGAGTCCGTCTCCGTACGCCCCGTCCCCAGACCCCCGTTCCCAGACCTCCGTCCCCAGACCTCCGTCCCCAGGCCCCGTCCCCAGGCCCCCGTTCCAGGGCGGTGCGGGCGCCCTCCCCAGGGCCCCGTGTCCAGGGCTGGTGGGCAGGGCCCCAGAGGGTCGGTAGGGTCCCGACCTCAGGGCCGGTCGGCAGGCCCGGTGCCCGGCTGCGGCCTTCGGGGCCGCATCCACCGGGTCTCACCCTCCAGGCCCGCTCTCAGGGCCCGCCTTTCCCAGGTCCCGTCGTTCCAGAGCCCGTCTCCGTACGCCCCCCGGGTTGGTCGGCCGGTGCGGTGGGGCGGGTTCGGCTCGCGGGCCCTTGGCTCGGGGGTCACCCGGGTTGAGGCGGGTGGGGCGGGGGTGGGTGAAATTCTGGTGGTTCGCGCGGACACGTAGGGGGTGGAAGCCAGCAGCGTTCGGAAGGCCTGACGAGGATGACGCGTGAGTGAACGAGACGACCGGTCCCGGTTCGAGGCGGTGTACCGGCGAACATATGAGCAGATCCTCGGGTATGCCGTGCGGCGGTGCGCCTCGCCGGAGGACGCCGCCGATGTCGTGGCCGAGACCTATGTGGTCGCCTGGCGGCGGATGAGCGAGTTGCCCGACGGCGAGGCGGGCAGGCTGTGGCTGTACGGCGTGGCCCGCCGGGTTCTGGCCAATCATCGCCGCAGCGAGCGGCGCAGGCTGACCCGGCACGCCGAGTTGACCGCCGAGCTCGAACGCCTCTACGCCCCGCCCGTACACCCGTCCGGTGGGCAGGACGGCGTGGCCGAGGCGATGGGCATGCTGGCCGACGGTGATCGGGAGCTGCTGGCCCTGGCGCTCTGGGAGGAGCTCGACCCCGGGGAGATCGCCACGGTGCTGGGCTGCTCCCGCAACGCCGTCCGGATCCGCCTGCACCGGGCCCGCAAGCGCTTCGCCAAGGCCCTGGAGAAGACCCGCCCGTCGGCCGCCGGGTTCGTGTCGCGGACGCTCATCGAGAAGGAGTCAGGGTGAACAACGACGAGATCTTCAAGGGCCGGGCGCGCGTGCTGGACGAGGAGCTGGCCGGCCGGGTGTCCACTCCGGGGGCGGACGCGCTGCTGGCCGAGGTCGTGTCGCTGGAGCGCGTGCCCGAACAACGGCGGAGGCGTCTGCGCGCTCCCGGTCGCGCGCTGCTCGGCGTGGCCGCGGCCGCCGTGGCGGCGGGGGTCGTGGTCCCCGCGATGCTGTCCGGCGGAACGATCTCCGTCGTGCCCCAGCCGGGCGAGTCCCAGCCGGGCGTGCCGCAGCCGAGCGCGTCGCTGTCGGCTCCGGCCGGCGGGTCGACCGCTCAGCAGATCCTGCTGGCCGCGGCCGTCGCCACGGAGCGGGCCCCGGCGAGCGGTGACTACTGGCGCACCACGACCGTCTCGCGGTGGATGCTGCCCGATCCCACGCGCGGCTACATGCTGGAGGGCAGCCGGTCCCTGGAGACGTGGCTGGCGGTACGGCCGGAGCTGCGGAGCTGGCGCATCCGGCAGGATCTCGGGGTCAAGCCCGCGACCGCGCGGGACGAGCAGGCGTGGCGGGCCGCGGGGGCGCCCGCGAGCTGGCGATATCCCGAGGACATGAGGACGGACAACCTGTTCTCCGTCCCGTCCCGGCCGCTGAGGACGGCGGCGGGGGAGCGGTCCGCCGAACGGCTGTACGGCAAGTGGAAGGGCGCGGCCGGTCACCTGATCGGGGGGCCGCTGACCTGGAAGCAGGTACGGGCGCTGCCGAGCGACCCCGGGAAGCTCCGGAGCTACCTGGAAGAGGGCATCGGCCGGCTGGACCTGGCCGGATCCGGGATGGACGTGAAGGAGGCGAGGGCGCACATCCTCCTGCGCGACTGTGTGGAGATCATCAGCCGGCTGCCGGCGTCGCCCGAGGTGCGCGCGTCCGCGTACCGGATCCTGGCGTCGCTGCCCGGTATCCGGGCCGAGGGGGAGGTGACGGACCCGGAGGGGCGGCGCGGGCAGGCGCTCGGCTACCGGGAGGAGATCGAGCCGGGCGTGTTCGCCCGGGTTCAGCTCGTGGTCGAGCCGGGCAGCGGGCTGCTCCTCGCCGAGGTGCGGAGGCACACCACCGATCTCGCCGACGGGCGGCAGGTGGAGTTGCGCTACTCCACCTCGTTCCAGGCGATCGGCTGGACGGATGAGCGGCCGCGCCTGCCCGCGCGGCGGGACTGAGGCCGGACCCTTGATCGGTTGAGGGCACCCCGAGAGGGAGGGGCGGGCTCGGGCCCGTCCCTCCGGGCGGAGGCCGTGTTCCGGCCGGCTAGGCGAGTTTGACCGGGAGTTCCTTGATGCCGTTGATGAAGTTCGAGCGCAGGCGGCGGGCCTCGCCGGTCTGGGTGAGGCGGGGGTAGCGGCGGGCGAGCTGCTCGAAGAGGATGCGGAGCTCCAGCTTGGCGAGGTGGTTGCCGAGGCAGAAGTGGGCGCCGCCGCCGCCGAAGCCGATGTGCGGGTTGGGGTCGCGGCCGATGTCGAACGTCTCGGCGTCGGGGAAGACGGCGGTGTCGCGGTTGGCGGAGGAGTAGAAGACCACGACCTTGTCGTCTTCCTTGATCTGCCGGTCGCCGAGCATCTGGTCGGCGGTGGAGGTGCGGCGGAAGAGGTTGACGGGGGAGACCCAGCGGACGATCTCGTCGGCGGCGGTGCGGGCGAGCGTGGGGTCGGCGACGAGGCGGTTCCACTGGTCGGGGTGGTCGAAGAGGGCGAGCATGCCGCCGGAGGCCGCGTTGCGGGTGGTCTCGTTGCCGGCGACGACGAGGAGCAGGACGAACAGGTCGAACTCGTTCTCGTCGAGGGTCTCGCCGCTGTCGTCCGGCTGGATGAGCTTGGTGACGATGTCGTCCCTGGGGTTGGCGCGGCGCTGGGCGGCGAGCTGGTTGGCGTAGGCGTAGACCTCGGCCGCGGCGGCGGCGCCTTCCTCAGGGGTGTCGGCGTAGTCGGGGTCCTGGGCGCCGATCATGCGGTTGGACCAGCTGAAGAGCTTGTCGCGGTCGGTGACGGGGGCGCCGAGGAGCTCGCAGATGACGTAGAGCGGGAGAGGGGCGGCGACTTCGGTGACGAAGTCGGCTTCGGTGCTGCACTTGTCGAGCAGGTCGTCGCAGATGTCGCGGATGTGCTGTTCGAGGGCGCCGATGGTCCGGGGGGTGAAGCCGCGGTTGACGAGCGAGCGGCGCCGGGTGTGGTCGGGCGGGTCCTGGTTGAGCATCATCAGGCGTTGCAGTGCCCGCTGTTCCTCGGGCATCTCGTTGAACAGGGCCAGCCGCCGCGACGAGGAGAACAGGTCGGAGTGCCGCGACACGTGCACGACGTCCTCGTGGCGGGTGACGGCCCAGAAGCCCGGTTCGCCCTCGTGCCAGTGCACGGGGTCGTGGGCGCGCAGCCAGGCGAACTGCTCGTGGGGCGGTCCTGCGGTGGCGTAGCGGTCCTGGTCGACAAGGTCGATGTGCACCCGGTTCACCCTCTTATCAAGCGCTTGGTACAGGAAGCCGTACTGAAACGTGTTCTATTACGGCACTGTACGACCGTCAAGGAGCGGGTGCGGCACGGGGAGGCGATGATCCGATGTCTTCCGGAAGACGATGATCCGGTTCTTGACAGTGTCCGAGGACGGGATCAGCATGGCGGTACAGACATCCGATGGGTGCGGGGTGGCATGGGCGCGGGAGGCTCGTACCGGATCGTCGGGATGGAGACGCATGACGTGCGCTTCCCCACCTCGCGGGAGCTGGACGGCTCCGACGCGATGAACCCCGACCCTGATTACTCGGCCGCCTACGTGGTGCTGCGGACGGACGACGGGTTCGAGGGGCACGGGTTCGCCTTCACGATCGGGCGCGGCAACGACGTGCAGACGGCGGCGATCGGCGCGCTCAGGCCGTACGTGATCGGCCGGGACGCCGAGGACCTGGGCGCGCTCTACAGGGAGATGGTCTACGACTCGCAGCTTCGCTGGCTGGGGCCGGAGAAGGGCGTCATGCACATGGCGATCTCCGCCGTGGTCAACGCGCTGTGGGACCTGAAGGCCCGGCGGGCGGGCAAGCCGGTGTGGCTGCTGCTGTCGGAGATGCCGCCCGAGGAGATCGTCGCGCTGATCGACTTCCGCTATCTCAGCGACGCCCTGACACCCGGCCAAGCACTCGAAATCCTGAAAAAGGCGGAAAAGGGGAAGGCTAGGCGGATCGCCCGCCTCCGGGCCGACGGCTACCCCGCCTACACCACCTCGCCCGGCTGGCTCGGCTACCCCGACGACAAGCTGCGCCGCCTCTGCCGGGAGGCCCTCGACCAGGGCTTCGGCCAGATCAAGCTCAAGGTCGGCGCCGACCTGGCCGACGATGTGCGCCGGCTCAAGGCGGCCCGCGAGGTGTGCGGCCCGGACTTCCCCATCGCGATCGACGCCAACCAGCGCTGGGACGTCGGGACGGCCATCGCCTGGGTGACCGCGCTCAAGCCGTACGCCCCGCACTGGGTGGAGGAGCCGACCAGCCCCGACGACGTGCTCGGCCACGCGGCGATCGCCGAGGGCGTCAGCCCCGTGCCGATCGCCACCGGCGAGCACGTCCAGAACCGGATCATCTTCAAGCAGCTCCTCCAGGCCGGCGCGATCTCCTACCTGCAGATCGACGCCGCCCGGGTCGGCGGGCTGCCGGAGAACCTCGCGATCCTGCTGCTCGCGGCCAGGTTCGGCGTGCCGGTGTGCCCGCACGCGGGCGGCGTCGGGCTGTGCGAGCTGGTGCAGCACCTGGCCATGTTCGACTACGTGGCTGTCAGCGGCACCATGGACGGGCGGGTGATCGAGTACGTGGACCACCTGCACGAGCACTTCACCGACCCGGTGGTGATCGAGAACGGCCGCTACCGGGCCCCTGCGGCGCCCGGGTTCAGCGCCGCGATGCACGCCGAGTCGGTCGCCGCCCACACCTACCCGGGCGGCGCGGTCTGGAGGGACGCATGACGCTCAAAGCCGTCGTCACCGGAGGCGGCTCAGGCATCGGCCTGGCCACCGCCACCCTGTTAGCCGGGCGAGGCATGCGCGTCGCCTGCCTCGACCTGGACCCGCCCGGCGAGCCGTTCGTCGGCGTCAAGGCCGACGTGACCGACGACGAGCAGGTACGCCGGGCCGTCGCGGAGGCGGCCGAGCGCCTGGGCGGCATCGACATCCTGGTCAACAACGCGGGCATCGGCGCGCAGGGCACGGTCGAGGACAACGACGACGCCGAGTGGCGGCGGGTGTTCGACGTCAACGTGTTCGGCATGGTCCGGGTGGCCCGCGCGGCGCTGCCGTACCTGCGCCGGTCGGCGCACGCCTCGATCGTCAACACGTGCTCCGTGGCGGCCACCGCCGGGCTGCCCGGCCGCGCCCTCTACAGCGCGACCAAGGGCGCGGTGCAGTCGCTGACCCTCGCCATGGCGGCCGACCACGTCCGCGAGGGCATCCGGGTCAACTGCGTCAATCCGGGCACCGCCGACACGCCGTGGGTCGCCCGGCTGCTCGACGCCGCCGACGACCCCGAGGCGGAACGGGCGGCGCTGCGCGCCAGGCAGCCGATGGGCCGCCTGGTCAGCGCGGAGGAGGTCGCGGCGGCGATCGCGTACCTGGCCGGCCCGGACGCCGGCGCCACCACCGGGACGGCGCTCGCGGTCGACGGAGGCATGCAGGGGCTGCGGCTCCGGCCCGGCGGGCCGGTTCAGGAGCTCAGGTGATCGAGCTGCCGCGGTTCGGGTTCGGCGCCGCGCCCATCGGCAACCTGTACGAGGCGGTCGGTGACGAGCAGGCGCGGGCCACGGTCGAGGCCGCGTGGGACAGCGGCGTGCGCCTGTTCGACACCGCGCCGCACTACGGGCTCGGCCTGTCGGAGCGCCGCCTCGGCGCCGCGCTGGCGGGCCGCACCGGCTACGTGCTGTCGACCAAGGTCGGCCGGCTGCTCGTCCCGTCCGGCCGTGGCGGCGTCGACGACGAGGGCTTCGACGTCCCCGCCGCCTTCGAGCGGCGGTGGGACTTCTCGCGTGACGGCGTGCTGCGCTCCCTGGACGACTCCCTGTCCAGGCTCGGACTCCCGTACGTGGATCTGGCGCTCATCCACGACCCGGACGACCACCTGGAGCAGGCGCTCGACGAGGCGTACCCGGCGCTGGCCGAGCTGCGCGCCCAGGGCGTGGTCAAGGCCGTCGGCGTCGGCATGAACCAGTGGCGGGCGCCGCTGCGGTTCGTCCGGGAGACGGACGTGGACGTGGTGATGCTGGCCGGCCGCTACACGCTGCTCGACCGGTCGGGGCTGCCGCTGCTGGAGGAGTGCGCGGCGCGCGGCACCCGGGTGCTGGCGGCGGGCGTCTTCAACAGCGGCCTGCTGGCGACCCACACCCCGTCGGGCGCCTACGACTACCGGCCCGCCCCGGCCGGGCTGGTCGCCCGCGCCACCCGGCTGGCCCGCGTGTGCGAGGCGCACGGGGTGACGCTGCCGCAGGCGGCGATGGCTTTTCCGCTGCGCCACCCTGCGGTCGCCGCCGTGGTGCTGGGCGCGCGCTCGCCGGAGGAGGTGCGCGCCAACGCCGCCCTGTGGCGGCGCCCGGTGCCGGACGCCCTGTGGGCGGACCTTCAGCGCGCGTAGCCGACGACCCACAGCCCGGGGATCGGCTCGAACTCACTCTTCAGGACGAATCCCAGCTTCTCGTACAGAGTCCGGGCCGGTACGTTGTCCCGCCCGGTCGACACCACGATCCGCCGCTCGCCCGCCCTGGCGATGACCTCGGTGACCAGGGCTCGGCCGATGCCGCGCCGGTGCGCCGCCGGATCGACGACAAGCCGGTCCACGTCCACCTCCTCGTCGCTCTCCGTCCAGGCGATCGCCCCCAGCAGCCGCTCCCCGTCCAGCGCGCCGAGCCAGCGCAGCGGCTGGGCCAGCAGGTCGTCCAGGCTTTCGCGCAGGGGCGGGATGCGGTCGTCGCCGATGAGCTCCGCCTCGACGGCATAGGCGGCACGCTGCACGTCGAAGAGGGCTCTGTCGGGCGATATCTCGGAAATCAGCATCTGGCGAGTATCGCCCATCCGAAAAACCGGTTGGCCCCACCGGGGCGGCCCTGCTAGGTTGCCCGGCATGTCCAGCCCAGAGGCGTCAAGACACTAGCCACCGGTCGTCCGGTGGCCTTTCGCCGTTCCTGTCACGAGTGAGAGCTCCGGATCACCGCTGCCGCATGTCCTGCCGATCTTCCTCTGGGTGCGGAGCCTCTTCATGCCTTTCGTCGTATACCTGCTCGGCCTCGCCGTGTTCGCCATGGGCACGTCCGAGTTCATGCTGTCCGGTCTGGTGCCGGGCATCGCCCAGGAGCTGGGCGTCTCCATTCCCGCCGCCGGTCAGCTGACCACGGCCTTCGCCGTCGGCATGATCGTCGGCGCGCCGCTGATGGCGATCCTCAGCCTGCGCTGGCCCCGGCGGCGGGCGCTGCTGGCGTTCCTCGCGATCTTCACGCTCGTGCACGTGCTCGGCGCGGTCACCACGAGCTTCGACGTGCTGCTGCTCACCCGGGTGGCCGGGGCGCTGGCCAACGCCGGGTTCCTGGCCGTGGCGCTGTCGGCGGCGACCGGCATGGTCGCGCCGGACGCCAAGGGCCGGGCCACCGCCGTCCTGCTCGGCGGCGTCACCGTCGCCTGCGTCGCGGGGGTGCCCGCCGGGGCGCTGCTCGGCCAGGTGTGGGGGTGGCGCTCGGCGTTCTGGGCGGTGGCCCTGGTGTCGGTCCCCGCCTTCGTGGCGATCCTGCGGGCCGTGCCCGCGACCCGCGCGGACTCGGCCTCCTCGGGGGCGCGCGAGGAGCTGCGGGTGCTGCGTGACGGGCGGCTGCGGGTGACGCTGCTGCTCGGCGCGCTGGTCAACGGGGCGACCTTCTGCGCCTACACGTACCTGGCGCCGGTGGTCACCGAGGTCGCCGGGCTGGGGGCGGCCTGGGTGCCGGTCGCGCTGGCGCTGTTCGGCGCCGGGTCGTTCGCGGGCGTGACCGCCGCCGGTCGTCTGGCCGACACGCGGCCCGCGCGGCTGCTGACGGCCGGCGGCGCGTGCCTGCTGGCCGGGTGGGTGGTGTTCGCGCTGGCCGCCGGGAGCCCGGTGGCGACGGTGGTGCTCGTGCTCACTCAGGGCACGCTCGCGTTCGCCGTCGGCTCGACGCTGATCTCCCAGGTCCTGTACGCGGCGGCGGGCGCGCCGAAGCTGGGCGGCGCGTTCGCCACGGCGGCGTTCAACGTCGGCGCTGCGCTCGGCCCCTGGCTGGGCGGCCTGGCCATCGGCGCCGGCCACGGGTTCCGCTCGCCGCTGTGGGTGAGCGCGCTGCTGGTCGCCCTCGCCTTCGCCGTCCTGGTCCGGCGTCAGGAGGGGACGAAGACCCAGGCCGCCGACTCGCCGGGCTCGTAGGGGGAGTCCAGGCGCTTGCCGACGACGCCCGGCAGCCCCTGCTCGCGGGCCGCCTGCCGGACCGGGGCCGCCTCACCCGGCCAGGAGGGGGCGGTCTGCCAGCGGGCGCCCGACAGGCCGAGCGCCTCCAGCGCCGCCCGCCGCTCCCGGTACGGGCGATCCACCAGCGCGTGCCCGTCGTCGTACAGCAGGTCGTAGAAGACCAGCACCTCCGCGCCCGCGAGCGTGGTCAGCTCGCCGTCCAGCACCGCCGTGCGGCTGCCGAACGACTCCGCGAGCGGGCGCAGCCACGGGTGCTCCCTGGCCGCGTCCGTGCGCCCGCCCTGGATCGGGACGAGCAGCCGCCGCCCGCCCCAGGCGAACTCGAAGGCGTACGCGGCGGCGTCGCGCGGCGGCGCCTTGCGCCGGACCGGCAGCATCGGCGCCACGTCGGGGAACGGGTCGGTCACGGGCGGGTCCATGCGGTGGATCATCCAGTTCTTGCCGTCCGTCCGGAACAGCACGAACCTGCCCTCCGCCCGCTCCCCGTGCAGGACGATCTTGACCTCCCGCTCCGACCACTTCTCCGTCTCGTACGTGCCCCGGTCCCAGATCGTCATCGTGCCGCCGCCGTACTCGCCCTTGGGGATCTCGCCGTGGAAGGTGAGGTACTCCATCGGGTGGTCCTCGGTGTGGACGGCCAGATGGTTTGTGCCGGGGTCGGGCGGGAGGCCCTTGGGGACGGCCCACGAGACGAGCACGCCGTCGCGTTCCAGGCGCAGATCCCAGTGCAGGGAACGGGCGTGGTGCTCCTGGATGACGAACGCGTCACCGTCCTGGGGGCGTGGCGCGTCCTGGGGGACGGGTTCGGGGGTGCGACTGGCGTCGCGTTTGCTCCGGTATTTGTGAAGTTTGTCGGCCACAAATGGCTCCTACCCGGTTATGGCTCTGCAAGGATGATCTATCCGCATTTCCCCCCCATGAGGATGAAGACGTGCAATGAGACGCTGGATCGTCCTGGCGGTCGCCGCACTGGTCGCGCTGGCACCGGACGCCGCCGCCGCGCAGCCCGCGCCGCCGGACCCCGTACAGGCCCTGAAGAGGCAGTTCCGCGCCGAACACGGCGTCACCTTCACCGAGGTGTCCCGCATGACGGGCGACGCATCGGTGACCCGGGTCCGCGCCAAGGGCGGGATCCAGTTCGGTGCGAGCGGGCCCGTCGCCTCGTACATGACGTTCTCCGCCGTTCAGAAGAAGGGCGAGGAGCCGGGGACCGAGGTAGAGCTGATCATGACGCCTGGTCAGCTCCATCTCTCCTCGCCGGATCTGCCCCCGGGCAAGAAGTGGGTCGTGTTCGAACCCGACAAGGGCACCAAGGTCACCCCGGTGCCCGGCCTGGTCCTCAGCAGCCAGACGATCAACCCGCTCGATCCGGCGATCCTGAAGGCGATCCTCAAGGGCGCCAAGGTCAAGAGCGTGCCGGGCGGTCACCTCTATCAGGGGGCCGTGACGTACGGCGACCTCGTCAAGGCGGCCCCGGAGCACTACGCCGCCCAGTCCGGCGGGGACGTCGCCGGCGGGCTCGCCGAGCGGAAGATCTCCTGGCGGCTCTGGACCGACAAGCGGGGCCTGGTCACCCGCCTGATGAGCAACCGGCTCGGCGGCGGCGCCGACACCCGCTACTCCGGGTGGGGGCAGCGGATGACCATACCCCTGCCGCCGGCCGACGAGGTCATGTCCTGGCGCGAGCTCTTGGACCAGCCCTATGACGAGCCCGGCTTCGATCTCGGCCCGTTCCGCACTTCCCGATAAGGATGAACCCCCCGATGAGACGATGGATCGTTCTGGTGG
This sequence comes from Nonomuraea ceibae, assembly GCF_019396325.1. Lineage (GTDB taxonomy): Bacteria > Actinomycetota > Actinomycetes > Streptosporangiales > Streptosporangiaceae > Nonomuraea > Nonomuraea ceibae. The sequence continues at coordinate 92,940 of NZ_JAHKRO010000005.1, forward strand.
CCGCCGCGAGTTTCACGCTGGCCCCCACTGCCGCCTCCGCGCAGAGTGCCGCCGCGCCCGACCCGGTGCAGGCGATGAAGAAGCAGTTCCGCGCCGAACGGGGCGTCGACTTCACCGAGGTCGCGCTCCTGCGTGACGCCGATCCGCCGACCCGGCGGCAGGGCGGCATCCAGTTCGGCACCCGCGGGCCCGTGGCCGCGTACCTGACCGTGCGCGACGTGAACGCCACCGACCCCGAGGACGAGACGGAGGCCGTGGCCGGCGGCGACGCCCTCTACACGACCTCCGACGTCCCGCTGCCCAAGGACAAGAACTGGGTCGCCTACCGCTACCCGAAGGGCCAGGTCGCGCCCGAGTTCTGGACCACGCAGCAGACGATCGACGTGTTCGACCCGGCGAGCCTCCAGGTCACGCTGAAGGGCGCGAAGGGCAAGGCCGTCTCGGGCGGCTACCACTTCCAGGGTGACGTGACCTACGCCGAGCTGAACAAGGTGGCACGCGACCACTACGCCGTGGACGTGGACGGGGTCAAGTCGAAGGCCAAGGCCAAGTCGAAGATCAAGTGGCAGCTCTGGACCAACTCCTCCGGGGTGATCCAGCGCTTCGTGACGACCAACTACTCGCCCAAGGGCGCGTGGCTGAAGAGGGTCGACACTCGCTTCTCCGAGTGGGGCCGCTGGCAGATGATCCCGATGCCGGGCGTCGAGGAGGTCATCGCGTCGAACGAGGTCGGCAAGGTGCCGAGCTTCCCGACCGGCCTGAGCCTCAAGGGCCGGGCCGCCCACTAGCCCGGAGCCCGGCCGCCAGGCCATGCCCCTAGGGCAGGGCCTTGCGCAGCCAGGATTCGACGCCCGCTATGTGGACCGTGGCCCAGGACCGGGCCACGTCGGCCTGGCGGGCGGCGATGGCCTCGTAGATGGCCGCGTGCTGCTCGCGCGTCCGGTCCAGGGCGCCTTCCTGGGTGAGGCCGCGCCAGATCCGGGCCCTGGTGGTGGGCCCGGACAGGCTCTCGACGAACGAGCACAGCACGCTGTTGCCCGACCCGCGCGCGATGCGGTGGTGGAACTCCAGGTCGTTGGCGACGAGCTCCTCAATGGTCGGATCTGCGGGCAGCGCCTCCAGGACGGCGCGCAGCTCGCCGACCTCCTCGTCGGTCATCAGCTCGGCGGCCAGCGCGGTGGCGGCGGGTTCGAGGATGCGGCGCACCTCGAAGAACTGGATGACGGTGTCGTCGCGGTGCAGGTCGAGCACGAACGACAGGGTGTCGAGCAGCAGCCGGGGCTCCAGGCTGGTCACGTAGGTGCCGTCGCCCTGCCGCACGTCCAGGACGTTGATCAGGGCCAGCGCCCGGACGGCCTCGCGCAGCGAGTTGCGTGACAGGCCGAGGCGCTCGGCCAGGTCGGCCTCCTTGGGCAGCCGGTCGCCGGGGGCCAGCTCGCCGGAGAGGATCATCTGCTTGATCCGGTCGATGGCCGCGTCGGTGACCGCCACGATCTTCCCCCTGGACATCGGATGTCTAGGAGTCTAGGGCTTGGAACCGTACGGCGCCGTCGCCGGGAACGCGGCGGATCGCGCCGCGGGCCTCCAGCGTGCGCAGGTGGGCGGCGGCCTCGCCGGCGGCCAGGCCGCGCAGCATCGGCGGCAGGTCGGACCAGGGCCGGTTCCAGGTCATCATGGCGGCGGTCTCCCAGATGGTCGGCGGCTCGGACCGGTCGCGGAGCTGGGCGTGGAGTCGTTCGAGCTTCTCCTCGTGATGATCGCGGATCTGGGCCGCCCGTGCCGCCACATCCGGAAAAGTCCACTCGTGGGCGGGCAGGGCGTCGAGCGGGCCGAGCTCGCCCACCCGGTGCAGCGAGTCCAGGAAGTCGCCCAGCGGGTCGACGTCGTCCCGGTCGAAGGGGTAGATCCCGATGTGCGGGGTGATGCCGGGCAGGACGTGATCGCCGGTGAACAGCCGGTCTGCGTCCTCCAGGTGCAGGCAGACGTGGCCAGGGGTGTGGCCCGGCGTGTGCACGGCCCGCAGCTTCCGGCCGGGCAGGTCGATCAGGTCGCCGTCGCGCAGCTCCCGGTCCGGCCGTGCGGGCGGCTCGCCCCTGCCGCCGGACGCCGCCGCGACCGCCTCCGGGTCCGCGCCGGCCCGCCGCAGCATCTCGGCCTGGAAGTCCCGGTGCTCGTCGCGGGCCAGCCCGTGCATCATCGCGACCAGCGCCGCGTCGGCCTCGTGCATCGCGATCCAGGCGCCCGACTCCTGCCTGACCTGCCCGGCGAGCCCGGCGTGGTCGGGGTGGAAGTGGGTGACGACCACGCCGCTGACGTCGGCCACGGCCATGCCGGCGGCGGCCAGCCCGTCACGCAGCGCCGCCCAGGCGTCGGGGTGGTTCCAGCCCGCGTCGACGAGCAGGGGGCCGTTGGGCGACTCGACGGCGTACACGAGCGTGTAGCCGAGCGGGTTGCCGGGGATCGGCACGGGCACGCTCCATACCCCGCCGCCGAGGTCCTGGGTGCGCTGTTCGGTGAACGGCCTGCGCCGCGTTCGTGTCATTGGAGTGGCCCCCGTCGTGCGTGCGTGGTCTTCGTCGAGTGTGGGTGCGGGGGCGGGTGGATGGGAATGATTTTTCGGGATCCGTCCCGTCACGTGATCCGCTCAAGGATCGTGGCCGTGGCCAGCGCGCCGCCCGCGCACATCGTGACCAGGGCCGTCGCCGAGTCCGAGCGCTCCAGCTCGTGCAGCGCCGTGGTGATCAGCCGCGCGCCGGTCGCGCCGACCGGGTGGCCGAGCGCGATCGCGCCGCCGTTGACGTTGACGCGGTCGAAGTCCGGCTGGTGCACGCTCGCCCACGACAGCACCACCGACGCGAACGCCTCGTTCACCTCGAACCTGTCGATGTCGCCCACCGCCATGCCGGCCGCCGCGAGCGCCTTCGCCGTCGCGTCCACGGGCCCGTCCAGATGGAAGTACGGTTCCGCGCCGACGAGCGCCTGGGCCAGGATCCGCGCCCTCGGGCGCAGCCCGTGCCTGGCCGCGGCCTCCTCGCTCATCACCAGCACGGCGGCGGCCCCGTCGGAGATCTGCGAGGAGGTCCCGGCGGTGTGCAGCGTGCCCTCGCCCTGGACCGGCTTGAGCGCGGCCAGGCCCTCGACGGTGGTCTCGCGCAGCCCCTGGTCGCGGCTGACCTCGCCGACGGGCACGATCTCCCGGGCGAACCGGCCGCCCGCCCAGGCCCGCGCCGCGAGCCGCTGCGACCGCGCGCCGAACCAGTCGAGCCGCTCGCGCGTGAGCCCGCGCCGCCGGGCGATCCGCTCGGCCGCGGTGAACTGGTCGGGCAGGTCGATGCTCCAGTCGTCGGGCCGGGGCTGGGCCGGTAACACGTTGCTGCCGAGCGGCGCCCGGCTCATCACCTCAACCCCGCAGCCCACGCCCACGTCGATCACCCCGGCGCGCACCATCGCCGCCGCCAGGTGCACGGCCTGCTGCGAGGAGCCGCACTGCGCGTCGACGGTCGTGACGCCCGCCTGGTAGGGCAGCCCGGCGTAGAGCCAGGCGTGCCGCCCGACGTGACCGCCCTGCTCACCGGCCTGCGTCACGCAGCCGGCGAACACCTGCTCGACCGCGGCGGGATCGAGGCCGGAGCGGGCAAGCAGGCCGTTCAGCGCCGTGGCCAGCACCTGCTGCGGTTTGTGGCCGGCCAGCCAGCCGCCGCGCTTGCCGATCGGCGTGCGTACGGCCTCGACGATCACGGGTGTGCCCACAGCCACCTCCAGAACGATGCTCTGGTGGCGACTGTAACCGGTTCTAGTTAGCCGCGAAAGCCCCGGCGGGCAGGCTCTCCGGCAGCTCGAACAGCTCGAACAGCGCCAGGTCGAAGAACATCGCCACATGGCTGATCAGCGGGCCGTCGAAGTCGATCACCAGCAGCGAGAAGCGCCGGTAGCCGTCGCCCTCCCGGAAGTACAGGGCGAACGCCGGCTGGCCGTTGGCCCGCACCGGCACCAGCCGCAGATCGCCCGGCGCCTGGGCCGGGCACTGGGTCTCGACGAGCTCGACGATCGCGTCAGGCCCCTGATACCACCCCTCGAAGGGCGGCATCTCCCAGATCGCCTCCTTGGTGAACATGTCGACGATCGTCTTGATGTCGTAGCTCTCGAACGCGGCCACGTAGCGGTCGAGCAGCTCGCTCTGCTCGGGCGTCAGCGGCTGCGGGCGGTCGTCGAGGCTGGGCGCGACCTGCGCGAGCTGGGCGCGGGCGCGCTGCAGGATGCTGTTGACGGCGGTGGTCGTGGTCTCGAGCGCCTCGGCGACCTCGGCCGCGCGCCACTTGAGCACGTCGCGCAGGATCAGCACCGCGCGCTGGCGCGGCGGCAAATGCTGCAAGGCCGCGACGAGCGCGAGCCGGATGCTCTCGCGCGAGGTGACGATCGCGGCCGGGTCGTCGCCGCCCGCGCCCACCATCCCGTCGGGCACCGGCTCCAGCCACGGCACCTCGCCCCGCTGCACCAGCGGCGCGCTCGGCTCGGTGGCGGGCGCGCCCAGGCCCGTCGGCATCGGGCGGCGGCCCCGGCTGTCGAGCGCGGTCAGGCACTGGGTGGTGGCGATGCGATAGAGCCACGTGCGCAGGGACGAGCGCCCCTCGAACCCGTCGTAGGCCCGCCAGGCGCGCAGATAGGTCTCCTGGACGAGATCTTCCGCGTCGTGCACCGACCCCATCATGCGATAGCAGTGCGCGAGCAGCTCCCGGCGCATCGGGTCAGCCTGCCGGAGGAAGTCCTCGTTGGACGGCTTGTCGCTCATACCCCCTGTATAGACGACGCCACCGACAGATCGCCTCTTCTCCGCGAAAGGGCAGGTCAGAGGTCGCTCAGCAGGCGGTCGGAGGCGATCTCGATGCGGCGCTGGATCTGGTCGTAGGTGCGCCGGCCGCGCAGCATCTCCAGCAGCTCCTGGACCCAGATGCTCGACAGGGAGCCGGCCAGGGCGAGCTGCTCCTCCGACGCCCGCGCCGGGTCGAGGCCGCCGGCCGAGACGCGCAGCAGCAGGCCGGTCATGCGGTCGCCGAACGGGGTCTCGACCTCGGCCAGGATCAGCGACCTGATGAGGGCGTCGGCCAGCTCGGGCTCGCGCATGAGGCCGCGGGTGGCGCGCATGAGCACGTCGACGGCGCGGCCGGACGGGGTGGGGGAGCTCGGCGGGCGGCGCTGGATGCTGCTTTCGAGGAGGTCGATCTCCTCGCCGACCACGGCCACGACCAGGTCCATCTTGGACGGGAAGTAGCGGTAGAGGGTGCCGAGGGCGACGCCGGCCCGCTCGGCGACCGTGCGCATCTGCATCGCCTCGACGCCGCCGCGCGAGGCGAGGGCCGCGGCGGCCTGGACGATGCGCTTGCGGCGCTGGTGCTGGCTGCGTGAGCGGGCGCTGTTGCCGCCGGGCGCGGGGTGGTGCTCCGTCGGCCCCTCGGGGTCGGCGGGGGGCGTGGCGACGTCCGCCTGCGGAGTGCGCATGAGAACACGTTATCTGATTTCTCGATAACCCGGCTTGTTACTCGCCAGTCACTAACAAGCCGTATAGATGCATGTCTTTGGCGTTACACGGCTATATCTGGACTTGTCGAAATGGGTGCCCTCTGGACAGATATTAGAATCTGTTCTAGTTTGCCATTCTACCGACCGAGCGCTTGGTGGTGGTGCATGGACTTCAACCTCGACGAGACCCAGCGGGACCTGCGTACCCTCACCGCGGAGCTGCTGGCCAGGGAGGACGGGCAGGACGCGGCCCGGCTGTGGGACGCGCTGCGCGAGGCGGGCCTGACGGCGATCTGCGTGCCCGAGCACGCGGGCGGCGCCGGGCTGGGGCCGGTCGAGATGGCGGTCGTGCTGCGCGAGCTGGGCGCCAGGGCCGCGCCGGGCCCGTTACGCGAGACGCTGGTCAGCACGCTGGCCGTGAGCCGGCACGGCAGCCCCGGGCAGCAGCGCCGCCTGTCCGGCGAGGCCCCCGCCTCGGTGGCGATCCGGGAGCCTGGCCGCCCGCTGACCGCGCCGCCCGTGACCATCGCCGAGCGGGCGCCCGCCGACCTGGCCGCGGGCTGGTTCCTGACGGGCAGCAAGTCCGGGGTCACCCATCCCGGCGGCGACGTGCTGGTCACCGCCGACCAGGGGCTGTTCCTGGTCCACGCGCCGGCCGCCGCCCCCGAGTTCACCTCCACCGGCGAGCCCGCCGCCACGATCACGCTGGAACGCTGCCCCGCCGAGCGGGTCGGCGGCCCGGAGGCGGCCGGCGACGTGCGGCGGCTGTTCACCGCGGCGGTCACGGCGCAGGCGAGCGGCGTGCTGGCCGGCGCGCTGGAGCTGACCACCACCCACATCAGGACCAGGAAGCAGTTCGGCCGCGCGCTCGCCGAGTTCCAGGCCGTCACCATGCAGATCGCCGACGTCTACATCACCGGCCGGGCGCTGGACGTGGCCATGTGGTCGGGCGCCTGGCGGCTGGACGCCGGGCTGCCCGCCGAGGAGGACCTGGCCGTGGCCGCGCTGCACGCCGACGAGGCGGCGCGGGCGCTGTACACCTGCCAGCACCTGCACGGCGGCCTCGGCCTGGACGTCACCTACCCGCTGCACCGCTACTTCGCCCAGGCCAAGCACCTGACGCACCTGCTCGGCGGCGCCGACGCCCAGCTCGACCTGATCGGAGGGCTCGCCTGATGCACATCGACCTGACCCCCGAGCAGCGCCGCCTCCGCGACGAGCTGCGCGAGTACTTCGCCGGCTGCCTCACCCCCGAGGACCGGGCGAAGCTGGCCGAGGACCCGTTCGGCGAGGCGTACCTGGAGCATTGTCGCCGCCTCGGCCGTGACGGCAAGCTGGGCCTCGGCTGGCCGAAGGAGTACGGCGGAGGCGGCCACGGCCCGCTCGAACAGCAGATCTTCGCCAACGAGATCGCCCGCGCCGGAGTCCCGTACCCGATCATCACCCTTCAGACGGTCGGCCCGACGCTCATGCAGTACGGCACGAAGGAGCAGAAGGAGCGGTTCCTGCCGAGCATCCTGGCCGGCGAGTGCCATTTCGCCATCGGCTACAGCGAGCCGGAGGCGGGCACCGACCTGGCCGCGCTGCGCACGACCGCGGTGCTCGACGGCGACCACTACGTCGTCAACGGGCAGAAGATCTTCACCAGCGGCGCGCACCACGCCCAGTACATCTGGCTCGCCGCCCGCACGAACCCGGAGGCCAGGAAGCACAAGGGCATCACCATGATGATCGTCCCGACGGGCGACCCGGGCTTCTCCTGGACGCCGATCGTCACGATGGACGGCCGCCACCACACCAACTCCACCTACTACACGGATGTGCGGGTGCCCGTGGACCTGGTGGTGGGCGAGGTGGACAAGGGCTGGGACCTGATCGTCAACCAGCTCAACCACGAGCGCGTCACGCTCGGCCCCGCCGGGAACCTCGGCCAGACCTACGACCGCTTCCTGACCTGGGCCCGCCGCGCGGGGCTGGCGGACGAGCCCGACGTACGGCGCGCGCTCGGCCGGGTGCGCGCCTGGTTCCGCACCAACGAGCTGCTGAACTGGCAGGTCGCGGCCAACATGGACCTGGGCTGGCTGGGCGCCCCCGACGCGTCGGCCACCAAGGTCTACGGCTCGGAGCGCATGCAGGAGGCCGGGCGGCTGCTCGGCGACGTGCTGGCCCGCTACGGCGACCCGGCCGATCCGGAGACGGCCGAGCTGATCGAGCGGACGGACCGGGCGGTCAAGGGCGCGGTGGTGCTGACGTTCGGCGGCGGCGTCAACGAGGTGCAGCGGGAGCTGATCGCGATGCTCGGCCTGAGCCTGCCGAGGCCGCCCCGATGACCGGCGAGGAGCTGCTGGACCTGGCAGCCAAGCAGGCGGCGCTGGGCGAGCTGGCCGGGGCCCCGGCCGACGACCCGGTGAACGTGCCGATGATCCGCCACTGGCTGGCCGCGATGGGCGACCGCAACCCGGTCTACCTGGACAGGGGCCTGGCCCCGCCCGCGATGGCGCAGGTGTGGACGATGACCGCGCCGGCGCCCGGCGACCGCTCGCCGGTGAGCGTCATGATGGGCGCGCTGGACGAGGCCGGCTACACGGGCGTCGTGGCGACCAACTGCGAGCAGACCTACCACCGTTACGTGCGCGTCGGCGAGCTGCTGACCCCCGCCACCCGCTTCACCGGCCTGGCCGGGCCCAAGCGGACCGCGCTCGGCGAGGGGTTCTTCGCGACCTGGGTCGTCACCTGGTACGCCGGCGAGGGGGAGCCGGTGGCCGAGATGCTGTTCCGGGTGCTGAAGTTCCGGCCGCCGGAGAAGCGGGCCGAGCCGTACCCGCTGCGGCCCTCGGTGAACCGTGACACCGCGTTCTTCTGGGACGGCGTGCGGCGCGGCGAGCTGCGGGTCCAGAGCTGCGCCGACTGCGGCGAGCTGCGCCACCCGCCGGGCCCGATGTGCCCGCGCTGCCACTCGGCGAACCGCGCCCACGTGGTGGCGCGCGGCGAGGGCGTCGTCTACAGCTACGTGGTCCACCACCATCCGCCGGTGCCGGGCCGCGAGACGCCGTTCGTGGTGGCGGTCGTGGAGCTGCCCGAAGGGGTGCGGATCGTGGGGAACGTGGTCGACTGCCCGCCGGAGTCGGTGGCGGTCGGCATGCCGGTACGGGTCGCGTACCGGCCGATGGACGACGAGCTGGTCCTGCCCGTCTGGACGCCCGGGGAGCCGTGATGCTGACGCGAGATCAGGTCGAGGTGGGTGCGGCGCTGCCCGAGCTGTCGCTCGACCTCACGCCCACGGTGGTCGTCTCCACCGCGCTGGCCACGATGGACTTCACCCCTGTCCATCATGACGTCCAGGTCGCCAGGGGGCAGGGGGCGAAGGACATCTTCCTCAACATCCTGACCACGATGGGACTGGTCGAGCGGTACGTGACCGACTGGGCCGGGCCGGAGGCGGTGATCAGGCGGATCGACGTGAAGCTCGGCGTGCCAGCCTACGCGGGTGACCGGCTGAGCTTCCGGGGCGGCGTCACCGCGCTCGCGGACGGCGAGGTCACGGTGGGGGTCACGGGCAGGGTCAGCCTCGGCGACCACGCCACCGGGACCGTCACCCTGCTGCTGCCGGAGGTGCGGCCGTGACGCGCCTGGACGCGGCGATCGCGGGCATCGGCGCGACCGAGTTCAGCAAGGACTCCGGCCGTTCTGAGCTGCGGCTGGCGGCCGAGGCGGTGCTCGCGGCGCTGGACGACGCCGGGCTGTCCCCGGCCGAGGTCGACGGCCTGGTCACCTTCACGCAGGACGCCAACCAGGAGATCGCCGTCGCCCGCGAGGTGGGCATCGGCGACCTGAGCTTCTTCTCCCGCGTCGACTACGGCGGCGGCGCGGCCTGCGCGACCGTGGCGCACGCGGCCATGGCCGTCACGACGGGGGCGGCCCGCGCGGTCGTCTGCTACCGGGCCTTCAACGAGCGCTCGGGCCGCCGGTTCGGCCGGCCGGACGCGGGGCTCGCCGGGCAGCAGTCCTCGCAGGGCATGGAGATGAGCTGGCACGTGCCGTACGGGCTGGTGACGCCCGCCGCGTGGGTGGCCATGTTCGCCCGCCGCTACCTGCACGCCTACGGCGCCACGTCCGAGGACCTGGGCCGGGTGGCGGTGGCCATGCGCCGGCACGCGGCGACGAACCCGGCGGCCTGGTTCCACGGCAGGCCGATCACGCTGGCCGACCACCAGGCGTCGCGGTGGATCGCCGAGCCGCTGCGGCTGCTCGACTGCTGCCAGGAGAGCGACGGCGCGGTGGCGCTCGTCGTCACCACCGCCGGGCGCGCCCGTGACCTGCGCCGCACCCCGGCCGTCGTCACCGCCGCCGCCCAGGGCTCCGGCGCCGGGCAGATGATGATGACGAGCTATTACCGCGACGACATGACCGGCCTGCCGGAGATGTCGGTGGTCGGCAGGCAGTTGTGGGAGACGTCCGGGCTGACGCCCGCCGACATCCAGACCGCGATCCTGTACGACCACTTCACCCCGTTCGTCCTGACGCAGCTGGAGGAGCTGGGGTTCTGCGGGCGCGGCGAGGCCGCCGCGTACGTGCGCGACGGCGGCATCGAGCTCGGCGGGCGGCTGCCGGTCAACCCGCACGGCGGGCAGCTCGGCGAGGCGTACATCCACGGCATGAACGGCATCGCCGAAGCCGTGCGCCAGCTCCGCGGCACCGCCGCCAACCAGGTGGACGGCGTGCGGAACGTGCTGGTGACGGCCGGAACGGGGGTGCCGACCAGCGGGCTGATCCTGTCCGGCGTGTCGGATTGATCACCCAGGGTAGTCATGCGGGCATGGTCGGATATTTGCTGGTCCAGCCGGAGTTGAAGATCGACTGGACGAAGATGCCCACGTACAACACGATCATGGCCGTCGCGGCGGGCGTGGGGCTGGTGCTCGTGGTCTGGTTCGGCAGGAAGCTGCTGCGCGGCGACCCGATGGAGCACGTCGACGGGTGGGCGCTGGCGTTCGGCGTGCTCGGCGCGCTGCTGGCGCTCACCGGGCTGCACATGACGCTCACCTGGCCGCTCGCCGGGCAGGGGTTCCCGTTCGACAACATCATCTTCGGCGAGCCGTCGCTCGCGTTCGGCGCGATGCTGCTGGCCGCCGCCCTCTACCTGTGGAAGCGCTGGACGCCGCCCCAGGGGGCCGCGGACCGGCGCGAGCACGTGGCGCGGGTGGCGGGGCCGATCTCGCTGTTCGCCTTCGCGATGGGGCTGGCCTGCTTCGGCATCGCCGCCGCCGGGTGGACGTACACGCTGTTCGCCGCGCCGCCGCAGGAGCCGATCTCCGGGGCGTTCGCGGACATGCCGATGCTGGAGGCGACGTTCATCTCCGGGCTGTACGTGCTGGTGGGCATCGGGGCCGTGGTGTTCCCGTTCGCGCTGCGGGCCCGTGGCGGGCCCGCGGCGACGGTGACGGGCGTGTGCTGGCTGGTGGCCGGGGTGGTGTTCGCGCTGTTCGGGGCGCTGAACTACTTCACGCACATCGGGCTGATCGTCAACACCATGTGATCACGGGCTGACGATCATCGGGACGGAGAAGAACACGATCATCGCGATGACCACGCAGATCAGGAAGCCGGTGAGCTCCCAGGCCCAGTCGTGGTGCCTGCGGCGCTTCTTCCCCTTGGGCCGCCGGGCGGCCTTGCCCGATCCGGACGCCCTCCGTGGGGCCGGCGTCCGTCGCGGGGCCGGCGCGGGCCTGGCCTGCGGCTCGCTCGCCGAGTCCTGCTCCGGCTCCGTCGTGCTCGCCGGGAGAGCGTCCGGCGCGGCGGGCGGCTCCGGCGGCAGCGGCATCCGGTAGACCGGCTCCTTCGGCTGCGCCCGGGGCGTGAACAGCGGCCCGGCCTCGCGCGGGGCGCGGGCGTCGGTGACGGCGGGCAGGTCCTGGGTCACCGGCTCGTCGTCCAGCACGTCCGCCGGGACCGGCGCGGGCATGACGAACGGCCGCTCCAGCCGCGCCTGCGGCGCGCCCTTGGCGGGTACATCCCTCCCGAGCAGGTCCTTGGCGGGCGCGCCGCCGATGGGGCGGCGGGCCTCGAAGGCGGAGAACGGGGTGGACAGGCCGGACGGGGCGGGCGGGGCCGCCTCGAAGGCGCGGAAGGTCGTCGGCCGGCCGGTGCGCTCGGGCGAGGGCGCCAGCGGGTCACGCAGCCTGGGCATCGGCGCCGTGGTGGCCTCGTGGTCGGGCATCCGCGACGGCGACGGCGGCGCGAGCAGCTCGGTCGGGAAGATCCCCGTGGTGCTCGCCGGGTCGGCGGCGCCCAGCGGCAGCGGCCAGGTCGGCGGCACGGGCCAGCGCGGCTTGACGAACATCGGCGCCGGCTCGGCCGTACGGGATCCCGCGAAGTGGACGCGCAGCGCCGCCGGCGGCGTCTGCCACGGCAGGCGGCCGAGCACGTCGCGCAGCGGCGCGACGGCGAGCGCGCCGTAGACGTCGGCGACCGGCTTGGACACGCGGCCGCCGGCGCCGGCCAGCGCCAGCCCGAGCGCCTGCGTGAACCGGTGCGCCACGCTGACCGCCAGCTCCTCGGCGGTGTCGGGCGCCACGTCGAGCACCCAGGCGAGCTCCTCCCGGTTGAGCCCGCACACCTGGACCAGCACGAGCACCTCGCGCTGCGCCGGACGCAGCTCGCGCAGCGCCCGCTCGACCAGCGCCGAGGCCGGGTCGATGAGCGGGTCGACGACGGGCGGCGCGTAGACGACGTCACGCCGGAAGATCTCGCGCCGGGCGTAGGCGTACAGGGCGGCACGCGGGGGCGGCTGCGACGGCACGGCGGCGAGCACGGTCGCCACGACGTCTGCCGCGGAGCCAGGGTCGCCGAGCTGGTCCGCGCAGTACGCGAACAGCCCGGCGGCGTGACGGTCGTAGAGCTCTGCGATCAGCTCGGTGCGGGAGTGCTGACCGGTGAGCGGGTGTGTCACGTGACCGGATCCTCTTACTGGGAAAAGCGGACGCTGCGGGTGAGGGTGCGGCGTCTGTGCATGTGGAGGCAATCATGCCAACTCCACCCAGGCCGGCGCACTACCAGATCACGAATTCGTACGGAATCGCAGGTCAGTGAACCGCTTAACCTCCTCCCGATGGGACAGACCACGTTCAATCGCCGTAGGGTGGTTGCCGTTAGATCATGCGGCGGTCGTGGCAGGGGGGCTGCGGCCCTGCCACGAAGCGGAAGGTCGCGCGTGATCACATTCGACGCTGTCACCAAACGCTACCCAGACGGAACGGTAGCCGTGGACCGCCTCAGCCTTGAGGCGCCCACGGGCGAGATCACCGTGTTCGTCGGCCCGTCGGGCTGCGGGAAGACGACGTCACTGCGGATGATCAACAGGATGATCGACGCCACCGAAGGGCGCATCCTGCTCGACGGGGAGCCGGTCCAGGACATCGACCCGCCGACGCTGCGGCGCGGCATCGGGTACGTGATCCAGCAGGCCGGCCTGTTCCCGCATCGCAAGATCCTGGACAACGTCGCCACCGTGCCCTACCTGCTCGGCTGGGACCGCAGGAAGGCCCGCGACAGGGCCATGGAGCTGCTGGAGCGCGTCGGGCTCGACCCGGGGCTGGCCGGCCGCTACCCCTTCCAGCTCTCCGGCGGGCAGCAGCAGCGGGTGGGCGTGGCCAGGGCGCTGGCCGCCGATCCGCCGGTGCTGTTGATGGACGAGCCGTTCAGCGCCGTCGACCCGGTGGTCCGCACCAGCCTCCAGGACGAGCTGCTGCGGCTGCAGTCGGAGCTGAACAAGACGATCGTGTTCGTCACCCACGACATCGACGAGGCCATCAAGCTCGGCGACCAGGTCGCGGTGCTGCGGGTGGGCGGGAAGCTGGCGCAGCTCGCCGCCCCGAAGACGCTGCTGTCGGAGCCGGCCGACGACTTCGTCCGCGAGTTCCTGGGCCGCGACCGGGGCATCCGGCGGCTGCAGTTCGTCTCCACCGAGGGGCTGCGGCTGCGCACCGACCTGCCCGCCCCCGAGGGCGCCGGCACGTTCGTGTTCGGCACCGACTCGCTGCGCACCGCGCTCGACGCGGCGCTGCTGTCGCCGTCGGGCACCGCGGTGGCCGTGGACGAGCGGGGCGAGGTGGTCGGCGTGGCCACGAGGGAGGCGCTGGACGAGGCGCTGGCGGAGGCCGCCCATGGGTGACGGCCCGCCCTCACTCTGGGAGTGGATCGCGCGCAACTGGGACACCGGGCGGGTCGGCAGCATCAGGGACCTGCTCGGCGACCACCTGCTCATGTCGCTGGTGCCGATCGTGCTGGGGCTCGCGCTGGCCCTGCCGCTGGGGCTGGCCAGCGTCCGATGGCGGTGGCTCTACCAGCCGACGGCCGGCATCTTCAACGTGATCTACGCGCTGCCGTCGCTGCCGCTGTTCATGCTGCTGATCTCGGTCACCGGGCTGTCACCGATCACCGTGATCGTCCCGCTGACCTTCTACGCCATGGCCGTGCTCATCCCGGCCGTGGTCGACGGCATCGGCTCGGTGCCTCCGCACGTCCGCCAGTCGGCGGTGGCCATGGGCTTCACGCCGCTGCGCCGGCTGGTGCAGATCGAGCTGCCCATCGCCGCGCCCGTGGTGATCGCCGGGCTGCGGGTCGTCGCGGTCTCCAGCATCAGCCTGGTGAGCGTGGGCGCGCTGATCGGTGAGGGCGGTCTCGGCATGCTGTTCACCCGGGCCTACCAGAACCCGTTCCTGCCGCCGGTCGTCGTCGGCATCGTGCTCATCGTGGCGCTGGCGCTCATCGCCGACGGGCTGCTGCTCCTGGCCCAGCGGCTGCTCACCCCGTGGGTGCGGGCGAGGGGGGCGTCGTGAACTGGCTGATCGACTTCTTCGGCGACCCCGCCCGGTGGACGGGCTTCGACGGCATCCCCGTACGGCTGCTCGAACACCTGGAGTTCTCGGCCCTGGCGCTCGCGCTGGCGATGCTGGTCGCGGTGCCGATCGGGCTGCTCATCGGCCACACCGGCCGGGGCGGGGTGCTCGTGGTCGTCTCGGCCAACCTGGCCAGGGCGCTGCCGACGCTCGGCCTGCTGGTGCTGTTCGTGCTGCTGCTCGGCACCGCGTCGATCTGGCCGGTGATCATCCCGCTGGTGCTGCTGGCCGTGCCGCCGATCCTGGTCAACACGTTCGAGGGCATCAGGGGAGTGGACCCCGAGCTGCGCGACGCGGCGTACGGGATGGGGCTGCGCGGCGGCCAGGTGCTCGGGCGGGTGCTGGTGCCGGTCGCGCTGCCGCTCATCCTCCTCGGGCTCAGGCTCTCGGCGATCCAGGTGGTCGCCACCACGACCGTCGCCGCCTACACGGGGCTGGGCGGTCTGGGCAGGTTCGTGATCGACGGGTTCGCGACGAAGGATTACGCGAGCGTCGTCGGGGGTTCAGTGTTGATTGTGCTGTTCGCGCTCGTGGTGCAGATCGCGTTCACCCTCGCGCAGAGGGTGACGGTCTCCCCGGGGGTGAGCCAACGACTGAAGACACGTTGATTTTTCGTACTACCTCCCGCAAGAAGGGGACATTTTAATGAGACGCATGTTCAGCACCGCGGCGGTCGTCCTGTCCGCGGCGCTCACCTTGACGGCCTGCGGTGGTGGCGGCGGCGGGGGCAACCCGCTCGACACCACGAGCGCGGCGCCCACGGGCTCCGCCACCGGCGGCGGCGGGGGGACCGTCGTGATCGGCTCCTTCGACTTCGACGAGAGCGTGCTGCTCGGCTCCATCTACGCCCAGGCGCTGGAGGCCAAGGGCGTGACGGTCGAGGAGAAGCCCCGCATCGGCAGCCGCGAGGTCGTCTACGACCAGGTCAAGAGCGGCGGCCTGACGCTGGTGCCCGAGTACAACGGCAACCTGCTGGCCTTCATCGACCAGCAGAACAAGGCCGCGACCACCGAAGAGGTCAACGCCGCGCTGAAGGAGAAGCTCCCCGCCGAGCTCGAAGTGCTCGAATCCTCCCCGGCCGAGGACAAGGACACGCTGTCGATCAGCAAGGACACCCAGTCCAAGCAGTCCGTCAACACGATGGAAGACCTGGCCAAGGTGTCGAAGGACATGATCGTGGGCGGTCCGCCGGAGTTCAAGAAGCGCTGGGAGGCCCCCTTCAAGGAGGTCTACGGCATCCAGTTCAAGCAGTGGAAGCCCACCGGCCCGGCCACGGCCGACGCCATCAAGGACGGCTCCATCCAGGTCGGCAACGTGTTCTCCACCGACCCGAAGATCACCGCCAACAACCTGGTGCCCCTCCAGGACACCAAGAACATCTTCCCCGCCCAGAACGTGACCCCGCTCCTGAACAAGGCCGGAGCCACCGACACGGTGCGCACCACCCTCAACGCGATCTCCGCCAAGCTGACGACCGACTCGCTGCTGGACATGATGCAGAAGATCGCCGTCAACAAGGACGAGCCCGCCACGGTGGCCAAGGAATGGCTGAGCGCGAACGGCCTCGGCTGACCCGCCCGGCGGGGGCCTCTCCCCTGAGGCCCTCGCCGTGAGCGAGTTCACCGAGGCCATGGCCCAGCTCGCCGGCGGCGTCGCGGTCGTCACCGTCCGCGACGGCCGCGACGACCTGGGCGTGACGATCTCGGCGCTGCTGTCGGTCTCCCTGGCGCCGCCGCTCGTCCTGATCAGCCTGTCCAGCGGCGGCTACCTCAGCGAGGTGCTGTGCCGCCAGGACCGCTGGGCGTGCTCCCTGCTCTCCTCCGGCCAGGCCGCCATGGCCAGCCGCTTCGCCGCCCCCGGCCGGCCCAGCGCCCGCCACCTCGTCGCCGGCGCGCCCCACCACCGCGGACCCCACTCGGACGCCCTGGTGCTGGAGGACGGCGTCGCCGCCCTGGAGGCCGAGACCGTCCAGGTGGTGCCGGCGGGTGACCACACGCTCTTCATCGCCCAGGTCCTCGCCGTCTCGTACGTCACCCCGTCCCTGCACCCACTGGTCCGGCTGCGAGGGCGATACCGGCCCCTGGGCTGATCTTCCAGGTCCGGTTGCCCGTGGGTTCGACGCCGGATGCCTTGCCGCTCCTTGGTCACGGCTGCGGAACCCGCTCTGACGGGCGGCGCACTGCCGGGCCTGCGGAAACCGCCTCACGCTCGGGGGTGCAGGGGGCCGGAGGCCCCTTGCCAGGGGGGTCAGGGGGAGCTCGGCTCCCCCTGGAGACACGGCCCGAACCGGCCACGCGCGCAGCACGCCACCGGTGAGGCCCTTGCCGTCAGCGGATGACGTACCAGCCCGGCAAGGACAGCGGCCCCCCGGCGGGCAGCCCCAGCTCCGCCGACAGCCGCGCCAGCGGCCCCCAGGCGTCGAGCCGGACCCGGGTGAGCGCCGCCGCCCGATCCTCGCTGGAGTCGGGCCCGCGCAGCCGCTCGAGCGGGTTGAGCCGGGGGTAGGTGCGTACGGGCGCGTCGTCGGCGAGCCCGGCCCGCTTCCTGGCCAGGGCCAGCGCGTCCTCCAGCCCGCCGAGCTCGTCGACGAGGCCGTTGTCGCGGGCGTCGCCGCCGGTCCAGACGCGGCCGCGGGCGAGTTCGTGGGCCCGTTCGCGGGTGAGGGAGCGGCCTTCGGCGACCTTGCCCACGAAGTCGTCGTAGATGCGGTCGAGCCAGGCGTTGACCCGTTCCCACTGCTCGGGGGAGAAGCCGCGCGAGGTGGAGAACATGCCGGCGTTGGCGCCTTCGGCGACCGTCTCGGAGGTGACGCCGATGCGTTCGAGCAGCTCCGACAGTACGGGCTTGCCGCCGAAGACGCCGATGGAGCCGGTGAGGGTGCCGGGCTGGGCGACGATGACGTCGGCGGCCATGGAGACGAAGTAGCCGCCGGACGCGGCGAGGTCGCCCATGGACACGATGATCGGCTTGACCTTGCGGGTGAGCACGACCTCGCGCCAGACGGTGTCGGAGGCGACGTACGAGCCGCCGGGGCTGTCGACGCGGAACACGACGGCCTTGACGTGGTCGTCGCGCCGGGCGGCGCGCAGCGCGGCGCTGATCGTGTCGGAGCCCATGGCGCCGCTGCCGCCGAGCGGGCTGCGGCCGGAGCGGCCGGTGCGGATCTGGCCCATGCCGTGGATGAGCGCGATGCCGTCGGCGGTCGGGTTGGGCAGTTTGCGGACGGCGGCGCCCTTGGCGTAACGGGAGACGTACAGGAGGTGGGCCTCGTCGCCGGCGGCGCGCTTGACCTCGTCGTACACCTCGTCGCGGTAGGCCAGGCCGTCGACCAGCCCGGCCTGGAGGGCTTCGGCGCCGATGAACGGGCCCTGGTCGAACAGCTCGCGCACCTTGGCGGGGTCGAGCCGGCGGCCGTCGGCGATGCCGGCGGTGAGCTGGCCGGTGACGGATTCGACGATCCGGCCGACCGACTCGCGGTGCGGCTCGGTCATGTGGTCGTGGGTGAAGGTGTTGGCGGCGGTCTTGTACTCGTGCCGCTGGCCCATCTCGTAGCCGACGCCGAGCTTGGTCAGCGCGCCCTTGACGAACCGCTGTTCCAGGGCGATGCCGGTGAGCCCGACGTCGCCGCTGGGCTGGAGGTAGACGCGTTCGAAGGCGCTGGCCAGGTAGTAGGGCACGGTGCCGCTGCCGAACTCGCCGAACGTCTCGCCGAAGGCCACGGTCAGCTTGCCGGAGGCGCGGAAGCGGACGACGGCCTGGCGCAGCTCCTGGACGGTGGCCAGGCCGAGCGGGTTGCCGCCGATCTTCACGATGAGGGCCTTGACGCGGGAGTCCTGCCGGGCGCGCTTGAGCCCGGCGAGCACGTCGGACAGGCGTGGCTTGCGCATGGACAGCACGGCGGCGAGGGGGTCCGCGGGCGGCCCCTCGATCACGCCTTCGGTGAGGTCCAGCTCCAGCACCAGGGGCGCGGTGCGCCGCTGACGGAGCTTGCCGACGGTTTCGCTGATCGCCTTGCCTGCGTCCATGAAAGCCACCCTAAGCGGCAGGAGCCGGGCGTGCGCTCACACTTGAGGTGTGCCGGTGGTGGCGGCCGCGGCGTCGATGCGGGCGGTGGTGCCGATGCGCAGGCCGGTGGTCTGGAGCCGTTGCAGCGCCTGGGCGGCGGTCAGGTTCGGGTACGCCTGCTTCAGCAGCGCGAAGCTGCCGGCGACGTGGGGTGCGGCCATGGACGTGCCGCTCATCAGCCCGTACGCGTCGTCGGGCACGGAGGCGGTGACGTCGGCGCCGGGGGCGAGCAGGTCGAGCAGCACGCCCCGGTTGGAGAAGGGCGCCATGCGGTCGGCGTCGTCGGTGGCGCCGACGGTGACGGCGGTGGAGACGCAGGCGGGGGAGGCGACGGCGTCGGTCCAGCCGTCGTTGCCGGCGGCGACCACGGGGGCCGCGCCGAGGGTGATGAGCTGGTCGAACTGCGGTTTGAGCGCGCCCGCGCCGGGGTCGGCGTCGCAGTGCCGCCGGTGCGGCCCGCCGCCGCCGAGGCTCATGTTGACGGCGGCCACGTTGCGTTCCTTGGCGACCCTGGCGACGTATTCGAGGGCGAGTTTCTGGTCGGAGGTGTAGCTCAGGAAGCACGGCACCCGGGTGGTGCCGCAGGCGACGGCGCTGTTGATGCGGGAGAAGACCTGGATGGGCAGGATGCCCGCTTCGGGGGCGACGCCGTTGGCGGGGGCGCCGGTCACGAGCTTGCCCGCGGCGATGCCGGCGACGTGGGTGCCGTGGTCGCACCGGTTGGCGCCGCCGTTCAGGCACTGGCGGGTCTCGGCGTCGGCGGCGCCGGGCCCGGTCTGGTTGGCCTGGCCGTTGGGGCAGAGGGAGACGGCCTGGCTCGCCGCGTCGGAGGTGGAGAAGCACGCCTCGTCCACGATCCGGCCGGCCAGGAACGGGTGGTCGCGGTCGATCCCGGTGTCGAGGACGGCGACGGTGGCGCCCTTGCCGGTCCAGCCGGCGGCGTGGGCCCTGTCGGCGCCGATCACCTTGGTGGTCTCGGCCAGCAACGGCTTGCTGAGCGCGTCCTCGTACACGGCCTTGACCCGGGCGTCCTTCCTGAGGAGGGCGAGCGCGTCGGCGTCGAGTTCGGCGACGAAGAACGTGGGCGACTCGGTGGACTCCAGCACCCGGGCGGAGGAGGAGCCCTTCTCGACGTCGCCGGCGACGGCGGTGACGCTCTGCCCGGGTTTGACCTCGACGATCGAGCGCACCTTCTGGTGCGTGTCGAGCTGGGCGATCAGCGCCGGGCTGATCACCGGGTCACCGGTGTCGGCCTGCCCGGCGGCCGTCGCGGCGAGCAAGGCCGAGGTCGTGGCCGCAGCCACCAGGAGCATTCGTCTCACGGCGGGACAGATGCCCGCACCTGGGGCGGGTGATGTCGGGGTTTCCCGAGTGATTAACGAGTCTTGAGGACGTTCGCGGCCGCCTTCTTGAGCGCGGTGCTCGTGGACTTCGCGGAGAGCCGCACCTTCTCGGAGGAGTTGAGGACCTTGGTGTTGTTCATCCCGTGCGCCCAGTTGAGCCAGCCGGTGAGCAGGGCGCTGTCGAGCCGCTGCTTGGCCGTCCTGTTCGCCTTGAGCACCCGGTACGCCTTGCCCAGCGACGAGGCCTTGGTCAGCTCGGGGAAGACCTTGCTGGCCTTGTGCGCGAGCTTGAGGTAGCAGGTCAGGGTGGCGTCGTCGATCGAGCCGGTGCCCCGGTAGACCTCCACGGCCCACTGCTTGGCGGTCATCGGCTTGGCCGAGGTGCCGCGCGTGCAGACGGTCGCGGGCGCCTTCGGGGTGGCGGTGATCGTCACCGTGACCGTGACGGTCGGCAGCGGGACCGGCGTCGGGTCCGGGTCCACCGGGTCGGGCTGGGGCGTCGGGCCGCTGCCGGTCGGCTCCGGCTCGGGATCGGCGCCGGGGTCGGGGCCGGGGTCCGGCGAGTCGGGGTCGCCCGGGCTGCCGGGGAGCGTCGGCGGGTTCTGGCTGATCTCCGGCTGCGGGGCCGCCCCGGCGAGCGCCGCCGCCAGGTCCAGGCGCGGCGTGCGCACCTGGACGCCGTTGGCCTGGTAGACGTACGGCCTGCCGGTCGTCTTGAGCTTGTCGATCAGCTCCGGCATGGGCGTCTGCGGCGAGGCGGCCTTCATCAGGGCCAGCGCCCCGGCGACGTGCGGGGTGGCCATCGAGGTGCCGCTGTAGACGGTCGTCTGGTTGCCCGGCACCGCCGACTCGATGTCCACGCCGGGCGCGAACAGGTCGAGCAGCGCGCCCCGGTTGGAGAAGTCGGCGATGGCGTCGCCGTCGTCGTTGGCGCCCACGGCCACGGCGGAGGTGATGCAGGCCGGGTAGGAGGCGCCCTCGAAGTACTCGTTGCCGGCGGCGACCACGGTCGCGATGCCCTTGGCCAGCAGCGCGTCGATCTTCGGCTTGAGGACCTGGCCTTCCTCGCTGGTGTCGCAGGAGGTCTCGGACGGCATGCCGCCCAGGCTGAGGTTGACGGCGGCGATCGGGGCGGTCAGCGACGCCACGTGGTCCATGGCCAGCCGCAGCGACGACTCGAAGGCCAGCAGGCAGACGGGCTCGCCGCACACGTCCATGTCCTCGACGCGGCTGAAGACCTGGACGGCGATGATCCCGGCCTGGGGCGCGACGCCGCCGGTGCCGGCGGCGATGCCGGCCACGTGGGTGCCGTGGTCGCACAGGTTCACGCCGCCCGCCAGGCAGTTGGCGGTCGTGGCGTCGGCGGCGCCGGGGCCGGTCTGGCTGGTCTGGCCGTTCGGGCAGAGCGACTTGACGCCCTGGTCGACGGCGGAGAAGCAGGCCTCGGCGGTGATGCGGCCGGCGAAGGCCTGGTGGCCGGGGTCGATGCCGGTGTCCAGGACGACGACGTTCTGCCCGCTGCCGGTGAAGCCGGCGGCGTGCGCCTTGTCGGCGCCGATCTGGGGGAGGCTGGAGACGAGCGACGGCGGGTAGGCGCGGTCGCGGCGGATCGAGGTGACCTTGGGGTCCTCGGCGAGCGCGGCCAGCTCCTCGGCGGTGCCCTCGACCACGACGAACGGCTGGCGTTCGGGCTGCAGCAGCACCTCGGCGTTGCCGATCTCGGAGATCGGGGCGGGGATCGGCTGGGTGAGCTCGACGATGGCCCGCACGGTGCCGCCGTCGACGCCTAACCCTTCCTCGACCTTCTCCTCAGGGGTGCTCGGAGCGGGGCTCGGAGCAGTGCTGGGAGCAGTGCTGGGAGCAGTGCTCGGAGCGGGGCTGGGGGCGGCGGTCGGGACCGGTGCGGCCGTCGGATCGGCGGCGAGAGCGGGCGCCGCGGGCAGCAACGCGAGCACGAGCGAGCACACGATCAGGGGGCGAAATCGCACCGGCGTCCTCCGAGAAGGGGATGATCTCGGAGTTTAGGGCGATTTATCCCCCAGATATAGGGCCGGAGCCCCTTTCTCACCAGACTTTCAGGCGGGCTTCGTCAACCAGACAGCTCCCAGCGGCGGCACCCGCAACGTCGTCGAGTAGGGCAGCCCATGACAGGGATCCTCGACAGCCTCGATCGCGCCCATGTTGCCGACGCCGCTGCCCCAGTACTCGTAGGCGTCGGTGTTGACCGCCTCCGTCCACTCCCCGCCGTACGGCAGGCCCAGCCGGTAGCTCTCGTGCGGCCCGCCGCTGAAGTTGACCACGCACGCCACCGCGGACCCGTCGGCCGCGTAGCGCAGGAACGAGAACGTGTTGCCCGGGGCGTCGTCGGCGTCGATCCACCGGAACCCGTCGGGCGTCGAGTCCTGCTCCCACAGCGCGGGCGTGTCGCGGTAGAGCCGGTTGAGGTCGCGCACCAGCCGCTGCACGCCCTGGTGCCCGTCGAACTCCAGCACCCACCAGTCGAGCCCGCGCTCCTCCGACCACTCCGAGCCCTGGCCGAACTCCCCGCCCATGAACAGCAGCTGCTTGCCCGGATGCGCCCACATGAACGCCAGCAGCGCCCGCAACTGCGCGAACCGCTGCCACTCGTCGCCGGGCATCTTGCCCATGAGCGAGCCCTTGCCGTGCACCACCTCGTCGTGCGAGAGCGGCAGCACGTAGTTCTCCGAATAGGCGTAGATCAGGGAGAACGTCATCTGGTGGTGGTGATACTGCCGGAAGACCGGCTCGTGCCGGAGATACTCCAGCGTGTCGTGCATCCAGCCCATGTTCCACTTGAAGCCGAACCCGAGCCCGCCCAGGTGCGCCGGCCGTGACACGCCCGGCCACGCGGTCGACTCCTCGGCCACGGTCGTGATGCCGGGCGCCTCCCGGTAGCAGACCGCGTTCATCTCCTTGATGAACTCGACGGCGTCCAGGTTCTCGCGCCCGCCGTAGACGTTCGGCGTCCACTCGCCCTCGCGCCGCGAGTAGTCCAGGTAGAGCATCGAGGCCACGGCGTCCACCCGCAGCCCGTCGATGTGGAACTCCTTCAGCCAGTAGAGGGCGTTGGCCACGAGGAAGTTGCGCACCTCCCTGCGGCCGAAGTCGAACACGTACGTGCCCCAGTCGGGGTGCTCGCCCCTGGCCGGGTCGGCGTGCTCGTACAGCGGCGTGCCGTCGAAGCGGGCCAGCGCCCAGTCGTCCATCGGGAAGTGCGCGGGCACCCAGTCGAGCAGCACGCCGATGCCGCGCTGGTGCATCCGGTCGACGAACCTGCGGAACTCGTCGGGCGTGCCGAAGCGGGCCGTCGGCGCGTAGTAGGAGGTCACCTGGTAGCCCCAGGAGCCGCCGAACGGGTGCTCGGCCACCGGCAGCAGCTCCACGTGGGTGAAGCCCATGTCGGCCACGTACTCGGAGAGCTGGTCGGCCAGCTGCAGGTAGGACAGGCCGGGCCGCCACGAGCCCAGGTGGACCTCGTAGATGCTCATCGGGCCGCTGCGCGCCTGCTTGTCGCCGCGCGCGGCCATCCAGGCGACGTCCTCCCAGGTGTAGAGCGACTCCTCGACGACAGAGGCGGTCTGCGGCGGCACCTCGGTGCGGCGGGCCATCGGGTCGGCCTTGTCGCGCCACACGCCGTCGGCGCCCAGGATCTGGTACTTGTACCGTTCGCCCGCTTCCAGGCCGGGGATGAACAGCTCCCACACGCCCGAACGGCCCAGCGAGCGCATCGGGTAGGCGGTGCCGTCCCAGTGGTTGAAGTCGCCGACGACGCGGATACCGCGCGCGTTGGGGGCCCACACGGCGAACGCGGTGCCGCGTACGTCCTGGTGCTCCATCACGCGCGCGCCGAGCACCTCCCACAGCCGCTCGTGGCGTCCCTCGCCGATCAGGTGCAGGTCCACCTCGCCCAGCGTCGGCCAGTGGCGGTACGGGTCGCGCGTCTCGTGCGGGTCGTGACCCGGGTACTGGACGCTCAGCGTGTAGGCGGGCACCTTGTCCAGCCCCTGGACCGTGGTCTCGAACACGCCGTGGGCCTGGTGTTTCAGGTCGTGGGCCGTGCCGTCGTCCAGCACCACCCTGACCCGTTCGGCCAGCGGGCGCAGCGCCCGGAACGTGACCCCGCCCGGAACCGGGTGCGCGCCCAGCACCGAGTGCGGATCATGGTGCGCCCCGCCCGCGAGGCGGTCGAGCTCTGTCCTCATCGGCATGCTCCCAACCCTGCCCTACGACGACCGTCCAACCCAGCCACTGCCCGCTTTCACCGAGACAATCACCGAAAGTGCGGAATCTTGGGTTTATCCGGGAGAACTTGACCTCAAGCGCAATTGAGTTCTTAACGTTCCATGCATGAACATAGAACGTGCCGGCCGGCGGGAGTGGATCGGACTCGGCGTCCTCATCCTGCCGACCCTGTTGCTGTCCATTGACGTGAGCGTGCTCCACCTGGCCGCCCCGGCCCTGAGCGAGGACCTGCGCCCGACCGGCGCGCAACTGTTGTGGATCAATGACATCTACGGGTTCCTCATAGCCGGGTTCCTGATCACGATGGGCACGATCGGCGACCGCATCGGCCGCCGGAAGCTGCTGCTGATCGGCGCGGGCGCGTTCGCCGTGGCCTCCGCGCTGGCCGCCTACGCGCCGAGCGCCGAGGTGCTCATCGCCGCGCGGGCGCTGCTCGGCGTCGCCGGGGCCACGCTGATGCCGTCCACGCTGTCGCTGATCCGGAACATGTTCCACGACCCGGCCCAGCGGACCACCGCGATCAGCTTCTGGATGATCGGGTTCAGCGGCGGCATGGTGATCGGGCCGCTGGTCGGCGGCGCGCTGCTGGAGAACTTCTGGTGGGGGTCGGCGTTCCTGCTGGGCGTGCCGGTGATGGCCGTGCTGCTCGTGGCCGGGCCGCTGCTGCTGCCCGAGTACCGCGCCCCCGACCCGGGCCGGCTCGACCTGGTGAGCGTCGTGCTGTCGGTCGTGGCCGCCCTCGCCGCCACCTACGGCGTCAAGGAGCTGGCCGCCGGTGAGCCGGGCCCGCTCGCGATCCTCGCCCTCGCCGCCGGCCTGGCGCTGGCCGTGGTCTTCATCCGGCGGCAGCGCACGATCCCCGCGCCGCTGCTGGACCTCAAGCTGTTCGCCGACCGCCGCTTCAGCGGCTCGCTGGCCAGCCTCATGCTCGTCATCCTGGTCGGCCCCGGCCTGGGCCTGCTCGCCGGCCAGTACATGCAGCTCGTCCTCGGGCTCTCGCCGCTGGAGGCCGGGCTGTGGACGCTGCCGTCCACGCTGGCGGTCGTCGCGGGCTTCGTGGCCGCGCCGCCGCTGGCGCGCCGCATCAGGCCCGGGTACGTGGCCGCCGCCGGGCTCGTGCTGGGCGCGGGCGGCCTGCTCCTGCTCACCCAGCCGGGTCTCGCGCCGCTGGTGACCGGGCAGACGCTGTTCTTCCTCGGCGCGTCGCCGCTGCTCGTGCTCGGCACCGACATGGTCGTCGGCTCCGCCCCGCCGGAGCGGTCGGGCTCGGCGGCGGCCCTGTCGGAGACGGCCCAGGAGTTCGGCGGCGCGCTCGGCCTGGCGATCTTCGGCAGCATCGCGGCGGCCGTCTACACGGCGCGGCTCACCGTGCCGGACGGGGTGTCGCCGGAGGCGGCCGAGGCGGCCGGTGACACCCTCGGCGGCGCGATCGCCGTCGCGTCCGGCCAGCCCGGTCCCGTCGCCGCCGCCCTCGCCGACGCGGCCAGGGAGGCGTTCGGCTCGGGACTGGCGGTCGCGGCGGGCGCGGGAGCCGCCGTCGTCCTCGCGGCGGCGATCATGGCGGCCACCGCGCTCCGCCACGTGCCCGCCCTCAGCGCCGACACTCCCGCCCCGGCCCACGACTGACCGGCCGCGCGGCCCGGTCAGTGGCGGAAGGCCGCCAGCGGGATGGAGATCCAGGCGGGGCGGTTGCGGGCCTCGTAGACGACCTCGTAGACGGCCTTCGACAGCTCGAAGGCCCGCAGCAGGGCGGCGTCGCCGGGCGTGATGAGGCCGCCGCCCTGGAGGTAGCCGTCGAGGAACGCCGACCGGTTGCGGGCGGACCACTCCTCGGCCTTGGGCTCCAGCCTCTCGGCCTCGGAGTGCCCGGCGAGCAGGTGGCGGGCGGCGTAGTCGAAGGAGCGCAGCATCCCGGCCACGTCGCGCAGCGGCGAGGACAGGGCGCGGCGCTCGGCCAGCGGCTGGCCGGGCTCGCCCTCGAAGTCGAGCACCACCCAGTCGGTGGTGGTGCGCATCACCTGGCCGAGGTGGTAGTCGCCGTGCACCCGCTGCACGGGCACCTCGGTGGTCAGCTCCTCGACCTGGTGGTAGGCGGCCTCCAGCACGCCGACGTACGGGCGCAGCTCGGGCACCTCGGCGACCGCCCGGCCGAGCCTGCGCCTGAAGCCCTCGGCCATCCGCTTGACCTCGTGCATCTCGACCACGCCGGTGGGGAAGGCGGCGGCCAGCTCGCGGTGGACGGCGGCGGTGGCCGCGCCGAGCCTGGTCGCCTCGGCCGCGAAGTCGCCGCCCGCGTCGGCGGCCGACATCCCCGACAGCGAGTTGTACAGGTCGCGCACGCTGGTCAGCGCCAGGTCCCAGCCGTCGGTGGAGTTCGACAGGAACTCCTGCATGATGGCCAGCGTAGTGGGCGTGCCGTCCAGGTCGGTCTCGATCCACCCGTACGGCTGGGCGACGTGCGGCGCGCCGCGCTCGGCCAGCGCGGTGACGACCTCCAGCTCGGGGTTCACGCCGGGGATGAGCCGCCGGAACAGCTTGCAGATGTACGCGTCGCCGAAGACCAGCGAGGTGTTGGACTGCTCGGCCCCCAGCACGAGGCTGCGCGGCGAGGTGTCGATCTCGACGCCGGGCAGGTGGCGGAACCGCACGCCGTCCTGGCCCGTGCCGCCCGCCATCGACTCCAGCATCCAGTGGGTCAGCTCGTTGTCGTGGACCGCGTCGTAGGCCGACCATTCGGCGCCGCCCGTCGCGTACGGGCCGATGAGGGCGTGGTTGAGCGTGTCGGGCAGCTCGGTGCGCAGCCCGAGCAGGAGCTGGTAGCGCTCGCGGGAGCCGTCCTGCCACACGGAGACGATCAGGTGGCGCAGGCTGGGGTCGCCGGACTGGATGACGACGTCCGACTCGATCGACAGGGAGTCGATCGGGCGCCCCTTGCCACCGAACCAGCGCTGTCTGCTGATCCATGCGGCAAGGAGCTCATCCAGCACGTCTTACTCCTCCTGGGTGATGGCCGGCGGGAGGGTGAACCAGTAGAACCCATGCCCAGGAAGCGTCAAAAGATACGGAAGTTCGCCAATTGCCGGGAATGGCACCCCGCCCATCGTCTCCACCGGGGAGACGCCGACGAATCTGCGCAGGTCCAGCTCCACCGGCTGCGGGAAGCGGGACAGGTTGTTCACGCAGAGCATGCGGTCGTCGCCCAGCTCGCGGACGAACGCCAGCACGCTCGGGTTGGAGGAGTTGAGCTCGGCGAACTCGCCCAGGCCGAAGACCGGGTGGCGCTTGCGGATCTCGATCATGCGCCGGGTCCAGTGCAGCAGCGAGCCCGCGTTCTTCTGCTGCGCCTCGACGTTGAGCCCCTGGTAGCCGTAGATCGGGTCCATGATGACCGGCAGGTAGAGGCGGCCGGGGTCGCAGTCGGAGAAGCCCGCGTTGCGGTCGGGGTCCCACTGCATGGGCGTGCGGACGCCGTCGCGGTCGCCCAGCCAGATGTTGTCGCCCATGCCGATCTCGTCGCCGTAGTAGAGGACGGGTGAGCCGGGCAGCGACAGGAGCAGGGCGGTGAACAGCTCGATCTGGTTGCGGTCGTTCTCCAGCAGCGGCGCCAGGCGGCGGCGGATGCCGACGTTGGCGCGCATGCGCGGGTCCTTGGCGTACTCGGCGTACATGTAGTCGCGTTCCTCGTCGGTCACCATCTCGAGGGTCAGCTCGTCATGGTTCCGCAGGAAGATCCCCCACTGGCAGTTCTCCGGGATCTTCGGCGTCTGGGCCAGGATCTCGGAGATGGGATAGCGGGACTCGCGGCGCACGGCCATGAAGATGCGCGGCATCAGCGGGAAGTGGAAGGCCATGTGGCACTCGTCGCCGCCGCCGACCGGGTCGCCGAAGTACTCGACCACGTCCGACGGCCACTGGTTGGCCTCGGCCAGCAGCACCCGGTCCGGGTAGAGCCGGTCCACCTCGGCGCGCACCCGCTTGAGGTATTCGTGCGTGCGCGGCAGGTTCTCGCAGTTGGTGCCCTCCTCCTCGAACAGGTAGGGCACCGCGTCCAGGCGGAAGCCGTCGATGCCCAGGTCGAGCCAGAAGCGCAGCACCTCCAGCATCGCGTCCTGCACGTCCGGGTTCTCGTAGTTGAGGTCCGGCTGGTGGTGGAAGAAGCGGTGCCAGTAGTACTGGCCGCGCACCGGGTCGTAGGTCCAGTTGGAGGTCTCGGTGTCGATGAAGATGATGCGGGCGTCGGAGTAGGCGCTGTCGGAGTCCGACCAGACGTAGAAGTCGCCGAACGGGCCCTCCGGGTCGTGGCGGGAAGCCTGGAACCAGGGATGGGCGTCGCTGGTGTGGTTCATCACGAGGTCCGCGATGACCCGCATGCCGCGTTTGTGCGCCTCGTCGACCAGTTTCACGAAGTCTCCCAGATCCCCGAACTCGGGCAGGATCTTCATGAAGTCGGCGATGTCATAACCGCCGTCGCGCAGCGGCGACTCGTACAGCGGCAACAGCCACAGGCAGTCGACGCCGAGCCACTGGAGATAGTCGAGCTTGCCGATCAGGCCCTTGATGTCGCCGGTGCCGTCGCCGTTGGAATCGGCGAAACCCCTGATCAGCACCTCATAGAACACCGCGCGCTTGTACCATTGCGGATCGCGCGGCTTCTCCTCGTCGAAGGAGTTGGGAATGGGTGTGGAGCTCATGAGCGACCCCCAGGGTTGCTCATGAGGGAGGCGCTTTCACACACGTTGAAGACTCCCCGCTGAATTCAGTTCTACCGTGGCGAGGCCCGTACGGTCAGAATGTGGGCTGGCTGGATGTGAGGGTCGAGGCGCACGTAGTTGCGCTGCCGCCAGCGGTACGACTCGCCCGACAGGTCGTCGTCGACGACGAACTCGGCGTTCCAGTCGAGACCGATCGCGGGCAGGTCGAGTTCGACCGTGGCCTCATGGGTGTGGTGCGGATCCAGATTGATCACCGCCAGAACGACGTCGCCCAGCCCGTGCCTTCGTGTGGCCGTGTCATAGGCGCCCGGGAGTCGTTTGGAAAAGCAGATGATGTCCGGTTGGTCGACCATGTGGAACCGTAGATTACGCAATTCCTGGAGCGCCGGATGGGCTCTTCGGAACAAATTCAGCTGTGTGATAAAAGGCGCAAGACTGCGGCCCTCGCGTTCGGCCGTGGCCCAGTCGCGCGGCCTGTACTGATATTTCTCACTATCCAGGTATTCCTCGCTACCGGGGCGTACTGGGACATTTTCCGTGAGTTCGTACCCCGAATAGACGCCCCACGTCGGCGAGGCCAGCGCGGCGAGCACGGCCCGGATCTTGAACGCCGGCAGCCCGCCGTGCTGCAGGTACTCGTGCAGGATGTCCGGCGTGTTGACGAACAGGTTGGGCCGCAGGAAGCGCGAGGTCTGGTGGGCCAGCTCCGACAGGTAGGACTCGACGTCGGACTTGGAGTTCTTCCACGTGTAGTACGTGTAGGACTGGTGGAAGCCGACCTTGGCCAGCGTCTGCAGCATCGCCGGCCGGGTGAACGCCTCGGCCAGGAAGAGCACGTCGGGGTCCGTGGCGTGCACGTCGGCCATCAGCCGCTCCCAGAACGCCACCGGCTTGGTGTGCGGGTTGTCCACCCGGAAGATCCGCACGCCGTGGTCCATCCAGTGCCGCAGCACCCGCTTGACCTCGGCGTAGATGCCCTCGGGGTCCTTGTCGAAGTTCAGCGGGTAGATGTCCTGGTACTTCTTCGGCGGGTTCTCGGCGTAGGCGATCGTCCCGTCCGCCCGGATCGTGAACCACTCGGGGTGCTCCTTGACCCACGGGTGGTCCGGGGAGCACTGCAGGGCGAAGTCGAGCGCGATCTCCATGCCCAGCTCGCGGGCCTTGGCGACGAACGCGTCGAAATCGCCGATGGTGCCCAGATCAGGGTGGATCGCGTCGTGGCCGCCGTCCTCCGAGCCGATCGCCCACGGCGAGCCGGGCTCGTCGGGCTCCGGGCTGAGCGTGTTGTTGCGGCCCTTGCGGAACGTGTGGCCGATCGGGTGGATCGGCGGCAGGTAGACGACGTCGAAGCCCATCTTGGCGATGGCGGGCAGGCGCTTGGCGGCAGTCTGGAAATTTCCGGACTTGGTGATGCCGGAGTCGCTCACCACGGCGCCCTCGGAGCGCGGGAAGAACTCGTACCAGGACCCGTACAGCGCCCGGCGCCGGTCCACCCTGATCCGGTGCTGCTTCGCCCTGGTCACCAGGTCGCGCAGCGGGTGGGCGGCCAGCAGCGCGGCCGTCTCCGGCAACTGCGCGATCGACAGCCGGGCCCGCGGGTCCAGCTCCTCGTTGCGCAGCGTCGAGGCGATCGCGAGCAGCGCGGCCCGGTGCCCACAGGCCCCGTCGCCGTTGCCCCCGTTGCTCCCGTTGCCGCCGTTGGCCCCGTTGCGGCCGTTGGCGCCCCCGTTCCCGGCGGTGGCCCCCGCGGTGGTTCCTGCAATGGTCCCCGCAGTGGTTCCCGGGGCGGCCGTGCCGGTCGTGCGGGCCTGGACCGCCGGGTGGCCCGTCCCGTTCGGCCCCGGGCAGTCGGCCTGGCGCACCGCCCTGGCGGCGCGCTCGAAGAGCCGGGCGCCCTCCTCGCACATCAGGTCGGTGTCCATGCCACGCGGGATCTTGATCTCCGCGTCGTGCAGCCAGGTGGCGATGGGATCGCTCCACGCCTCCACGCGGAACAGCCACTCGCCCTCGGCGGGCAGGCAGACATCGGCCGCCCACCGGTCGGTGCCCGGGGCGAGCTCGCGCATCCGTCTCAGCCGCTCGCGGCGGCCGTCGGGCGAGGTGAGCACCACCCCGGCGGCCACGGCGTCATGGCCTTCCCTGAAGACGGTCGCCGAGACCTCGAAGGTCTCGCCGGCGACCGCCTTGGCGGGCCACTGCCCGCAGTCGACGACGGGGGAGATGTCCGTGATGGGAATTCGTCCGATCATCGCATTCAAAGGTTGCGACGGCACACTCGGTACCGCCGGAGGCTTTCCGTGGCAGGAACGATCCTTGCATGGGAATTGCGGGCAGCAGTGGATAGAACCCCCGAGTGTCCCCGGGAGAACTGACATTGGAAGAAGTTGCCCCAATAGTCCCTCTTCATGCTTCCTCCTGGAAGGGGTTTGAAGTTCCTCCCTCCCGGTGAAGGACTCAGAGGTCCCTCCTAGCCCATAGGGTTCGAAATTGTGAGAGCTATCCGCCGGTTCACCGTCCGGACCGTCCTGCCCGCGGAGCTGGCCGCACTCGGCGAGCTCGTCCACAACCTGCGCTGGTCGTGGCACCCGGAGACGATGGACCTCTTCGCCGAGGTCGACGCCGCACTCTGGGAGCAGGTCGGCCACGACCCCGTCGCGCTGCTGGGCGCCGTCGGCCACGAACGGCTGGCCGAGCTGGCCGCCGACCGCCGCTTCCAGCGCCGGCTCGCCGACGCCGCCGACGACCTGCGCGAATACATGACCGCGCCCCGCTGGTACCAGACCCTGCCCGACGCCGCCCGGGCCATCGCCTACTTCTCGCCTGAATACGGGATCGCCGCCGCCCTGCCGCAGTACTCCGGCGGCCTCGGCATCCTGGCCGGCGACCACCTGAAGGCGGCCAGCGACCTCGGCGTGCCGATCCTGGCCGTCGGGCTGCTCTACCGCCACGGCTACTTCACCCAGTCGCTCTCGCCCGAGGGCTGGCAGCTGGAGCACTACCCGTCGCTCGACGCGGGCGGGCTGCCGCTGAGCCAGCTCAAGGAGGCCGACGGCACGCCGGTCAAGGTCCGCGTCGGCCTGCCCGCCGGCCGGGTGCTGCACGCGCAGGTGTGGGTGGCGCAGGTCGGCCGGGTGCCGCTGCTGCTGCTCGACTCCGACGTGGCCGAGAACGACAGCGCCGCCCGCGACATCACCGACCGCCTCTACGGCGGCGGCACCGACCACCGCCTGATGCAGGAGCTGCTGCTGGGCGTGGGCGGCGTGCGGGCCATCCGCGCCTACTGCCGCATCACCGGGCACCCCGACCCCGAGGTCTTCCACACCAACGAGGGCCACGCCGGCTTCCTCGGCGTGGAGCGCATCCGCGAGCTGACCGAGGCGCGGCTCTCGTTCGACGAGGCGCTGGAGGCCGTACGGGCCGGCACGGTGTTCACCACGCACACGCCGGTCCCGGCGGGCATCGACCGGTTCCCCGTCGACATGATCGCCCGCCACTTCGGCGGCGACAACGCCTGGCCGACCGTGCCCGTCGAGCGCATCCTGGCGCTCGGCGCCGAGGCCGACCCGAGCCGGTTCAACATGGCCGTCATGGGCATGCGGCTGGCCCAGCGCGTCAACGGCGTCTCCGAGCTGCACGGCGAGGTCAGCCGGGAGATGTTCAAGAACCTGTGGCCCGGCTTCGACGTCGACGAGGTGCCGATCGGCTCGATCACCAACGGCGTGCACGCGCCGACCTGGGTGGGCCGCGAGTTCATGGAGCTGGCCGGGCGCGAGCTGCCGTCGCTGCTGGAGCGGGCGCGCGGCTGGGAGGGCGTGCAGAAGATCTCCGACGCGGAGATCTGGCACATCCGGGGCACGCTGCGCCGCCGCCTGGTCGAAGGGGCCAGGGAGCGGCTGCGCGCCTCGTGGCGCGACCGCGGCGCCTCGCCTGCCGAGCTCGGCTGGATCGACGACGTGCTCGACCCCGACGTGCTGACGATCGGGTTCGCCCGCCGGGTGCCGTCCTACAAGCGGCTCACGCTCATGCTGCGCGACGCCGAACGGCTCACCGAGCTGCTGCTCCACCCCGACAAGCCGGTGCAGATCGTGATCGCCGGCAAGGCGCACCCGGCCGACGAGGGCGGCAAGAAGCTGATCCAGCAGATCGTCAAGTTCGCCGACCGGCCCGAGGTGCGCCACCGCATCGTGTTCCTGCCGGACTACGACATGGCGCTGGGCCAGCTGCTGACCCAGGGCTGCGACGTGTGGCTCAACAACCCGCTGCGCCCGCTGGAGGCGTCCGGCACGTCCGGCATGAAGTCTGCGCTCAACGGCGGCCTCAACCTGTCCATCCGCGACGGCTGGTGGGACGAGTGGTACGACGGCACCAACGGCTGGGCGATCCCCACGGCCGACGGCGTCAGCGACCCCGATCGGCGCGACGAGCTGGAGGCGGCGGCCCTCTACGACCTGATCGAGCACGAGGTGTCCGACCGGTTCTACGACCGGGCGGGCGACGGGCTGCCACGCCGGTGGATGGAGATGGTCAAGCACACGCTGACCTCGCTCGGCCCCAAGGTGCTCGCCGGGCGGATGCTGCGCGACTACGTGGTCGACCTCTACACCCCGGCCGCGCGGGCCGCCCGCGAGCTGTCCGCCGATCACTACGCGCCGGCCAAGGCGTTCGCGGCCTGGCGGCTCAAGGTGACCAAGGGCTGGCCCGGCGTGCGGGTGGAGCACGTGGAGGCGTCCGGCGTGGGTGACACGCCGGAGGTCGGCGCGTCGCTGGAGCTGCGCGCCACGGTCGCGCTGGGCGACCTGGAGCCGGGCGACGTCCGCGTGGAGGCCGCCTACGGCCGGGTCGGCCCGCACGACGAGCTGCTGCACCCCGCCTACCTGGCGCTTTCCGCCGACGGCGTCGACGACGACGGCCGCGCCCACTACACCGGCGTGGTCCCGCTCGACCGCACCGGCGCGTTCGGCTACACGGTGCGCGTCGTGCCCCACCACCCGCTGGTGGCCGCCAGCGCGGAGCTGGGGCTGGTCGCCGTTCCGGAGGAGCCCGCCGGGATGACCAACGGGACGTTGCGGTAGGGCGGCTCCCGGTAGAAATGTGCTGAACCAGCGGCATAATCTGCACTGTGGACGACAGCGGGAACGGCCTGCGGGCAGACACACTGGTGGCGACGGTCCGCGGCGTGCTGCCGTCCCTGACCCCGGCCGCGCGCACCGTCGCCAGGCTGATCCTGGAGGATCCGGCGACGGTTGCGCGCAGCACGATCACCGAGCTGTCGGCCGCCTCCGGCACCAGCGAGGCGACGATCGTGCGCACCGCCCGGCTGCTCGGCTTCGCCGGCTACCCGCAGCTCCGCCTGGCCCTGGCGGCGGCCGCCGCCCAGCCCGACCGGCTCGTCCCCGGTGACCTCGCGCCCGACGACCCGCTGTCGGAGGTCATCCTGAAGGTCGCGCGGGCCGAGACCGAGGCGATCAACGACACTGTCGCCCAGCTCACCTCCGAGCGGCTCGGCCTGGTGGTCGACGCCATCGCCGGGGCCCGCCGGATCGACGCCTACGGGGTGAGCGCCTCCGGCCTGGTCGCCGAGGACATGGCGCAGAAGCTGATGCGGATCGGCCTGTCCAGCCACGCCTTCCAGGACGCCCACCTGGCGCTGACCAGCGCGGTGCTGCTCCGGGAAGGCGACGTGGCGATCGGCATCAGCACCTCGGGCGAGACGCCCGACGTGATCGAGCCGCTGACGAGGGCGGGGGAGGCGGGCGCGACCACGGTCGCGATCACCAACAACCCCCGCTCGTCCATCGCGGAGCTGGCCGAGCACGTGCTGATCTCGGCCGGGCGCGAGACCGAGTTCAGGCCCGGCGCGCTGGCCAGCCGCATCAGCCAGCTCCTCGTCGTCGACTGCGTCTTCGTCGGCGTCGCCCAGCGCACGTTCGACTCCTCACAGGAGGCTCTCGCGAGCACCAGGCGCGCCGTCGAGGAGTTCACTAAGCGAGCGTCACCCGCACGTCGTCAGCCTTGACGAACATCACCCGGTGCCCGAACTGGATCTGCAGATACTTCGTCTTGCCGCGGACCACGGTGTGGCCGGCCGGGTCGAAGGTGACGGCCCGGTAGTACTCGGCCGCCGCCGTGCCTGACAGCGTGTACTTCTCGCCCGCCGAGAACGTGTACTGCAGCGGCGTCACCGCCTGGTACGGGATGCCCTCGGGGTAGGCCTCTTTCTCCGGGTACGCCCTGCCGTACACCGGGACCGTGGCCAGGCCCGGCTTGGGCGTCACGACGAGGCCCATCGACGGGATGGCGGTCGGCGCGGCGGCCGGGTTGTGGAACCACGCCTTCTGGCCGAGATACCAGATGGCCGTCCAGTCGCCCTGCCGGTCGGCCACGGCGAAGCGCTGGCCGGTGCTGGCCCGCGCGCTGTGGT
Source organism: Nonomuraea ceibae (assembly GCF_019396325.1). GTDB lineage: Bacteria > Actinomycetota > Actinomycetes > Streptosporangiales > Streptosporangiaceae > Nonomuraea > Nonomuraea ceibae. Next base: position 128,158 of record NZ_JAHKRO010000005.1, read on the forward strand.
CGTACACGCTGTAGAGCGACTCGCCCGTGGGGTGCTTGCCGATGTCCTTGATCAGCGGCGCGTCGGCGCGCGGCTCGGTGCGCAGCCAGACGGTGCCGGCGGGCAGCGGCGGGCAGGCGGCCTCGGGGTTCTTGCGGTCGCAGCCGTAGAAGTACGGCTTGTTCGTGGCGAAGTCGGGCCTGATCATGACGCTGCCCGAGTTGGGGCCGCCGAACGGGTGCAGCGGCTTGCCGAGCAGCTTGAAGTAGTGCGCCCAGTCCCAGAACGGCCCCGGGTCCTCGTGCATGCCGCGGACGGTGGTCGGCAGCGTGCCGGGCACGTTGTCGTGGCCGATGATGTGCGCGCGGTCGAGCGGCACGCCGTGCTTGAACGCCAGGTAGCGGACGAGCTTGGCGGACGTGCGGTACATCGCCTCGGTGTACCAGGTGCTGCCCTCGGCGAGGAAGCCCTCGTGCTCCAGGCCGATCGACTTGGCGTTGATGTACCAGTTGCCCGCCTGCCAGCCGACGTCCTTGGTCTTGATGTGCTGGGCGATGTGGCCGTCGGAGGAGCGCAGCGAGTAGTGCCAGCTCGCGCCGTAGGTGGCCCGCTGGACCAGGCCGATCGACGGGCCGAAGTAGCCCTCCATGTCATGGATGACGATGTAGTCGACCTTCTGGTTGTGCGGCCGGTTCGACAGGTCGTGGTTGCCGTAGTCGTCGGGCGGCAGCTCGGCGTAGGCGGCCGGGATCCACTCGCACGAGATCGTCGGCGGGCACTCGACGCCGTCGCGGCGCGGCGGGCGCAGGCCGAGCTTCTCCAGCCACTTCTCGACCTTGTCCAGGCCGGGGACCGGGTCGAGCTTCACCCGGTGGCCGTCGTCGGTGACGCGCTGCTCGCCCTGCTCGATGGTGGCGAAGACCTCGTCGGCGAAGAACTTGGCGGCCTCGGCCTCCTCGGCCCCCGAGTACCGGGCGACCGCGCCGTACCATTCGCCGGGATTGTCGCTGAGCGGCGCGCCGAGCGCCTTCTGGTACTCGGCCAGCAGCGCCGCGCCGCCGCGGATGTTGGCCGCCGGGTCGGTGCGGAGCCGCTCGTGGCTCTCGCCGGTGAGCTCGGCGGCCTTCTCCATCGTGCGCAGCGACGCGGGGATCTCCACCGGCGCCGTCTGGTGCTCGGGGACGACCAGCGGCCTGCTCTCGTCGCCGCGCGCGTCCTCCGCGCCCTCCTCGTGGTGGTGGTTCGTCCCGGTGTACGCGGCCGCGTCGGTCAGGTGCATGGGCCCGAAGCCGGCGTCGTTGCTGGGCTGGCCGGCGTGGGCGTCCCAGCGTGACTCCAGATAGGAGACGCCCAGCAGCACGCTCTGCGGAACCTTGAACTCCTCGGCCGCGGCCGCGAAGGCGGCCTGCCGGTCGTCCGGTTCGGCGGCGGCGCGGGCGCCGGTGAGGTTGACTAAGGGCAGAATGGCGACCGCGGCGATCGCCAGCGCTCTGCGCATGTACCGCTCCTTGACTGGGGGGTGCTGTAACCCCGTCAGCGTCTCAACATTTTCCTTCTTCGGCGAGAGTTTTGCGAAGGAATTTTTCAGACGTTAACTAGTAGGGTCGGCTCATGGCTGATTTCGTGAGTGTCGAGGTGGCCGACCAGATCGCCACGATCACGCTTGACCGTCCCAAGATGAACGCGCTCAACGGCCAGGTCCAGCGCGAGATCGCCGAGGCCGCGCGCATCGCCGACGCCGACCCCGACGCGCACGCCGTCATCCTCTACGGAGGCGAGCGCGTCTTCGCCGCCGGGGCCGACATCAAGGAGATGGCCGGCATGTCCTACGCCGACATGGCCGCCCACTCCCGCACCCTCCAGGACTGCTTCACCGCCGTGGCCCGCATCGGCAAGCCCGTCATCGCCGCCATCACCGGCTACGCGCTCGGCGGCGGCTGCGAGCTGGCGCTGTGCGCCGACTTCCGGGTCGCCGGCGAGTCGGCCAAGCTCGGCCAGCCGGAGATCCAGCTCGGCATCATCCCCGGCGCCGGCGGCACCCAGCGGCTGCCCCGCCTGGTCGGCCCCGCCCGCGCCAAGGACCTCATCTTCAGCGGCCGGCACGTCCCGGCGGCCGAGGCGCTGGCCATCGGCCTCGTCGACCGGGTCGTCCCCGACGCCGACGTCTACCGCGCCGCCCGCGAGTGGGCCGCGACCTTCACCGGCGGCCCCACCGTCGCGCTGCGGGCCGCCAAGCAGGCCGTCGACCAGGGGCTGGAGGTGGACCTCGACACCGGCCTGGAGATCGAGCGGCTGCAGTTCTCCGGCCTGTTCGCGACCGACGACGCCAAGATCGGCATGTCCGCGTTCGCCGAGAAGTCCACCCCCAAGTTCACCGGCCGCTGACCTTCCCCAGCGCCAGCAGGGCGTCGTAGGCGGGCTTCCCGGCCAGGCTCTCGTCCATCAGGCACGCGGCGCCCTCCCCGTCGAACCACTCGGGGACCCACGAGTGCCGGTCGGTGAAGCCCCACACCGTGACCTCCGCGCACGCCCGCACGCTCAGGCAGTCGGTGAGCGCGCGGGTGTAATACTCGGCCTGCGTGGCCAGCTTCTCCGCCGTCACCGGCAGCTCCATCCGCACGTCCAGCTCGGTGATCGCGATCTCCAGGCCGAGCTCGGCGAAGCGGCCCATCACGTTCGCCCAGTCGCCCGGGTAGCCGTACTGGATGCCCAGATGGCCCTGGAAGCCCATCCCGTGGATCGGCACCCGCTGCGCCTTCAGCTCCTTGACCAGCGCCAGCGTCGCCTCGATCTTGGGGACGCTCCACTCCAGGTTGTAGTCGTTCAGGTAGAGCCTGGCGTGCGGGTCGGCCCGGTGCGCCCACCGGAAGGCGTCGGCGATGTAGCCCGGGCCCAGATGCTTGAGCCAGATGCTCTGCCGCATCGTGCCGTCGTCCTCGAACGCCTCGTTGACCACGTCCCAGGCCCGGATCTGGCCCCGGTAGCGGCGGACCTGCGCGGTGACGTGCTCGCGCAGGATCTCCCGCAGCTCGGCCGCGCCGATCGAGCCGTCCTCGACGCCCGCCGTCAGCCAGGCCGGGAGCTGGTTGTGCCAGACCAGCGTGTGGCCGCGTACCTTCTGGCCGTGGCGGCGGGCGTTGCGCACCACCGCGTCGGCGTCGTCCCAGGTGTGGACGCCGCGCTCCGGCTCGACCGACTCCCACTTCATCGCGTTCTCGGCGGTGACGTGGTTGAACTCGCGGTTGAGCGCGGCCCGGTAGTCCGGCTCGGCCCGCAGCGCGGCCACGTCCACCGCGGAGCCGATTCTGATGCCGTTCTTACGCGCCAGGTCACGCAGGTCGCGCGGGTCGTGCCCGCCCTGGGCGTACGCCGTGCCCGGCAGGGCCAGCAGCAGGACCAGGGCGAGGGCGAGTGCTCTCATCGGTGATCTCCGATCACGATCGTGGTGAGGGCGCGCGGCAGGAGCGTCACGCTCCGGCCGGCGACGGGCAGGGGGTCGAGCGCGTGCGTGCCGTCGGTGACGTAGGCGGCCGCCCTGCCGCGTACGCCGTGCCACGTGACGGCCTCCGAGCCGGTGTTGAGCACCTCGACGACCGTCGGGCCGCCGGGGTTGCGGAACGCCGAAACTTTCAGCGCCGGGTCGGCCGACTCCGCCCCGACGCGGACCGCGCCCGGCCGGACGAACCTGCTGTAGGCCGCCAGCGCCCACAGCCGCTTGGACACCCGGTAGGTGCCCGCCGCCTCGTCGATCTGCGTCAGCGCCCTGGTCGCGCCCCGCGATGCGCCGAACCAGTACACGTAACCGCTGACCCCGCCCAGCGTCAGCGCGTCGTGCACCGCGCGGGCCACCGTGAGGCCGTCGTAGCCGCTGCCGTCGTCCCAGCTCTCGTTCCAGGCGCCGCCGCCGGGGTTCCACTCCGACATCCACGTCTTCCTGCCGGTCGGCAGCGGCCCGTCCACCGGGCTGGCGTACGTGTGCCCGGTGTGCGTCCGCACCCACCGGCGCGCCTCGGGGTCGGCCTCGATCGCCGCCGTGTACGCCTTCGCCTCGCTCCAGCCGAAGGAGTCGCAGCACGCGACCCGCACGCCCCGGGCGATCGGGCCCAGCACCTTGACGAACTCCGCCGCCTGCTCCGGGGTGAACCGCATCGACGCGTACGGGGCCGTGTAGTCGGGCTCGTTCGTGAAGCCGAGGTCGGTGATCCGGATGCCCTCGCGGGCGTAGAACTTCGTGTACTGCACCAGGTAGCGGGCGTACGCCTCGCGCCACTCCGGCTTCAGCGTGCCGCCGTTCCTGTCGTCGCCGTTGTCCTTCATGTAGCCGGGGGCGCTCCAGGCGTCGGCGTAGAAGCGCCGCACCCCGTAACGCTGGGCCTCCTTGGCCACCCACACCTGGCCGTTGTCCTCGCCGTCCCACGTGTAGCGCGGCGGCGCGTCCGGGCCGCCCGGATCCTCGGGCTGGATGGAGACCATGTGGTCGTACGGGCTGCCGGCGGGGGAGGAGCCGACGCCCAGGCGCAGGATGCTCAGGCCCGCGCCCTTCTCCCGGTCGAACCAGAGATCCAGCAGCTCCCGCTGCCGCTCCTCGGGCAGGGCGCGGACCAGCTCGTTGCGCCGGAACGCCTGCGACAGCCCGAACCCGTCGATCTCCTGATGGCGGACGTGCTCCTGGATCGTGATGACGGGCCGGCCCTCCGGGTTCACCGCTGGAGTCACTGTGGCGGACCCGAGCAGGCCGATCGCGACAACGCTTCGTAACATGACGCCGGGCCTCCGAAAATTTCGGAACAAGGGCGATAGTTTTCGCCGTCAGCGGGAAACGTAAGCGCCCGGCGGCGCGACGTCAACACCCCTCCGCCCGCCGCCGCCACGCCCGGCCGCCGTGATGCCGGTGTTGCCAGGGCGGGCGGGTCTGGGGGGCTTTTTGCCACTATGGTGGCGTGTCATGATGCGCGTCCTGGTCCCCTCCCGGCTGCGTGCCAAGGTGCGTGCCTGGCTCGACTCCCACTACGTCCCGATCGCCGACCACCGCCGGGACCTCCAGGACGCCCACCGCGAGACCCGCGCCCTGCGCGACGAACTGGCCGCCCTCCGGGCCGAGGTGAAACGCCTCAAGGAGACGCCCCCGCCGCCCGCCCCCGACACCTGCCGCCTGGCCCACGAGACCGCCCAGGCGCTCGACGGACTCCTGCAGAACGAGGTCCTCCTCTGGCAGGCAGTCGACGAACTCCGCTCGGCGGGCCCCGGCGCCGTGCCTGACCGCGGAACGGAGGCACGCCCGTGCGCGTGAACTGGACCGGCGGACGGCTCACCTTCCGCCTCGACCCCGAGGACGAGATCACCGGCCGGGCCGCCGACGAGCACCCGGTCAAGCTCGCCACCAACACCTGCACGATCGCCGGCGTGCCGGACGACGCCCACCCCGACCTGTTCGCCGTCGCCGCCTGGACCGTCGTCGCCCCCTGGACCCGCCGCCGGATCACCTTCGACCGCGCCGTCTCCGCCGACGTCGCCGCCGCGCTGCACGACGGCTGGGGCGTCGACGCCGGCCCCGTCGCCGCCGAGCCACGCCGTACCGGACGCGCCCTCGCCATCTCCTACAGCGGCGGCGCCGACTCCGTGGCCGCCGCCGCCATCTACCCCGACGCGCCGTTCGTCCACTTCCGCCGCGTCCCGCACCCCCGCGTGCCGAACCGCTGGCCGCACTACCGCTCCGACGTGCTCGCCAAACTCGCCGCGCGGACCGGGCGCGACCTCACCACCGTCTCCTCCGACCTGGAGTTCACGCTCGCCGAACCCCGGCCCGGCTACCCCGAGCACCACGCCGTCGCCGCCGGCGCCCTGCTCCTCGCCGACCGCCTCGACCTCGGCGGGCTCGCCTTCGGCTACGAACTCGGCTCACGCTGGCTCGGCGGCGACCGCTACCTGCTGCGCTACACGCCCGACAACCCCATGTGGGCCCCGCACGGCGCGTGGGGCCGCCTCTTCGCCGCCGCCGGCGTGCACATCGTCCTCCCCGTGGGCGGCGTGAGCGAGGCCGTCACCATGCGCCTGGCCCTGAACTCCGACCTCAAGGACTACGTCCGCTGGTGCCTCATCGGCACCGACGGGCCCTGCCGCAACTGCGCCAAGTGCCTGTACAAGGAGATCATCCAGGCCGCCGTCGAACGCCGCCCCCTCGACACCCCCATCCCGCCGACCAGCGGCAAAGCCAAGAAGTGGCTCCAGCCGCCGCCCTACGGCGGCCAGGAGATGATCGCGTACGGCCTCGCCCGCATCCCCGGCATCGAGCACACCATGTTCGCCAAGGCCCTGGACCACTTCGAGGCCACCGAGGAGTCCACCCGCTGGCTCGACCACTGCTACCCCCCGTCCCTGGACGAGATCCCACCCCCCTGGCGCGACCAGGCGGCCGCCTTCCTGACCACCCACGTCGGCCTCATGACCGACCCGGAACGCCACCGAGTGGAATCATGGGGCTCCTGACCCCAGCCACCCCACACCACCGGCCGCCCCACCACCCCGAACGCCCCGGCGAACGGGCCGGCCGGTGCCCAACCCCACGGGGGACTTGGCGACGACCCGCCGCCGGCTTCCGCGTGTGCCGTGGCCACCGGCTGCCGCCGCGCCCCGCTCCCTCGCGGGACGTGGCCACGGGCTGCCGGCGCGCTCGCGGCGGGGACGGCCCGCGACCGGCAGGCCGGCCCCGCGACGCCGCGCCCTTCAGGGCCGCCGTCGTACGGGACGAGAGGTGCGCCCCCACGCGGCGCTGCCCTCTCGCACGTACGCAGCGAACGGGCCGGCCGGTGCCCAACCTTACGGGGGACTCGGCGACGGGCCGCCGCCCCTTCCGCGTGGTCTGCGGCCTCCTACTGCCGGCGCGCTCGCGGCGGGGACGGCCCGCGTCCGGGGCAGGCTGGCCCGGGGGGCCGCGTGCCTCTCTGGTGCCGTTGTCGCCTCGGATGCGCCCGCGCTCGTGGGGGCCGGTTTGCGGTGGTGCGGTCTGGTGTGGGGTGGGTGTGTTGGGGGCCGGGGTGCGATGCTAGGCCGGCTGGGGCTGTGGGCGGGTTCGGGAGTGGAGAGGAAAGCAAGGCGTGAAGGTATATCTGTCCGTTGACATGGAGGGCGTGACCGGGTTGACGGACCCGGAGGAGATGCACGCCGGGCAGCGCGGCTACGAGCGCGGGTGCGAGCTGATGACCGCCGACGCCAATGCGGCGATCGACGGGGCGTTCGCGGCCGGGGCGGAGAGCGTGCTGGTCAACGACGCGCACGGGTCGACGAAGAACCTGCGGATCGATCTGCTGGACCCGAGGGCGAGCCTGATCCGGGGCCCGGGGAAGTCGCAGCGGATGGCGCAGGGCTTGGACGGCTCGTTCGCGGCGGCCTGTTTCGTGGGCTACCACGCGCGGGCGGGCGTGGCGGACGGGGTGCTCAACCATACGTGGATGGGCAAGGAGATCCAGAACGTGTACCTCAACGGCGAGGTGTGCGGCGAGACGCGGGTGGTGGCGGCGTGCGCCGGTTACCACGGGGTGCCGGTGGTGGTGGTGACCGGTGACGAGGCCGTGGGTGAGGAGGCGCGGGAGCTGCTGGGCGATGTGGAGACGGTGGCGGTCAAGAAGGGGATCGGGAAGTTCTCGGCCGAGTTGCTGCCGCCGAGCGTCGCGCAGCAGCGGATTCGTGAGGCGACGGTCAGGGCGCTCAACCGGTTGAGCGACTTCACGCCTTACACCTTGGAGGCTCCGTACACGCTGGGGGTGGAGTGGAACTCCACGGCCATCGCGGCGGCTGTGGCGCTGGTTCCCGGGGTGAAGACGGTGGGGCCTCGCCACACGGAGTTCACGACGGACGACTACACCCAGATCATGGCGCTGTTCGGCATCTTCGCCACCATCGGCGGTCAGGTGGCGTGCGGCAGTGGCCCGTACGGCTGATCGAGGGACCGGGGACGGCGGCGAGGTGTGATGGACGGCGCGGCGCTGACCAGGCGCGGGCTGCTGGTCGGAATCGGTGCGGCGGGCGGCGCCGGGGCCATGTACGCGGCGATGGGCGCGCTGGGGCTGGCGCCGGCGGAGCAGGACAAGGCGTTCACGCCGCCCAGGAAGAGTGATTTCTCCCTTCAGGGCCGGGCGGCGGCGAAGGTGGTGATCCTGGGCGCGGGTGTGGCGGGGCTGGTGGCGGCGTACGAGCTGGGGAAGGCCGGCTACGACTGCACGCTGCTGGAGGCCAGGCCCAAGGCGGGCGGGCGGAGCCTGACGCTGAGGGGCGGCGACCGGCTGACCGAGCTGAACGGGCCGGCGCAGGCGGTGCGGTTCGGCGAGGGGAGCTACTTCAACGCCGGTCCGGCGCGGATCGCGCCGTGGATGGTCACGATGGACTACTGCCGCGAGCTGGGCGTCCCGATCGAGACGTTCGTCAACCGCAGCGCGCAGACGTACGTGCACACGAACGGCCAGACGGTGCGGTCCGGGACTGCCCGTGCCGACATGTACGGATACATCGCCGAGCTGCTCGCCAAGGCCACCCATGTCGGCGCGCTCGACAGGAAGGTGTCGAAGGGTGACCAGGAGGTGCTGCTGGACTTCCTGCGCCGGTTCGGGGACCTGGGGCCGCGGCTGGAGTATGAGGGGTCCGGCAGGCGCGGTTTCGTGAAATATCCGGCGCTGGACGGCGGCACCCCGCTCGCCCCGCCCGGCACCCTGCACCAGGTCCTCGCCGCCGGCACCGGCCGCGCGATCACCAACGACTTCGGGTACGACCAGGCCACCCCCATGTTCCAGCCCGTCGGCGGCATGGACGCGATCGTGGACCGGCTCGTCGCGGCCGTAGGCGCCGACCGGATCACCACCGGCGCCCGCGTCACCCGCATCACCGACCTGCCCGACGGCGTCGAGGTCGCCTGGGCCGGCGGCAGCGTCAAGGCCGACTACTGCGTCGCCACCCTCCCGCCGCACCTGCTGGCCAAGATCCCCCACAACCTGGGCGAACCCGTCACCGCCGCGCTCCGGCGACCCGTCCCCGTGGCCGCCGGCAAGATCGGCCTGGAGTACGCGAGCCGCTGGTGGGAGCTGGAGGACCGGATCTACGGCGGCGTCACCGAGACCGACCTGGACATCACCCACATCTGGTACCCGTCGCACGACTACCACGCCGAGCGCGGCATCGTGGTCGGCTACTACAACACCGACGCCCACGCCGAGCTCTACGGCGCGCTCACGCCGGAGGACCGCAGGCGCCGCGCGCTCACCCAGGGCAAGAAGATCCACGGCGAGAAGTACCGCACCGGCGTGCTGTCCAGCGTCTCCATCGCCTGGGAACGCCAGGAGCACATCCAGGGCGGCTGGGTGCGCTGGCCCAACTTTGATTCGTCCTTCACTCTTCTGCAACGCCCCAGCGGAAGGGTGTACTTCGCGGGTGACTGGCTCACCCGGCTGACCGCCTGGCAGGCGGGGGCCATGGAGTCCGCCCGCGGCGCCGTCACGCAACTGCACCAACGGGTGCTGCGGTCGCCGTGACGTCGCATGCCGCTCCCGGGACCGGCGTAAGGTCCTGGGAGAGCGACCGAGGAGTTGGGGATGACGTTGCACTGGGTGCCCGCCGCCGACCGGCCCGACCTGCTGGCCGAGCCGGTGGCGCGGGCCGTGGGAGAGCTCGACGGCGTACGGGTGGCCGAGATCGACCCGGAGCTGGCCGACACGGCGGCGTTCTGCGAACGCTACGGCGTGACGCTGGAGGAGTCGGCCAACTGCGTGGTGGTCGCCGCCAAGCGCGGCGGTGAGATCCGCTACGCGGCGTGCATGGTGCTCGCGACGATGCGGGTGGACGTGAACGGCGTGGTGCGCAAGCACCTCGACGCGCGCAAGGCGAGCTTCGCCCCGATGGCGGAGGCGGTCGAGCTCACCGGCATGGAGTACGGCGGCATCACCCCGCTCGGCCTGCCCGACGGCTGGCCGGTGCTGGTGGACGTCAACGTGGCCGAGCACCCTCAGGTGGTCATCGGCGCCGGGGTGCGGCGGGCCAAGCTCGCCGTCGCCGGGGCCACCCTGGCGGGGCTCAAGCAGGCGGAAGTGCTTCCTCTGGCCGGCTGATCGGTCACCGTAGCCAATTCGAGACCGTTGATTGGGAAACCGATGAGGCCCTTCTGGACGTTGTACGAGTGGGAATGTGGCCTCGTGGTTCATCTCGTGGGCGGGGATTAAGCCGGTATGGTGCTTCATGCCATGAACGATGACCGACTCGGCCCTTACCGGCTGCTCAGGCGGCTCGGCGAGGGCGGAATGGGCGTGGTCCACCTCGCCACCGACCCTCAGGGGCGGCAGGTGGCGGTCAAGGTCCTGCGCTCCGAGGTCGCCGGTGACGAGGTCGCCAGGCGACGGCTCGCGCGCGAGGTCGAGACGATGCGCCGGGTGCGCAGCTCCTACATCGCCGAGGTGCTCGACGCCGACGTGACCGGTCACCGGCCGTACATCGTGACGCGTTACGTGCCCGGCCGCGCGCTCGACGAGATCGTCAAGAACGACGGGCCGCTCGACCTGCCCGCGCTGCTCAAGGTCGGCTACGGGGTGGCCGCGGCGCTGGCCGCCGTGCACTCGGTGGGCGTCATCCACCGCGACCTCAAGCCGGGCAACGTGCTCATCCTCGACGGTGAGCCGGTGCTGATCGACTTCGGCATCGCGCAGGCGGTCGACGCGACCCGGCTGACCCAGACGGGCATGTTCATCGGCACGCCGGGCTACCTGGCGCCGGAGATCATCGAGGGCCAGGAGGCCGGGCCCGAGGTCGACATCCACGCCTGGGCCGGCACCCTGCTCTACGCCGGCACCGGCCAGCCGCCCTTCGGCAAGGGCACGCTGGAGATGGTCTTCTACAACATCACCGCCGGCAAGGCCGACGTCAGCGCCGCCCCGAAGGCGATCCAGCCGCTGCTCAAGGCCGCCTTCCAGCGCAATCCGGCCAAGCGGCCCAAGGCGGCCGAGCTGGCCGAGCAGACCGCGCGCATGCTGCCCAGGCCGCCGGGCGGCGCGCCCGACCAGATCTCCACCGTGCCGCGCCCCGACGGGCCGCCGCGCACGGGCGAGCACCTGCCGCCGCCCTACACCGACCGCCCCGGCCCGCCCTACGGCACCGGCCCGCAGGGCGTTCCGGTCACGGGCGCGCAGGAACCGCCCGCGCGTCCCCCGTACGGGACGGGCCCCCAGGACGCACCGGCAGGACACCCCCACGGCAGCGGCCCCCAGGGCGCGCCGGTGGCGCGGCCGTACGGGAGCGACGTGGCAGCGCACGGGCAGGACCGGCAGCCGTGGGAGGCCGCCACGCCGCCCGTGACGCCGCGCCAGGTCGTCGACGGACGCCCGCCGCACGCCCCGCCGCAGACCGCCGACCAGCAGTACGTGTCGCTGCTCCCCGGCCAGGGCGACCCGTGGCCGACCCGCCGGGTGAGCCCGGAGGAGCTGCGCCAGATGCAGCGCGAGGCGGGCCGGCAGAGCCTGCCGTGGAACCAGGCGCCCGCCGTCCACCCGCCGGAGGGCGAGGTGCCGACGCGGCGGGTGCGCCCGGAGGCGCCCGACTACGGCCGCGGCGCCCCGGTGCCACCGCCGCCCTACATCCCGGCGCAGGCGCAGTTCCCGCCCGAGCCGCAGACGCGGCGCGAGCCGTTCATCCCGGGTGCGCTCCCGGGCCAGCCGCTCAAGCAGTCGGCCGCCTACGCGGTGGCCGGCGCGATGCTGCTCATCATCATGATCGTGCTGGCCGCGCTGGCCCCGGTGCTGGTGGCGGTGGTGGCGGTGCCGGTCGCGGTGCTGCTGCGGGCCGCCGACCTGGCCCAGCCGTCGCTGACCGTGCGCCGCCCGAGCAGCGCGGCGGCCCTCGACGTGGTCAGGGTGTTCGGGCTGCCGCAGGCGCTGGCCAAGTCGGCGGGCATCACGCTGGCGCTCGTTCTTTACGCTCTCATTCTGGGGTTGCCCGTTACGCTCCTGCTCACCGTGGTAGTCAAGATGGACCCGTCGAACGCGCTGGCCTGGGGGGCGGCGGTGGCGCTGTGGACCGTCTGCGCCGGCCCGGGGGTGGAGGGCCCCGGAAGGCAGATGCGCAGGACGCTCTCATCGCTCGTACCCTCGAGGACAGCGGCGATGGTGATGGCGGGAGTCCTGGCGGCAGGGGCCGCCCTCTCCCTCATCCTCGCCTACGGCACGTACGGGGACGACGCGAGGGAGGCCGTATGGAGTCCGGTCGACGTCGGCTCGGCGACGGATCTGCTGGAGAAGCTGAACGGGGGCGACGACGGATGACGCGGGGACGGTTGCGATGAGCACGGGCGGCGACACCCAGACGCCGGAGCGGCTCGGCCCCTACCGTCTGGTCAGGCGAATCGGCGAGGGCGGCATGGGGGTTGTCCACCTCGGTGTCGACGGCGACGGCCGCGAGGTCGCGGTCAAGGTCCTGCATCCGCACGTGGCCGCCGACCTCAAGGCGCGTGACCGGCTGACCCGCGAGGTCGAGACGATGCGCCGGGTGCGCAGCCCGTACGTGGCGGAGGTGCTCGACGCCGAGCTCGTGGGCGGCCAGCCGTACGTGGTGACCCGGTTCGCCCCCGGCCGCACGCTGGAGGAGACCGTGCTGGCCGACGGCGCGCTGGAGGCGCGTCAGATCATCAAGCTCGCGCAGGGCCTGTGCCAGGCGCTGGTGGCCATCCACGCGGCCGACGTGATCCACCGTGACTTCAAGCCGTCCAACGTCATGCTGGTGGGCGAGGAGCCGCTGGTCATCGACTTCGGCATCGCCCACCTGGTCAACGCCACGCGGCTGACCCAGACGGGCATGTTCGTCGGCACGCCGGGCTATCTGGCGCCGGAGATCATCCGCGACTCCGACATCACGCAGAAGGCGGACGTGCACTCGCTGGCCTCGACGGTGTTCTTCGCCGCGGTGGGCGGCCCGCCGTTCGGCACGGGCACGTTCGAGGCGGTCTGCTTCAACATCATGGAGGGCCGGGCCCAGCTCGACAAGGCGCCCGTGTGGCTGCGCGGCTGGCTGAGCCGGGCGCTCCAGGTGGAGCCGGAGGACCGGCCCGACGCCCGCGAGCTGCTCAAGATGGCCAAGGCGCTGGACCCGTCGGTGACGACGTTCCACGAGACGCCGCCGGAGGCGCCGAGCCGCACCAGGCGGCTGCTCAACCGCACGCGGGTGATGGAGTCGTTCGCCGACGTGCTGCCGCCGGTCGACTACGACCGCCGCCCGCCGGCGCGCGAGGAGAGGCCGCCGCCCTACGTCCCCGCGCCGATCTCGGCGCGGCCCCCGGCGGCGCCGAGGCCGGACCAGCGGGTCGCGGGCTATCCGGCGCCGCCGCCGACCAGGCCCTCGGCGCAGCCGCAGGCCAGGCCCTACACGCCGCCGCCGCAGCCGAGGCCGGCCGAGCGCAAGCGCTATCTGGTGGGCAGCCAGTTCGTCGGGCTGCTGCTGATGGTGTCGCTCGTCGCGCTGGCCGTGATGATGCCGGTCGTGGTGAGCATGGTCGCGATCGTGCTGGCGCTGGTGTTCCGGATGGGCGAATACCTGTTCGGCGACATGGTCAAGCGCCGCCAGGTGCGCGGCAGCAGCGCGGCCGATCCGCTGCTGGTGCTCGTCGGCACGCCGTGGGCGCTGGTCAAGGCCGCGCTGGTGAGCGTGGCGCAGGTGCCGCTGTCGATCCTGTTCGGCGTGTGCGTGTGGGGGGTGCTGCGCTGGGGCGGCGGGATGGGCGTGAACGAGGCCGCCGCCTACGCCGCCGGGGCGTTCACCGCCGGGCTGTTCCTGCTGCCGGGCGGCGGGGCGCCGCGCAAGGCGGTCACCCGCACGCTGACGGCGACCTTGCGCTCGCCGGGCGCGGCGCTGGTCGCGACCGTGGCCGTGGGCACGCTGGCGCTGTTCGCGGTGATGTTCGCGCTGGGCCAGGATCCGTCGTGGGAGCCGTGGCGCGCACCCGAGACGGTGATCAACGAGCTGACCGAACGCGCCCAGGACAGCGCGGTGGGCCTCATCACCGGGTTGATCGGCGACCTGCTGAAGAATCTGGGGCTCGGCTTCCTGTCACCCTGGTCGTGAGTGTCTCCGGAGCCGCCCGGGGGGAAAGTAGGGGGTATGAGCGAGTACCTCGGCCCCTACCAGTTGCTTTCGCGGCTGGGCTCGGGCGGGTTCGGCGAAGTGCATCTGGCGCTCGATCCCGACGGCCGGACCGTCGCGGTCAAGGTGCTGCACCCGCACGTGGTGACCGACGGGGGCGCGCTGGCGCGGCTGGCCCGTGAGGTCGAGACCATGCGCCGGGTGGGCGGGCCGCACGTGGCGGAGGTGCTCGACGCCTCGCTGGACGTCTCGCGCCCCTACCTGGTCACCCGCTACGTGCAGGGCAGGCCGCTGAGCGCGGTGCCGGTGCCGGTGGCGGAGCTGCGGTCGCTGGCCACCGGGCTGGCCGACGCGCTGCTGGCCATGCACGAGGCCGGCGTGGTGCACCGCGATCTCAAGCCGGCCAACGTGATGATGGCCGACGGGGTGCCCGTGGTGATCGACTTCGGCATCGCGAGCGCGCTCGACTCCCTGTCGGTCACGGCGTCGGGCGCGGTGGTCGGCACGCCCGGCTACTTAGCCCCCGAGGTCCTGGAGGGCGGCCAGGCGGGGCCGGAGGCGGACGTGTTCTCCTTCGGCGCGACGCTGGCCTACGCCGCCACGGGGCGGCAGCCGTACGGTCAGGGGCCCGCCTCGGCGGTCGCCTACCGGGTGGTCCATCACGAGCCCGATCTGGAGGGCGCGCCGGGGTGGCTGGAGCCGCTGCTGCGTGACTGCCTCGCCGTCGATCCGGCGGCGCGGCCGACGGCGGCGCGCATCTGCGAGCGGCTGGGGGTGGAGGCGCCGGCGAAGCCGCGCTTCTCGCGGCGGCGCGCGGCGGGTGATGTGCATCACCTGTCCACCCGTGAGATGCGGCTGCCCCGCAAGGAGCCGGCGGAGGTCGCCAGGGCCCGGCACCGCGAGCGGGTGCGCAGGCGCTGGCTGATCGGCTCGGGGGTGTTCGTGTCGCTGCTGGCCGCCGCGGCGCGCGAGCCGCTGCCGGAGGTGGCGCTGTTCCTGCTGTCGGCGTTCACGCTGGTGGTGGTCATCGACGCGGGGTTCGGGCTCTATTCGCGCGGGCCGTTCAGGAAGGGCCGGATCGTGGCGGACTTCGCGGGGATCGCGGGGGCGCTGGGGCTCTCGGTGGCGTTGAGCGCGATCTTCACCACGCCGGTGCTGGCGCTGTTCGCGGGCACGGCCCTGGTGGTGGGGGTCGTGTTCCTGCTCTCCGCGTGACCGAATAAAGTTCGGTATGGTGAGAGTCGCTGGCGTTTGCACGCAAGCTACTGATGGGTAACATGACCGCTGGAGCCCCGATGTCACAACGCCACGGGGCACCTGGCAGTCTGGACAGCATGCATCCGGCGCCGCCGCAACGACGCGGTGGCGCACGCGAACACGGGAGGTCGGCCACCGGCCATGAACATCGTCGTCTGCGTGAAGCAGGTCCCCGACACGGCGACCGAGCGCAAGCTGCGGTCCGATGACAAGACGCTCGACCGTGACGCGGTCGACGGCGTGGTGAACGAGCTTGACGAGTATGCCGTCGAGGAGGCTCTGAAGCTCAAGGAAGCACACGGCGGCGAGGTGACGGTCCTGACCATGGGGCCGGGCAAGGCCACCGAGACCATCCGCAAGGCCCTCGCGATGGGTGCCGACAAGGCGGTCCACCTGACCGACGACGCGCTGCACGGCTCCGACGCGCTGTCGACCTCCTACGCGATGGCGCAGGCGCTGAAGAAGATCGGGTTCGACCTGGTCATCCTCGGCTCCGAGTCCACCGACGCGCGCACCGGCGTGCTGCCCGCGATGCTGGCCGAGCGCCTCGGCACGCCGCAGCTCACGCTGGCCAACAAGGTCGACGTCGACGGCTCCTCGATCAGCGTCCAGCGGCTGACCGACTACGGCTACGACAAGGTCGAGGCCACGCTGCCCGCCGTCGTGTCCGTGGTCGAGAAGATCAACGAGCCGCGCTACCCGTCCTTCAAGGGCATCATGGCGGCCAAGAAGAAGCCGGTCGAGACGCTGACCGTGGCCGACGCCGAGATCGACGCCGCCCAGGTGGGCCTCGGCGCCGCCTGGTCGCAGGTCGTCGACTTCGCCGCCGCCCCGCCGCGCGCGGCCGGCACCATCGTCAAGGACGAGGGCGACGGCGGCGCGAAGGTCGCCGACTTCCTGGCGTCCAAGAAGTTCATCTGAGAACGGGGGGTTTACTGATATGTCGGAGATTCTCGTTCTCGTCGAGCAGGTCGACGGCGAGGTCAAGAAGGTCACGCTGGAGCTGCTGACCCTCGCCCGCTCGCTCGGCTCGCCGTCCGCCGTCTGGGCCGGCCCCGGCGCCACCGCCGAGGCCAAGGCCAAGCTCGCCGAATACGGCGCGGACAAGATCTACGTGGCCGGCTCCGAGGAGATCGTCGGCTACGTGGTCGCGCCCAAGGCCGAGCTGCTCGCCCAGCTCGTCTCCGCCCAGTCGCCAGCCGCCGTCCTGGTCGCCGCCACGGCCGAGGGCAAGGAGATCGCGGGCCGGCTGGCCGTCAAGACCGACTCGGGCGTCATCACCGACGCCGTCGGCCTCGGCGAGGGCTTCGTGGCCGAGCAGTCGATCTTCGGCGGCGGCGTGAACGTCCAGGCGAAGGTGGCCAAGGGCACCCCGATCGTCGCCGTGCGCCCCAACTCGACGGCCCCCGTGGCCGCCGCCGGGGCCGGTGCCGAGGAGGAGGTGTCGGTCGCGCTGACCGACTCCGCCAAGGCCGCCCGCATCGTCGAGCGCGTCAAGCAGGAGAAGGGCGCCCGCCCCGAGCTCACCGAGGCCGCGATCGTGGTCTCCGGCGGCCGCGGCGTCGGCTCGGCGGAGAACTTCTCCGTCATCGAGGGCCTGGCCGACTCGCTCGGCGCGGCCGTCGGCGCCTCCCGCGCCGCGACCGACGCCGGCTGGTACCCCCACCAGTTCCAGGTGGGCCAGACCGGCAAGACCGTGTCCCCGCAGCTCTACATCGCCGCGGGCATCTCGGGCGCCATCCAGCACCGGGCCGGCATGCAGACCGCGAAGACCATCGTCGCGATCAACAAGGACCCGGAAGCGCCGATCTTCGAGCTGGCCGACTACGGCATCGTGGGCGACCTGCACCAGATCGTCCCGCAGCTCACCGAAGAGGTGAACAAGCGCAAGTGACCGGACCCGGCGGGCTCCCCACCTGGGGGCCCGCCGGTTCGCTCACAGGTGCTCTCTCAACCGCCGCGCCAGGTCGGCCGCCTGCTCCCGGGCCCACGGGATGAGGCCGTTCTCCGACATGAGCGCGTAAAACTGCTGCTGCTCGTACGGGGTGCCCGGAGGCAGCGGCGCGATGTGCCAGTGCAGGTGGGAGTTGCCCTGCTGGCTGCCGAGCGTCAGCAGGTAGGTGCGCTCCGACGGCACGACGGCCTCCACGGCCAGCGCCACCTTCCTGACCACGCGCATCAGGGCCAGGTAGGCGTCCTCGTCCAGGTCGCGCACCGCGTGTTCGAGATGGGCCTTGGGGCTCACCAGCACGTAGCCGGGCACCGTCGGGTAGCGGCTCAGGAACGCCAGGTGGTGCTCGTCCTCGTAGACGATCTCCTCCGCGTCGTAGGCCGGGTCGCCGGCGACGATGGCGCAGATGAAGCACGGCGAGGACCGGACGCGCGCCACGTAGGCGTCGACGTCGAAGCGGACGTTTCTCTCCATGATCACATTAAAGCCAACGACCGTACGAAGCCGGCGGTCGTGTCAGAGCCAGCCGAGGTCCCGGGCCCGGCGGACGGCGGCGTGCCGGTTCTCCACGGCCAGCTTGGTCACCGCCGAGGACAGGTAGTTGCGCACCGTGCCCTCCGACAGGCTCAGCTGGCGGGCGATCCGCGACACCGGCGCGCCCCCGGAGGCGGCGCGGAGCGTGTCGAGCTCGCGGGGCGTCAGCGGGCACTCCTGGCTCGACAGCGCGTCGGCGGCCAGCTCGGGGTCGATGTAGCGGCCACCGTCGTGCACCTGCCTGATCACCTTGGCCAGCGTGGTGGCCGGGTTGTCCTTGCCGACGAAGCCGCGCACGCCCGCCGCCATCGCCCGGCGCAGGTAACCAGGGCGGCCGTGGCCGGTGACGATGACGATGCGGCAGCCGGGCACCTGCGCGCCGATCAGCTCGGCCGCGGCCAGGCCGTCGAGGCCGGGCATGTCGATGTCGAGCATGGCCACGTCGGGACGCAGCTCGACGGCCAGGCGCACGGCCTCGTCGCCGCGGCCGGTCTCGGCGACCACCTCGATGCCGGGCTCGGTGCCCAGCAGTGCCACGAACGCGCCCCGTACCAGGTGGTGGTCCTCGGCGAGGAGCAGCTTGATCACAGCGGCACCGACGCGGTGATGCGGAAGCGGCCGCCGCCGCACTCGGCCTCCAGCGCGCCGCCGGCGGCCTTCATGCGCTCGGCCAGGCCGGTCAGCCCGTTGCCCCGGCTGAAGCGGCCGGTGCTCGGGCCGCCGTCGTTGACGATCTCCAGGTGCACGCTGCCCTCCTCGGTGTGGACGGTCACCTCGCACCAGGTGGCGGTGCTGTGGCGCAGGACGTTGGTGACGGCCTCGCGCGCCACCCAGCCGAGGGGCGCGTGCACGTGGCCGGGCAGTTCGGCGGGCAGCTCGGGCTTGTCGCAGCGGATGCCGGCCGCGCCGAGCACGGCGGCGACGCCGTCGAGCTCGGTCGCCAGCGACGTGGCCCGGTAGCCGCGCACCAGCTCGCGCACGTCGTGCACGGAGGTGCGGGCGATCCGCTGGATCTCGGCCAGCTCCGCGCCGGCCCGCTCCGGGCTGGTCGTGACCAGCCGCTCGCCGAGCTCGGCGCGGAGCGCGATCGCGTGCAGGGTGTGGCCGAGGGTGTCGTGCAGGTCGCGGGAGAAGCGCAGCCGCTCCTCGTCCACGGCCCGCCGCGCCAGCTCGGCCCGCGCCTCGCGCAGGTCGTCGATCAGGCGGCAGAGCCAGGCCACCCCGTACGTCATCGGCGCGATCGTCGGCATGGCCAGCAGCCCGTACAGCAGGGCGACCGGCAGCGGCATCCCGATGAGGAGGATGAGCACCGGCGTGACGGCGATCGCGGCGAGCGTGACGGTCCAGGTCACGGCGGGCCGGACGAACACCACGGACGCCACCGAGATGAACGCCATCGGCAGCCCGATCCAGCCGGCCCCGGCGAACAGCGGCACCCCGTAGGCGATCACCGCGATCGCGGCCACGTCGAGGCGGTGCCGCCACGTCAGCCGGCCCAGGAAGGCCGCCCACAGCACCCGCGCGTAGCTGACCGTGAGGAGCGTCACCAGCAGGATCGCCAGCGTGAGCGGCCACCACCGGCCCGCGGTGCCGGTGGAGAAGGCGACGACCGCCGACGCCAGGGAGAACACCATGGGAGCGGCGAACAGGGCCACCGCCACGCCGGCGATGACCCTGGTGCTGACGACGGGCGCGCTCACACGTCGCATTATGACGGTCATGCGCGGCGCGGATCCCACCGGAAGTAGCGGCGGGTGGACCAGAGGCCGACGCCGATCCACAGCAGGCCGATCCCGATCGCGACGGCCGACACCTGGAACGACTCCAGGAAGCCCACGGCGGGGGCGGCGTCGGCGGCGAAGTCGCGGCCCAGGATCGCGGTGCGCATCATCGCCACGATGGGCGACAGCGGCAGCATCTCGGCGACCCGCTGACCCCACTCGGGCAGCACGCTCACCGGGAACATGAGCCCGGCGCCGAACATGCTCACGAACAGCACGGGCAGCGCCACGAGCTGGGCCACCTCGTAGTTGGGGATCAGCCCGGCCGTGCCGATCGCCAGCGCGGCGAACACGGCGGCGCCCAGCAGGAACGCGAGCAGCAGCAGCGGGATGTTGCTCGGCATCGGCGCGCCGGCCACGCCCATGGCGAACACCAGGATGATCACCGCCTGGACCGCCCCGAGGATGGTCGCGTGCACGATGTCACCGGCGAAGATCGCGCTGGTGGGCAGCGCGCTGCCGCGCAGCCGCTTGTAGACGCGCTCCTCGCGCCGCACCACCACGGCGGTGGCGATCGTCATGTACGAGAACGGCAGCACCACCGCGATCGCGCTCACCGCCGCGAACACCCCGGCCGGCACGCCGTTCACCATCTCGGCCCCCTGCGGGCCGCCCGTGTAGACGAACGCCAGGAACAGCGGCAGCAGCAGGACCGTGAACGCCATGCCGCGCTGCCTCAGCAGGACCGTCTGGTTGAGCCGCGCCTGCGCCCACACCATCGACAACCAGTTCACGCCGCCACCCTCTCCGCCGCTGCCACCTCAAGGAAGATCTCTTCGAGCGTCGGCCTGCGGACCTCCAGGCCGTCCAGCTCCCTGCCGTGCTGGTGCGCCCAGCTCAGCAGCACCCGCAGGTCCTCCTGCGGCTGGTGGGTCTCCACCGTGTACGCATCGCCGCTCAGCGTCACCGAGCGCCCGGCCGTGCCCGGCACGTACGGCAGGTCGCCGGGCAGGACGCCGGGCAGCCGGAACGTGACACGGGTGCCGCGCCCGCCGACCACGTCGGCCAGCGACCCCTCGGTGACGATCCGGCCGCCGTGCATGATGGCCAGGCGCTGCGCGAGCTGCTCGGCCTCGTCCAGGTAGTGGGTCGTGAGCAGGACGGTGGTGCCCTCGGCGACCATGTCGCGGATCAGCTCCCACACGTTGCGCCGCGCCTCGGGGTCCAGCCCGGTCGTGGGCTCGTCGAGGAAGAGCAGCTCGGGCCGGCCGAGCACGGCCAGCGCCAGGTCCAGGCGCCGCTTCTCGCCGCCGGAGAGCTGGGAGACGCGCACGCCCGCCCGGTGGGGGAGCCCGACCCGCTCCAGCACCTCGCCCCTGGGCAGGGCGTTCGGGGTCCAGCGGCGCCAGGCGTCGACGGTCTCGGCGACCGTGAGGTCCTTGTAGAAGCCCGCCTCCTGGAGCACGATGCCCATCCGGTGGCGCACCTCGGCGCGCTCGCCGATCGGGTCGTGGCCGAGCACGCGCACCTGGCCGCTCGTCGGCGGCGCGTAGCCGGCCAGCACGTCGAGCGTGGTCGTCTTGCCCGCGCCGTTGGTGCCGAGCAGCGCGTACAGCTCGCCGCGGCCGACCTCGAAGCCGATTCCCCTGACCGCTTCGAAGTCGCCGTACTTCTGGTGCAGGTCCCGCACCTCGATCGCTGTCGTGTTCACGGACCTCACTCTGCCGGGCGGAGGGGCCCGCCCGGCAGTGTGCGTTCTCAGCGATCTCCCGGGAGGATCGCGGGGTCAGACGGTGACATTTGTCATGCGGCCGCCGCGTGCTCGGTCCTGGTGGGCAGCGGGGTGATCTCGGCGCTCTCCCGGCGGGGCAGGAACCGGGCGGCGCCCGCGATCAGCAGGCCCAGCACGACGGCCAGGCCGAGCGCCGTGCGCAGCGAGGTGGCGTCCGACAGGAAGCCGATCACCACCGGGCCCAGCAGCAGGCCCGCGTAGCCCATCGCCCCGGCCTGGGCGATCGCCGGGCCCGGGTTGGGGGTGGCGGTGCCGGCCAGCGAGAGCGTCAGCGGCGAGATCGTCGCCACGCCGAGGCCGACGAAGAACACCGCGCCGAGCGCCACCACGGCGGCGGGCGCGGCCAGCACGACGGCGAAGAACCCGGCCGTGGCCAGCCCGGAGACGGTCAGCATGCCGCGCACGCCGAAGCGGGAGCGCAGCCGGTCACCGGTGAGCCGGGCGATCAGCATGCCCAGCTCGAAGATCGGGTAGCCGAGCGCGGCCACGGCCTCCGGGGCGCCCATCGTGTCGCGCATGTACAGGCCGTTCCAGTCGGCGACCGTGCCCTCGACCATGAACGCGAAGAACATCAGCGCGCCGAGCAGGTAGACGACCGGCGGCATGCGGCGGCGGGCCGCCGTGGCGCCCTCGGCGACGGGGGCCTCGGGCAGGTAGGTCCGGCCGACGGCGATCATCACGGGCAGCGCGAGCAGGCCGACCAGCGCCACGTTGGCGGTGAACGACAGGCCCAGCGCGATCGACAGGCTGCCGACGCCGCCCGCCGCGATCGCGCCGACGCACCAGCCGGCGTGCATGCCGTTCATCAGCGGCCGGCCGTAGGCGCGCTCGACCGTGGAGCCCTGGGCGTTCATGGCGATGTCGACCATGCCGAACGCCATGCCGAACACCGTCACCGCGCCGAGCAGCACCGGCAGGTCGGGCGCGAACGCCACCCCCACCAGGCTGAGCGCGGTCAGCGGCCCGCCCACGCGCAACACCGTCCGGCTGCCGGCGCGGGCCATGACGCGGCGCATCGACTGCATGGTCACCAGCGCGCCCAGCCCCCACACGAGCAGGATGGTGCCGACCATGGATTCCGACAGATGGAGCTTGTCGGTCAGCGCGGGGATGCGCACGGTCATCGTGCCCACCATCAGACCGGCCAGGACGAAGGTGAGGACCGCCCCGTACCGGGCCATCCTCAGGTCGCGCGTCATAAGGCACCTCACAAAAGCCCGGCTCGCGCGAGCCGGGCGGGAACGAACGGAAAAGGAGAAAAAGGGGGGAGGGAGAGGGGGGAAAGGTCAGAGCATGGACCGCAGGCGGGCCTCCAGGGCCCTCAGGTCGCTCTCGCTGTTGAGCTCCGGCTCGTGGCTGGCCACGTCCCAGAGCCCTTCACAGGCCAGGCGCACGATCTGCGAGGCGAGCGGGTCGGGCTCGTCGGCGAGCTCTTCGCGGTGCCATCGGGCCATCGCCTCACGCAGCGGGGCGAGCAGGAAGATGTTGCCCGACGCGCCGGTGACGACGGCCCATCGTCGCAGCCTGCCCTGACGGACGGCGGCCAGCGTGGCGCCGAGGTAGCGCTCGGTGTAGGTGGCGTCGTCCTGGGCGGCCAGGAGATCGTCGAACTCCTGGATCAGCCGCTCGACCATGCCCTTGATCAGGGCTTCCTTGGTCGCGAAATGGTAGAGGAGGCCGCCCTTGCTCACACCGGCGCGGTCGGCGACGGCGGACAGGGTCAGCGCGGCCGAGCCCTGGTCGCAGAGCAGATCCTCTGCGGCGTCCAGCAGCTCGTCCCTTCTCATGCCGTCTACTGTACCGTCCGGACGGTACAGTAGCAAACGAGATACCCTAGCCGGGTGAGCAGACCGTCGGCCTATCTTGATCACGCGGCGACCACGCCCATGCTTCCCGAGGCGATCGAGGCCATGACGGAGCAATTGGGCAGGGTCGGCAACGCCTCCTCCCTGCACGCCGCCGGCCGCGAGGTCCGCCGGGTCGTCGAGGAGTCACGTGAGACCATCGCCGACGCGCTCGGCGCCCGCCCCAGCGAGGTCGTGTTCACCTCCGGCGGCACCGAGGCCGACAACCTCGCCATCAAGGGCCTCTACTGGGCCCGCCGCCCCCGGCAGCGCCTGCTGATCAGCTCGGTCGAGCACCACGCCGCCCTCGACCCGGCCCAGTGGCTGGCCGACAGCCAGGCCGCCCAGGTCGAGCTGCTGCCGGTCGACGAGCACGGCCGCGTCCACCCCGACACGCTCCGCGCCGCCGTCGAGCGCGACCCCGACGACGTCGCCATGATCAGCGTCATGTGGGCCAACAACGAGGTCGGCACCGTCCAGCCGGTCCACGTCCTGGCCGCCATCGCCCGCGACCACGGCATCCCGTTCCACACCGACGCCGTCCAGGCCGTCGGCCAGCTCCCGGTGTCGTTCGCCGAGTCCGGCGCCGACGCGCTCACCCTCACCGGCCACAAGATCGGCGGCCCGATGGGCGTCGGCGCCCTGCTGCTGGCCAGGGGCCTCACCCCGGTCTCCGTCCAGCACGGCGGCGGCCAGGAGCGCGACGTGCGCTCCGGCACCCTCGACGCCCCCGCCATCGCCGGCCTCGCCGCCGCCGTGCGCACCGCCGTCAAGGAGCAGGCCGAGCAGCAGCGCCGCCTCACCGCCCTGCGCGACGACCTCATCGAGCGCGTACGGCGAGCCGTCCCCGACGTCGTGCTCAACGGCGACCCCGACGACCGGCTGCCCGGCAACGCGCACTTCTCCTTCCCCGGCTGCGAGGGCGACGCGCTGCTCATGCTGCTCGACGCCAGGGGCGTGGAGTGCTCGACCGGGTCGGCCTGCTCGGCCGGGGTGGCCCAGCCGTCACACGTGCTGCTGGCGATGGGCGCCGACGCGGCGGCGGCCCGCGGCTCGCTGCGCTTCACGCTCGGCCACACCTCGACCAAGACAGACGTCGACCGGCTGATCGAGGTGCTCCCGGCGGCCGTCGAACGCGCCCGCCGGGCCGGCCTCAGCTGATGAACGCCGCCACCGCGCTCCACGCGGGGTCGGTGGCGACGTCGACGCGGGCCTTGCCCTCGCCCCACGTCGCGGCCAGCTCCTCGACCTGACCGCGCACCTCGCCCGCCGGGTCGGCGTAGAGGTGGAAGATCCGGTGCCCCTCGGCGCTCAGGTGGGCGGCCAGCACCCACGCGCCCGGGACGCGCGACAGCCGCTCCTCGAAGTCGCGCAGCGCCTCGACGGAGTCACCGGCGGGCAGCTTGCCCGCGTCGCGGCCGGCGTAGGGCAGGGTGACGGCCAGGTGCTCGTCGTAGAGCGGGTAGTCGACCGGCCGCAGCGGGAAGCGGGCCGCCGCCGTCAGCGGCTTGCCCCCGGCCGTCCTGCCCTCCAGCGCCACCCACTGCTCCCCGTCGAACTCCGCGGCCAGGTCGGCCACCACGGCGGGCAGGTGGACGGCGGGCACCGCGTCGATCGGCTGGGACGTCACCGCGGTGATCTCGCCCACCCAGCGGGCCACGTCGTCCTCGCCGAGAACCGCGTCGAGCGCCAGCAGCGCCGCGTCGAGCCGGGCGTCGTCGTCCAGCTCGGAGAAGATCGGGTGGTAGGCCGACACGTCGACCCGGGGCGCGCCGCGCGGCACCCGCAGCCCGAGCACCAGCTTGCCCACCCCGAGCTCGTAACCGCCCGCCTCCAGCGTGAGCTCACCCGCCTGCGGGTTGGCCTGCCGCGACGGGTGGAACTCCCACACCAGGTCGGCAGGCGGCGCCGCCAGCGCCCAGCGGTGGGCCAGCGGCCGCAGCTCGGCGTCACCGGCGGCGGTCACGACCAGCGCGTGGACGGCGTTGCGGCCCGGCGCCACCTCGCAGACCAGGCCGGAGTGCAGCGCGCTGACGGCCGGGGCCAGCGTCTCGGCGAGTGAGGCGCGGTCGCCGGCGGCCACCTTCGCGTCGAGCCCGGGACGGGCGTCCTCCCACCACCGCCAGAATTCCGCGATGCGCTCGGCGGAGTCGTCCTCGCCGTTCTTGCGCCCGAACAGTCGCATGCCGTAGATACTCCCAGACGGCAGCCGCGGGTCGCACAGCAAGTACGCTGGGATGGTCATGGGAATGCGTGTGCTTGCCGCCATGTCGGGCGGCGTCGACTCAGCCGTGGCCGCCGCGCGGATCGCCGAGGCCGGTCACGATGTCACCGGTGTGCATCTGGCCCTGTCGGCCAACCCGCAATCGCACCGCACGGGCGCGCGCGGCTGCTGCACGGTCGAGGACTCGCGCGACGCCCGCCGCGCCGCCGACGTGATCGGCATCCCTTTCTACATCTGGGACATGGCGGAGCGCTTCCAGCGTGACGTGGTGGAGGACTTCGTCGCCGAGTACGCGGCCGGTCGCACCCCCAACCCGTGCCTGCGCTGCAACGAGAAGATCAAGTTCGCGGCGGTGCTCGACCGGGCGCTGGCGCTCGGCTTCGACGCCGTCGCCACCGGCCACCACGCCCAGCTCGTCGACGGCGTGCTCTCGCGCAGCGTCGACGCCGGCAAGGACCAGTCGTACGTGCTCGGCGTGCTCACCCGCGAGCAGCTCAGCCACGCGATCTTCCCGCTGGGCGGCTCCACCAAGGCCGAGGTGCGCGCCGAGGCCGCCCGGCGCGGCCTGACCGTCGCCGACAAGCCCGACAGCCACGACATCTGCTTCATCGCCGACGGCGACACGCGCGGCTTCCTGGCCAAGCGGCTCGGCTCGGCCGAGGGCCCGATCGTCGACGAGGGCGGCGAGGTCGTCGGCAGCCACCACGGCGCCCACGGGTTCACCGTCGGCCAGCGCAAGGGCCTGCGCATCGACCGGCCCGCGCCCGACGGCCGGCCGCGCTACGTGCTGTCGATCGAGCCGGTGTCCAACACGGTTACCGTCGGCCCCCGCTCGGCGCTGGAGGTCACCTCGATCTCCTGCGAGCGCCCGGTGTGGAACGGCCCCGAGGCCGACGGCGAGCTGACCGTCCAGCTCAGGGCGCACGGCGAGGTCTACGGGTGCCGCTTCGAGGAGCGTGACGGCGGTCTGGTCATCGACCTCGACCGGCCCGCGACCGGGGTGGCGGCGGGCCAGGCCGCGGTGCTCTACTCGGGCGCCACGGTGATCGGCTCCGCCACCATCGCCTCGGCCGCCTAGAGCGTGACCGACTCGCCGGTCTTCAGCCGCCGCATGTCGGCCTTCTGCACGTCGGACTCCAGCCGCAGGTAGTTGTCGACCAGGCCCAGCCCGAAGTCGTTGAGCAGCCCGTCATGGGTGGAGAACGCCCGGGCGGGCCGCACCTCCCGCAGATAGCCGACCATCTCCGACAGCTTCATCCACGGCGCGTTGGTGGGCACCAGCAGCGTGGGCACCTCGACGCCCGGCACCGTCAGCGCGTCGCCGGGGTAGAACACCTCGTCGTCCACGAGAAACCCGACATTGCTGACGATCGGCACGTCCGGATGGTTCTTGGCGTGCCACTCGCCGAACACCCGGACCGAGAAACCGGCGGCCTGGAAGTCGTCGCCGTGCTCCACCACGTGGACCCGGACCGGCACGCCGGACAGCTCGGCGGCGACGGCGGCGCAGGTCCAGACCTCCAGGCCGGGCGAGGCGGCGGCCAGCCGGTCGATGTCGAGGTGGTCGGCGTGCTCGTGCGTGACCAGCACCGCGTCGGCGCCGTCGAGCACCGGATCGGCGGTGAACGTGCCCGGGTCGACCACCAGGACCTTGCCGTCCTTCTCCAGGCGTACGCAGGCGTGACCGTACTTCGTGAGCTTCATCTTCGAGAGCCTACGCTTGTCCCATGTTGACGTGGGGAGCCACCGGAGTCGGGTCGCATCCGGGCGAGGATCATCTTGAGGCGTTGCGCGTCGTGTTCGGGGAGGTGCCGGGCCTGCCCTACCTGCCGGAGCTGCCGGCGCGGGGGGTGGGGGCCGACCTGGTGGGCCGTACGGCGGCGCTGCTCGTGGACCTGCCCGTCGAGGTCCAGCCCTCCGGGTGGCGGATCGCCGGCCGGCCGGGCCGCGACCACCAGCGGGCGCTCGACCACCTCCGGCGTGACCTCGACGGCCTGGAGGAGGTCGGCCACGACTACGCCGGGCCGCTCAAGCTGCAGGTGTGCGGGCCGTGGACGCTGGCCGGGGCGATCGAGCTGCGCCACGGCGACAAGGTGCTGTCCGACCGGGGGGCCGTGCGCGACATGATCGCCTCGCTGGCCCAGGGCGTCGCCGACCACTGCGCGGACGTGCGGCGGCGGCTGCCCGGCGTGACCGGGATCGTGCTGCAGCTCGACGAGCCGGGGCTGCCCGGCGTGCTGGCGGGCACGGTGCCGACGGCGTCCGGGTTCGGGCGGCTGGCGGCGGTCGAGGAGTGGCGGGTGGAGGAGTCGCTGCGCTCCTTCACCGACCCGGTGGTGCACTGCTGCGCGCCGTCGGCGCCGTTCGCGCTGCTGCGCCGGGCCGGCGTGCGGGCGGTCTCGGTGGACGCGTCGCTGATCAGGCGGCGCGAAGAGGACGCCGTCGGCGAGCTGGTCGAGGCCGGGATCGGGCTGCTGCTCGGGGTGGTGCCCGGCAGGGACGCGCGGCTGCCCGACGTGGGCGTGGTGGCCAAGCCGGCGCTGGAGCTGTGGCGGCGGCTCGGGTTCGCGCCGGAGCGGCTGGCCGGGCAGGTCGTGCTGACCCCGTCGTGCGGGCTCGCCGGGGCCTCGCCCGCCTACGCCAAGGCGGCGCTGGCGGCGTGCCGGAGGGCCGCCGACGTGCTGCGGGACGATCCTGGCAGCGAATAGGCTGGAGCGGCTACGGAGGGGAGTGCACGGGGTGAGCGAGCAGGCAGGGGGCGTGCCCGTGACCGCGCTGGAGCGGCACGCCGAGCTGAGCGAGCTGGTCGAGGACGCACGCTACCGCTACTACGTCGAGGACCAGCCGACGGTCAGCGACGCCCAGTTCGACGCGTGGTTCAACGAGCTGCTGGAGCTGGAGCGGGAGCATCCGTCGCTGCAGACGCCCGACTCGCCCACGCAGAAGGTCGGCGCCCCGGCGGCCGGCGACTTCGCCAAGGTCGACCACCTGGCCCGGATGGAGAGCCTGGACAACGTCTTCAACGCCGAGGGCATGGCGGAGTGGACTGCCAGGGCCGAGCGGCTGGCCGAGCACGACCCGGGCCCCTACCTGTGCGAGCTGAAGATCGACGGGCTGGCCGTGGCGCTGGTCTACCGTGACGGCAGGCTGGAGCGGGCCGCCACCCGCGGCGACGGGCGCACCGGCGACGACGTCACGGCCAACGTGCGCACGATCAAGGGCATCCCGCATCGGCTCATCGGCGACGACGTGCCGAGCCTGGTCGAGGTGCGCGGCGAGGTCTACATCCCGGTCGAGGACTTCAAGATCCTGAACGAGCAGCTCGTCGAGCAGGGCGTCGCGCCGTTCGCCAACCCGCGCAACTCGGCCGCCGGGACCCTGCGCCAGAAGGACCCGCGCGTCACCGCGCAGCGGCCGCTGCGCATGCTCGTGCACGGCGTCGGCGTCTGGGAGGGCGCGGCAGAGCCGCAGGCCCAGTCGCAGGTCTACGACCGGCTGCGCGAGTTCGGGCTGCCGGTCAGCGACCTGTACAAGGTGGTCGACGACCTCGACGGCGTCAACGCCTACATCGAGCACTACCGCGAGCACCGCCACGACCCGGCGTACGAGATCGACGGCGTGGTGGTCAAGGTCGACAGGTTCCGCATCCAGCGCGAGCTGGGCTCCACCTCGCGGGCGCCGCGCTGGGCGATCGCGTACAAGTACCCGCCGCAGGAGGTCAACACCAAGCTGCTGGACATCCAGGTCGGCGTGGGGCGCACCGGGCGGATCACCCCGTTCGCGGTGATGGAGCCGGTCGTGGTGTCCGGCTCGACGGTCGAGCGGGCCACGCTGCACAACGCGGCCGTGGTGGTCAAGAAGGGCGTGCTCATCGGCGACACGGTCGTGCTGCGCAAGGCGGGCGACGTGATCCCGGAGATCATCGGCCCCGTCGCCGCGCTGCGCGACGGCACCGAGCGGCCCTTCGAGATGCCGACCCACTGTCCCGAGTGCGGCACCGAGCTGGCCTACGAGCGCGAGGGCGACGCCGACCTGCGCTGCCCCAACGCGCGCGGCTGCCCGGCGCAGATCCGCGAGCGGCTGTTCTTCGCCTCGCGGCGCTCGGCCCTCGACATCCGCGGCCTCGGCTACGTCGCGGCCACCGCGCTCACCCAGCCGATCCCCTCGCAGGAGCCGGTGGTGCGCACCGAGGCCGACCTGTTCGACCTCACGCTGGAGCAGCTCGTCCCCATCAGGTCCGTGGTGCGCGACAAGGACTCCGGCCTGCCCAAGCTCGACGAGAAGACCGGCGAGGAGAAGGTCGTCTCGTTCTTCTCCAACGTCGACGGCCGGCCCAGCCAGAACGCCCACCTGCTGATGGACGAGCTCGCCCGCGCCAAGGAGGCGCCGCTGTGGCGGGTCCTGGTCGCGCTGTCGATCCGGCACGTCGGCCCGCCCACCGCGCAGGCGCTGGCCAGCGCGATGGGGTCGATCGAGGCCGTCATGAACGCCTCGGAGGAGGAGCTGGCCGAGGTTCCCGACATCGGCCCGCGCGTGGCGGCGACGATCCGGGAGTGGTTCCAGGTCGACTGGCACCGCGAGATCGTCACCCGCTGGAAGGCGGCGGGGGTGCGCATGCGCGACGAGCCGCCCGCGGACGTCGAGGAGCTGCCGCAGACGCTCGACGGGCTCACGTTCGTGGTGACCGGCACGCTGCCCGACCACACCCGCGAGCAGGCGGGCGCGGCCATCGCCGCGCGGGGCGGCAAGGTGGCCGGCTCGGTGTCGAAGAAGACGTCGTTCCTGGTCGCGGGGGAGAACGCCGGGTCGAAGTATGACAAGGCGCTCTCGCTGAAGGTGCCGATCCTGGACGCCGAGGGCTTCCACGCCCTGCTCGAACAGGGCCCCGAAGCCGCCGCCGAGCTGGCCTTCAAGGAAGAAACCCCGCCTACGTAGCGTTGGGCTAATAACACGCTGGGTGGGTATATGCCGGGAAGGCGACGTGACGGAACGTACGCGCTTGGTTTCGCGAAGTGGGGTTAAGGTCGTACCCTCCCATAGTGACCTAATGGGGGTTCTGTTACCGATGACTGACCCAACCGACACCCGCGACACAGGACCGCGCGTCGGCACGCCCCTCTGGGCGTTCCTCGCGGGCGTCACCGTGATCGGCTTCACCGCGCTCGTCGTCGCCCTGCTCAGGCTCGACACCGCCGAGTTCGCCGAGCTCGTCCGCACGCCGCTGTTCTGGGTGCTCGCGGTCCTGGTCGTCCTCGGTGAGCTGCGGCCCGTCATGGTGTCGTCCGCCACCGCCGTGGGCGGCACCTACCCGTCGACGATGTTCACCTTCGCCGTGCTGCTCCACTTCGGGCTGCCGGTCGCCGCGCTCATGCAGGCCGTCGCCGTCGTCGTCAACGGCGTGGCCACGCGCAAGGCCTGGCACCGGGTGATGTTCAACATCGCCCAGTCGACGCTCGCGCTGACCACCGCCGCCGTGGTGCTCGGCGTGTTCCGCATCGTGCCCAGCGCCGCCCTGCCGTGGGTGCCCTCGGGTCCCGACCTGCTCGCCATCGCGCTGTCCGGCGTCGCCTACTTCGCCGCCCGCGCCATGCTCGTCAGCGGCGCGGTCGCCCTGCACGAGCGCCGCTCGATCGTGCGCGTCCTGCGGGTCACCGCCGGTCCGCAGAGCCTCGTGTACGCCGCGCTCCTCGGCCTGGCCCCGCTGGTCGTCGTCGTCATGAGCCATTCGCCGGGGCTGGTGCCGCTGTTCGTGGCGCCGCTCGCGGCCGTTTACTTCACCGCCACGCTCTCCATGCGCCGTGACCACCAGGCGCTGCACGACGAGCTGACCGGGCTGCCCAACCGCAAGATGCTCATCGTCTCCACCGAGGAGGCGCTCGCCGAGGCCCGCCAGGACGAGCGGGTCGGCCTCTTCCTCCTCGACCTCGACCGGTTCAAGGAGGTCAACGACACGATGGGGCACCCGGTCGGCGACCGGCTGCTGCAACTGGTCGCCCACCGCCTCACCCACTCTGTCCGGCCCGGCGACGTCGTGGCCCGGCTGGGCGGTGACGAGTTCGCGGTGCTGCTGCCGTCCATCCGCGACGCCCACGCGGCCCGCGAGGTGGCCGCCCGGCTGCGGGCCGCGCTGACCGAGCCCGTACGGCTCGAAGGCATGTCCTTCGACCTCGACGGCTCCGTCGGCATCGCCCTCTACCCCGACCACGCCCCCGACTTCGAGCTGCTGCTCCAGCGCGCCGACGTCGCCATGTACCTGGCCAAGGAAGGCCGCACCGGGGTGGAGCTCTACCAGCCGGACAAGGACCGCAACTCGCCCGAACGCCTGAACCTGCTCGGCGACCTGCGCCGCGCCATCGACAACGCCGACCTCAAGCTGCACTACCAGCCCAAGGTCGGCCTCACCGGCGGCGCCATCTACGGCGTCGAGGCGCTGCTGCGCTGGCACCACCCCGTGCACGGGCCGATCGCCCCGTCCGACTACATCCCGCTCGCCGAGCAGTCCTACCTCATGCGCCAGCTCACCGAGTACGTCGTCCACGAGGCGCTGGAGCAGGCCGCCCGCTGGTGGCACACCGGGCTGCAGATCCCGATCTCGGTCAACATCTCCGCCCGCGACCTGCTCGGCTCCGCGCTGCCCGAACAGCTCGAAGCCGGCCTGGCCAAGCTCCGGCTGCCGCCCGCCGCCATCCAGCTGGAGGTCACCGAGCGCATCCTGACCGGCGAGCAGGCCTACACCCACGAGACCATCAAGGCCCTGGCCACGCTCGGCGTCCCCCTGGCGCTCGACGACTTCGGCACCGGCTACTCCTCGCTCATCCGGCTCCAGCGGCTGGCGGTCTCCGAGGTGAAGATCGACGCCTCGTTCGTGCGCCGCATCGCCGAGTCCGAGGACGACGACCGCATCGTCCGCTCCATCGTCGACCTGGTCCGCTCCCTCGGCCTGCGCTCGGTCGCCGAGGGCGTCGAGTCCGACGAGGTCGCCCTGCGGCTGGCCGAGATGGGCTGCGACGTCGGCCAGGGATGGCTGTTCGGCCAGCCCATGCCCGCCGCCGACGCCACCGCCTGGCTGCTGCGCCGCGCCGACGCCTCCTACGACCTTCGCTCCGAGGTCACCCAGACCGCCTGACCAGCGGACCGGCGCACGGGTAATGGTTCGGAGGCGATCGGCCGACGCCCCTAGGATGTGAGTGTCCAAACTCCATCCACGAAACGGGTTCAACGACTCATGTCCGCCATAACCCGCGACGAGGTCGCGCATCTGGCCCGGTTGTCCAGGCTGGCGCTCACCGACGACGAGCTCGACCACTACGCCACGCAACTCGATGCCATCATCGAGTCGGTCGCGAAGGTGGCAGAGGTCGCCGCCGAGGACGTGCCGCCTTCGTCGCACGCTCTCCCGCTGACCAACGTTTTCCGTCCCGACGAGGTGCGACAGTCCCTGACGCCCGAGCAGGCCCTTTCGGGCGCTCCCGCCGTCGAGGACGACCGCTTCCGGGTGCCGCGCATCCTCGGGGAGGAGGCATGAGCCTGATCCGCAAGACGGCCGCCGAGCTGGGCGCGATGATCGCCGCCGGTGAGGTGTCGGCCGCCGAGGTGGCCGAGGCGCACCTCGACCGGATGGCCGAGGTCGAGCCCAAGGTCAAGGCGTTCCTGCACGTCGACCGCGAGACCACGCTGGAGCAGGCCAGGGCCGTCGACGCCCGGCTGAAGGCGGGGGAGAAGCTCGGGCCGCTGGCCGGGGTGCCGATCGCGCACAAGGACATCTTCACCACCCGCGACATGCCGACCACGGCCGCGTCCAAGATCCTGCAGGGCTGGCGCCCGCCTTACGATGCGACCGTGACGCGCCGGCTGCGCGAGGCCGGGCTGGTCATCCTGGGCAAGACCAACCTGGACGAGTTCGCCATGGGCTCCTCCACGGAGAACTCTGCCTACCAGCTCACGCACAACCCGTGGGACCTGACCAGGGTGCCCGGCGGCTCGTCGGGCGGCTCCAGCGCGGCCGTGGCCGCCTATGAGGCGCCGCTGTCGACGGGCACCGACACGGGCGGCTCGATCCGCCAGCCGGCCGCGGTGACCGGCATCGTGGGCATGAAGCCGACCTACGGCGGCTCGTCCCGCTACGGCCTGATCGCCTTCGCCAGCTCGCTCGACACGCCGGGCCCGTTCGCCCGCAACGTGCTCGACGCCGCGCTGCTGCAGGAGGCGTTCTCCGGGCACGACCCGATGGACTCGACCTCCATCGACGCCCCGGTCCCGTCCGTCGTCGAGGCCGCCCGCAACGGTGACGTGGCCGGGATGCGCATCGGCGTGGTGCGCGAGTTCGCCGGCGGCGACGGCGTCCAGCCGGGCGTGCTGGCCCGCTTCAACGAGGCCGTCCAGCTCCTGGAGTCGCTCGGCGCCAAGGTCGTCGAGGTCTCCTGCCCGTCGTTCGCGAGCGCGCTGCCGGCCTACTACCTGATCGCGCCGTCGGAGTGCAGCTCCAACCTGGCCCGCTTCGACGCCATGCGCTACGGCCTGCGCGTCGGCGACGACGGCACGCGCAGCGCCGAGGAGGTCATGGCGCTGACCCGGGCGGCCGGGTTCGGCCCCGAGGTCAAGCGGCGCATCATGCTCGGCACCTACGCGCTGTCGAGCGGCTACTACGACGCCTACTACGGCCAGGCGCAGAAGGTCCGCACCGTCATCGCCCGCGAGTTCGAGGCCGCCTACCAGCAGGTGGACGTGCTGATCTCGCCGACGACGCCGACGACGGCGTTCCCGATCGGCGAGCGCGCCGACGACCCCATGGCCATGTACCTGGCCGACCTCTACACCATCCCGTCCAACCTGACGGGCAACGCGGCCATCTCGGTGCCGTGCGGCCTGGCGGACGAGGACGGTCTGCCGGTCGGCCTGCAGATCATGGCCCCGGTCCTGGGCGACGACCGCTGCTACCGGGTCGGCGCCGCCGTCGAGAAGGCCCTGGAGAGCCGCTGGGGCGGCCCGTTGCTGAAGGAGGCCCCGTCGCTATGACCATGGTCTATGACGAAGCGCTCGAACGGTTCGAGCCGGTGCTCGGGCTGGAGACGCACGTCGAGCTGGGCACCAACTCCAAGATGTTCTGCGGCTGCCGCACCGCGTTCGGTGCGCCGGCCAACACGCAGGTGTGCCCGACGTGCCTGGCGCTGCCCGGCGCGCTGCCGGTGGCCAACGCCGCCGCGATCGAGTCGACGATCCGGATCGGGCTGGCGCTCAACTGCTCGATCGCCGAGTGGTGCCGCATGGCCAGGAAGAACTACTTCTACCCGGACATGCCGAAGAACTACCAGATCTCCCAGTACGACGAGCCGCTCTGCTTCGACGGCTATATCGACGTCGAGGTCTACGGCGAGACGGTGCGGATCGAGATCGAGCGCGTGCACCTGGAGGAGGACACCGGCAAGTCGACCCACGTGGGCGGCGCGACGGGCCGCATCCACGGGGCCGATTACTCGATCGTCGACTACAACCGGGCGGGCATCCCGCTGGTCGAGATCGTCACCAAGCCGATCCCGGGCACCGACCGGCTCGCGCCGGAGGTGGCCAGGGCGTACGTGACGGAGCTGCGCGAGATCATGCGCTCGCTGGGCGTCTCCGACGTGCGCATGGAGGAGGGCTCGCTGCGCTGCGACGTGAACGTCTCGCTCATGGAGCGCGGCGCCTCCGAGTGGGGCACCCGTACGGAGACCAAGAACGTCAACTCGCTGCGCAGCGTCGAGCGGGCGGTGCGCAGCGAGATCGAGCGGCAGGCGGGCGTGCTGGCCGGCGGCGGCCGGATCGTGCAGGAGACGCGCCACTTCCACGAGGACACCGGCACCACCACGCCCGGCAGGTCCAAGGAGGAGGCGCAGGACTACCGCTACTTCCCCGAGCCGGACCTGGTGCCGATCGCGCCGGACCCGGCGTGGGTGGCGGAGCTGAAGGCGGCGCTGCCGGAGCTGCCGTCGGTCAGGCGCAAGCGGCTGCAGGCCGAGTGGGGCCTGTCCGACCTCGACATGCAGGCGATGCACAACGCCGACGCGATCGAGCTGGTCGAGGCGACGGTCAAGGCGGGCGCGCCGGCCGCCGACGCGCGCAAGTGGTGGATGGGCGAGCTGGCCCGCCGCGCGAACGAGACGGCGACGCCGCTGGCCGACCTGCCGATCACGCCGGAGCAGATCGCCCGGGTGACCGAGCTGGTGGCGTCCGGTGCGCTCAACGACAAGCTGGCCCGCGAGGTGCTGGAGGGCGTGCTCGCCGGTGAGGGCACGCCGGACGACGTCGTGGAGAAGCGCGGGCTCAAGATCGTCAACGACGAGGGCGAGCTGTCGGCGATCATCGACGAGGTGCTGGCGGCCAACGCCGACGCGGCCGACAAGGTGCGGTCCGGCAAGATCGCGGCGGTCGGCGCGCTGGTGGGCGGCGTGATGAAGGCCAGCCGGGGCAAGGCCGACGCGGCTCGGGCGCGCGAGCTGATCCTGGAGAAGCTGGGCGTCTCCGCCTAGCGGTTCCGCACGTCCGTACGCGGCCTAGGTCCATCTGACCGGGTGGACCTAGGACCGCGGCGGGAGGTGCCCGCGCGCGCGACGGCCTAACGTCGGGTCCCATGAGACGAACTGCGTTGACAGCCGGCCTGGTGGCGATGGTGTCACTGGTGGCCTTCGAGTACGTCGCCGTCGCGGTGGCCATGCCCGTCGTGGCGGCGGATCTGGACGGTGTGGGACTTTACGGCCTGGCGTTCAGCGGGGCGATGGCCGCCGCCGTGGTGGGCACGGTGCTCGGCGGGCGGTGGGCCGACCTGCGCGGGCCGCTGGCGCCGTTGTGGACCGGGGTGGCCGGTTTCATCGGCGGCCTGTTGCTGGCGGGGCTGGCGCCCTCGATGGAGGCGCTGATCGCCGGGCGGCTGGTGCAGGGCTTCGGCGGCGCGCTGGTGAGCGTGGCCCTCTACGTGGTGGTGGCGCGGGCCTACCCCGAGGAGCTGCATCCGAAGATCTTCTCCCTGTTCGCCACAGCCTGGGTGGTGCCGTCGATGGTGGGGCCGGCGATCGTCGGCCTGGTGGTCGACACGCTGGGCTGGCGGTGGGTGTTCCTGCTGGTGCCGATCCTGACCGTGGTGAGCGGGCTGGTGCTGGCGCGCGGGGTCGCCGGGCAGCCGGTGCGCGGCGGCCAGGGCACGCCCGCGCCGGGGCTGGCGGCCAAGGTCGCCTGGGCGGCCGTGACGGCGGTGGCGGCCGGGCTCATGCAGTACGGGAGCGGCGGGTCGCCGGTCCTGCTGGTCGCCGGGCTGGTCATCCTGGCCGTGGCGCTGCCCAGGCTGCTGCCCGCCGGGACGCTGCGGGCCGCCCGCGGGCTTCCGGCGGTGGTCGGGCTGCGCGGGCTGGCGACCGGGGCGCTGTTCGCCGCCGAGGTGATCGTGCCGCTCATGCTGGTGCAGGAGCGCGGGCTGTCGCCGTTCCTGGCCGGGATCGCGATCACCGGCGGCGCGGTGACCTGGTCGTTCGCGTCGTGGCTGCAGGGGCGCGAGGTGTTCGGCCGGATGACGAACCTGGTGCTCGGCTCGGCCGCGCTGGCGGGCGGCATCCTGCTCATGGGCGCGGTGACGTTCGACGGGGTGCCGGTCGCGGTGGCCTACCCGTCGTGGATCCTGGCCGGGTTCGGCATGGGGCTGATCTATCCGACGCTGTCGGTGCTCACGCTGGAGCTGTCGGCTCCGGGCGAGGAGGGCGTCAACAGCTCGGCGCTGCAGGTGGGGGAGTCGGTGTTCTCGGTGGTGGCGGTCGCGATCACCAGCGCGCTGTTCACCGCCGTCGGCTCCGCCTACTGGGCGGTGTTCGCGGCCACGCTGGTGATGGCGCTGGCGGGCCTGGCGATCGCGCCCCGCGCGGTCCGCTCGGCCGCGCCCGCCGCCACCGCGTCGGCGTGACCCGCGGGCCCGGGTACGGTCCCGGGCCCGCGGGCGTCACGCGGCGCGCCGCGCCCAGAGCCTCCTGAACAGCGGCGTCAGCAGCGCCACGCCCGACAGGAGCAGCAGCACCACCGACACCCAGCTCTCCACCAGCACGCTCACGTCGCCCGCGCCGATGGCCAGGGCGCGGCGGAGCTGGATCTCCGCCATCGGCCCGAGGATCATCCCGATCACCGCGGGGGCGACCGGGAGCCCGAAGCGCCGCATCGCGAACCCGAGCAGCCCGAGCACGAACAGCACGACCAGGTCCACGACGCTGGCCTTCAGCGCGTAGACGCCGAGCGCCGCGAACACCACGATCCCGGCATACAGGTACGGGCGCGGGATCAGCAGCAGTCGCGCCCACAGCGGCGCCAGCGGCAGGTTGAGCACGAGCAGCATGGCGTTGCCGATGAACAGCGACGCGATCATGCCCCACACCAGGGCCGGGTTGTGGTCGAACAGCTGCGGCCCGGGCTGCAGCCCGTACTGCTGGAAGGCGGCGAGCATGATGGCGGCGGTCGCGGACGTGGGCAGGCCCAGCGTCAGCAGCGGGACGAGGGTGCCGGCGGCGGAGGCGTTGTTGGCCGCCTCCGGCCCGGCGACGCCCTCGATGGCGCCCTTGCCGTACTCCTCGCGGGCGACGCCGCGCGCCAGCCGCTTCTCGGCCGCGTACGACAGGAAGGTGGGGATCTCGGCGCCGCCGCCGGGCAGCGCGCCGAACGGGAAGCCGAGCGCGGTCCCGCGCAGCCACGGCCGCCACGAGCGGCCCCAGTCGGAGCGGCCCATCCAGGCCCGCCCGACGGGCACCACCTCGGGCGCGGCGTGCCGCAGCCGCGACGCCACGTACAGGGCCTCGCCGAGCGCGAACAGCCCGACGGCGACGATCACCACGTCCACGCCGTCGAGAAGCTGCCGCAGGCCCAGCGTGAGCCGCGCCTGCCCGGTCTGCTGGTCGATGCCGATCAGCCCGATCACCAGGCCGAACCCGAGCGAGGCCAGGCCGCGCACCACCGAGCGCGACAGCACCGACGACACGGCGGTGAACGCCAGGATCGCCAGCGCGAAGTAGTCGGCGGGGCCGAACGAGATCGCGAAGCTCACCACGGCCGGCGCGGCCACCACGAGCAGCGCGGTCGCGATGGTCCCGGCCACGAACGAGCCGATGGCGGCCGTGGCCAGCGCCTGCGCCGCCCGCCCGCGCCGGGCCATCTTGTTGCCCTCCAGCGCCGTGATCATCGACGACGACTCGCCCGGCGTGTTGAGCAGGATGGAGGTGGTCGAGCCGCCGTACATGCCGCCGTAGTAGATGCCGGCGAACATGATGAACGCGCTGGCCGGCGGCACCGTGAAGGTGATCGGCAGCAGCAGCGCCACGGTCATCGCCGGCCCGATCCCCGGCAGCACGCCGACCAGCGTGCCCAGGGTGACGCCGATGAGCGCGTACATGAGGTTGACCGGGGTGAGCGCGGCGGCGAACCCGTCGAGCAGGAGCTGCACCGACTCCACTCAGATCACCCCCCGCAGCACCCCGGCGGGCAGCGTGACGCCCAGCCCCTTGACGAACAGCAGGTACGTGGTGACGGCCAGGATCACGGCGATGCCCGCGGCGCGCAGCCGGTGGGCGGCGCCGAGCACCACCGACAGGCCGAAGAACAGCAGGCTCGCCGAGATGATCCAGCCGAGCAGGTCGAGCACCGCGGCGAAGCCCAGGAAGACGCCGCTGACCAGGCCGACGCTGCGCCAGTCGGCGGGCGCGTCGGGGTCGACGTCCTCGCTCTCCTCCGGGTCGCCGCGCCCGCCGCGCAGCACGTCGGCCACGTAGAACAGGCCGATGAGGACCATGGCGCCGCCCACGAGCATGGGGAAGAAGCGGGGGCCGAGGCCGAGCTGGGAGGCCGCCGCGGACACGTCCAGCGTGCCCACGACGACGAACACGCCCAGCCCCAGCACCACCAGCGCCAGCCCGAGCTCGGGCCGCCACCAGCGCGGGCGCTTGCCGGAATCAGCGGAGGGCATCAGGAGACGACGCCCAGCTCGGCGATGATCGCCTTGACCCGGGTCTGCTCGGCCGCCAGGTAGTCGGCGAACTCCTGGCCGGTCTGGAAGGAGTCGATCCAGCCGTTCTTGGCCACCGCGTCCTTCCACGCCTGGGAGTCGTGCATCTTGGTGACCAGGTCGGTCAGCGCCTTCTTGTCGGCGTCGCTGAGCCCGCCGGGCGCCACCATGCCGCGCCAGTTGGCCAGCTCCACGTCCAGGCCGCCCTCCTTCAGGGTGGGGGCGTCGAGGTCGGGCAGCCGCTCGCCGGAGGTCACGCCGAGCGCGCGCAGCTTGCCGGACTTCACGTGCTCGGCGAACTCGCCGACGCCCGAGATGCCGATCGTCACCTTGTTGCCGAGCAGCGCGTTGAGCGCCTCGCCGCCGCCGGAGTGCGCGATGTAGTTGACCTGCTTGGGGTCCACGCCTGCGGCCTTGGCCATGAGGCCGGCCACGATGTGGTCGGTGCCGCCGGCCGAGCCGCCCGCGACCGAGACCTTGGCCGGGTCCGCCTTCCAGGCCGCGACCAGGTCGGCCAGCGTCTTCAGCGGCGACTCGGCCGGGACCACGACGATCTCGTACTCCTCGGTCAGCTTGGCGATCGGCGTGGTCTCGTCCAGCGTGACCTGGGACTTGTTCTGCTCGATGGCGCCGACCATGACCAGGCCCATCGTCATCAGCAGGTTGCCGTTGCCCTTCTCGCCGGCGAGCTGGGCCAGGCCGATGGTGCCGCCCGCGCCGGGCACGTTGAACACCTCGACCTTGCGGTCGGGCGCGGCGGCCTTGATCGCCTGCTCGGCCGTGCGGGAGGTCTGGTCCCAGCCGCCGCCGGGCGAGGCCGGCGCCATGATCCGCAGCGCGCTGGTGCCGCCGCCCGTGCCGGTGTCGCCGCAGCCGGTGAGCGCGGCGACCGAGAGCGCCGCGAGGGCGGCGAGTATGCGCAGACGCATTGATCACTCCAAGGGGGGATTTCACCTTCTTGGGAACCGCATGGTGAGCCCGTACTCCGCCGGAGTCGAGCCTTTGCCGGTAGGCGTCGTAATGGTCGTATTGGTCGCAACACCGCCGTGACCTCGGGGTGTTTGCATGTGGACCGTGAAGTGGGTCCGTGACGCCTCCCTCGGCACCCAGCTGTTCGTGCTCCAGATGGCGATCGTGCTGCTCGCCGTGGGGAGCACCGCCGGCGTGTGGGCGCAGCACACGCGCAGCCAGCTCGACGGCCGCTACCAGCAGCGGGCGCTGGCCATCGCGCAGTCCGTGGCCGGGCTGCCGCAGGTGCGCGAGGCGTTCGAGCTGCGCCGTCCGGAGTCCGTGCTCCAGCCGCTGGCGCTCAGCGTGCAGCAGACCACCGGCGCCGACTACGTGGTGATCGCCAACGACGACCAGATCCGCTACGCCCACCCCAACGCCTCGCTCATCCGCAAGCAGCTGTCGACCGACGGCACCTACGTGCTCACCACCGGCCGCGACTGGGTCGGCACCGAGAAGGGCACGATCGGCGTCACCGTGCGCGGCAAGACGCCGGTCCTGGACGAGTACGGCGACGTCATCGGCCTGGTCTCGGTCGGGGTGCTGGAGACGACCGTCACGGGTGAGGTCGCCGAGGCGCTGCCGCCGTTGCTGTGGACGGCGACGGCGGTGCTGCTGGCCGGGCTCGCGGCGGCCGCGCTGATCACCGCGCGGGTGCGCCGGCAGACGTTCGGCCTGGAGCCGGGTGAGATCGCCGCCCTGCTGGAGCAGCGCGAGGGCGTGCTGCACGGCGTCAAGGAGGGCGTGCTCGCGCTCGACCTCGAAGGCCGGGTGACGCTGGTCAACGACGCCGCCCGCGAGCTGCTCGGCGACGTCGGCGACGACCTGACCCGGATGCCGGTCTCCGACCGGATGCGCGACGTGCTGGGCGGCGCCGACCCGGGCGAGGACCGGATCGTCCTGCACGGCGACCGGGTGCTGGTGCTCAACCGCACCCCGGTGTCCGTACGCGGCCAGCACCGCGGCTGGGTGGTCACGCTGCGCGACCGCACCGAGCTCGTACGGCTGGCGCGCGAGCTGGACGACACCAGCAGCGCCACGGGAGCGCTGCGGGCCCAGGCGCACGAGTTCGCCAACCGCATGCACACCGTCGTCGGGCTGCTGGAGCTGGGCGAGCACGAGGCGGCGATCGCGTTCATCACCAGCGGCACCCCGGCCGCCTACCTCGGCGACCTGCGCGAGAAGGTCGAGGACCCGACGCTGGCCGCGCTGCTGCTGGCCAAGTCGGCCGAGGCCGCCGAGCGCGGCGCCCGCCTGGTGCTCTCCGGCGACTCCCGGGTGCCGGCGGACGTGCTCGGCGACCCGCAGGACGCGGTGCTGGTGGTCGGCAACCTGGTGGCCAACGCGATCGACGCGCTCGACGGCGCCGCCGGCACGATCGAGGTCTCGGTCGTGGCCGACGCGGCCGGGCTGCGCGTACGGGTCGGCGACTCCGGGCCCGGCATCATGCCCGACCTGGTCGAGGAGGTGTTCCGGGAGGGGTTCACCACGAAGGCGGCCCACTCCGGGCCGCGCGGTCTCGGCCTGGCGCTGACCCGGCAGGCGTGCCTGCGCCGGGGCGGCTGGGTCAAGGTGCGCAACTCGGGCGGCGCGGTGTTCACCGCCCACCTGCCCGCCGAGGAGGTGACGGTGTGAGCATCCGCGTGCTGGTGGTGGACGACGACTTCATGGTGGCGCGCGTGCACGGCGCCTACGTGGCGCGGGTGCCCGGCTTCGAGGTCGTCGCGACGGTCGGCAACGGCGCCGGGGCGCTCGCCGCGGTGACCGAGCACCGGCCGGACCTGGTGCTGCTCGACATCTACCTGCCCGACATGTCGGGCCTGGCGGTGCTGCAGGCGCTGAGCGGCGTCGACGTGCTCGTGATCAGCGCCGCCCGCGACGTGCCCACGGTCCGCGCGGCGATGCGCGGCGGCGCGATCAACTACCTGATCAAGCCGTTCACCGCCGACGCGCTGACCGAGCGGCTGCGCCACTACGCCGACACCCGGCGGCGGCTCCACGCCATCGGCCCCGAGGCCCGCCAGGACGACGTGGACCGCCTGTTCGGCACGCCGGCCGCCGCCGCGCCGCTGCCCAAGGGGCTGTCCCCCGCCACCTGCGCGCTGGTCGCCGACACCCTGCGCGACGCCGGCCGCGACCTGTCGGCGGCCGAGACGGCGCAGCTCGCGGGCCTGTCGCGGGTCAGCGCCCGCCGCTACCTCGAACACCTGTGCGCGGGAGGGCGGGCGGAGCTGCGGCCCCGCTACGGCACGGCCGGGCGTCCGGAGCACCGGTACCGCTGGCTCGGCTGACACAGTTCCGTAGTCTTTTCTCGTGACATATGCCGACCCTCGTGCCTTACTGTTGCCTGAGACTTGGCTGCGGAACGGGAGGAGATTGAGGCGTGCGTAACGCCGGACCGATCGAATCACCGACCGACCCGTTCGCCTCGGTGCCCCTGCCCTCGCGCGGCACCAGCAGGAAGCCGAAGATCGAGGGCCTGCCCCCGGGCGTCTCCCGCGACATCTTCGGCCCGCAGGAGCAGCCGGCGCAGGAGCCCCGCCCGCAGGAGCCGCCCAAGAGCGGCACCCTGCCCCCGGTGCCGACCGCGTCGCAGCCCTGGCCGGTCAACGGCAACGGGTCCGAGCCGCCGCCGTTCGGCATGCGCACGCCGCTGGAGCGGCCCCCGGCGCCCGACGCCGACCCGCCGCGCAAGCGCCGCCTGCTGCCCGGCATCGCCGTGCTCGTGCTGCTCGCCCTCGCCCTGGCCTACCTGGTCCCGGCCGTGCTCATGTCCGACGCCGTGCTGCGCGGGACCCGCGTGGGCGGCGTCGACATCGGCGGCATGACCGTCACCCAGGCGGCCGACAAGCTGCGCAGCGAGCTCGCCGTCAAGCTCAACAAGCCCGTCGTCGTCGACCTCGGCGGGCGCAAGGACACCATCCAGCCCGACGAGGCCGGGCTGGAGCTCGACGTGGTGGCCACGATCGGCCAGGCGCCCAGCGGCTTCCCCAGCCCGATCGAGGTGTGGCGGGCGCTCACCACCACGACCGACATCGAGCCGAAGGTCACCGTCGACCCCTCCCAGCTCACCAGGACCGTCGAGGCGCTGGCCGAGACCGTCGACCGGCGGCCGCACGAGGGCCGCGTCACGTACAAGGGGCTGCGCCCGGTGGCGACGCAGCCGCGCTCGGGCGCGCTGCTCGACCGCGGCGAGGCGGTCCGCGTGATCAGCGAGGCCTTCCTGAACGGCACCGGCACCGCGATCGTCAGCCTGGTGCCCGCCGAGCCCGCCACCAGCGCCCGCGCCGTCCAGAAGGCCACCGCGCAGGCCAGGCGGGCGGTGTCCGCGCCC
Organism: Nonomuraea ceibae; assembly: GCF_019396325.1. GTDB lineage: Bacteria > Actinomycetota > Actinomycetes > Streptosporangiales > Streptosporangiaceae > Nonomuraea > Nonomuraea ceibae. The sequence continues at coordinate 171,904 of NZ_JAHKRO010000005.1, forward strand.
ATCACGCTGACCCTCGGCGGCAAGCAGGCGCAGCTCACCCCGGCCACGATCGCCGCCAACCTCACCTTCGTGCCCGACGGCGACGGGGGGCTGCGGCCCGACTTCGACGCCAAGGGGGCGCTGGCCACCGTCGAGAGCAGCCTGGTGGACGCGACCCAGGTGCCGCGCGACGCCACGTACGAGATCGTGAACGGCAAGCCCGTGCTCGTGCCCTCGCGCGAGGGCCGGGGCGTCAACGCCAAGGCGCTCGCCCGCGACGTGGTCAAGCTGGTGCGGAGCGGTGGGAACCGGGTCGTCCCCGTGGCGCTGGCCGACGCCCCGCCCGAGGTCACCACCGAGCAGGTGGCCGACCTCGGCATCAAGGAGACGGTGTCGTCGTTCACCACGACCTTCGACTGCTGCCTGCCGCGCGTGACCAACATCCGCCGGATGGCCGAGCAGGTCGACGGGGTCCTGGTCAAGCCCGGCGAGACGTTCTCGCTCAACGAGCTGGTGGGGGAGCGCACCGCCGAGGGCGGCTACGTGCCGGCCGACCAGATCGTCGGCGGCCGGACGCTCACGATCATGGGTGGCGGGGCCTCCCAGTTCGCCACCGCGCTCTACAACGCCGCCTACTACGGCGGCTTCGAGGACGTCGAGCACACGCCGATGGACTACTTCTCCGCCCGCTACCCGGCGGGCCGCGACGCCGCGCTGCTCTACCCCGACCTGGACCTGAAGTGGCGCAACGACTCCGACCACGGGGTGCTGATCAAGACCTCGTCCACGGCCACGTCGGTGTCCGTCGTGCTGTGGAGCACCAGGCGCTACGACGAGATCAAGGCCGTCGAGTCCGACCGGCGGGAGTTCACCCCGTTCCGCCGTGAGACCAGCGACGCCGCCGGCTGCAGGCCCACCACCGGCCAGCAGGGCTTCACCGTCGACGTCACCCGGGTCTTCATCCGCGACGGCGAAGAGATCAAGCGGGACAAGAAGGTCACCACGAAGTACCGCCCCCAGGCCCAGGTGGTGTGCACCGGCTAGGGCGTGACCGCGAGGATCCGGTCGTCGCCCACGCGCGGCTCGCCCCGGCCGTCCCTGTTGCTGGTGCCCACCCACAGCCCGCCGCCGGGGGCGGCGGTCACCGCGCGGAGCCTGCCGTACGTGCCGCCGTAGTGCGCGACCGGCGTGCCCGGCGAGCCGTCGGCGGCCAGCGGGATCTGCCACAGCCGTTCGCCGCGCAGCGCGCCCATCCACAGCGAGCCGCCGGCGAACGCCAGACCGGACGGTGACGCCTCGGAGGTGTCCCAGGTGACGACCGGATCGGTGAACTCCGGGGCGCCGCCCCGGCCCTCCACCTCCGGCCAGCCGTAGTTGCCGCCCGCCTCGATCAGGTTGAGCTCGTCGTGGGCGTCGGCGCCGAACTCGGAGGCGTACAGCCGGCCCGAGCCGTCCCAGGCCAGGCCCTGCACGTTGCGGTGGCCCAGGCTGTAGACGAGCGTGCCGAACGGGTTGCCGGGAGCCGGCCGCCCGTCGGCCGTCATGCGCAGGATCTTGCCCGCGAGCGAGTCGCGGTCCTGCGACAGGGACCGGTCGCCGGTCTCGCCGGTGGTGGCGTACAGGTGGCCGTCGGGGCCGAACGCCAGCCGCCCGCCGTTGTGGACGGTCCCCTTCGGGATGCCCTGGACGATCACCCGCGGCTCCGACAGCGTGTCGCCAGTCAGCCGGTAGCGGACGATCCGGTTGTCGGAGGCGGCCGTGCAGTACACGAACACCTGCTCACCCTTGACCGCCACGCCCATCAGTCCGCCCTCGCCGCCGGGCGTCACGCCCTCGATCACGGCCAGCTCCCGCGCCTGGCCCGCCGGGGTGACCCGCAGCAGCCTGGCCGAGTCGCGCTCGGTCACCAGCGCGTCGCCGCCCGGCAGGAACGCGATCGCCCACGGCACGGCCAGGTCGCGCGCCACCACGCGCGGCTCGCCGGGCGACGGCCCGCCGCGTGCCGAGGCGGCCGGCGGCCCCCCGCCCTGGTCAGAGGCGGCCGGCGGCACCCCGCCCGCGCCGGAACAGGCGGCGAGCGCCACCGCGAGCATGGTCAGCCAGAGTGCCCTCATGTCTCCCATACTTGCCCCCGAGCCATAAAGTTTCCCGCATGAAGATCTGGGTCCCGTACGAGCCGGTCGCCGAAGTCCTGTCCGATCTGCCGGGTGTGGCGTGCTCCGTGTACGACGGCACCGGGCCGGAGCCCGACGGGATCGAGGACGTCGAAGTGTGGATCCCGCCCCTGGTCACCGTGCCGGACGTGCCGGGCACGCTGGCGCGGATGCGGTCGCTGCGTCTGGTCCAGACCGTCACCGCGGGCGTGGACGCCTACCGGCCGCACCTGCCGGAGGGCGCGGTGCTGTGCAACGCGCGCGGCGTGCACGACGCGGGCACCGCCGAGTGGGCCGTCGGCGCGATGATCGCAGTGCTGCGCGAGTTCCCCGGCTTCACCGACGCCCAGCGCCGGGGCGAGTGGACCTACCGCCACACCGGCGCGCTGGCCGACTCCACCGTGCTGATCGTCGGCTACGGCTCCATCGGGCAGGCGCTCGAACGCCGCCTCGACGGCTTCGAGGTCGAGGTCGTCCGGGTCGCCAGGAGCGCCCGCGAGGGCGTCCACGGCATGGCCGAGCTGCCCGCCCTGCTGCCCGGGGCCGACGTCGTGGTGCTGCTCGTGCCCGCCACGCCCGACACCGCCGGCATGGCCGACGCCGCGTTCCTGTCGCGGATGAAGGACGGCGCGGTGCTGGTCAACGCGGCCAGGGGCGGCGTCGTCGACACCGACGCCCTGCTCGCCGAGCTCAAGAGCGGCAGGCTGCGGGCCGCGCTCGACGTGACCGCGCCCGAGCCGCTGCCGGCCGGTCACCCCCTGTGGAGCGCGCCGGGCGTCTTCATCACGCCGCACGTGGCGGGCAGCACGCCCGCCTCCGACCGCCGCATGCTCCGGCTCATACGCGCGCAATTGACGCGCTATCTCGCGGGCGAGCCGCTCGACAACGTCATCACCGACGCGTATTGAGAGGAATCCGGACCGTGGCTGGTCCGTGACCTGCGGTGCGTACGGTGGCGTCTAACCAAGGTTTCCTGACTTCCTGTCAAGGAAATCCTGGCGGCAATCAGGTCCGTGTGGTTATCAGATCGGTGACGACATCGGCGTTGTCACCACCCGCGCACCACCGACCGCACACACTGGCGATGTGCACCGCCGACCGGCGGTTCACGGGAGCAGGGTTCGAGACGGGATGGGCGACGACTGTGATCCGCTGGCGTGATCCACGGGCACCGCTGACCGCCGCGGCGGCGATCGGTGCCGCGGGGTTCGCGGCTGCGCTCCTTGCGGGCGGCCCGGCCCTCGTCATCGGCGCGGTCGCCGGCTGCCTCGCCGCGCTGCTGGCCACCGTGTCACTGCTGGCCGCCTCGGTGCGGCCGGCCGAGCACCCCTCGGCGGCACTCGGCATCCGCTGGATGGCCGGTGGCGCCGCCATCTGGGCCGCCGGCGTGGCGCTGCGGCCGTTCACCGACAGCTCCACGTTCATGGTGAGCTTCGCCGAGCTGCTCGTGCTGCTCGGCACCGTGCTGACCGGAGGCGGCGCGCTCGTCGCGGCCGGGCGCAGGCCGCCTGCCGCCCTGGTGCTGAGACAGCTCATCGACGCCTACCTGTGCGCCGCCTCGCTGTTCCTGATCGGCTGGGTGGTGGCGCTGCGCCACGTCTACGAGGCGACCGCCGACCCCGCGCTGTTCGCCTTCGCCATGCTGCCGCCGATGCTCGCACTGGTGGCGACCTGCGCCGTGGCGCCGTCCGTGGCCGCGGTGCGCTCCGCCGCGTGGCCGCTCGGCCTGGCGAGCGTGGGCGTGCTCGCCACCACGACCGTGGCCGGCATGGCGACCGCCGTGGCCCGGCTCGACGGCGGCGCGCCGCCCGTGTGGAGCATGGTCATCACGCCGGTGGCCTTCCTGCTGCTGGCCGCCGTGCCCTGGCTGCGCCCGCGCCAGGTCACCGCCGCGCAGGCGCCTGACAACCTGGTGGACGCGCTGCCGCTGGCGCTGGTCGCCGTCGCCACCGTCACGATGCTCGCGCACCTGGCCGGCGGCATGCGCCAGCCCCCCGCCACCGGCGTCGTGGCGGTCGCCGCCTCCGTCGTGCTGCTCCTGCTGCTGCGCGTGTTCGTGCTGTCGGGGGCCAACGCGCGGCTGCGCACGCTCGTCTCGCTCGGCGACACGCAGCTGCGCGAGCTGGCCGAGAGCACCGGCGACGTGGTGCTCATCTGCGACTACGACGGCATGGTGCACGAGATCGGCGACGGCATCGAGGTCACCTACGGCTACCGCCCCGAGGACGTGATCGGCGGGTCGATCTTCGACTACATCCACCCCGAGGACGTGCCGCACATCCAGTCGGCGCTGCACGGCATGGGCCCCGACGGCGACGACGAGGAGGCCAGCCCCGGCGCCTGCCTCATCGCCTGCCGGGTGCGGGCCGCCGACGGCACCTGGCGGCCCACCGAGTCGGTCGCCACCCGCCACGCGGGCGGCGAGGACCAGGTCCTGGTCACCACCCGCGACATCAGCGACGAGGAGGCCCTGCGCAACCAGGTCGCCCACCTGACCTTCCACGACGGCATCACCGGGCTGCCCAACCGCTCCTACTTCGAGGAGCGCACCCGCGAGGTGCTGACCGGCCGCAGCGTCGGCCAGGTCGCCGTCATCTTCCTCGACCTCGACGGGTTCACCTCGGTCAACGACTCGGTGGGCCACGCCAGCGGCGACTACCTGCTCGGCCAGGCCGCGCGCCGGCTGCGCGGCGCGGTGCGCCACGACGACACGCTGGCCCGGTGGGGCGGCGACGAGTTCGCCGTGCTGCTGGAGACCGGCGGGGAGGCGCAGCTCGCCGTCGACCTCGCCGAGCGGCTGGTGCGGGCGGTCTCGCAGGAGCCGTTCCGGGTGGCCGACCGTGACGTGGCGCTGACCGCCAGCGTCGGCGTGGCCTTCGCCGAGGACGACCTGCCCGCCGGCGACCTGATCCGCAACGCCGACGTGGCCATGGCGCGGGCCAAGGAGCTGGGCGGGCGCCGGGTCGAGGTGTTCGCCGCGCAGATGCACGCCGACGTGCTGCGCCGCCTGGAGCTGGCCGCCGACCTGCAGCGGGCGCTGATCGAGCAGCAGTTCGCGATCGAGTACCAGCCGGTGGTCGACCTGGCGACCTCGCGGGTGACCGCGGTGGAGGCGCTGGTGCGCTGGTGGCGCGGCTCGGTGTTCGTGCCGCCCGACCAGTTCCTCGGCCCGGCCGAGGACACCGGGCTGATCGTGCCGCTCGGCGAGTGGATCCTGCGCGAGGCGTGCCGTGAGGTGGCCGCCTGGCGGGCCTCGTCCTGGGACATCGGGCTGTCGCTCAACCTGTCGGCCCGGCAGATCACCGCGCCCCGCTTCGTCGAGACCGTACGGGAGGCGCTGGAGGAGAGCGGGCTGCCCGCCTCCGCGCTGACCCTCGAAGTGATCGAGGAGATGCTCGTCGAGGACGCCGAGGAGACGGTCAAGCGGCTGTCGGAGCTGCGCGCTCTCGGCGTGCGGCTGGCGATCGACGACTTCGGCACCGGCTACGCCTCGCTGGCGTTTCTCAGGCAGCTCCCGGTCGACATGATCAAGATCGACCCGTCGTTCGTGTCCGGGCTGGGCCGCGACGACACGCTGACGCTGCTCACCCGCACGATCGTGCGGCTCGGCCACGACCTGGGCCTGACCGTGGTCGCCGAGGGCATCGAACGCCCGGAGCAGCTTGAGCTGCTGCGTGAGATGGGCTGCATGAAGGGCCAGGGCTTCCTGGTCGCGCGGCCCATGGCGGCCAGGGGCGTCGACTCGCTGATGAGGACGAGTCTCACCGTGTGAGACGTGTTTCTCACCAAGTTGACACCTGGTGCTTCCGACCAGCTATGGTGTTAGACATGCTTCGCAGTGGGATTCTCGTAGTACTTCGCCGGCGCGCAGGCCGTTAGCGAAGCACTCCGACCTGCGCGCCGCCCCAGCCCCGCCGTTCGTCCGGCGGGGAGGGGCATTTTTTATGTCCTGAACGTGTGACCACGCAAGGAACGAGCCGATGACCGAACGGATGACAGGTGCACAGGCCCTGGTCAGGGCGCTGGAGCACGTGGGAGTCGACACCGTGTTCGGGATCCCGGGCGGCGCCATCCTCCCGGCCTACGATCCCCTCTACGACTCGACCAAGGTCCGGCACGTGCTCGTACGGCACGAGCAGGGCGCCGGCCACGCGGCCGAGGGTTACGCGCAGGCCACCGGCAAGGTCGGCGTGTGCATGGCGACCAGCGGCCCGGGGGCGACCAACCTGGTGACGCCCATCGCCGACGCGTACATGGACTCGGTGCCGATCGTGGCGATCACCGGGCAGGTGGCGAGCAAGTCGATCGGCACGGACGCCTTCCAGGAAGCCGACATCTCCGGCATCACCATGCCGATCACCAAGCACAACTTCCTGGTCACCGACCCGGCTGACATCGCCCGCACGATCATGGAGGCGTTCCACATCGCCTCCACCGGCCGTCCCGGCCCGGTGCTGGTCGACATCGCCAAGGACGCCCTGCAGGCGGAGACCACGTTCAGCTGGCCGCCGACGATGCAGCTGCCCGGCTACCGGCCGGTGACCCGGCCGCACTCCAAGCAGATCCGCGAGGCGGCCAAGCTGATCGCCGAGGCCCGCCGCCCGGTGCTCTACGTGGGCGGCGGCGTGCACAAGGCCCGCGCCTCCGAGGAGCTGATCCGGCTGGCCGAGCTGACGCGCATCCCGGTCGTGACGACGCTGATGGCGCGCGGCACGTTCCCCGACAGTCACCCGCAGCACATGGGCATGCCGGGCATGCACGGCAGCGTCTCGGCCGTGGGCGCGCTCCAGCAGGCCGACCTGCTCATCGGGCTGGGCGTCCGCTTCGACGACCGCGTCACCGGGCAGCTGTCCACGTTCGCGCCCTACGCCAAGGTCGTCCACGCGGACATCGACCCGGCGGAGATCTCCAAGAACCGCCACGCCGACGTGCCGATCGTGGGCGACTGCAAGGAGGTCATCGGCGACCTGATCGCCGCCGTCGAGGCCGCCGGGGTCCAGGGCGACTACGACGAGTGGTGGACGATCCTCAACGGCTACAAGCAGACCTACCCGCTGGGCTACGAGGAGTTCGAGGACGGCTCGCTGGCCCCGCAGTACGTCATGGAGCGGCTGAGCGCCATCGTCGGTCCCGACGCCTACTACGTGGCGGGCGTCGGCCAGCACCAGATGTGGGCCTCGCAGTTCGTCCGCTACGAGAGGCCGGGCCGGTTCATCAACTCCGGCGGCGCCGGCACGATGGGCTTCGCGGTGCCGGCGGCGATGGGCGCCAAGATGGGCCGCCCGGACGACGTCGTGTGGGCCATCGACGGCGACGGCTGCTTCCAGATGACCAACCAGGAGCTCGCCACCTGCGCGCTGGAAGGCGTGCCCGTCAAGATCGCCGTCATCAACAACGGCAACCTGGGCATGGTCCGCCAGTGGCAGACCCTCTTCTACGACCAGCGCTACTCCAACACCGACCTGCAGGCGACCCGCCGCATCCCCGACTTCGTCAAGCTGGCGGAGGCCTATGGTTGTGTTGGCCTGCGGTGCGAGCGTCCCGAAGACGTCGACGCGACCATCAAGAAGGCCATGGAGATCAACGACGTGCCCGTGGTGGTCGACTTCGTCGTCCACCAGGACGCCATGGTCTGGCCCATGGTCGCGGCCGGCACGAGCAACGACGACATCAAGATCGCCCGTGACATGGCGCCGAAGTGGGAGAGCGACGATGAGTAGACACACGCTTTCTGTGCTCGTGGAGAACAAGCCGGGTGTGCTCGCCCGGGTGTCCGCGCTGTTCAGCAGGCGGGGCTTCAACATCGACTCGCTGGCCGTCGGGCCCACCGAGCACGACGACATCTCCCGTATGACGATCGTGGTCAGCGTCGAGGAGCTGCCGCTGGAGCAGGTCACCAAACAGCTCAACAAGCTGGTGAACGTGCTGAAGATAGTGGAGCTCGACACCTCGCAGTCCGTTCAGCGCGAGCTCATGCTGATCAAGGTCAAGGCCGACGCCGACAGCCGCTCGCACGTGCTGGAGCTCGTCCAGCTCTTCCGTGCGCGCTGCGTGGACGTGGCGGCCGACGCGGTGACCATCGAGGTCACCGGCACTCCCGACAAGCTCGAGGCCTTCGTCAAGGTCCTGGAGCCGTTCGGGATCAAAGAGCTCGTCCAGTCGGGCATGGTGGCCATCGGCCGCGGCGCCCGTTCCATCACTGACCGGTCCCTCAGGGCACTGGACCGTACCGCCTGAAAGGTTTTCAGCAAGTGACCGAGATTTTCTACGACGACCAGGCCGACCTGTCGATCATCCAGGGGCGCCGTGTGGCCGTGCTGGGGTACGGCAGCCAGGGCCACGCCCACGCGCTCTCCCTGCGTGACTCCGGTGTCGACGTGCGCGTCGGCCTGCCGGAGGGCTCCAAGAGCCGCGAGAAGGCCGAGAACGACGGCCTGCGCGTGCTCACGCCGGGCGAGGCGGTGAAGGAGGCCGACGTCACGATGATCCTGGCGCCGGACCACATCCAGCGCCACCTCTACGCCGAGCACGTCGCGCCCAACCTCAAGGAGGGCGACGCGCTCTTCTTCGGCCACGGCCTCAACATCCGCTACGGCCTCATCGAGGCGCCCGAGGGCGTCGACGTGTGCATGGTCGCCCCCAAGGGCCCCGGCCACCTCGTCCGCCGCCAGTTCGAGGCGGGGCGCGGCGTCCCGTGTCTCGTCGCGGTGGAGAAGGACGCCTCCGGCAAGGCCCTCGACCTGGCGCTCTCCTACGCCAAGGGCATCGGCGGCACCCGCGCCGGGGCGCTGAAGACCACGTTCACCGAGGAGACCGAGACCGACCTGTTCGGCGAGCAGGCCGTGCTGTGCGGCGGCGTCTCCGAGCTGATCAAGGCGGGCTTCGAGACGCTCATCGAGGCCGGCTACCAGCCGGAGGTGGCCTACTTCGAGTGCCTGCACGAGATGAAGCTCATCGTCGACCTCATGTACGAGGGCGGCATCTCGAAGATGTACTGGTCGGTGTCCGACACCGCCGAGTACGGCGGCTACACCCGCGGCCCGCGCGTCATCACCGACGAGACCCGTGAGGAGATGCGCCGCATCCTGGGTGAGATCAAGGACGGCACCTTCGCCCGGCAGCTCGTCGAGGAGTTCGACGGCGGCCAGAAGGAGTTCGCCCGTCACCGTGAGGAGCTGGCGGAGGACCCGATCGAGAAGACCGGCGCCAAGCTGCGCCCGATGATGAGCTGGCTGAAGGGCTGAGTTCGCGCGTTCGCGGCGGACGGGCGGGGGCGCTGATGCGCCCCCGCCCGTTGCTTTGGGCCTGGGGCCGCTTCGTGTCTCGTCAATGATCCGCAATGCGTGACCGCGTTAACCCCCGTCTTCGCAAAAGGACCGTTTCCGCACGTCAAAAGCAGATTAGCGGCGTTTGCCGCTGACGATCACCGGGAAGATCTCCTCCCGCTACCGACGGAGAGTAGTCGATAGGTAACAAAGGGGATTCGTATGTACAAGACGGGGCTCATCCTGGCCGGTCTGGTCGGCGGGATGGTCATGCTGGGCGGCGGTCCCGCGCTCGCCGAAGGTTACGCGATGAACACCGCCTCGGTGGTCGCGTGGCCCACGCATGGGGACGACGACAACAACGACAACGACATCCGCGCGTACGGCGAGCGGAACAACTTCGGCGAGGACAACGACGACGAAGTCGAGGGGCAGTGGAACAACAACGGGTCGGACGACGACGTCCTTGACCTGGACATTCTCAACCAGGTCCTCTCGGACATCCTGACCGCGAAGGACTAGTCGTCCCAAGCACCGTTACGGGGCCCGCCTCTCCGGAGGCGGGCCCCGTCGCTGTGTCAGCCCTCGTAGCTGAACGAGGCGGCGAACGAGTCGCGGGCGATGCGGTCGAGCTGCGCCTCCGTCAGGCCGAGCTCGTCGCGCAGGGCGCGGTAGTTGTCCTCGACGTAGCCGCCGAAGTAGGCCGGGTCGTCGGAGTTCACGGTCACGACCAGGCCCTCGTCGAGCATCGCGGGCAGGATGTGGTCACGCAGCGACGGCACCGCGCGCAGCCGCACGTTCGACAGCGGGCACACGGTCAGCGGGATGCGCTCGTCGCGCAGGCGCGCCACCAGCTCCGGGTCCTCCATGGCGCGGATGCCGTGGTCGATCCGCTCCACGCGCAGGATGTCCAGCGCCTCCCACACGTAGTCGGGCCCGCCCTCCTCGCCGGCGTGCGCCACCCGGCGCAGCCCCTCGGCGGCGGCCAGCTCGAAGACCCGGCGGAACAGCGACGGCGGATGGCCGACCTCGGCCGAGTCCAGCCCGACCCCGATGAACTGGTCCCGGAACGGCAGCGCCGCCCGCAGCACCCGCTCGGCCTCCTCCGGGCCCTGGTCGCGCAGGAAGCACAGGATCAGCGACGCGGAGAACGGCCCGTCCTTGATGGCGCCCGTCAGCCCGGCGAACACCGCCTCCAGCGGCACCCCGCGCGCCAGGTGGGCCTGCGGGTCGAAGAAGATCTCCGCGTGCCGCACGCCCTGCGCCTCGGCCCGCCGCAGGTAGGCGGCTGCCAGGTCGTAGAAGTCGCGGTCGGTGCGCAGGACCGCCATGTTCTCGTAGTAGACGTCCAGGAACGACTGCAGGTTCGTGAAGTCGTAGCGCGCCCGGATGGCGTCCACGTCGAAGGTCGGCAGCGCGACCCCGTTGCGCCGGGCCAGCTCGACGACGAGCTCCGGTTCGAGGGTGCCTTCGATGTGCAGGTGGAGTTCGGCTTTGGCGCGCATGGATCGAGTAAACCCGACCATGACCGGCCGAGGTATCGTGCGAACCTCCGAACCTTCGCCGTTTGACCTGGCATAACATGAGATTTCATGAGGTTGGCGGAGCTGTTGGCGCGTGACGACCTCCGGCTGACGCTCGTCACCGGCACCGGGACGCTCGACCGGGAGGTACGCCGCGCGTACCCGACGGACCTGCCCGATCCCCGCCGCTACCTGCGGCCCGGTGACCTGGTGCTGACCAGCGGGGTCTGGTACGGCGAGCCGGCCGACTGCGAGAGGTTCGCCGACGCGCTGTGGGCGAGCGACGTCGCCGGGCTGGTCGTGGGCCTGATCGTGCTGGGCGAGCTGCCGCAGGCGCTGGTGACGGCGTGCGAGCGGCGCAGGGTGCCGCTGATCCTGGCCGCGCCCGACCAGTCGTTCGGTGCGATCACCGAGGCGGTGGTCGCGGAGGCGTTCGCCGCCGAGCGTCGCCGGGCCGAGCGGGGCCGCGCGCAGACGCTGCTGGACGTGCTCGCCTCCCAGCAGATCGCGCCCGGCGAGGTGTCGGCGCACCTGCGGCTGCTCGGCGCCGATCCGGGCCTGCCGACGGCCGCGATGGTGGTCAGCGGGCCGGGCGGGCACGACCTGCCCGCGATGCTGCACGAGGCGCTGGCCAGGAAGGGCCGCCACCTGATCGTCGGCGGCCGGGCCGACGAGGCGATCGTGCTGGTCAACGGCAGGGCGACGCGCAAGGCGCTGAGCGAGGAGCTGCGCGCCCTGGCGGCCGACCGGCCAGGGCTGCGGCTCGCGGCCGGCATCAGCGACGCGACGGCCAGCGTGTCGCAGCTCGGCGAGGCGCTGGAGACCGCGCGCCGGGGCATGGAGTCGGCCCGCGACGGCGAGGGCCCGGTGTCGATCATGTCGGTGGCCGACATCGACAGCTACGACCTGCTGCTGGCCGCGCTGCCGATGGGCGTGCGCCGCTCCTTCCGCGACCACCTGCTGGGGCCGGTCGAGGAGTACGACGCGCGCCACGGCTCGGAGCTGCTGCGCACGCTGGACGTGTTCCTGGAGACGTGCGGGTCCTGGCAGCGCGCCGCCGACGAGCTGTACGTGCACGTCAACACGTTGCGCTACCGGATGCAGCGGGTCGAGGAGCTGACCGGCCGCCGCATGTCGTCGATGCGCGACCGGACGGACCTCTACCTGGCCCTCAGGGCAGGGCAGCTCGGGTCAGGACAGCACAGGTCAGGGGAGGCGGCCGGCGACGACGTGACCCCGTGACACCACGGCGACGATGTTGTCCACGGTCAGGTCCTCGATGCGCTCCCACGGCCGCCCGCGCATCACGAGCAGGTCGGCGCCGAGACCGGGGGCGATCCGGCCGACGGGCATGCGGATCGCGTCGGCGGCGTCGGAGGTGGCCGCGCGCAGCGCCGCGCCCGCGTCCATGCCGAACACCCGGGTCATGTGCACGATCTCGGCGAGCTGGTCGCCGAACTGCACGTGGTGGCCGTTGGCGTCGGTGCCCAGCACGAACCGGACGCCGAGCCTGGCCGCCTCCGCGAACAGCGCGTCACGCTGGACCACCAGCTCGCCGGCCTTGATCCGGGCGTCCTCGGGGACCGGGACGCGGCCCTCGGTGATGGCCTCGTTGATCAGCAGCGTGGGCGCGACCGGGGTGCGCTGGGCGGCCAGCTTCTCGGCCAGGTCGCGGCTCATCAGCGTGCCGTGCTCGATGGAGTCGACGCCCTCCTCGACGGCCACCCGGATGCCGTCCTCGGTGTGGGCGTGCGAGGCGACGAGCATGCCGAGCGCGTGCGCCTCGTCGACGACGGCCCGGATCTCCTCGCGGGTGTAGTTGCGCCAGACGCTCTTGTCGCCGATGGACAGCACGCCGCCGCTGGTCGTGAGCTTGATGCCGTCCATGCCGGCGCGGGCCCAGGCGCGCACCAGCTTGCGGCACTCGTCCGGGCCGTCGGCGGTGGGCTTGCGCAGCGGGAACGCGGGCGGCACGAACAGGTCGTTGTGCCCGGCGGTCATCCCGACCACGCCGTGGACCTGGATGCGCGGGCCGGGCAGGATGCCGGCGTCGAAGGCCCGGCGGATGGCCACCTGCGCCTCGTCGCCGGCCAGGTCGCGCAGGGTCGTGACGCCGTGGCGCATGGCCCGCTGGGCGTGCGCGACGCCGTGCAGCACCTGCTCGTCGCGGGTGGTGACCAGCGGCCAGGTGGTGAAGTCGGCCGAGCCGTCGCCCGCGTAGCCGATCAGGTGGACGTGCGTGTCCACCAGGCCGGGGATGACGCACAGGTCGTCGTCGCGCGGCGCCGCCGGGGTCACGCCGGTGATCCGGTCCGGCTCCCAGGTGAGGTCCACCGGGCCGCGTGGTTCAGTGCCGTCCCAAAGCGGGATTCCGTCCAGTCTCATTCCACCCGACGGTACCTGACCCGCTCCCGACCTGGAGGGATCTACGGACCTCGCGTGGCGCGCTCGTAGGGAGCTACAGAATCGGCCACGTGTTTTGCCTGCGTGCGCGGAAACCGGGGTGCGGGCGGACGAGGTGGCCGAAACTCTGTCACACGATGGTAATAATCGATGTATAGCTTCCTGACCTGCACGTTCATCGCTCAGCCCAAGGAGAATCATGGCTTCCCTCGACCGTCGTGCGTTCCTGCGGACGTCTGGTCTGGCCGGGCTGGCGCTCGGGCTGGCCGCCTGCGGTGGCGGCGGCACGTCCACCGGCGGCGGTGGCGAAGGCGGCGGGTTCGGCGCCGTGAAGCTGCAGCTGTCGTGGAAGAAGAACGTCGAGTTCGCCGGCGAGTACTTCGCCGACAGCAAGGGCTACTACAAGGCCGCCGGGTTCTCCCAGGTCGAGCTGCTGTCCGGCGGCGGCTCCGGCACCTCGGTCGAGTCGGGCCTGGCCACCGGCCGCTGCTGGATCGGCCTGTCGGCGCCCACGATCACCGCGCCCGCCGTCCTCCAGGGCGCCCAGCTCAAGATCGTCGGCGCGACGTTCCAGAAGAACCCGTTCGCCATCATCTCCCTCGGCAAGAACCCGATCGAGGACCCCAAGGCCCTGGTCGGCAAGCGCATCGGCGTCCAGGACTCCAACGAGCTGGTGTGGAACGCGCTGCTCAAGGCCAACGAGATCGACCCGGCGAGCGTGACGCGGGTGCCGTTCCAGTCGGACCCGTCCATGCTCACCTCCGGCCAGCTCGACGGCTACGTCGGCTTCGTCACCAGCGGCCCGGTCCGGCTGAAGATGCAGGGCGTGGACGCCACCTACCTGCTGTTCGCCGACCACGGCCTGCCGCTGGCCGCCGAGACGTTCACGGTCCGCCAGGAGACGATCGACAACGAGCGCGACAAGCTCAAGGCGTTCCTGACCGCCGAGATCAAGGGCTGGAAGGACGCCGTCGCCGATCCGGCCAAGTCCGCCGAGATGGCCGCCAACACCTACGGCAAGGACCTCAACCTCGACGTCAAGGAGCAGACCGAGGAGGCCAAGATGCAGAACGAGCTCGTCGTCACCCCGGACGCCAAGGCCAACGGGCTGTTCACGATGACGCCCGAGCTGATCGCGCAGAACGTCGAGTCGCTGGGCAAGGCCGGTCTCGCCGTCAAGGCCGAGCAGCTGTTCGACCTGTCGGTCCTGGACGAGGTCTACCAGGCCGACCCGAGCCTGAAGCTCGCATGAGCGGCATCTCGATCACCGGGCTGAGCAAGACCTTCGGCAAGGGCGTCACGGCCGTCGAGGGCGTCGACCTGGAGACCCCCAAGGGCTCGTTCCTGTCGCTGCTCGGCCCGTCGGGCTGTGGCAAGTCGACCGTGCTGCGCATCCTGGCCGGGCTGGAGGAGCCGACGTCCGGCGAGATCCGCGTCAACGGCGAGTCGCCCGAGGAGCTGCGCAGGAGCCACCACCTCGGCATCGCCTTCCAGGACTCGGCGCTGCTGCCCTGGCGCAGCGTGCACGCCAACATCCGGCTGCCGCTGGAGGTCGCCGGGCTGAAGCCGGAGCCCGGCGTGATCGAGGACCTGATCAAGCTCGTCGGCCTGGAGGGCTTCGAGAAGGCCCGGCCCGCCGAGCTGTCGGGCGGCATGCGCCAGCGCGTGTCCATCGCCCGCGCGCTCGTCGTCAAGCCCAGCGTGCTGCTGCTCGACGAGCCGTTCGGCGCGCTGGACGACATGACCAGGCAGCGGCTCAACCTGGAGCTGCTGCGCATCTGGACCGAGAAGCCCGCCACCACGCTCATGGTCACCCACGGCATCGGCGAGGCGGTGTTCCTGTCGGACGTGGTCGCCGTGATGAGCCCGCGCCCCGGCCGCGTCGTGGAGCTGGTCCCGATCGACCTGCCGCGCCCGCGCACGCCCGACATGATGCGCACCCCGGAGTTCCACGCCTACCACGACCACCTCAGCGACCTGCTGTTCGGGCACGGCTCATGAGGCGGCTGCACGGCCTGCTCGGCGTCGTCGCCCTGGTCGGGCTCTGGTGGCTGCTCGCCGCCACGGTGTTCGCCGGCGACGGCGCCGTGCCCACGCCGTGGGCGGTGCTCGCCGGGATGGCCGCCGACGGCTGGGGCTTCTACGGGCCGAACGTGTCGGCCACGCTGACGGCGGCGCTGCAGGGGTTCCTGTGGGGCAACGGGCTGGCGATCGGCGTCGCGGTGCTCGTCCTGCTCGTCCCCAGGCTGGAAGCCGTCGCCACCCAGCTCGCGGTGATCAGCTACTGCATCCCGCTGCTGGCCATCGGGCCGATCATCCTCGTCGTGTTCGGCGGCGAGGCGACGGTGGTGTTCCTGGCGGCGATCTCGGTGTTCTTCACCACGCTCATCGGCGCCCTGCTCGGGCTCCGCTCGGCCGACCGCGCCAGCCTCGACCTCATCACCGTCTACGGGGGCGGCAAGCTGGCCAAGCTGCGCCACGTGCAGATCATCTCGGCGCTGCCCAGCACGTTCGCCGGGCTGAAGATCTCCGCCCCGTCCGCGCTGCTCGGCGCCATCATCGGCGAATACCTCGGCAGCAACGACCAGGGGCTCGGCGTCTCGCTGATGATCTCCCAGCAGCAGTTCCAGGTGCCGCGCACGTGGGGGCTGGCCCTCGTCGCGGGGCTGATCGCCGGTCTCGGGTACGGGGTCGTCGCGCTCGTCGCCCGGCTGGTGACGCCCTGGTCGACGGGCAGAGCCGAAACGGGGTCCGCGCTGTGATCGGCCGTACCGTGCTGCGGGTCGTCGGCCCGCTGCTGCCCTCCGTGCTCATCGTGGTGGCCGCCTGGTGGCTGTTCCTGGAGGCGTTCGGCATCAGCCCGCTCGTCGGCAAGCGGCCTCACCAGGTGTGGGAGTACCTGTTCACCGTGCCGGAGGCCGCCGCGCACCGCGACGCCGTGTTCGGCGCGCTCGGCATCACGATCAGGGACGCGGCCATCGGGTTCACCACCGGCATGGTCGCGGCCGTGGTCGTCGCCATGACGTTCGTGCTGTTCCGTACGGTCGAGCAGACGTTCATGCCGGTCGCGATGCTGCTGCGGTCGGTGCCGCTGGTGGTCATGACGCCGCTGATCACGCTCGTGTTCGGGCGCGACCTGCTCGGCGTGGCCGTCATCGGCGGGATCGTGGTGTTCTTCCCGGCGCTGGTGAACATCGCCTTCGGGCTGCGCTCGGCGTCGCCGCAGGCCACCGACCTGGTCATGGCCTATGGCGGGACGCGGACGACGGTGCTGCGCAAGGTGGCGGTGCCCACGGCGATGCCCTCGGTGTTCGCCTCGGCGCGCATCTCGGTGCCGTCGTCGATCATCGGCGCGCTCATCGCCGAGTGGCTGGCCACCGGGCAGGGGATCGGGGCCGAGATCCTGCGCGCGATCGGCGGCTTCCGCTACGACGAGGTGTGGGCGGACATCGTGGTCGTCACCAGCGTGTCGATCGTGGCGTACGCGGCGGTGGGCGTCGTCGAGTCGCTCGTCCTGGCGCGTTTCTCCGACACCCGCTGACGTGCCGGCGTGTCTCTCCGGCGCCCGCTGGGCCGGGTGGTGCGGGCCCGGCCGCGGTCCGATGCGGGGGAGTGGCGGCCGGGCCCGCCGGAGGGGAGCGCGGCGGGCGTGCGGTGGGAGACCGGCGGGTGGGGCCGGTCGTGCCCGGCGCTCCCGGGCTTGACCCTGAATTCTGGCCGCCACCCGTCGGCTATGTCCTGAAAATCGGCGCTATACCTGGAGCTCCACCCGCTCCGGGGCTAGCACATCACCGGCTTCAGCCAGGAGCACTCCAGGTCCCCGGCCGTCTCGGCGGCGGTGCGGAGCTGGGCGGGCGTCCCGTCCACCGCCGCGCCGCGCTTGAACTGCGCCAGCCGGATCGCGATCTTGTCCTCGATGTCCTTCGGCGAGCCCGACAGGTACTGGTTGAGCATGATGGCGAACACCAGCGGCTCACCGTCGGCGCTGGTGACGTACCCGGACAGGGCGGTCACGCCGGTGAGCGAGCCGGTCTTGGCCCGCACGTTGTCGGCCGCGGGCGTGCCGCGCATCCGGCTGCGCAGCGTGCCGCCGACGAAGCGGTCCGGGTTGCCGGCGACCGGCAGCGACGCGTACCAGCTCTCGAACCACGGCTTGCCCCGCACCGCCGTCAGCAGCTGCACGATCGAGGCGGGCGTGAACCCGTCGCGCCGCGACAGCCCGGAGCCGTCCCGCATGTTCAGCACCTGCACGCCGTTGGCCTTGGCGAAGTCCGTGGCGACCTTGAGTCCCGCCGCCCAGGTGCCCTGGCCGGCGACCTTGCGGCCCATGGCCTTGACGAGGATCTCGGCGTGGATGTTGTTGCTCAGCTTCATGAACGGCACCAGCAGCTCGCTCAGCGGCATCGACTCGTGCCTGGCCAGCTCCCCGGCGCCCGACGGCGCGGCGCCGGACACGGTCTTGCCGAGCACCCGCACGCCGTGCTTGGCCAGCGCGTCGCGGAACAGGGAGGCGGTGTAGGCCGTGGGGTCGTCGACGGACACCCACTCCTGGTAGGACCCGGCCACCGTGCCGGTGATCTCCACGGTACGGGTGCCGTGCAGGCGCTGGATCAGCACGTCGGTCTCGGCGCCGACCGTGGCCTTGTTCACGATCTTCAGGTAGCCGGTCTCCGGGGTGGTCGTCACCTTGACCTGGCCGCCGTCCACCGCCACGCCCACGATCACCGAGCCGGCGTCGTAGTCGCGGTCCGGCGACGTGGTCAGGGCGGAGATCGGCGCCGCGTAGTAGGCCGTCTCGTCGTCCCACGCCCAGTCCGTGCCGAGCCGTACGTCGTCGAACCAGGTGTCGTCGGCCACCAGCTTGCCGGTGACGACCTTGACGCCCGCGTCGGCCACCTTCTTGGCCAGCGCGTCGTAGTCCTCGGCCAGCATCGTCGGGTCGCCGGTGCCGCGCAGCACCAGGTCGCCGCGGAGCACCGAGCCGTGCTTGCGGCCGCCGTTGAGCACGGTGGTGGGGAAGCGGTAGTCGAGGCCGAGCGTCTCGGCCGCCGCGGCCGAGGTGAACAGCTTGGTGTTGGACGCCGGGAGCAGCAGCTTGCCGGCGTCGGTCGCGTACAGCTCCTCGCCGGTGGTGGCGCTCTTGACGAGCACGCCCGCCTGGGCGATGGTCAGCCGCGAGTCGCCGAGGATCTGGTTGATGTCCTGGGCCAGGTCGGCCAGGCCGGGTGACGGTTCGAGGGCGATCGCGGGGGAGGAGGGGCCTGACGCCCACGCGAGGGCCGCGACGAGCGCGCCCGCGACGAGGGATGCAGAGGTGCGCCGCATGGGGGTCTCCAAAGGGGCTGCGACTTGGGGGTCTCGCCTTCGGATCATCGAGGAGCGCCTGCGGGCTGTAATCCGCAAATATCCGTATCTTTACCGGCGGCCGGCCGTTACGGGAGGGCGGAGCTCACCAGGAAGCCGCAGTCGCCGAACGAGATCTCGTCCCCGGAACGCACCTTGGCCGGGCCCACCAGCCGCCAGCCGTTGAGCCGGGTGCCGTTGAGCGACCCGAGGTCGACCAGCATCCATCCGCCGTCGTCGTCGCGCCGCAGCTCGGCGTGGACGCGCGAAACCGTCAGGTCCGACAGCACCAGGTCGCACGCCGATCCGCGCCCGACCACGTAGCGGACCCGGTCGTCGTCGGGCAGCGCCAGGCGGGGCAGCCGGGGCCGCCGCCAGGCGGACTGCAGGCTGGTGGTGAAGTCGGAGGTCGCGCCGACCACCCTGGTCACCAGGTTGGTCACCCGCCCCCGGAACGTCGGCCGCCTGGGCAGATCGGCGACGAGCGCGTCGAGCTCCTCCTGGTTGCGCGCCCGCAGCGCCTGGTCGACGCGGCCTACGAAGGTGTCGTGGGAGATCCGCCCTTCGACCGCGCGGTCACGCAGCTCGCCGATCGCGCGGTCACGCTCACCGTCGGATGCGCGGAACGGCGGGTGCGTCGAGCTCATGCCCTGAGTATCGGCCTGAACCGCGTTCGCTGTCCAGAATACGCGGATCTGTTGCGGCGAGCATACTCAGTATGCATACTGAGTATTTATGTCGATCAGGCACGGGCTGCTCGCGTTGCTGAGCAGCGGGCCGCGTTACGGCTACCAGCTCAGGGTGGAGTTCGAGGCGTCGACGGGGGCGACCTGGCCGCTGAACATCGGCCAGGTCTACACGACGCTCTCCCGCATGGAACGTGACGGCCTCGTCACGCCCGGCGGCACCGACGAGCAGGGGCGCGCGGTCTACGAGATAACCGAATCCGGCCGGCGGGAGCTGGCGGAGTGGTTCGCCACCCCCGTCGGCCAGACCGACCGGCCCCGCGACGAGCTGGTCATCAAGATCGCGATGGCCGTGGCCGCCGCCGACGTGGACGTGGCCGCGGTGATCCTGGCCCAGCGCATGGCCACCATGCGCATGCTCCAGGAGCTGACCAGGGCCAAGCACCGAGGGACGGGCGGACCGGCGCAACGGCTCGTGATCGACTCGATGATCTTCAAGGCCGAGGCGGAACAGCGCTGGCTGGACCACTGCGAGGCCGTACTCAAGGAGAAGAACGCATGACTGTGGTGAGCCTGCGTGAGGTGACCCGGACCCACGGGGACGTGCACGCGCTCAAGGGCGTGAGCCTCGACGTCGCGCGCGGCGAGCTGGTCGCGGTGATGGGCCCGTCGGGCTCCGGCAAGTCCACCCTGCTCAACGTGGCGGGCGGCCTCGACCGGCCCACCTCCGGCAGCGTCGTGATCGAGGGCGCCGACCTGGCCGCCGTCAAGGATCTGGCCGCCTTACGCCGCAGGAGCGTCGGGTACGTGTTCCAGGACCTCAACCTGATCCCGTCCCTGACGGCCGCCGAGAACGTGATGCTGCCCCGCGAGCTCGACGGCGTGGCCGCGGGCCTGGCCCGTGAGGAGGCGGAGGCCGCGCTGGAGGAGGTGGGCGCCGGCCAGGTCGCCGACCGCTTCCCCGAGGAGCTGTCGGGCGGCCAGCGCCAGCGGGTGGCCATCGCCAGGGCGCTGGCAGGGGAGCGGCGGCTGCTGCTGGCCGACGAGCCTACCGGCGCGCTCGACACCGCGACCGGCGACGGCATCCTGCGGCTGCTGCGCGAGCGCTGCGACGCGGGCGCCGCCGTGCTGCTCGTCACCCACGAGCCCCGCTACGCCGCCTGGGCCGACCGGGTCGTCTACCTGCGCGACGGCGCGATCGCGGACGCGGCGGCCGTGCGGCTGGAGAGCGCCCGATGAGCGCCTTCCGCGCGGCTCTACGCCTCTCCCGCAGGGACGCCCTGCGCGCGAAGGGCCGCAGTGCGCTGATCATGGTGATGATCGGCCTGCCGGTGCTGGTGATCTCCACCCTGCTGACCGGGCTCGCCACCGGCGACGTCTCCAAGCGAGAGGGCCTGACCAGGACCCTGGGCACGGCCGACGCGCAGATCGCCACGACCGAGTACCGCGGGCCGATCAGGCAGGACGTCTCCGGCGTCTTCAAGGAGGCGAAAGGAACGCCGAAGTCCACGCGGCCGTGGACGCAGGCCGAGGTCGGCGCGCTGATCGACGCCCGGCTCATCCCCTTGAACCACGGCTCGGTGATGGTGAACCTGCCGAACGGCGAGGACGTGGCCGGCGTCACGGAGGTGGATCTGCGCGATCCCATGACGCGCGGGATGCGCCCGCTGCTCCAGGGCCGCTTCCCGGCCGCGCCGGACGAGGTCGCGGTGACGCCCGCGATGCTCGGCGCCGACGTGCGCCTGGGCGGGCCGATGAGCGTGCTGGCCGAGCGCCGCCAGGTGCGGGTGGTCGGCGTCGTCGCGTACCCGTACCACGCGCTGCAGCGCGAGGTCGTGAGCCTGCCGGGCACGCTGCTGCGCGACAAGGGGGACGGGCACGGCACCGGCTGGCTCGCCGACGCGCCCGCTCCGGTCGGCTGGGACCAGGTGCGCCGGCTGAACGCCTCGGGGCTCCGCGTCGAGTCCCGCGCGGTCATCGAGGACCCGCCCGCGGTTCCGCGCCTGTACCCGGCGTACTCCGGGAGGGACGTCGACCTGGTGATCGCCGCCGCCGTGGCCGGCGTGCTCGTCATCGTGGAGACCGTCCTGCTCGCCGGGCCGGCCTTCGCGGTCGGGCTGCGCCGGCGGCGCCGGGAGCTGGCCGTGATCGCCGCCCACGGCGGCTCCCCGGCCCACCTGAAGCTGATCGTGCTGGCGGACGGGCTGGTGCTCGGCGGGATCGCGACGCCGGCCGGGGCGGCGCTCGGCATCGCCGCCGCGATCGCCCCGGCGCCGCTGGTGCGCGAGATGATCGGCGGCTACGGCCCGCCCGACGTGCCCTGGCTCCAGATCCTCGGCGTCGTCCTGCTCGGCACGGCCACCGGGGTGATCGCCGCCCTCGTCCCGGCCGTGCAGGCCGCCCGGCAGAGCCCGGCGCGGGTCCTCGCCGGACGGGAGGCCCGGGTCATGGCCCGCGACCGCGCTGGCCACCCGGTCCTCGGCCTCCTCCTGATCGCGGCAGGGCTGGCCGGATGCGCGCTCGGGCTCATGAGCGAACGACGGCTGATCATGATCTGCGTGGTCCCGTTCGTGCTGGGGCTGGTCGCCGTCACGCCGTGGCTGGTGCGCGCCACCGGACGGCTCGCCGCGCGGCTGCCGCTCCCGCTCCGGCTGTCCGTGCGCGACGCCTCCCGGCACCGGGTCCGTACGGCCTCCGCCGTGGCGGCGGTCATGGCCGCCACCATGGGGGCGATCACGCTGGGCATCGGGGCCGAGAGCCAGTACACGGTCCGCAAGGAGAACACCTGGGCCGTCGAGCCGACGGGCACGCTCGTGATCAGGGGCAACGGCCTGGACGACCGGGAGTGGGCCCGGGTGCGCGCCGCCGCCGAGAAGGCGCTCCCGGGGGTGCCGCTGGTCAGCGGGCAGCGGGCCGTCACCGAGAAGGGCGAGGAGGCCTCGCTCCATTTGCGAGCCCCGTTCGAGGCGTGCAGGGATTTCTGCCACGGCGCGGTGTTCAACCTGCCCGTGGGGGACGCCCGGCTGCTCGCGCTCCTGCAGGGCCGGGTGGACCCGGTGGCCGCGGCGGCCCTGGCCGAGGGCAAGGCGATCGTGTTCCAGCCCGGAGCGGTGCGCGACGGCAAGGTGCGCGTCGGACTGTCCCTCGACCGCCGCGACCTTGAGATCCCGGCGGTCGAGGCCCGCCCGGCGCAGCCGAAGCAGGCCGGCGCCCTGATCCCGGCCACCGCGTTGCGGGCGGCGGGCCTGAAGATCAGCGAGCGCACGCTGTACGCGGCGCACCGGCCGGCCGATCCGGCGACGCTGGCGGCGCAGATCGGGGCGGCCCACCGCGACGCGTACGTCAGGGTGGAGAACGGCTACGACGACTACCCCGCGGGGGTGCTCTGGCTGGCCCTGGGGCTGGCCGTGGTGCTGGTGCTCGGCGGCACGTTCGCGGCCACCGGGCTCGCGGTGGCCGACATGCGGCGCGACCTCGACACCGTGTCGGCCGTCGGCGCGCCGCCCCGGGTGCGCAGGCTCATCGTGGCGGCCCAGGCCGGCTACATCGCCGGGCTCGGCGCGCTGGTCGGCGCCGTCGCCGGGTCGGTCACGGGCATCACGCTGGCCTGGCTGTTGACGAGGTCGCGCGTCCCGCGGCCGGGCGCTCCGGGGGACTTCCAGTTCGAGCTCGGCACGCCCCTCATCGCGGTGCCCTGGGTGTTCTGCGCCGTGGTCGTGCTCGGGCTGCCACTGCTGGCCGCGGCGGTGGCCGGACTCGTCACCCGGACCCGTCCGGCGCCGGCGCGGCGGCTCGCATAGGGTCCTTGATCCGGTAGCCGAACGTCATCGCCACCGACAGCAGGATGATCAGCGCGGGGACCGCGGTCTGCCCGACGAGCACCGCGGTCACCGCGCTGTCCGGCTGCTCGACCGGCCTGCTCGGCTCCGAGGACAGGAAACCGCCCATCGACAGGATCACGCCGAAGATCAGCGCCCCGAACGCGCTCACGCCGCTCTCGACCGCCGTCCACAGCCCGGTGAACACGCCCGCCCGCCGCTTGCCCGTGTCCGCGGCGTCCTGCGCGATCACGTCGGCCAGCATCGAGAACTGCAGCAGCGTCACCCCCGCCACCCCGGTGCCCACCAGCAGGATCATCGCGTGCGCGTACCAGCCGCCGAAGAGCGGGGTGGCCAGGGCCAGCGCGGTGCCGGTCGCGAACGCCAGCGCGGCCAGGATCATCGCGCCCCGCTTGTCGAAGCGCCTGGACAGCCACGACCACAGCGGCATGGTCAGCATCATCGGCCCCACCAGCGCCGCGAACAGCGAGGTCGTGGCCTTCGGGTCGCCGATCGTGTACGCGGCGAAGTACGGCGCGGCGGCCAGCATGATGGCCACCGCGAGCTGCTGGGTGCAGCTCAGCACCGTCAGCCACAGGAACGACGCGTTGCCCCTGACCACGGCGAACTGCCTGATCAGGCTGCCGGTGTCGGCCTGCGGGGCGCCCGTCATGGGGGCGCGGGCCGTGCCGAGGAACGAGCCCAGCATGGCGGCGAGCAGCACGACGGCGATCACCACGCCCATCAGCCGGTAGCTGTCCAGCGTGCCGCTGTCGCCCTGGCTGTTGACGATGGCCGGGGCGGCGATGCCGGCGATCGCGGTGCCCGCGCCGACGAACACCATCCGCCACTGCAGCAGCGACGTCCGCTCGTGGTAGTCGTCGGTCATCTCGGCGGGCATCGCCTTGTACGGCACCTCGAACAGGGCGTAGGCCGTGGCCGCCGCCAGGAAGCAGGCGCCCACGTACAGCGCGGCGGGGACGCCGGTCAGCGGCGGGCCGGCGAATACCAGGAAGAACGCGACGGGCAGCGTGCACGCGCCCGCCAGCAGCCACGGGCGGCGCGGGCCGAGCCGTGAGGCGGTGCGGTCGGACCAGCGGCCCACCAGCGGGTTGATCAGCAGGTCCCACACCTTGGGCGCCGTCACCACGACCCCGGCCAGCCACGCGGGCACCGCCAGGAAGTTGGTCATGTAGTACAGCAGCAGCAGCCCGGGCACGGCGGTGAAGGTCGCGGTGCAGAACGACCCGACGCCGTAGCCCAGGCGCACGCCACTGGAGACCGTGGGGGCGGCCACGCCGGGTGCGATCATGGCCTCATTGAAGCCGAGCAGAGGCTTGTTCGGTAGGGCCCAGTTTCGCTATTCGTGGACGTTCGCGCAGACCACGTGCGCCCCGATCTCGATCATCCGGCGCTCGCTGCGCGAGTCCGCGACCCGGGCCATCAGGATCGGCGCCCCGCTGGCCGCGAACTGCGGCAGCCGGGCCCTGGCGCCCCGGTGCAGGTCGCGCACGACGTCCTCGGCTGCCGACATGTGCACCTTGACGTGCAGCATGATCCCGGTCGCGCCGGACGCCGTACGGGCCTCGGAGATCCACACGTGGTGCACCAGCGGGAAGTCCTGGAGGAGCTGGGCGATCGCCTGGCGCAGCGCGGGCAGGATCGGGTGCGTGCAACGCCGGTAGCCGGGGTCGACCTGCTGCATCGGGCCCGACAGGTGCGGGCGCGGCGCCGGGATCCACGGCATCGGGGGCGCTTCGGGCGAGGCGGGGGCCGCCTGCGCCATCACGGTCCCGCGCGACACCGTGGCCATCGCGCCCGTCGCGTAGGCGGCCGGCGCGGCTCCCGACAGGACCGGCGTCGGGCCCGTACGGGTGGAGGTGAGGAAGCGCGCCAGGTCGTCGATGGGGACGGCGGCGGCGGCGGGGCCTGCGGCGTCGATCACGATCTCCCGCACGCCGGTGACGCGCTGGATGTCGAGGATGGTGTCGGCGTCGCACGCCGACAGGGAATGGCCGCCGCGGTGCCGGGCATAGGTCACCGCGCTGGTGTAGCCGAGCAGGACCCGGTCACCGGCCTGGGTCGTCCCGAGGACGACGGATCGATCTGGTCGCACGGCCACCAGGACTCCACAGTCAGCGAGAGCCGCCAGCAGGCGGTGCGGACCACCATGCTGGGCGAGCACGTCGGCAAGCGCAGGATTCCCGATGCTCATATGACGAACCATAGGTAGTAGGCCACGGCTTATCAGGCTAATGGCCAATAAATCTCCCGATCAAGACAAAGATGGGTGCAGTGTGGATGAGTTTCCGGGTGCTGGGTACCGCGGGAGGCGTCTCGAATGCTGGGTCTCTCGTGAACGCGTTCACAAGCGGTGGATAGACTCTGAGGGCTCCGAGGGACCCAGGGACGTGTCCCTCCCGCCCGCCGCTCGCCTAAGGATCCAACACTCGTGAACAAGCCCGTCGTTCTGGTAGCAGAGGAGCTGTCCGAGGCCGGTCTCGCCGTCCTCGGCGCCGATTTCGAGGTCCGCCACACCGACGGCGCCGACCGTTCCCAGCTGCTGCCCGCCCTGGCCGACGTGGACGCGCTCATCGTCCGCTCCGCCACCCAGGTCGACGCTGAGGCCATCGCCGCCGCGCCCAAGCTGCGCGTGGTCGCGCGCGCCGGCGTCGGCCTCGACAACGTCGACGTCGAGGCGGCCACCAAGGCCGGCGTGATGGTGGTCAACGCGCCCACCTCCAACATCACCAGCGCCGCCGAGCAGACCGTGGCGCTCATCCTGGCCAGCGCCCGCAACACCGCGCAGGCCCACGCCGCGCTGAAGAACGGCGAGTGGAAGCGGTCCAAGTACACCGGCGTCGAGCTCGACGAGAAGGTCGTCGCCATCCTCGGCCTCGGCAAGATCGGCCAGCTCGTGGCCCAGCGGCTGCAGCCGTTCGGCGTCGAGCTGATCGCCTACGACCCCTACCTGCCGCCGGCCCGCGCCGCGCAGATGGGCGTCAAGCTGCTCAGCCTCGACGAGGTGCTCAAGCAGGCCGACTTCATCACCGTCCACCTGCCCAAGTCCAAGGAGACCCTGGGTCTCATCGGCGACCGCGAGCTGCACGAGGTCAAGCCGTCGGTGCGGATCATCAACGTGGCCCGCGGCGGCATCGTCGACGAGGCCGCCCTCTACTCGGCGATCAAGGAAGGCCGCGTCGCCGGCGCCGGCCTCGACGTGTTCGCCAAGGAGCCGTGCACCGACAGTCCGCTGTTCGAGCTCGACCAGGTCGTCGTCACGCCGCACCTGGGCGCCTCCACGCACGAGGCCCAGGAGAAGGCCGGCACTCAGGTCGCGCGCAGCGTCAAGCTGGCCCTGGCCGGCGAGTTCGTGCCCGACGCGGTCAACGTCCAGGGCGGCGCCGTCGCCGAGGACGTCAAGCCGGGCCTGCCGCTCGCCGAGAAGCTGGGCCGGGTCTTCACCGCGCTGGCCGGCGAGGTGGCCACCAAGCTCGACATCGAGGTCCGCGGCGAGATCGCCGCCCAGGACGTGCGGGTCATCGAGCTCGCCGCCCTCAAGGGCGTCTTCGCCGACGTGATCGAGGAGCAGGTCACGTACGTCAACGCGCCGCTGCTGGCCAAGGACCGGGGCATCGCCGTCGAGCTGGTCACCAGCTCCGACAGCCCCGACTGGCGCAACGTGATCACCGTGCGCGGCGTGCTGGCCGACGGCCGCCACGTCTCGGTGTCCGGCACGCTCTCCGGCCCCCGGCAGATCACCAAGATCGTCGAGGTCAACGGCTACCAGATGGAGATCGAGCCGACCGAGCACCTGTCGTTCTTCACCTACACCGACCGGCCCGGAGTCGTCGGCGTCGTCGGCCGCATCCTCGGCGAGCAGGGCATCAACATCGCCTCGATGCAGGTGGCCCGTGACGTCAAGGGCGGCAAGGCGCTCATCGCGCTGACCGTCGACACCGCGATCCCGTCCGACGTGCTGGAGCAGATCGGCTCCGAGATCGGCGCGGAGAGCGGCCGCTCGGTCGACCTCTGACGCACTCCCGACAGGAGGGGCCGCCGCACCGGTGGCCCCTCCTTCGTGTCTCAGGATGCGAGATAGTAGGACATCCAACGAGACGCGCTGGTAGTCTGACGAGTAATGCGCCAGGTTCTCGTACTCATTACCTGCCGCGGCGGGGCCTGTTAGGGCAGGTCGACGACTCGCCGCGGTGAGTGGCGTTGCTGTCGGCCGGTAAGTCCCTCCTTCGCCGGTCCGTGATCCGGACCGCGAACACAGGCCCGGGCGGATTCGCGACCGGGATCCGACTTCACACATCCGACGCCCCGCGAAACGAGATGAGTCACCTCATGTACGAGATGTATGCCTGGAACAGCGCCGACGAGCACGAGAACGAGGCCGCCGAGGCCCTGCAGACAGCCCTGGACCGCCGCGACAACGGCGGCGCGCCGCATCCCAGCCACTGAGATCATGTGTTCGGCAGCCGAGACGAGCCGGTAAGGTACGCCCATGGAGTCGCGCAACATTCGTCTGGCCGTCATCCCTGGTGATGGCATCGGCACCGAGGTCGTGGCCGAAGGTCTGAAGGTCCTCGAAGCGGTCGGGACCAAGATCGAAGCCACCCATTACGACCTGGGCGCCGCCCGCTATCACCGCACCGGTGAGACCCTGCCCGACAGTGTGATGCAGGAGCTGCGCGGCTACGACGCGATCCTGCTCGGCGCCATCGGCGACCCCAGCGTGCCCCCCGGCATCCTGGAGCGCGAGCTGCTGCTGCGCCTGCGCTTCGAGTTCGACCACTACGTCAACCTGCGCCCGGTCAAGCTCTTCCCCGGCGTCGAGACGCCCCTGGCCGACACCCCGGCCGAGGACATCGACATGATCGTGGTCCGCGAGGGCACCGAAGGCCTCTACGCCGGCACCGGCGGCACCATGCGGCGCGGCACCCCGTACGAGATCGCCACCCAGGAGTCGCTCAACACCGCCCACGGCGTCGAGCGCGTCGTGCGCTACGCGTTCGAGAAGGCGCGCTCGCGCCCGCGCAAGAAGCTCACGCTCGTCCACAAGACCAACGTGCTCACCTTCGCCGGCGACCTCTGGCAGCGCACCGTCAACCGGGTGGCCGAGGAGTACCCCGACGTCACCACCGACTACAGCCACGTCGACGCGGCCTCGATGTTCTTCGTCACCCAGCCGGAGCGGTTCGACGTCATCGTCACCGACAACCTGTTCGGCGACATCATCACCGACCTCGGCGCGGCCGTCGCGGGCGGCATCGGCCTGGCCGCCAGCGGCAACATCAACCCCGAGGGCACCGCGCCCAGCATGTTCGAGCCGGTGCACGGCAGCGCGCCCGACATCGCCGGGCAGGGCAAGGCCGACCCGACCGCCACGATCCTGTCGGTCGCCATGCTCCTGGAGCACCTCGGCCTCAGCGCCGAGGCGGCCAGGGTCGAGCAGGCCGTCGCCGACGACATCGTCGAGCGCCTGACCGGCTGGGCCGGACGCACCACGCACGAGATCGGTGACGACATCACCGCGCGCGTATCGAGCTAGGGGCCGCCCCTGCTCAGCAGCGCCTGGCGGTCCCGAACGAGGACCCGCCAGGCGCTTTTTCATGTCCAAACGGGCGTCACCCCCCTTGCCATCCCAAATAGCGAGACAATAGGAAGTACGGACTGCCGTTTCGCGGCAGCACCCGCAGGAATCGCAGAGAGAAGGACCCGCGTCATGACCATCGCTCAGAAGCTCAGCTTCGACGTGCAGCTATCCGACCACGCTCGCACCGCGGCCGAGCGCGAGCAGGTACTGGCGAACCCGGGATTCGGCCAGGTCTTCACCGACCACATGATCTCGATCGACTACACCGAGGGCCGCGGCTGGCACGACGCCCGCCTCCAGCCGTACGGGCCGCTCAGCCTCGACCCGGCCACGTCCGTCTTCCACTACGCGCAGGAGCTGTTCGAGGGGCTCAAGGCCTACCGGCAGGTCAACGGGTCCGTGGTCACCTTCCGGCCCTACGCCAACGCGAGCCGGTTCAACCGGTCCGCCGCCCGCATGGCCATGCCCGAGCTGCCCGAGGAGACGTTCGTCGAGTCGCTGGAGCTCCTGGTCCAGACCGACCGCGACTGGGTGCCCACCACCGAGGGGCACAGCCTCTACCTGCGGCCGTTCATCATCGCCACCCAGGTCGGGCTCGGCGTGAACTACCCGTCCAAGACGTACAAGTACCTGGTGATCGCCTCGCCGGCGGCCTCCTACTTCACCGGGGGCATCAAGCCGGTCTCGGTGTGGCTGTCCACCGAGTACACCCGCGCCGCTCCCGGGGGCACCGGCTTCGCCAAGTGCGGCGGCAACTACGCGGCCGCGTTCGTGGCCCAGCGGGAGGCCGTCGCGCAGGGCTGCGACCAGGTCGTCTGGCTCGACGCCCACGAGCACCGCTACGTGGAGGAGATGGGAGGGATGAACCTGTTCTTCGTCTTCGGCGACAAGCTCGTCACCCCTGCCCTCACCGGCACCCTCCTGCCCGGGATCACCCGCGACTCCATCCTCGGCCTGGCCGACGAGCTCGGCCTGGAGGCCGAGGAGCGGCTGATCAGCACCGACGAGTGGCAGGCCGGCTGCGAGTCCGGCGAGCTCACCGAGGTGTTCGCCTGCGGCACGGCCGCCGTCGTCACGCCCGTCGGCTCCGTCAAGGGCGCCGACCGCGCCTGGACCGTCGGCGACGGGACCCCGGGGCCGGTGACGATGCGCATCCGCGAGGAGCTGGTGGGCATCCAGTACGGCTCCCGGCCCGACACGCACGACTGGGTCCACAAGATCCTCTAGTCGTGGCCGCCACCCCTACCCTCCAGGAGCACACCGCATGACCCTGCCCGACCCCCGCACGTTCGAGCAGCGCAAGCAGGACACGCTGCGCCGGCTGGAGTCCGACGTCGACACGTGGGTGGCGACGGCCGACCCGGAGAAGGGGGCGCCGTTCCTGGTGCCGCTGTCCTTCCTGTGGGACGGCTCCAGCCTGCTGCTGTCGACCCCGGCCGCCAGCCCCACCGGCCGTAACCTGGCGGCCACCGGGCTGGTCCGGCTGGGGCTGGGGCTGACGCGGGACGTCGTCCTGGTCGACGGCACCGTGGAGATCACCGAGATCACGGCCGAGGTCGGTGACGCGTTCGCCGCCAAGACGGGCTTCGACCCGCGCGAGATCGGCGAGCCCTATCCCTTCTTCCGCGTCCGCCCGCAGCGGATCCAGGCGTGGCGCGAGGTGAACGAGCTGAAGGGCCGCGACCTGATGCGCGACGGCCGCTGGCTGGCCTGAGTCAGCCCCCCTTGGGGGAGGTCCACGCGGTGACGCCGAGGACGCCCGTCGAGCCGAGGTCCACCGGCGTGTCCACGGTGAGCCGGGCTCCGGCGGCGGTGACGACCACCGTCGCCCCGACCGTGGCCCCGACCTCGGACCGGCGGCTCGTGTCCGTGTACGTGTTGCGCCAGGCCAGGCTGAAGTGCGCCGATCGGCCGGGCCGCAACGTCACCGTCTCCGGCCCCGGGTCCGCGACGGCCGTGGTGATCTCCTGGGCGCCCCGGTCGAGGCGCACCTTCAGCGGGTCGCCGGCCGCGTCCAGCAGCCGCACCTTCGGGTAGCCGCTGACCTGGCGCACCCGCTTGCCGCAGTTGGTGAGGATCAGCGTCTGCGCCCGCAGGCCCATCGCCGCGTTCGCCGGCTCGGCGGTGAGCCGCAGCCCCGACCGGGGACACCGGCTCCTGGCCGGCGCCGTGCGCTCGGAGTCCAGGGGCGGGATCGGCGTGGCCTGGACGGTGTGCCGAGACGGAGCGGGCGGGGCCCCCGCCGCGCCGGCCGTCCGCGTGCCGCACCCGGCCACCGCCAGCGCCGCCACGACCAGGACGTACGAGATTCTCACCCCACCATCCTGGCGCACCTCAGGGGCCGGGCCGCCCGCGCAGCGCCTCGACGAACGGGGTGAGAGCCGGGGCGAGCGGCTCCGGGGCCGGCCAGCCGTTGATCACGGCGAGCAGGCCCAGGTAGAGCTCGCGGCGAGGATCGGCGGCGGCCTCCAGCCGGGAGAGGAGGCGGCGCCGCAGCGCGGCGTCGTCGGGGACGCCGAGCGCCCGCGCGTACTCGCCCGCCACCGCCGCCACGTCGGCCGCCGACGGAGGCGCCCCGGCGCGGGCGCGGGCCGCCTCGACCGGGCCGGGACGCAGGCCGAGGCCGTCGTCCCGGTGGTCCTCGGCCAGCCGGCGCATCGAGGCGCGGAAGTCCGGGTCGCGGGACAGCTCGGCCAGCCGCACCCAGGCCTCGACCTGCTCGGCCGTGGGGTCGTCGGGCAGTTCGGGCGTCATCGAGCGCCTGGGGCCGTCGAGCTCCAGCCCGTCGACCACCAGCCCGTCGAACACCGCGTCCAGGAAGCCGCCGATCAGCTCCCGGCGCTCCTCCTCGGACAGTCTGGCCAGCTTGTGCATGAGATCCATCTCCTCAGGGGTCGAGCCCCGCCTGGCCACCGCCGTGAGCACCGCCCGGCGCTGCCTGAGCGTGCGGATCTGCACGCTCAGCGCCTCGGCGTGGGCCGCGGCGACCTCGGCGAGCGTGACCTCCCGGTCCACGACCCTGCGGATGGTCGCCAGGCCCACACCCAGCTCGCGCAGCGTCCGTACGAGATCGAGGCGGGCGACGGCGGCGGCGTCGTAGCGGCGGTAGCCGGTGGGGCCGCGGTCGGCGGGCGGCACGATGCCCTGGTCGGAGTAGAACCTGATGGTCTTGACCGTCAGCCCGGTGCGCCGGGCCAGGTCGCCGATCGAGTAGAGCGTGCCGTCCATGCCCCCACCTTTGCGTCTCCCCTTGCTGGAGAGTCAATTGTCCGGTTCATGATGAGATCACGCCGGGCCGGGCGGGCCGGGGTGCGCAGCGCGCTCGTGGTGGCTGCCGCGGGCGGGCGGGCGCGTGTCTCGTAGGCTGCGTGGGTGCAGAAGCGGGCAATGGTCATCGTCACCGTGGTGTTCGCGGGACTCACCAGCGTCTACGTGGTGGCCGGCTCGCCGCTGGCGCTGCTCGCCTTCCCCCTCCAGGTGGCGTTCGTCAGGCGCCGGACGTGGTGGGTGCTCGCCGCGCAGACCGTGGTGACCTGCGGCTCGGTGCTGCTGTACGGCACGTCGGTCGGGATTCTCGGCTTCGTCGGCGGGTCGCTGCTCCTGACCAGGCTGTGGCCGCTCGCGCTGGGCGTCGTCGGGGTCGCGGCCCTCATCGGCCCCGCCGACCCGCTGATCAGCATGGTGCTGATCTGCCTGCTCGTCCGCGGCCTCACCATCATGGTCGACCGGATCGACGAGGTGAACGCCGCCCGCCTGTCCCTGGCCCTGACCGCCGCGGCCGAGGAACGGCTGCGCATCGCCGCCGAGCTCAGCCGCGGCCTGGGCGAGGCGCTGGCCGCCATCGCCCGCAGCGCCGCGGCCGGCGCCCCTGACGTGGAGACGGCCCGGCGCGCACTGGCCGACGCGCGGGCCGCGGCGGCCGGCTACCGTGCGATGTCGCTGGCCCCGGAGGTCACCACGGCCAAGGCCATGCTCGCCGCCGCCGGCATCGTCCCCGAGGTGCGCATGAGCCACGCCGAACCGCTCGGCCCGGCGGGCGCGCTGCTCGCGGCCGTGCTGCGCGAGGCCGTGACCGACGTCGTACGCCGGCGTTCGGCCACGACCTGCCTGATCGAGACCGTCGCCGTCGCGGACTCGGTACGGCTGCGCGTCTGCGACGACGGCGCGCGCACCGCGGGCGACGACCGGCTGGGCGAGCTGCCCGCGCAGGTCGATGCTGCCGGAGGCACGCTCACGGTCGGCATCGCACCGGACTCCAAGCTGGTCGTCGAGGCCACGCTGCCCGCCACCCGCGCGCCCGCCCCGCCCGCCGCCGACGCGCCGGTGGCGACGGCGCTGCTGGCGACCGTCATGGTCGGCTTCTCGGCCAAGGCGCTGCTGCTCGCGGGCTCGTTCTGGCCCGCGCCGCTGCTGCTGGTCATCATCGTCATGCAGCTCCGCTCGATCGAGGGACGCCACAGGACGGCGCTGGCGATCATGGCGGTGCTGACGTTCGCGCCGATCCCGCTGTTCGGGCAGGCGTGGCTGGGCGTGGCCGGTTTCCTGGCCGGTCCGGTCCTGCTGGCGTTCCGGTGGGCGGTGGCGCTGCCGCTCACCGCCGTGATCGTCGCGGTCGTCACGGCCGCCGGCGTCCTGCTCCGCCTGCCGGTCCCGCTGACCGTGAACTACGCCATCAGCACGGTCGTGACCGGCCTGGTCATGTACGGGCTGCTCACGCTGGCCCGGCTGACCAGGGAGCTGCGCGAGTCCAGGGACGGCCTGGCCCGCGCCGCCGTGGTCGAGGAACGGCTGCGCGCCGCCCGCGACCTCCATGACCTGCTCGGCCACACGCTGGCCGCGATCCTGCTGAAGTGCGAGCTCGCCCGCCGCCTCGACCCCGAACGCGCTCGTAAGGAGCTCGCCGACGTGGCGGCGATGACCGAGCGGGCGACGGCGGACCTCGCGACCGTCTCGGGCGAGCACGGGCGGCTCTCGCTGGCCGCCGAGGCGGAGTCGGCGCGTTCGGTGCTGGCCGCCGCGGGGGTCGCCGCCACGCTCGACCTCCGCCATCCCGGCCTCGACCCGGAGGTGGAGCACGTGCTCGGCGCGGTGCTGCGGGAGGCCGTGACCAACGTGCTGCGCCACAGCGCGGCGAGCCGCTGCTCGATCACCACCGCGGCCGGCGACGGCGTCGTACGGCTGAGCGTCCGCAACGACGGGACGCGCGCCTCGGAGGGGCGGCGTGGTTCGGCCGGGATCGGCAACCTCACCACCCGCCTGTCCGAGCTGGACGGGCGCCTGGCCGTCTCCGGCGAGGGCGGCTGGTTCGAACTGACCGCCACGATCCCCGCCCCGGCCCTGACCCCGGCTCCTGCTCGATAGAGCCGCCCCGCCGGAGGACGCCCGCTAGATCCAGCCGGCTTCGGCGGCGATGCGGGCGGCGTCGGTGCGGTTGCGGGCGTTGAGCTTGGTGACGATCGCCGTGAGGTAGTTGCGCACCGTCCCCGCGCTCAGGAACAGCTCGGCGGCGATCTCCGTGGCCTCGGCGCCGCCCGCGGCCAGCCGCAGCACGTCGGCCTCGCGCGGGGTGAGCGGGTTGTCGGCCAGGTTCCAGGCGGTGACGGCGAGCGAGGGGTCCAGGACGCGCTCCCCCCGCGTCACCTTCCTGATCGCCGCGGTCAGCTCGTCCGGCGGCGCCGTCTTCAGCACGAACCCGTCCACCTGCGAGGCGAGCGCCCGGCGCAGGTGTCCCGGCTTGCCGTGCGCGGTGAGCATGAGCGTGCGGCAGCCGGGCGCCCGGGTGCGCAGTTTGGCGGCGGCGTCGAGGCCGTCCATCGCCCCTGGCATGTCGATGTCGAGCACGGCCACGTCCGGCCGGTGCTCGACGGCGGCGGCGACGGCCGCCTCGCCCGACTCGACGGCCGCGACGACGTCGATGTCGGCTTCC
>NZ_JAHKRO010000050.1 GCF_019396325.1 Nonomuraea ceibae
GACGGTCAACGCCGTTCTGCTGGGCAAGCCGTTGTCCACGCCGGTTTCGCGGGCGCCCGCGAAACCGGCGGGGGGCCGATGGCTGCGCCTGATGGCTACCGGGGCGCGGCTGGCGGGGCGGTCGGCCCGGCTGCGCCCGCCGGCCACCACGGCCGACGGCGGCACCCGGCTGCGGGTCCACCACTGCGACGCCGCGCCGCTGACCGCTATCGCGGCCGAGACCGGCGCGAGCCTCACGCAGGTGGCCCTGGCCGTCCTGACAGGCGCGCTGCGCTCGTGGAACCCGCGTCACTGGGAGCGCGGCCGGCCGGCCCGCCGGGGGCTCACGATCTCCTTCCCGCTCAACCTGAGCGGCCGGCTGCACGACGGCGGCCTGGGGAACGGCTGCGTCAGCGTGCCGGTCGTCCTGCCCTGCGGGGAACCCTGCCCCCGGGGACGCCTGCGCCGCGTCATGGCGGAGACCGGCTTCGAGCGGCTGTCGAGGTATCGCCACGACCGCTACCTGCTGCGTTCTCCCCTGCTGGCCTGGGGGGCGGGCGCGGTGATCGGCTCCCGGGCGATGGAGCGCCTGCTGTTGCGGGGCGCCGCC
Organism: Nonomuraea ceibae; assembly: GCF_019396325.1. Classification (GTDB taxonomy): domain Bacteria; phylum Actinomycetota; class Actinomycetes; order Streptosporangiales; family Streptosporangiaceae; genus Nonomuraea; species Nonomuraea ceibae. The sequence goes on from NZ_JAHKRO010000050.1 coordinate 590, forward strand.
GGAGGGCTGGTGGTGAGCGCCATAGCCGCCGGTGACGGCCTGCCGGTCGACCGGTGTTTCGCGGTGCCGCCGACGCTGGACTTCGGCGGCGGCGTGATGGCGATCGTGCACGGCGGCGGGTCTGTGGTGTTCTCCGGCCTCTGGTCGCGCTCGCTTGGGGGTACGGAGCGCCTGGCCGGGCTCCTTGACGCGGCGGTGACGGAGCTGGCTGCCGCCGTCGGCGTGGGCGGCAGTCCTGGCTCACCGGTGGGCGGGGCCGCCGTCAGGCGATGAAGGAGATCTTGCCGGTGCCGGTCACGGCGGCGATGCCGGTGGTGGTGCACGTGGTGATGTCGGAGGTGGGGATGGCGCTGCCCGCCACGGACGCCCCGGCCAGCCGTCCCTTGGTCACCTTGCCGCCGAGCAGCATGTCGCCGGGGTTGTAGCTCTTGACGCTCCTGGCCGCCTCGATGGCGGAGTGATCGGGCTTGATCACGGAGGTGCCGGCGGGCCGCTTGGCGGCGTCGTACCAGGTGATCCGGCCGGTGGCGCTGATGTCGTCGACGTTGGTGCACGAGCCCAGGCCGGTGCCGTGGGCGGTCAGCCAGCCCGAGCGCAGCCGGGCGTGGGCGCCGTTGGGCGACGTGCAGTGGGTCAGCGCCAGGGTGGCGCGGGCGGTGATGCGGCGCACGGTCATGCTGACGGGCGGGTCGAGGGTGATCGGCCGGCCGGGGGTGGTGCTGACCGTGCAGGTCACCAGCTTCTGGCCGGTGTGCGCGGCCACCTGGGGCGTGGCGGCGAGCAGGGACACGACGGCGGCGGCGGCCGGGAGGGCCGTGCTGCGGATCCGTCCGCTGGCGGGCAGGGTGAACATCTCATCTCCTGGCAGTGAGTAACTGATCAGTTACAGAAATAGCACGACAGGTGCCGATACCTCGCCAGCCGCGCGGGCGCGTCAGCCGGTCGGCGGGCCGTCAACCGGCCTCAGGGGCGGCAGCAGCCGGGCCAGCGGCCGGGGCAGCCACCAGTTGCGGTGGCCGAGCAGGCGCATCAGCGCGGGGACGAGGACCATGCGGATGAGCGTGGCGTCGATGATGATCGCGACGGCCACGGCGAATCCCGCCTGCTGGAAGTCGTGCCGGTGGGTGAACAGCAGACCCGCGAAGGTGACGGCGATGATGGCGGCGGCGAGCGTGATGGGCCGGGCGGTGTGCCGCAGGCCGTGCAGCACGGCGGCGGTGTTGTCACCGGTGCGCCGGTAGTGCTCGGCGATGCGGTGCACCAGGAACACCTCGTAGTCCATGGACAGGCCGAACACGACGGTCAGGGCCAGCAGCGGCACCGCCGCGTTGATGTCACCGGTGGAGCCCGTGCCCTGGAAGCACAGGGTGACCAGGCCGAGGGTGGCTCCCACGGACAGCAGGTTCATGGCGATCGCCTTCAGCGGGATCAGCAGGCTGCGGAAGGTGATCAGCAGCAGGACGAACGACGCCAGCAGCACCAGCGCGATCACCTGCCACGCGCGGCCGCGCATCTCGTCGTAGACCTCGGCCAGCATGGCCGCCGCCCCCGTCATGAGCACCCGCTGGCCGGCGGGCAGCGACTCCTGGGCCGTCCGGCCGATGTCGCGCACCAGGTCGGCGGCGTCGGTGCTGTCGGGGGCGCCGCGGCCGGCGATGGTGACCAGCGTCAGGTCCCGGCCGTTGTCGATGGCGCCGGTCATCGTCACGCGCGGATCGCGTTCGAGGGCGGCGGTGAGCGCGCTGGGATCGACCGGGCCCGTGCCGGGGGCGTGGGGCAGGGCCAGCAGGGTCAGGTTGGCGAGGTGGTCGTCCTCCATCTGGGCGAGCCCGTGGCCCACGCCGGTCCTGGCCAGGGTGTGGCGGTCGAAGTGCAGGCCCAGGCGCAGGTCCAGCGCGGGGACGGCGGCCAGCAGCAGGAGGAGGGCGGCGGCGAGCGCGTACCGGCCGGGGCGGCGCATGAGGTGCCCGGCGATGCGCAGCCAGGCGGGCGGGCGATCGTCCCGCCGGGCACGCCAGAGCCGCCTCGTCGGCTCCAGCCGCCGGTCGAGGAGCACCAGCAGCGCGGGAGCCAGGGTCAGGGCCGCCGTGAGCGTGAGGAACGCGGCCAGCACGGCCGCCAGCGCCATGCTGAGCACCGCCGGCGCGGGGATGATCAGCATGCAGGCGGCGGTGATCATGATGATCGTCGCGCACCAGCAGACGGTGCTGCCGGCCGTGGCGACGGCGTGAGCGGCGGCCTCGCGCGGCCCGCTGCCCTCCCGGCGGCCCTGGCGGTAGCGCAGCAGGATGAGCAGGCAGTAGTCCAGCCCCAGGGCCAGGCAGATCGTCACGGTCGCGGTCAGCAGCGTCGAGTCGATCCCGATGGCGGCGCCGCCCAGCGCCAGCACCCCCAGGCTGAGCAGCCCGGCCCCGCCCGCCACGAGCAGCGGCACGGCCACGGCCCCGGCCGCCCCGAGTCCCACGACGAGCAGGAGCAGGATCAGCGGAACCGTCACCAGCTCCATGCGGCGCAGGTCGTCCAGGTCGGCGCGGATCAGCTCGGCGAACACCGGGCTCACGCCCACCAGCGTGACCGTCACCGTCCCGCCGGAGGCGTCGCGGGCCGCCCGCGCGGCCGTCGCGATCTGGCCGGGCAGGTTCCGCTGGCGGGCGCGTTCGTCGCCGTGCACGCCGGCCATCACGTACGCGTGATGGGGGTTGACCTGGGCGGGCGAGGGTAGCGGCTGCAGGCCGCCGATGTCCGGGCGGGCGTGCAGCGCCTCCACCACCGCCGCCACCGCCCGCTGGTAGCGCGGGTCGCGGGAGCGGAGCGTCGCGGAGTCGAACGCGAGCACCAGTTGCTCGTCGCCCTGGTGCGGGAAGCTGCGGGCGATCAAGGCGGCGGCCTCGGCCGAGACCGAACCCCGCAGCTCCAGCGGGGGCGGGCTCAGCCGTTGCAGCAGGCCGGGCACCAGGGCGGCCGCGGCGGCGTTCAGCACCAGCCAGACCGCCACGACCAGCCGGGCGTGCGCGGCCGAGGCGGCTCCCAGGCGGGCCAGGACGGCGCCGCGGCGGCTGCCGCCCCGGCGGGCCGTGCCCGGTGCGGGGACGTCGCGGCTGCGACGGCGGACGGTGCCGAGCGGCATGAGCACACCTCTCCGTGCCGGCGGGTCGAGCTACGGGAGGCGGGTGGCGGCGTTGTTGCCGGCCGGGCACGGGGCCACCGCCAGGAGCGGGACGTTCTGTACGCCGCCGCCCGTCATGAACGCCATCCCGGCCGTGACCAGAGCCTGCCCCTGCAGCGTCACGCAGAAGCTCATGAGCGGCGGGTCCCCGGCGGCGTCCGCGCCCGGCGGCGGCCCCTCGGGCGCGGCCGGCAGCACCGGAGAGGCCACCGTGTCCGGCGGCGTGCTCTCGGGCGTGGTCTCCGGCGGGCTCGCGGGCGTGGTGAGCTGCGCGGCGGGCGGCGTGGAGGGCCGCGGCGTGCCGGCCTCGGCGGCCTCGGCTGTGGCCGGGAGGATGCCGACGGCCGCGGCGGTCACGGTCAGCAGGAGCAGGGTGCGCTTGTCCACGTCGATCCTCTGATGGTCCGGCCACGTTCGCGTGCTCGCGGGCGCCGCGCATGCGGTCGCAGCACCCTTCAACACTTTCCGTACTATCACGATCACTCACTGCACATCGGTCGGCGCGGCCGAAGCAGCACGAAGGAGTGGCGTTCCGGACCTCGTTTCAAACGCCGCTCGATGCGGTAGCTAGCACACACATCGGTCGTCACTCTACGTAACGGAGCACGTCATGGCGCGGATCACGATGGCACTCGGCATCCTCGCGGTGGCCGTGGCGCTGCCCTTCGCCGGCGCCACCGCCGCGTCCGCGACCCCGATCCAGGCGGTCTCGATGGCCGACTGCCTGCTCGGCTCGGGCGTGGTGGTGCCGAGCGCCACCAGCCCGACCCGTCTCAGCTGCTACGGCGGCCGCTTCCACGGGCAGCCCGTGGGCGGCCTGGCCTGACGTACGGCGGCGCGGCCGGCCGCTCACCAGCGCAGGAGCACCGTTCCCGCGCTGAGGCCGCTGGCCACCCCGACGAGGGCGACCAGATCGCCGCGCCGCACCCGCCCGCTCCGCGCCGCCTCGTGCAGTTGCGCGGGAAGGGTGGCGGCGACGAGGTTGCCGTGCTCGGCGATGGTCACGACGACCTTGTCCAGGGGAATGCCCGCGCCTTCGCAGAACGAGCGCAGCGACGGCAACGACGCCTGGTGGACGCAGATCGCGGCCAGGTCGTCCCAGCCGACGCCGTGCTCCCGCAGCGGTTGCGTCAGCACGTCCAGGTCGAGCTTGTGCACGGCCACGGCCAGCCCCACGGCGTCGACGCTGAACGGGCCGGTCACGTGCCCGCCTGATTCCAGCCGCCGGAACGGCATGACCGCCGCGGGCCAGAACTCCGGCACGGCGCAGAAGCGGTGCCCCATGATCCCGGGGACGGCCGCGGCCTCGAGCAGCAGCGCGGCCCCGGAGTCCGACACCGTGTAGGACGGGATGGCGGCCCGGAACTCCTGCTCGCAGCCCACGCGCCAGCGGATGGCGCTGGTCGCCACCTCACCGCAGACGACCAGGACCGTACGGTAGCGGCGCGCGGTGATCAGCGTGTCAGCCAGCTCGATCGCGTTCAGCACGCTGTTGCAGGCGTTGCGCACGTCGAAGGCGGCGCAGCCCGCCCCCAGCTCGGCCGCCACCATGTGCGCGGTGGCCGGCTCCACCGCGTCCAGGGACACGCCGGCGAAGATGATCAGATCCAGCGCCGCCGGCGGGTGTCCGGTGCGCGCCAGCAGGTCGCGGGCCGCCGTCACCGCGAGGTCGCGGGCCCGCTGGTCCGCGTCCGCCACATGACGGCTGCTCACGCCGGTGACGCACTCGATCAGCTTGCGCGGGATCGGCACGCCGGGATTGAGGCCGGCGAGCCGGTCCTCGAGCTCGGCCGTGGTGAGGCTGGTGCCGGGCAGATGCAGCGCCACGTCCGTGACCTGCGCGTACAACGGCGCCCCCATGGCGGCCTCCTCTAGATCAACTACGGTCAGGATAGGAACGACCCCGTTGATCACGGCGTGTGACGCGCCGCCTCGTCCCGCACCGCCAAAATTCGATCAACTCCGCCCCGCACCCGCCGTGTCCTGCCTGGCAGGCCGCCCCCGTCGCCGAGACTGGCCCGGATGTGGCCGCCCTGGCCGAGCGACGGGAGTGGGACCGTGAGCGACGACGAGATCGAGACCGTGGTGCGGAACACCTGCGCGCAGGTCCTGAAGACGGACCCGCGGCTGATCACGGCGCAGGCCCGGCTGCGCGAGGATCTGGACGCCGACAGCCTGGACCTCGCCGAGATCCACGTCGCCCTGGAGGAGGTGTGGGGGCCGATCCCCCGCGAGACGCTCGCGGACGTGCGAACCGTGGCCGACGTGCTGGACCAGGCCCGCCACCTCGCCGGAGAGCGGGCCTGATGCCGCCACGGACGCGCATCGCGGTGACGGGCCTGGGCGTGCGCACCCCGGCCGGCGCGAACCCGAAGGAGCTGTGGAACACGCTGCTCGGCGGGCGCTCCACCGCGCGGACGATCACCTCCTTCGACACCGAAGGGCTGGCGGTGGACTTCGCCTGCCAGATCGGCGGCCTGGACCCGGCCGGTTACCTGACCCCGAAGCAGGCGAGCCAGCTCGACCGGGTGGCGCTGCTGGCGATGTGCGCGGCCGGTGACGCACTGGCCGACGCCGGTGCGATCACCGCGCCTCCTGAGCGTCGCGCCGTGGTGACGGGCACGGGCTTCGTCGGCACCGAGACGTACGAGCGGAACATGCTGGACAGCCGTTACGCGGGGCGCGGCAATCCGCCGCCCCGGTTCGTCCCCATGATCATGGCCAACGCGCCGGCCGCCGCCATCAGCATGCATCACGGTCTCCTGGGGCCGAGCTTCACGGTGGCGACGGCGTGCGCCTCCGGCGCCCACGCCATCGGCGAGGGGGCCCGCCTGCTGCGTGACGGCTCGGCCGACCTGGTGGTGGCGGGCGGGACCGAGGCGTGCATCACGGCGACCATGCTGCTGGCCTTCGACCGCTGCCGGGCCCTGTCGCGGCGCACCGCCGAGCCCGAGCGGGCCAGCAGGCCGTTCGACACCGCCCGGGACGGGTTCGTCCTGGCCGAGGGGGCGGCGTTCCTGGTCCTGGAGCCGCTGGAGGACGCGCTGCGCCGCGGCGCCCGCGTCCATGCCGAACTGGCCGGATACAGCCGCACCTCCGACGGTCACCACCTGACCGCTCCCCACCCGCAGGGGCAGGGGGCGTACCGCAGCATGCGCGCGGCGCTCGCCGACGCGGGCCTGACCCCGGACGCGGTCGCGCACGTGAACGCCCACGGCAGCGGCACCCAGCTCAACGACCTGGCCGAGGCCCAGGCGATCGCCCGCCTGTTCGGGCCGGACAGCCCGCCGGTGACCTCCACCAAGGGCGTGACCGGTCACGCCATCGGCGCCGCCGGAGCCATCGAGGCGGTGGCGAGCGTGCTGACGCTCACCGAGCTGACCATCCCGCCCACGGCCAACCTCGACGAACCGGACGAGCGCTGTGACATCGACGTGGTGCGCCGGCCGCGCCCGCTCCCGTCCGGGGCGGTGGTGTCGAGCTCGTTCGGGTTCGGCGGCCACAACGCCACGCTGATCTTCACCCCGGCCTCCTGAGCCCATGACCTCGCAGATGCGCCCCGCGCGGCTCGGGATCCGGGCGCTGCTGGAGTATCAGCGCCAGGGCGAGACCTGGATCGAGCGGACCTTCGACCGGTACGGCCCGATCTTCACCATGTGGAACCCCGGCGTCGGGCGCGTGGCGATGCTGCGCGATGCCGACCACGTCAGGCAGGCGTCCTCGGCCAGGGAGCGGCTGCTGGCCCCGTTCGAGGGCGGCCCGCTCGACCTGGCGGCGGGTCCGCGCTCGATCCTGGCGCTGGAAGGCTCGGAGCACCTCCAGGTCCGCAAGCTTCTCCTTCCTCCGCTGCGCGGCAGCGCTCTCGAACGGCACCGCGCCCTCATGTCGGCCGCCGTGAGCCGGGCGATGACCTCATGGCCGGTGGGCGTCCCCTTCGAGCTGCTGCCTCACCTGAGCGACACCGTCTTCGACATCTTCCTGGGCGTCCTGCTCGGCGTCGAAGGCGACCGGCTGGCGGCCTGGCGCGCGCCGTTCGCCGCGCTGCGGGCGCGGCTGCACGCGCCGTCGACGCAGGTCCGCTACATGATGCGGCGTACGGGCGCGGTCGCGGCATGGCGATCGTTCCACCGGCTACGTGAGCAGTGCGTCCGCCTGATCGGCGCGGAGATCGAACGCCGCCGCCGCGACCCCGCCGGGCAGGGGGACGACGTGCTCGGCTCGCTGATGGCGGCGCGGACTCCGTCCGGGTCAGGGCTGACCGACGCGGCGCTGTGCGACCAGATGATGGCGCTGCTGCTGGCCGGGCACGAGACCACCGCCGTGGGCCTGGCCTGGGCCGTGGAACGGCTGCTGCGGCACCCGGAGGCGATGGCGCGGCTGACGGCGGAGGCGCTGGCCGGCGACGGCGAGGCGTTCGCCACCGCCGTGGCCTGCGAGGCGCTGCGGCAGCGCCCGCCCGTCGCCTTCAAGCCCCTCGGCGTCACCCGGCACGCCTGCCGGCTCGGTCCCTACGTCATCGAGCCACGCACGACGCTGCTGGTCCACCTGCGCTCGCTGCATCACGACGCCCGCCACTTCCCCGCGCCCTCGGCCTTCAGGCCCGAACGCTTCCTCGACACGCGCCCGGCGCCGGGAAGCTGGCTGCCGTTCGGGCTCGGCGCCCACCTGTGCCCCGGCAAGCCGTACACGATGGCGCAGAGCGGCGCGCTGCTCCACACGATCCTGCGTGGTGGTGAGCTCTCACTCCCGCCGGGCGCTCGGGACGAACCCATCGAGCGGGCACACATGGTGATCAACCATCCGGGCCGCAACTGCCTGGTCACCTACCGCCCCCGGGCCGACCTCGCAGGGCCGTTGAGCCGCTAGCAGGCCAGTTCGATCGCCATGCGGGCGATGCGGCTCTGGTCCCCGGCCTTGGTGCCGCACTCTGCCGTTCCGCCGGCGTCGCCGTGCTGCCAGGAGGTGGCGTGTCCTGAGCCGAGGCGCTTCCCGTCGCACTCCACGACGAAGTCGGCGTCCACCAGGTGAGGCGCCACCTGGTGGACCACGTACCGTCCCGGGGCGCCGAAGGAGTTCTCACCGTGACGGCCTCGGGACGGGTACGCCTGGCCGATGGGGGCCAACGACCGGCCGACCCGCTTGCCCAACGACGTGATCGCCTGCTGCGGGTTGTCGAGCTTCACCCCGGTCACCTGCGCGACGCCCGACCGCAGCACCTTCATGGTCGGGACCCACTTCTCGCCTTTCGCCAGCGTTCTCGCTTCGGAAACCGCTGTGAGGACGTCGCGGCCCTCGATGCCGGACCAGGTGAACGCGCACGACTCCGGGGAAGCGGACTCGGGCGGCGTGGTGCAGGCGGACGAAAGGACGAGGATGCCGGAACCGGTGAGTGCCGCGGTCGCGATCTTGCGCATGATCCGTAAGACAGGAAGATCGTCCCGCAGCTTCCCAGGCTGCTCACGTGTACCCCTGACAGCCACGAGTTCCGTCATGTGTGGCGGTTCCGGACACCGCCGGGTGCCGATGTTCATCCGGCTCGTCAAGGCCGGTTGTCCTTGCCGTCCAGCCAAAGCGTGTCGGACGCGTCGCGGTGGGAGCCCGAGCTGCCGACGTGTTTGGCGTCGATCTTCGGCCCCTTCTTGATGACGTGCACCAGCGCCATCGCGTGCCCGCGCCCGAGGTCGTAGTCCTGCTTCAGCCAGTCGACGATCACTCCGGCCTTCACGGACGGGGCGTCGAAGCCGCGTTCCTTCGCCAGAGCGATGAACTCACGAGGGGTCAGTCCGGTCTTGTCCTCGATGTTGTCGAGGTAGGCCTGGAACGACATGCGCTTCTCCATTCTTCAGCGGGGATGCTTCGCGACCCCGTGGGCTGTAAGCTTGTCTTTTGCAAGTACGCTTTGTCAACTGAAGTATGGGCTAGGATTGCCACCATGGCGCCGAGGGAGTACGGACAGTTCTGCGGCCTGGCCCGCGCGATGGAGATGGTCGGCGAACGGTGGACCATGCTGGTCATCCGCAACCTGCTCACCGGGTCCCAGCGCTACACAGACCTGCGCAATGGCCTGCCGGCCATCCCGACCAACATCCTGTCGGCCCGCCTCAAGCAGCTGGAAGAGGCGGCGCTGGTCACCCGTCGCGCGCTCCCGTACCCCGATCGCGCCGTCGTCTACGAGCTTACCGACTACGGACGCGACCTCGAACCCGCGTTGATCGCACTGGGCCGCTGGGGCGCGCGGACGCTCACCGAGCCCCGCCCCGGCGAGCTCGTCACCGCCGAATCGGTCGCCATGTCGTTCCGTACAGCATTCCGGGCACAGGCGGCCCGGGGGGTCACGGCGGGTTACGAGATCCGCCTGGGTGACTTCACGTTCCGCTTGCAGGTCAGCGATGGCGAACTCGAGGTCGGCATCGGCCCGCACCCGGCCCCCGACCTCGTCATCGAGCGGTTGAGCGGCCACCCCGTCCGCGAACTGATGGGTGGCGGCAAGACCGCGGATGAGCTGCTCCGCGACGGCAGCCTGCGTGCCGAGGGCGATCCCGTGCTGCTCGGCCGATTCGCCGAGATGTTCCGCTTTTAATCAACGAGGCAGCGAAACACCGCCGGAGACGTGAATGCGGGGCCACGCCTGATGCGCGCCCCGCAAGGTCCTCACGAGCCCGGGATCAGCAGGTGATCCTCCTGCTCCTGTTGGTGAAGCCGCCGGCCTTCTCCGCGTAGACCCAGACGCGCCAGTCGTAGGTGCCGTCACCGCATCTCGCCGGCAATCCGACCTTCTTGTCGGAGTCCTTGGTCCAGGTGTCCGAGTTCATGGTCTGCCAGCCGTACCACCGCTTGCGCTGCACCTTCAGCGTCATCTGCCCGCAGTCGCCGACCCACGTGACCGTGCCCTCGACGTGCGCGCCGTCCTTGTACGGGATGCCCGGGCTGACGCTGCACGCCGCTGCTGCCTGCGTCGTGGCGGCGCTCGCCGGCTGGGCTCCCGCGAGCAGTCCGGCGGAGACTGTCAGAGCGATGATTCCGACCGATAGCCGCATGATTCTCATGTCCCTTTCGTTCCTGGGTCGATGTGGAGGGGACGATACGGACGAGCGGTATGTCTGCGGTATGCCGGGGACGCACGCCCGGCATCCTCAGCCGCCCATTGAGGTCCGTAGGTGGCCGGCCGTCCAGAAGATCACCCGGGAGCTTCCCGGGTTACGGAGATCGACCGTACAGGCGTGAACTCCGGGGAGGACCCGGACTTCCGGGCGGCGGTCGAAGCCACCGGCAGAAGACGGACATGCTCCGCGAAAGCTTCTCCCCGATGTGACGTGCGTCATGCCGGCCGGTCGTCCCGGGCGTCCCGGCTCCTTCGTCTCTGAGGTGTGACAACCGAAGCAGCGAGGAGATCGTCATGGAGAGCCGTTTCAACTACGCCGAGAACCCGGTCGGGGCCAAGGCCGCGAAGTACGTCATCTCGGCGGGCAAGGTCGTCACGGACTCGTCCCTGCCGCCGCTCACGAAGGAGCTGGTGGCACTCCGCATCAGCCAGATCAACGGCTGCGCGCCCTGCGTCGAGATCCACACCAAGGACGCCGAGCACGCGGGAGAGACCTCGCTGCGGATCAACCTGGTCCCGGTCTGGCGGGAGGCGCCGGTCTACACGGACGCCGAGCGGGCCGCCCTGGCACTCGCGGAAGAGGGCACCCGCGTCGCCGACGCCGCCGGAGGCGTCAGCGACGAGACGTGGGCGGCGGCGTCCAGGCACTACGACGAGGACCAGCTCGCCGCCCTGGTGGCGCACATCGCCGTGATGAACGCCTTCAACCGCATGAACATCATCACCGCGCAGCCCGCCCCCGGCACCTACCGGCCCGGCCAGTGGTAGATCCGGAAACCCCCATAGCCGAGAGGACGACCTCGTCATGACCGAACACGCCACGACCGCGCCGAGCGGTCCCGAATCGCGTCTCTCCGATCCGAGCACGTTCGTGCCCGAGCTGGGGGCGATCGCCGGAGGAATGACCAAAGCCGCCGAGAACGGCTCGGTCCCGCGGACCACGATCCTGCTGGCCCAGCTCCGGATCGGCCAGCTCATCGGCAGCACGTACCACACGGTCGTGCAGTCGGGCCATCTGCGCGAGGACGGGGAGCCGGAGGAGCGCATCACCGCCGTGGCGAGCTGGCGGGACGCGCCCCACTACTTCACCGGCGCGGAGCTGGTCGCGCTGGAGCTGGTGGACGCCATTCTCACCCCGAACCCGTCCGGCGAGCGCGTCCCGGACGAACTGTTCGCCAGGGCGTCCGCCCACTACGACGAGAAGGCGCTCGTGACGCTGTGCATGGCGATCGGCAGGAGCTGCTTCTTCGCCCCCATCACCCTCGTCGGCAAGCCCTCCCCGGGCCGGGCGCCGGGCGAGAACTGGAGGAAGTGACCGGAGCGAGGCCCGGCGCGCCGAGCTCAGCGACGGGCCAGGCTGACGCACACCTCGTCCACCAGGCCGAGGGCGAGGGCCTGCTGCGTCACGTTCGCTCTGGCGATCGTGACGTTCCGGTCGCCGGCGATGTCGAACAGGCGGCGGCCGGCGATGGGCGCGCCGGTGTTCTCGGTCAGGTCCCGCCATGCCTTCGCACCCGCCTCGTCGACCTTGACCGAGATGTCCTCGTTCGGGTTCGGCACGACCACGTCCCCAGCCTCGTACCAGTCGAACAGCTCGCCGACCTGGTCATCCGGCTGCGCGATGTATCCGTCCAGCGACATCGTCATGTGGCTGAAGACCTTGCCCATGAGGGTCCTCCTCTGGTTACCGCTCGGCCCGGTGGTTCCGGCCCGTCCTCCAAGGGTCATGGGGTGGACCGTTCTCGGCGGCGGAACTCATCGCGCCCGGTCGGACGGCGTCGGCGATACTGTGGGCGTGGAGTACGTGTCCAGAGTGCCGCGTCCGCCGCTGGACAGGCTGATCGACGACCTCTACTACCTGGAGGGCGCGTCGCCGTACGCCCGGCTGACGCTGCCGCCGATGCCGGCGGCGCTGCTCATCGTCAACCTCGGGGCGCCGTTCCGCATCCGCGCCGGCGCCGACCTCAAGACGGCCGAGTACGCCGACGGCTGCGTGGTCACCATGCCCACCCGCGCGCTGGAGTTCGGCTACCCGCCGCGGACCCGGTCCGTCGGCGTGCACTTCAAGCCGTGGGGGCTGGCGCCGTTCCTGCCGATGCCCGCGGCCGAGCTGTGCGACCGGCCGGTGACGGTGGAGCAGATCTGGGGCCGGCCCGCCGTCGCCGAGCTGCGGGACCGGCTGGCCACGGCGGACGGCCCGGACGAGATGCTGACGCTGCTCGAACAGGAGCTGACGCGACGGCTGCGCGAGACCACCGGCCTGGGGCTGGTCCGCCATGCGAGCGGCGTCATCGCGGCGGCCGGCGGGGCGGTGGCGATCGGCGACCTGAGCGCGGCGGCCGGTGTCAGCAGCACGCATCTGGCGCAGCGGTTCAAGGAGGTCATCGGCGTCACGCCGAAGCGGCTGGCCCGCACCCACCGCTTCACCGCCACCGTGTTCGCGATCGACCCCGCCGGACCGATCGACTGGGGCGAGCTCGCCGGTGGCGCAGGCTACTTCGACCAGGCCCACTTCGGCCACGAGTTCCGGGCGTTCACCGGGCTCACGCCGACCCGGTACGTCGAGGTCCGGCGGCGGTTCCTGCGCGAGCATCCCGGCCATGCGCTGGACGGCTGGCCGCTGCCGGCCGATTGATTTCTTACAAGAGCGGCAGCTCACGGCACGCTAACTTGAGGGCACCCAAAATGGAGGAGGGGCCCCGTGGGCAAGGTGGTCATGTACAGCTCGGTGTCGGCGGACGGCTTCATCGCGGACGAGAACGACCTGCCCGGACCGCTGTTCGACTGGTTGACCGGCGGTGACGTCCCGTTGGACGAGAGCGGCGAGCTGAAGGTGTCGCAGACGTCCTATGACTACACCAAGGCGTACTGGGACCGGATCGGGGTCACGATCGTCGGCCGCCACGTCTTCGACCTGACGGACGGCTGGGACGGAAAGCCGCCCAGCGGCATCGACCACGTGGTCGTCGTGACGCACCGGCCGCAGCCCGAGGGCTGGGACCCGGCGGCGCCGTTTCACTTCGTCGACGGCGTCGAGGCGGCCATGGCCAAGGCGCAGGAGCTCGCGGGCGACCGCGTGATCGAGGTCGCCGCCGGCGACGTCGGTGGCCAGGTGCTCGCCGCGGGGCTGGCCGACGAGGTGCGCATGGACGTCGTGCCGGTGGTGTTCGGGTCCGGCAAGCGCTACTTCGGGTCGGTCCACGCGCAGCACCTGCTGGAGGATCCCGACGTGGTGATCCAGGGCAACCGGGTGCTTCACCTGCGCTACCGGGTGCGCCGCTGATCCATCTGATTCACCTGTAGACGGGAGTGCGTGGCGCCTGGGGGGCGGTGCCACGCACCTGAATGTGCCTTTTGTAGACCCTCTCTTACTCACTCATGATGGTGTTACGCACTACGAGTGAGGTGAGGGAAATGGCCCCCTTGATGCCACATCAGGCGTCGCGGACCCGGCCGGATCTGCCCCGGCCGACTCCGATGAGCTCGCTGGCGGCCCGGTTGCGGGCGATCTCGCCGTGATGGGTGGCGGCCCAGCCGGCCATCGCCGTCACCGCGTCGATCAGCGACCGGCCCAGCTTCGTCAGCTCGTACTCCACTCGCGGCGGGACCTCGGCGTATGCGGTCCGGGTGATCAGGCCGTCGCGCTCGAGATGCTTGAGCGTCTGGGTCAGCATCCGCTGGGAGATTCCCGGGATGCTCGCCTGCAGGTCGGAATAGCGCAGCGGGCCGGCGTTCAGGGTGCTGATGGTCAGCACCGTCCACTTGTCGCCGATGCGGTCGAGCACCTCACGGATGAAGGCGCTGTCCTCCGGCCACGCCTGGCACGGACCAGCGATCTGTCGCGCTGACGCCATCTCGATTTCCTCTCATCCGGCTGTAACCGCACTACCAGTTTGTAACACGTGCGGGGCGGTCACCTCGATCCACGACCACGCCCGCGCCACACCTCAACGCAACGGAGAGTGATCACTGTGAACGCACACGACACCGTCGTGGTCGGCGCGGGCCCGGTCGGGCTGTGGACGGCTGCGGAGCTGGCCCTGGGCGGCGGGCGACCGCTGGTCCTGGAACGGGCCGAGCAGCGCAGCCCGCACTCCAAGGCGCTGGCCATCCACCCGCGCACGATCGAGGTGCTGGCGATGCGCGGGCAGGAACAGGCCTTCCTCGACGGCGGGCTGCCCGTGCCGGACGGGCACTTCGGCATGCTGCCCGCCCGCCTGGACTTCCGGGAGCTGGCCACGCCGTTCCCGTTCATGCTCGCGCACCCGCAGCTGCGCACCGAGGAACTGCTCGAACAGCACGCCCTGGCCCTCGGGGTGGTGATCCGGCGCGGGCACCGGGTGACCGGGCTGAGCCAGGACGAACAGAGCGTGACGCTGCGGGTCAGCGGGCCCGACGGCGCGTACGAGATCACCGCGGACCACGTGGTCGGGGCGGACGGCGCGGGCAGCACCGTACGCCAGGCGGCGGGCATCGGCTTCCCCGGCACCGACTCGACCATCTTCGGCTTCCTCGGCGACGTCGAGCTGGCCGACCCGCCGGAACGGCCGGGCACCTGGCACAACGCGCACGGCGCGCTGATCGTGGCCCCGATCCCCGGCGGGCGCTACCGCGTCACCGGGTACGCCCCCTCAACCCTCACCCCGACCCTGGAGTCCCTGCGGGAGACGACGCAACGGATCGCGGGCACGGACTTCGGCATGCACTCCCCCGTGTGGCTGTCCCGCTTCGGCAACGCCACCCGGCTCGCGGCACAGTACCGGAAGGGCCGGGTGTTCCTGGCGGGCGACGCCGCGCACATGCACTTCCCGGCGGGCGGTGTCGGGCTGAACGTGGGCCTGCAGGACGCAATGAACCTGGGGTGGAAGCTGGCCGCGGTCCAGCGGGGCCGGGCGGAGGCGTCCCTGCTGGACACCTACCACCAGGAACGCCACCCCGTCGGCGAGTCCCTGGTCGAACACACCAAGGCCCAGACCGCCCTGATCACCGCCACCACCGAGGAGGGCCTGTCCCTGCGCCGGTTCATGGCGGACCTGCTGCGCGCCCATCCCGACGTGGCGGCCGAGCTGGCCGACACGCTGACGGCGCTGGCCGTACGCTATCCGGGAGCCCATCCCCTGGCAGGCCGGCGCCTCCCGGCCACCCGCGAGCAGCTGCGCCTGCTGCGCGAGGGCCGCCCGGTGCTGCTGGCCCAGGAGGCCACCCCGGCGCTGAAGGACCTCGCCGTGAGCGCGGACCTCCAGCTGTACGAGACCGAGCTGCCCTGGCCCACGGACGCCATGCTCATGCGCCCCGACGGGCACGTGTGGGCCGCCGGAGACACTGCCGGGCAGCTGGCGGACGCCATGGCAGAACTCCCTCTGACCTGACGGGGAGCGGCATGGACGTACGCGGGCGTCACGTCACACACCCCGAAGCCGGGATGCCGGGCAGCTCCCGCGGCCAGGCGTCCTGGATGTCGTCGGCGCCGTCGCGCGGCGGCTCGGCGGCCACGCTCGGCTCCGCCGTTCACCTGGACGACCTGGGCCGTGACGTGGCCCGCGCCGGGTGAGGCGAGCCGGTGCACGGTCTCGGCGACGTCCCGCGGCGTGCCGGCCCGGCCGGTGCCGGTCTGCGCGCCTCGCCCGGCCTAGGTTCAGCGCGCAAGATTCTTGCGCGTGGGGACGATAATTCTCCATCGGTTCGATCGGGGGTTCGACTAGCGTCGGCCGGGTCCGGATGCCTCCGACGAACAGGAGCAGCGTCATGCCGGTATCAGCGTCCGCCGCTGACCCGTACGGAAGAAGGAGGCACGATGAAGCGCGTCGGCGTCATCGGGGTGGGTGAGATCGGCCGGGCGATCGTGACGGGCCTGTGCGAGGGGGCCGGCGACGCTCCCGAGGTGTTCCTCTCCCCTCGGGGAGCTCGCACGGCCGCCGAACTGTCCAGGCGCTACGAGAGCGTACGGGTGTGCGCGGGCAACCAGGAGGTGCTGAACCGCTCCGACATCGTGATCATCGCCGTGCGCCGCGACGATCGGCACGAAGCGCTGGCCGGCCTGACCGTGGGCGACGACAGGGTCGTGGTCAACGTGATGGCCGGGGTCGGCAACGACGACCTGGGCCGGACGCTGGCCACCGGCGCCCCGCTGGTACGGGCCATCCCCCTGCCCGCCGTCCGCGAGCGCCGTTCCGTCACCGTGACGCACCCCGCGCACCCGGTCGTCGACGACCTCTTCGCGCGGCTGGGCGGGGTGCTCCCGGTCGAGGACGAGGCGGCCTTCAACGTCTTCTCCGCACTGACGGGAACGCTGACCGCCCACTACTCCTACCTCGCCACGATCGCGTCGTGGGCCACCGGCCACGGCATCGCCCCGGAGGCCGCCGACAGCTACGTCCGCGGTCTCTTCCAGGGCGTCGGCCGCTCCCTGAGCGACCGGACCCGCTCCCTGCACCAGCTCGCGGCCGACCACGAGACCCCGAACGGCAGCAACGAACGCGTCCGCACCACCTGGTTCACCCCGGCCAACGCCCAAGCCCTCGGCCAGACCCTCGACGACCTCCTCACCCGGCTCGACGGACCGCGGGACGGCGGCGCGCGGGACCTACAGGCCGAAGGCGCCGCCCTCGACGAGGATCGCCACGCCGATGCCTGACAGCACGAGCGGCAGCAGTACGTGACCCCACCGGCTCAGCGTCCGGGCGACGACCGGCCGGGTGGCGAAGAACCGGCCGGCGGCACACCATACGGCGACCAGGGCCAGGAACACGACGATGTGGACGGTCGTCGAGCCGGCCCCGGCGGTGGTGAACACCGGCACGTACACGCCGATGTTGTCGCCGCCGTTGGCGAAGGTGACCGCGGCCACCTCCCATGCCCTCGGCCCCCCGGCCGGCGCCTCCCCGGGCCCCTCGTCCTCGCCGTCACGGTGGCTGCGCCACGCCTGCCAGGCCGCCTTCAGGCCCAGGAGCAGCGGCAGCAGACCCAGATACGGCAGCACCGGCTCGGGCAGAAGGGCGGCGCCGGAGGCCGCGACCACGGCCACGACCAGGATGCCCAGGAACCCGAGGTACTGGCCGGCCACCACCCGCGCCGCCACACCCGGGCTCCCGGCGCCCCGGGCGAAGAACAACGCCAGGATCACGAGGTCGTCGACGTTGGTGATGGCGAACAGCCCGGCCGCCTGACCGACGACACCCACGTTCACGCCGGTTCTTCCCCTTCACCCGTGATGCGCCCCCGGCGACCCTACAAGGTCACTCCCCCGCCGACGAACGCCGGCTCGATCGCGCTGGTGCGGCCAGGGTGGCCATCGCCTCGAGCAGCGTCGCGTACACGGGGCCGGGTTCGGCGGGCTCCTCCCAGCTCGGCTCCTCCCCGTCCGCCGGGCCGGTCTCCGCCGCCGGGAAGAACAGCCACCACAGGTTGTGCCAGGGGTCGAGGAACCGGGCGATGCCGTATCCGCCGTAGAAGGGGGAAGCCGGCGTGACGACGGTCGCGCCGCGTGCGACCGCTCTGCGCAGCGTCTCCTCGGGGTCGGCGACGTACACCTGGGTCAGGGCCGGGGTGAACGGCCAGTCGGCCTTGCGGTCGGCGACCATGATCAACGAGTTGCCGATCTTGACTTCGGCGTGGATCAGCGTTCCGTCCGCGGCGTGGAAGTCAGGGGTGCGGGCCTCCTCCCGCTCCGTCGCGTCGAAGACCGCGACGAGGAAGTCGATGAAGGATTCGGCTCCGTCGACGACGACGAATCCGTTGACAGTGTTCTCGCCCCGGGGTTCGGGACCTTGCTCGGTCATCTCCATGCCGGGAGGCTAGGGACGATTGCGGTCAGGCTCCTGCCGCGATGACGGCCCGCGCCCACTGGTGGAAGGCGGTCAGCGGAATCCCCAGGTCCGCGGCGAACTCGGGGCGCGCCGGTGCGGGATGTGCGCTCATGTACTGCTGCGCCTGGAAGAGCCCGGTCATCAGGCCGTCCGCGAGGGCTTGCTCCGGGCCGGCCGGAAGCTCGATCGTGGTGTCGAGGGCCTCCGACAGCACCCGGGCGGCGGTGCGGAAGCTCAGGACGTCACCGGCGAGTTCGAGCTCGACGCCGTGAAAACGCCCGGGTTCCGCGAACGCCGCGGCGGCGGCCGCCCCGATGTCGCCGACCGCGACGAAGGGAAGCGGGACGTCGGGATCGACCCCGACGAGGAGCCGGTCCGAGGTCAGGTCCGCGAAGTAGGACGACGGCCGGACGAAGTTCTCCATGAACGTGGCCGGGCGCAGGATCGTCCACCGGGGGAAGCCCGCGCCGCGTACGAGGTCCTCGACCGCGGCCTTGCCGCGCCAGTAGTGCCGCATGTGCGCGCCCCAGCGCCGCTCGTCGAAGCGTTCGACGTCGACGGCGCCCGCGCCCGACACCGAGGTGTGCACCACGTGCCCGACGCCCGCCGCCCGGGCGGCCTCGACGAGGTTGCGCCCGTGCCGGACCTCGGAGTCGCCCATCGGGTCGGCGGGATCATAGGTCTGCACCGAGAACACGGCGCGGGCGCCGTCGAGCGCCGCTTCCAGCGACGCGACGTCGTCGAGGTCGCCTCGCACGAGGACGGCGCCCAGAGCGCCGAGGGCGGTGGCACGCTCGGAGCCGGGGTCCCGCACCAGGGCGTGAACGGGGACGCCGGCGTGAAGCAGCGCGCGGGCCACGGCGCCTCCTTGCTTGCCGGTCGCTCCGGTGACCAGCACGAACGATGACGATTCAGGCACGGCACTCCTCCAGGGATCGATATGGGGTGGCACCCCACTTCGTGCCACCCAACATATGGGGTGGCCCTCCGGTTGTCCAGATGAAAGGGTGTCCTCATGGCGAACCCCAAGGCCACGCCGCAGCGATCGGACTGGCAGCGCAACCACGAGCGGCTCGTCGCGACGGCCGCGGCTCTCGTCGCCCGCGAGGGGGCCCAGGTCTCCCTGGAGGAGATCGCCCGTGAGGCGGGCGTGGGCTCCGCGACCCTGCACCGGCACTTCGCCTCCCGCCAGGCGCTGCTCGAGGAGGTCTTCCGCGACGAGGTCGAACGGCTTCGCCTGCGCGCCCGCGAGCTGGCCGCCGGCGACCCCCGGACGGGACTCGTGACCTGGCTGGAAGAGCTGACGATCTCCGCCGTGAACACCCGCGGCCTGCCCGCTTCGCTGGCCGCCGGGGCGGGCGCCGGCCCGTCGGCCGGCGACACCTGCCACGCCGTCATGCGGGAGGCGACCGTGACGCTGACGGATCGCGCCCTCGCGGCAGCCGCCGTCCGCCCCGGAGTCTCCCCGGACGACCTGCTCGCTCTGGTGGAGGCGGTCGCCCAGGCCACCGAGGGCGATCCGCCGACGGCACTCCGCCTGCTCGGCCTCGCCCTCGACGGCATCCGGCCCTGAGCGTCCCCCACGACGCCCCGGCCTCGCGGGGCGCGCTGATCGGATGGCCGCCGCCCGGCATTCGCCCGCGTCTCGGCTGGTTCAGAGGTACGTGACGCCCGTCAACCGCCCGGCCGCCTCCCAGAGCCACCTGCCGACGGCCGGATCGGCCGCCTCGCGGCTGAGCCGGGCCTCGGCGACCGGGCCGCGGGTCTCCCAGGGCCCGGACGGCCCGAAGAACTGGCCGCCCCGCACCCGGGGGTCGGTCGCGGCGCGCAGTTGCGGCAGCGCGCCGCGTTCCACCGGCTGGGTGACCACCAGGCCGAGCCGCGCGATCACCTGCCCGAGCCGGCCGCGGTGCTCCCAGGCGCGCGGAGTGAGGTTGGTGCGGGTCAGGCCGGGGTGGGCCAGCGTGCTGATGATCGGCGATCCGGCGGCGCGCAGGCGGCGGTCCAGCTCGACGGCGAAGATCGTGGTGGCGAGCTTGGACCGGCCGTAGGCGGGAGCGGCTCGATAGTCACGTTCGAACATCAGGTCGTCGAGGTCGAGGTGGGCGTTCCTGTGGGTGATCGAGCTGAGGCTGACCACCCGCGGGCGGGCGGCCGCGGCCAGGTTGCCGAGCAGCAGGCCGGTCAGCGCGAAGTGGCCCAGCATGTTGGTGCCGAGGTGCAGCTCGAAGCCGTCGGCGGTGGTACGGCGCGGGCCGAGCAGCACCACGCCGGCGTTGTTGACCAGCAGGTCGATCGCCGGGTGGTCGGCGGCCAGCTTCGCGGCGAACGCGCGTACCGAGTCGAGGCGGGCCAGGTCCAGCTCGCGCACCTCGACGTCGCCGCCGATGCGACGGGCGGCCTCCTGACCGGCGGCGGTGTTACGGACGGCGAGCACGACACGGGCGCCGCGGCGGGCCAGCTCGGTGGCGGTGACCAGGCCGAGGCCCGAGTTGGCGCCGGTCACGACGGCGATCCGGCCGTGCTGGTCGGGGATGCGATCAGCGGTCCATCCGGTCATCTGCTGCTCCTGGAGGTCTCGGGTGCGGTGGACCGCCGACGTCAGGCTCGGTGCGGTCGACCGCCGACGTTAGGGGCGACGCGGGCCGCCTCCGTCGTTCCCGGTTGCCTAGGTCCGCGGGACCTACCTTGGGGGGCCGGTCAGGCGGCAGACTTGCGGCATGACCAACCTGTACGCCCGTGAGCTCGGGGACTTCCTGCGGGCCCGCCGCAACCGGCTGAGTCCGTACGACGTGGGCCTGGAGCCGGGCGGACGCCGCAAGGTCACCGGGCTGCGGCGCGAGGAGCTGGCCCTGCTGGCCGGGTTGAGCACCGACTACTACCAGCGGATGGAGCAGGGCCGCGAGGTGCGCCCGTCCGACGACGTCCTGGACGCGCTGGCCGGGGCGCTCGGCCTCGCCGACGAGGAGCGCCGGCACCTGTTCACCCTGGCCCGCGCCGCCCGCCGGCCCGCGCCCGCGCGGGTGGACCGGGGGCCGGAAAGGGTGCCGGACAGCACCCGGCGGCTGCTGCGGGTGATGGACACCCCGGCGGTCGTGCTCGGCCGGCACCTCGACCTGCTCGACTGGAACCCGATGGCCCAGGCGCTGCTCGGCGACCCGGGCGACTGCCCGCGCGACCGGCTCAACATGCTCCTGCTGATGTTCGACGACACGCTGACCGGCGAGCGGAGCTGCCCCGACTGGGAGCGGCAGGCCCTGGACTACATCGGCATGATGCGCGCCGCCGTCGCCACCGACCCCACCCATCCGCGCGCCACCGCGATCGTCGGTGAGCTGAGCATCCGCAGCGCCGAGTTCCGGCGGCTGTGGGCCCGGCACGACGTGCGCGAGTCGGTCAGCGGCGCCAAGACCTTCCGGGTCCCGGAGGTCGGCGACATCGTCCTGGACTGGGACACCTACCCGCTGCCCGGCAGCCCCGGCCCGGTCATGCTGGTCTACACCGCCGAGCCGGGCAGCGCCGACGCCGACCGGCTGCGGCTCCTGGCCTCGTTGCACGCGACCCGCTCGGCGCGCACCGGCGAGCGGTCCGGCTAGGTGAGGGCCCGGCGGACGGCCCGG
Source organism: Nonomuraea ceibae (assembly GCF_019396325.1). Classification (GTDB taxonomy): domain Bacteria; phylum Actinomycetota; class Actinomycetes; order Streptosporangiales; family Streptosporangiaceae; genus Nonomuraea; species Nonomuraea ceibae. The sequence continues at coordinate 22,283 of NZ_JAHKRO010000050.1, forward strand.
TGCGACCGATCAGGAATCCTCCGCCACGTCGTCAGTCCTGGTAGCCCCTATCGCACCGGTGGAAGGATTGACGACCATGACCGACGCCAGACCGCTGGGCGCCGACGAGGCCGCGTTCATCGCGGCGGCCCGCTCGGGCGACACGACACGGTTCGCCCAGGTCACGGAGCGCCACCGGCGCGAGCTGCAGGTGCACTGCTACCGGATGCTCGCGAACTACGAGGACGCCCAGGACCTGACGCAGGAGACGTTCCTGCGGGCGTGGCGCAAGCGGGAGTCGTTCAAGGGCGACGCCGCGCTGCGGACCTGGCTGTACCGGATCGCGACGAACGCCTGCCTCGACTTCCTCGACAGCCGCAACGCCCGCGTGCCCGTGCCGTCCGAGCTGCCGGACCCCGACTCCGAGGTGCTGTGCCTGCAGCCGTACCCGGACCGGATGCTCCCGGAGGACCCGCAGGAAGCGGTGGTGGCGCGGGAGACGATCGAGCTGGCGTTCATCGTCGCCGTCCAGCACCTGCCGCCGCGGCAGCGGGCGGTGTTCATCCTGCGCGACGTCCTCGGCCGGCCGGCGTCGGAGGCCGCCGGCGCCCTCGGGGTGACCGTCGCGTCGGTGACCAGCGCGCTGCAGCGGGCCCGTGTGACGATGCGCGAGCGGCTGCCCGGCCGCCGCCTCGATTGGCGGAGCCCCGCCACCCACGAGCTGTCGGACGACGAGCGCGGCGTGGTGAAGTCGTACCTGGCCGCCCATGAGCGCAACGACCTGGACGGGCTGACGTCGCTGCTCCGCGACGACCTGCGCTTCGCGATGCTGCCCGACCCGGGCACCGTGGTCAGGTCGGCCAAGGAGGCGGTGGACGGCTGGGTCTCCAGCGGGCTCTTCCGGCGCGGCCACGACGACTGGCGCGGCATCGCCACGACGGTCAACCGCATGCCTGCCGCCGCGCTGTACCTGCGCGCCCCCGGCGACCCCGAGCACCGCTTGTTCGCCATCGCGGTCCTGCACGTCGTCGACGGGAAGATCGCCGAGCTCACCGGATTCGACGCCACCGGCAAGCCGTGGCTGGGCCTGCCCCCGGCACTGTCATAGGACGCGGGCCCAGCACACACCGTTCACGGGCCGAGGATCCGGCCCGTGCTCATCGCCTCGTCTCGTACCGGGTCAGCGTCACGCCGCCGGGGAACGTCCGGGTCTCCACCAGATTGAGGTTCACCCAGCTGTCCAGCGCCGTGAAGAACGGCGTGCCGCCGCCCACCAGGACCGGGTAGGTGGCCAGGACGTACTCGTCGATCAGCCCGGCCCGCATGGCCGCCCCGGCGAGCGTCGCGCCGCCGATGCCCATCTGGCCGCCGTCCTCGGCCCTGAGCCGGGCGATCTCGGCGACCGCGTCGCCGCTGACCAGGCGGGTGTTCCAGTCGACCTTGTCGATCGTCGAGGAGAACACCACCTTCGGCGTGTCCCGCCAGTTCCGCGCGTACTCGATCCGCGCCGGGGTGGCGTCGGGGTGCTGGTCGCCGGTCGGCCAGGCGGCGCTCATCGTCTCCCACAGCTTGCGCCCGTACAGCACCAGGTCGTTGGCCCGCTCGTGGTCGAGCCAGAACTGGAACAGCTCGTCGTTCGGCGGCCCGCTCCAGCCGATGTCGTCGCCGGTCGCGGCGATGTAGCCGTCCAGGCTCAGGTTCATGCCGAAGATCAGTTTCCGCATCGTGTCAGCCTCCTGTGAGTCGGTCTCACACGTACAGACGGGCACGGCGCGGAAGCCTAATCGGCATGGGTCTCGGCCTCCGGCGGGCCCGTCAGAGCGCGCTCGGCTTCGTCGCGCCGGGTGTGCGGGTCCCAGGAGAGCGGGGCGACCTCCTCGGGGTCAGGTCTCCAGGGAGGACAGCAGGCGACGGGTCAGGTCGTGCAGCCGGGCCGCGGCGTGAGGGTCGAAGGCGGGACCGTCCAGGCTGATGGGGTCGAAGCGCGCGAACGCGGTCACCGGCGCCGCCGGCGGGGCGTCGACGCGGGCGATGATCGGCCGGATGCCGTCACCGACCGGCCGGCCGTGCCTTTTGAGCGCGGCGACCTGGGCGGCGATGGGCGGGTCGTACTCACCGGCGAAGCTGGAGGCCACCGGGCCGGGGTCGATCAGCACGTACCGGGTGCCGCCGGTCGCGTGGTGGGCGGCGTAGGCGACCGCGAGCAGGTCGTTGGCCCGTCCCGCCTGCATCTGGGCGGCCATCCCGTCGTAGCCGCGTGCACGCCGACGACCGCTCCTGCGCACTGCGGCGGCTGCTGTACGCGGAGCTCACCCACTTCCCCGACATCCTCGACCTCGCCGTCGAAAGCGGCCCGCACCGCCTCAGCCAGGCCCTCGCCGACCGGCCGGCGCGGCTCATCCTCGCCGGCCGACTCCGCGCCACCGACCCCGACCAGGCCGCCGAGCACTTCCTGGCCCTGCTCATCGGGCCGCTGGAGGCGCGCTCCCACATGGGCACCCGGCAGATCGCCGACACCGACCTGCGGGAGCTCGCCCGCGCCGCCACCGACACCTTCCTCCGCGCCTTCGGCTGACAGATGTCATACGGTGCCGATGATCTACGTCTCTACTCCGGCCGCGGCCCCCGCGGAAGGATGTGAGCCATGACGAACACGAAGAACTCCCCCAACTGGATCCTCGGTCTCTCCTGCGGCCTGGCCATCGGCATGGGGTTCGCCGCGGCCCTGACCGACCTCCTCCTGGGCATCTCGCTGTCCCTCTGCTTCGGCGTGGCCCTGTCGTACGCGCTCGGCTCCCCACGGGTTCGCCGTCATGCTGAGCGCCTCCCCGATCACCCCTAGGACCGGTGACTACCGCGCCACCCACGCGTGCAGCGGCACGTGGTCCGACCAGCCTTTCCTGGCGTAGTCGACGAAGCACCCGCGCATGCGGCCGTCGCCGGCGAACACGTAGTCGATCTTCCGCTTGCGGGTGACGTAGGTCCACCGCTTGCGCGGGTCGCACTCGTCGCGGCCCCTGTAGGCGGTGGCGGCATCGCGCGGCACCAGGTTGAGGTCGCCGCCGACGACGCCCCGGCCGAGCTCGAACAGCTCACGGAGCTGCTTGTGCCGGTAGGGCGCGCCCTTCTGCTTGTCGTCGTAGTGCGCGCCGGACGAGAAGTGCGCGGTGCACCACGCCCGGTCCGCCGTACAGACCGCGTACCTCCGGGCACTCCACGGCGGCGAGCTCAGCGCGTGCACGCCGAAGCGGGCGTTCCGCTCGGCCACGGCCAGGGTGACGCTCTGCGTCCCGCGCGGCCTGCCGTTCCGGTCCGGGTGGCACTGGTACGGGGAGCCGTCGGGACGGGCCAGCCCGGCCGACTTGACGCTCCACGCCCTGCCGGAACGCGCCTCCAGCTCGCGCTTCAGGTCGCCGTCCGCGCCGGTGCAGAACTCCTGGAGGAAGATCACGTCCGCCTTGGTCGCCAGCACGGCGACGTGCCAGGCCAGCTCGGCGGTGGTGCGGCGGAAGAGGGGGCAGTTGCTGTTCGTGCCCGCGCAGAGGTTCCAGGTCATCACGTGGAGCGACGGGGCTTGGGCGGGCACGTTGAGGGGTAACAGCCCGGCGATCAGCAGGTGCCGGATCATGCCGGGACCTGCGGGAGGGGGCCCAGGTCGCGAATGATCCCGGCCAGGGCCTGGACGTGTTCGCTCTCGGCCTCGCTGCGCCACACCAGCGCGTACGGCAGCGGCTCCAGATCGGTGACCGGCAGGTACGTGATGTCCGGTCGCGCCCAGTAGCGGGTGACGTGGGCGGGGAAGAGCACGACGAGCCCGTCCATGCTGGCGAGGGTCATGGCCTCCTCCGCGTCCCGCACCACGGGGCCGCGCTCGATCCGGCGGCCCCGCCGGGTCAGGCGCGGGGCGTAGGCGTCGTACCAGTAGCCGGGGCCGTTGTCGGCGTTCGGGTGCTGGAAGTCGGAGACCATCTCCAGGGAGACCGACGCGCGCGGGGCGAGCTGGTGGTCGACGGCGACGGCCAGCACGCGTTGCTCGGCGAACAGGACCGGCCCCACGGTGAGGTCGGGTTCGTCGACGGGGAGCCAGGTCACCAGGACGTCGATGTCCCCGCGTCGCAGCGCGGGAAAGGCTTCGCCCAGCTGGGCCTTGTGGATGCGGAGCTGCCATCGCGGGTGGCGGAGGCGGAAGACGTCCCAGTACGGGCGCAGGTCGTAGGCGTTGAGGGGAAGCATGCCGACGCGCAGCGTGCCGGTGATGCCCTGGCCGGCGAGCTGGGCGCGTTCCACGCTCTCCTTCAGCCCGGCGTGGAGCGGCCGGAGGTCGTCGCGGAGCTGCCGCCCGACCTGCGTCAGCCGGACCGTGCGGTTGGTGCGCTCGAACAGCGGGACGCCGACCTGCCGTTCCTGCTTCTGGATCGCCTGGGTCACGCGAGCGGGCGACAGACACAGCCGGGCGGCGGTGCGGCCGAAATGCAGCTCTTCGGCCAGGGTCAGGAAGATCTCGATGTCACGCAGCTCCACGCCTGACCTGCTCCGTTCACTCCCACTGAAGGTGATCTTCCGATGTTCGACGTTGTTCCGGGTGTTCACCGTACTTGATCCTCGATTCGTACGAAATCGCCTGGTCGAGGGGGCACGTGGGTGGACCTCCTGCGCTGGACCTGCGCCTGGGCGGCACGGCGGTGCCGCACGAGGCCGTGGCGATCCGCGCGACCGGGCTGGAGAGCCTCCGGGACGACCTGGCCGGCCTGCCGTACGCGCCTTCGCCGGAAGGGCTCGACCGCACGACGGTGGCCCGCCCGGGCCACGGGCGGCTCAGGGACTACGTGTCACGCGACGAATCGAAAGGTCAGGGATGACAGAGCAACACCATGCCGCCCGGCTCGCGGAAGAAGATCCGTCAGGGGGCGCTGAGGTGGTCATCGTGGGAGCCGGGCCGACCGGCCTCATGCTGGCCGCCGAGCTGCGCCTGGCCGGGGTGCGGCCGCTGGTGCTGGAGCGGCAGCCGCGGCGCCGCGACACCCCCAAGGCCGGTGGCCTCGGCGGGCAGATCCTCGAGCTGCTGCGCTACCGAGGCCTGCTGGGACGCTTCGAAGCCGCCTGCACCGGCCCCGTCCCGGCTCCCCGGTTCCCGTTCGGCGGCGTGCACCTGGACTTCACCGAGCTCGCCGATCCCCCGATGCGCGCGCTGCCGCTCCCGCAACAGCACCTCGAGCGCCTGCTCGGCGAGGTGGCCGGCGAACTCCGCGTCGACCTGCGCCGCGGGCACGAGGTGGCCGGGATGAGCCAGGACGAGGCCGCCGTCACCGTGGACGTCCGCGGCCCGGACGGGCCGTACCAGGTGAGGGCCCGGTACGTGGTGGGCTGCGACGGCGCGCGCAGCCGGGTCCGCGCCTGGGCCGGGATCGGCTTCCCCGGCACCACGTACCCGGAGGTCAACCGGCTGGCCCAGGTCACCCTGCCCGGCACGGTCACCGTGCGCGGCGACGGCGGCCTCGACGTCCCCGGCTTCGGCGTCATCCACCCGGGGTTCACCCGGACGGACCACGGGCTCTTCGGCATCGGGGCCTCGCCTGGCTCCCAGGCCGTCTCGCTCTACACCGTCGAGGACGAGAGCGTCGAGTACGACGACGACACCCCGATGACCGTCACCGAGCTCCAGGACAGTCTCCGCCGCGTGCTCGGCGTGGACCTGCCCGTGGCCGAGGCGGTCCGGCTGTCGCGGTTCACGTTCAAGGCGCGGCAGGCCGACCGCTACCGCGAGGGGCGGATCCTGCTGGCCGGGGACGCGGCGCACCTGTTCCCGGCCACCGGCGTGGCGCTCAACGCCGGCATGCTGGACGCGGTCAACCTCGCCTGGAAGCTGGCCGCCGGCCTGCACGGCTGGGCCCCGGCCGGCCTGCTGGACACGTACCACGGCGAACGTCACCTCGCCGGCGCCCGCACCATGCTGCACACCCGGGCCCAGGTGGCGTTGCGGCGCGGGCACGACCCGGCCGCCGAAGCGCTGCGGGAGGTCGTGCGGGAACTGCTCACCGACGAGCAGCCGCTGCGCCGGATGGGCGCCCTCGTCGCCGGCTCCGACATCCGCTACCCGATGCCCGGCGCCGGCCGCCACCCGCTGACCGGCGCCTTCGCCCCCGACCTCACCCTGCACACCGAGCGGGGCATGACGAGCGTGGCGGAGCTCATGCGCCCCGCCCGGCCCGTCCTCCTCGACCTCGCCGACCGCCGGGACCTGCGCGAAACCGCCGGGGACCGGCAGCCGCGCGTCGGCGTCCACACCGCCAAGACCGGTGACCGGCCGGCCGACGCCCTGCTCATCCGCCCGGACGGCCACATCGCCTGGGCCGCCACCGTCGACGAACCCGCGGACAGCGCGACGCCCTCGCTGCGTGAGGCGTTGTCCGCCTGGTTCGGCACGTCTTGAGACCTGAGGAGAGACATGACCAGCAGATTCACCGAGCTGACCATCGACTGCCACGATCCGGAGACACTCGCGGCCTTCTGGTGCGAGGTGCTGGACTTCACGGTGATCGACCGGAGGGAGGGCAAGGTCGAGATCGGCTCCTGGGACCCGACCGTCGAGGAGGTGCTGGCCCGCCAGATGCCGCCCACGCTGCAGTTCATCCAGGTGCCCGAGGGCAGGACCGTGAAGAACCGGCTTCACCTCGACGTGAGTCCGATCGACCGCAGCACCGGCGACGAGGTGGCCAGGCTGCTCGGCCTCGGCGCCGTCAAGAGGGACGTGGGCCGAGGCTGGGTGGTCATGGCCGACCCCGAGGGCAACGAGTTCTGCGTCCTGCGGACTCTGGCGGCGCCCGGCCCCGGGTCTTCGGCGTAGAGGCGACCGCTCCCCCGGTCACGTCGATATCGCGTCAGGCCTGCCGGGTGGGGTAGACGACGACCTGCGAGAGATTGACGTGCGCGGGACGCGAGGCGGTGAAGGCGACGACCTCGGCGACGTCGTGCGGGTCGAGCCAGGCGAACGCCTCGCGCGCCTGGGCGACCCAGGCGTTGACGCCCTCGTCGGTGACGTGTCCCTGGAGTTCGGTGGCGGTCATGGCGGGCTCCACCACGCTGACCCGTACGCCCTGGGGGCCGAGTTCGGTGCGCATGGTCCTCGACAGGTGGCTGACGGCGGCCTTGGTGGCGTTGTACACGGCCATGTAGGGGAAGACGACGTGCGAGGTCATCGAGGACATGGTGATCAGGTCGGCCGGGCGTCCGGCTCCCGCGGCGTCGAGGAGGCCGGGGAGGAAGGCGTCGACGACGTTGAGGACGCCGCTGACGTTGACGTCAACCTCGCGCCGCCAGTCGGCGGTGTTGCGGGCCTGGATGGCCGAGGGCAGCATCACGCCGGCGTTGCTCACGACGAGGTCGGCGGTGCCGTACGTGGCGCCGATCCGTCCGGCGGCGGCGGCGAGCGTGGCGGGATCGGTGATGTCGGCGGCGACGGCCAGCGCCTCTCCCCCGGCGGACTTGATCTCCTGGGCGAGCGCGTCGAGCCGGTCGAGGCGGCGGGCCAGGAGCGCCACCTTGGCCCCTCGGGCGGCCAGGAGGCGGGCGGTGGCGGCGCCGATGCCGCTGGAGGCTCCGGTGACGACGGCGATGCGGTGGTCGAGAGACATAGGTTGTGCTCCATGGTCGGTTGTTCGGTGGTTCCGACTCTGACGCACGGCTAATTCCGGAAAAACGCCCAATGCCGCAATAATCGGTCAGTCAGTGTGAACAGTCGCGGTGGAGGCGTGGATGGCCCTGGAGCGCAGCGAGATCGAGACGTTCCTGACCCTCGCCCAGGAACTCCACTTCGGCCGCACCGCCGACCGCCTGCTCGTCTCGCGCGCCCACGTCACCCAGACCATCCAGAAACTGGAGCGCCGCATCGGCGTCCCGCTCTTCGAGCGGTCCACCCGGCAGGTACGGCTGACGCCCATCGGCGTGCAACTCCTTGACGGGCTCGGGCCCGCGTACGCCCAGATCCAGTCCACGGTCGCGACGGTCATCGAGGCGGCACGCGGCATCACCGGCTCGCTGACGGTCGGGTTCCTCACCGCGGCCACGGGGCAGATCGCGCTCGCGGCGGCCGAACGGTTCCGCGAGCGCCACCCCGACTGCGCGGTCCACGTCAGGGAGGTCCAGATCGGCACCGCCCTCGACCCGCTGCTCGACGGGCAGGTCGACGTGATGCTGATCTGCTTCCCCATCGAAGAGGAGGGGCTGACGCAGGGGCCGGTGCTGTTCACCGAGCCGATGGTGCTCGCCGTGCCGGCACGCCATGCGTTCGCCCGCCGTACGGCCGTCTCGGTCGAGGACCTGGCACGGGACAAGGTCATCCAGGTCCCGTCGTCGATCCCCGCCTACCTGCGCGCCGCCCGCCACCTGCACACCACGCCCTCGGGCAAGGCCATACCGGAAGGCCCGACGGCCGGCACCTTCCAGGAGGTCCTGACCCTGGTCAGCGCGGGCAAGGGCGTCTTTCCCTGCGGCGCGGCGGGGGTCCGCTACTACGCGCGGCCCGACGTGGCGTACGTCCCGATCCACGACGGCCCGGCCCTGGAATGGGGGCTCGCCTGGCGCACGAACGCGGCCACCTCCCGGGTCAAGGCCTTCGTGACGACCGCCCTCGACCTCGCCGACCCCGTAACCAGCCCCCGCTGACCAGGGACAGGCGCCGTGTCGGCCGGGGATCGGCGCTTCCCGGAAATCAGAGATCCTTGCGCATGAGAACGCACGTGGTCTCATGGCGATGGACCGAGCCGTCCGGCGCTTCCTCGTCCCAGGCCTCCGGCTTGCGGCCATAGGCGACATAGCCCAGGCGTTCGTACAGAGCGCGAGCTCGAGGATTGCCCTCCTCGACGGCGAGTTCCGCCCTGCGCAGCCCCCGTTCACCGATGCGCTGTTCGGCGGCCTGGATCAGCAACGTTCCCAGGCCACGGGACTGCAGCGCCGGGAGCACGGCGAGCTGCCACAGGGTGCCGGCCCCCTCGCGGAGCCGGTAGTCGACACCGCCGATGGCCACCGGCAGGTCCACGGGGGTGCATACCGCCAGGTAGTCCACCTCTCCCTTCGCGGCGCGCGTCAGCTCCCGCTCCACGAGGCGCAGGTGGCCGGCCGACCCCGACCATGCGCACGCCGGCAGATCGCGGGGAAGCAGGTCGCGCACGGTGACGGGGATGGCCACGGTGGCTTTGACGGGGCGATGGGTTTCGATCACCGGGATGAGGATGTCAAGCGACGCAGCGGCATGGCAACGCGTTTGCGGGTGGACACCCGCGGACGATTACGCGGCGCGTACGGTTCGCGCTCTGGCCTGACTGGCTGGTCCCGTGCGCTAGCGGCGTGTGGACTGAACGGTCGGAGCGGTCGTCGTGGCCGGGGGTGGCTTGAGGTAGCCGGTGGCCACGGAGGCCGCGATGCCGACCAGCGCGATGGCCAGGCCGGTGATCACCGGGGCGGAGGCGCTGCTGCTGAGCGCGATGCCGCCGGCGATCGGGCCCAGGGCGACGCCGATGTTGATCGCGGAGGCGGGCAGCGACTGCGCCAACTCGCCGCCCGGGCCGGCCAGGCTCACCACGCGGAGCTGGAGCGAGGGCACCATGACGAAGGCGAACAGGCCCCAGAGCAGCATCGTCAGCGCCACCAGGACCGGGTTGCCCCCGACGAGGTGGAGCATCAGCAGGGCGGCCGCCATGCCGGTGGTGCCGACGACCAGGGTGCGGGCGGCGTTCCTGTCGGCGAACCAGCCGCCGGAGAAGGACCCCACGGCGGTGGCCAGGCCGTAGACGAACAGGTACACGCTGACCATCGCGGCGGGGACGCCCGTGACGTCCCGCAGGAACGGCACGATGTAGGTCAGCGCCGCGTACAGCGAGGTGAACACCACCAGGTTCAGGCCCAGCACGGCGAGCACCCGGGGGGCGAGGGCGTACCTGGCCTGGCCGGAGGAGCCGCTGCCGCTGCCGGGCACGGCGGGAACCAGCGCCAGGGTGGCGATCAGCACGATCACGCTGAGCACGATGATCGCGGTGAACGAGCCGCGCCAGCCGAGCGTCTGGCCGATCGCCGTGCCCAGCGGCAGGCCCAGGGCGGCCGAGACGGCGACGCCCGAGATGATCACGGAGATCGCCCGGCCCGCGCGCTCCGGTGGGGCGATCGAGGTGCCGACCCCGAACGCGACGGCGACGAACAGCCCCTGCGCCGCGCCGTCGACACCGCGCGCCACGACGAAGAGGGCATAGTCGGCGATCAGCACCGGGGCCAGGTTGGCCACGGCGAACAGGACGAGCGCGCCGGCGAGCACGGCACGCCTGTCCAGCCGGATCGTCAGCGCGGTCAGGATCGGGCCGCCGATCGCCAGGCCCAGCGCGTAGGAGGTCACCAGGGCGCCGGCCGCGGGAATGGAGACGCCGAGGTCGGCGGCGATCGGTTCGAGCAGGCCGACCACGAGCAGTTCGGTACAGCCCAGGGCGAACACGCCGAAGAACAGCGTGGCCAGTACGAGGTTCGTTCCGCCCCGGCCCGGCGTCGCTTGCGGGGTACTCATGTGCGCCTTTCTCGGTGGGGGATCCGCGCAGGACGGCACCCGCGCGGCGGTCGTGAGGTCGCCGTGGTCACCGTGGGCCGTGCGCCCCGCCGATGGCGGCCGGATCGTACTCGTCGTGGCGGTGCAGCCAGCTCATGGCCGGGCCGTCGGCCCGGCCGGGCGGCTGCTCCCAGTCCTCCTGACGGCCGAGCGCGGTGAGGTCGAGCCAGTTGTACGTGCCGTTGAGCAGGTCGATGCCGCGCCCGAAGCACGAATAGGTGTGGAAGATGTCCCCGTCGCGGCGCAGGAAGGCGCTCACGCCCATCTCCTCGCCCGTGTACCCCTCCCAGCCCGGGTTCGCCCGCACGAGCTGGTCGTAGTCCTGGTAGTTCCATTCGACGGGCGTGATCGAGGCGTCGAAGCTGACGTGGAAGTCGTAGTTGAAGTCGCTGCCGAACGACGAGTACCACGGGAGCGTCCAGCCCATTCGGCGCTTGTAGCGCTGGAGCTTGTCCAGCGGCGCTCGCGAGACGGCCGCCAGCGTCGTGCCGCGGGCGTGCAGGTGGGTGAGGCGGCCCACGTTGTCGATCCAGAACGAGCAGGCCGGGCAGGCCTCGTCGGCGTCGGGAGCGAACATGAGGTGGTAGATCAGCAGCTGGCTCCGGCCTTCGAACAGGTCGAGCAGGCTCACCTTCCCGTCCGGTCCGTCGAACGTGTACGGCTTGTCCACCCGGACCATCGGCAACCGGCGCCGCTCGGCGTTGACCCGGTCACGGGCCCGGGTGAGCTCCTTCTCCTTGGCCAGGAGTTCCTTGCGGGCGGCGAGCCACTCCTCGCGCGAAACCACCTCGGGCAGATTGTCCAGCGACATCTGAGCCTCCTCAGACTGCTCTCGTTTTGCAACTTGCTACGCGGCCCAACCTAGGCCACACTGATACGAACATGCAACCAGTTCGAAGGTGGGTGTGGTGCGGAAAGACACGCGGTCGAGGTGTCCGATCAACCTGTCGCTGGAGATCTTCGGCGACCGGTGGACCTTGCTGGTCCTGCGCGACGTGATCTACACCGGCGCCCGGCACTTCCGTGAACTGCTCAACGGCCCGGAGCGGATCTCCTCCAACATCCTCGCCGACCGGCTCGCCGTGCTCGTCGAGCACGGGCTGCTCACCAAGGCCGAGGACCCGTCGCACAAGCAGAAGGTCGTCTACAGCCTGACCGAGCCGGCGATCCAGCTGGTGCCCGTCTTCGCCCAGCTCGGCGCCTGGGGAACCCGGCACCTCCCGGTCGCCGAGGAGTACGCGGCCCGCGGGCAGGTCCTCGCCGCCGGCGGCGAGTCGGCCCTGGAGGCGTTCATGGACGAACTCCGCGAAACCCACCTCGGACCCGAGGCGCGCCTGAAGCCCGCACCGGACGGCCCCACCATCACAGCGCGCATGCAGGACGCCTACGCAGCCGCACTCGACCACGCACCCGGCACCTGACCGAACCGCCCCCGGCGCCAAGACGACCGCCGACCCCGGCGCCGATCCCGCGAATCCCCGGCACGGACCGTTGCCCCTGGCTATTCTCGCTGCGGTGGCCACCGACCCTCCGCCGTCGCAGTCCGCCGATCGCCTGCGAGCCGACATGGTCGCCGAGCTCAAGCAAGGCGCCTGGATCCGCTCCCCCGAGGTCGAAGCGGCCTTCGCCACTGTGCCGCGTGAGCGGTTCGCTCCGGAGGCGCCGCTCGGCGTGATCTACTCGGCCCACGACGTTGTCGTCACCAAGCGCGATCACAACGGCAGAGCCACGAGCTCGATCAGCGCGCCCTGGTTGCAGGCCGACATGCTCGAAGCGGCACAGCTCCGCCCGGGCGCGCGTGTCCTGGAGATCGGCTCCGGCGGCTACAACGCGGCCCTGATCGCCGAGATCGTCGGACCCGACGGGCTGGTCGTCACCATCGACATCGACCCCTTCGTCACCGAGCGCGCCGGCCGCTTCCTGGCCCGCACCGGCCATGACCGGGTGCGGGTCGTCCTGGGCGACGCCGAACATGCCGCCGAGCGGCACGCTCCCAGTGGCGGCTTCGACGCGATCATCGTCACTGTCGGCGTCTGGGATGTCCCGTGGACGCATCTGCTCGCCCCGGGCGGCCGGATGATCGTCCCGCTGCGCTTCTCCACCATCAGCCGCTCGTTCACCTTCGTCCGTGACGGAGATCACTTCCTCGGGCTCAACCCGAAGGTCTGCGGTTTCGTCCCCTGCCAGGGCGCCGGCAAGCTGCCCGACCAGGAACCCGTCCTGGCCGGCGGCGCCGTCAGGCTGACCCTGGAAAGCGGCCCCGCACTCGACGCCGCCGAGCTGGACCAGGCGCTGGACGGCGACCGCACCGAGCTGTGGACCGGCGTCAGTGTCGCCGCTGGGCAGCCCTTCGATTCGATGCACCTGTGGATCGCCACCAGCGACGAGCGGTTCGGCATGTTCTGGCAGGACCCCGACCGCGACTGCGGCCTCATCCAACCGGCCATGCGCTGGTACTGCCCCGCGCTGATCACCCACGACAGCTTCGCCTACCTCACGCTCCGCGAGCCGTCCAGCGACAGGACCGGCACGTCACGCTGGGAGTTCGGCGCCTGCGGATACGGCCGCGACGGCGCCGGGCTCGCCCGGCAACTGCACGATCACGTACGGACGTGGGACCGCTGCCGGCGAGACCACCCGGGTCCTGTCTTCACCCTCCACCCTGCGAGCGCCGTCCTGCCCGCCCCCGCTGTCGGCCGCATCTTCCGCAAGCGCCACACGCAGCTGGTCATGGCCTGGACCTGACCCCGGGCCGCCGAATCCTCCGGCTGTGCCTGTGATCCGTAGTTGGCGGTTGTGAACGACAGGTGGCGGACGTTGATGTCGGCGCACAGGCAGACGTACATAGGCAGTACGGGCAAACGCGCAGGGTGATGCGCGTGGTCGGCGATACCCGGAAGATCAATTGGTCGGGCCTGTCGGACCGGTCGGCGGCCGTGGGGGTGGTGTGATCGGGGAACGCTCGCCGTGGCGGGCATGCCGTCATCAGGGCTGTGTTCGTCTGGCGTCCCAGAGGGTCTGGTAGTGCTGCACGCTGGATGGTTTGCCGGGCAGCGGGCCGGTGTTGTGGGCCTTCAAGCCGTCCAGGGCGATGGCCAGCAGCCGGGAGCGGATCTCTTCCTCGGCTCGTCCGGGCGGAGCTGGGGTGGTGCGGCTGAACTGGCCGATGAGCAGGAAGATGTCCATGGTGTTTACGTCGGTTCGGAGTACTCCGGCGCGGTGGGCACGGGCGGTGAGTTCGTCGGCCAAGTGCTGGGCTCGCTGGTTGGCCTGCTGCATCTCGGGCGTGACGTCGATGGCGCCGGCCAGCGGGGCCAGGATGCCGAAGCCGAAGGCCACGCATTGCTGGATGTAGTGGGCCAGTCCCTGCCAGGGGTCCTCGTGAGCCAGGCCGCCCTGGGCAGCGGCCGCGACGCGTTCCATCGAGTCGACGCACAACCGTTGGAGGAGTTCTTCCTTGGTGCGGTAGCGGCGGTAGAGGCTGCCCATGCCCACGCCCGCATGCTCGGCGACGGCTGATACCGGCGCGTCGAAGCCCTGAGTGGTGAACACGTGGCGGGCGGCCTCGATCAGCGCCTGGTCGTTGCGGGCCGCCAAGGCCTGCGGGCCTCGTTTGCGGCGAGTCACGGGGTCGGACATGGATCCAGGATACCGATTGCGGAGCGTTCCGCTCCGGGCTACATTACTCGGAGCAAAACGCTCCGAGTAAGAGGCGGTTACCTGACCATGTCTGCTTCCCGAGTTGTTCTCGTCACCGGTGCCACCGGCAACCAGGGCGGAGCCACCGCCCGCCAACTGCTGGCCCGCGGCTGGACCGTCCGCGCGCTCGTCCGTGATCCGCGCAAGCCCGCAGCGCAAGCGCTGCGCGAGCAGGGCGCGGAGCTGGTTCAGGGCGAGTTCGACAACCCCGACTCCTTGCGCGAGGCGATGAGCGGCGTACACGGCGTGTTCAGCGTCCAGGCGCTGGCCTACGAGCCCGAGACCTTGGCTGCCGAGGTACGCCAAGGCAAGACCGTGGCCGACATCGCCCACAACAGCGGCGTCGCCCACCTGGTCTACAGTTCCGTGGGCGGCGCCGAACGCGAGACCGGCATCGATCACTTCGAAAGCAAGGCCGAGATCGAGCGGCACATCCTGACCCTCGGCGTGCCCGCCACCATCCTGCGGCCGGTGTTCTTCATGAACAATCTCCTGCACTACGCCAACGCCGACGGCGAGCGACTCCTGGCACTGCCGGTCAAGCCGGACAAGCCGATGCAGCTCATCGCCACCGACGACATCGGGATCTTCGCCGCCGATGCCTTCGACAACCCCGGACAGTTCATCGGCCGGCAGGTCGAACTAGCCGGCGACGAGCTCACCTTCCCCGAAGTCGCGGAGACCTATGAGCGTGTCACCGGAACTCCGACCAGATTCGAGGCGCTGCCGATAGATGAGCGCATGTTCGAATGGTTCGCCGAAGAGGGCTACCAGGCCGACATCTCGGACCTGCGCCGACGGCATCCGGAACTGCTGACGTTTGAGCAGTTCCTCACCCGGCGGCTGGGTCCGGCCCGATCCTGACCGTTCGCATGCCGCCGCCCCGGTCCACGCCCTCAGGGCGTGCTTGCCTCTGCACAATCACCTATACGCCGCCAGTTGATCTCGGCTCGGAATCATCGACAGCGTAGGGGCCGCCGATTTCTGCACGACATGCTGTGCTTTGTCAGTGACTCTGCGCGACTCGGGGTTGGTGCGGTCGGATCGCTGTGGGCTGGATGAGTTGTTTCTGGCCTTCGGGGTCGGCGAGGCGGAGCGTGGCCGTCTGGCGTTGCGGCCCGACCGGGCCCGGCGGTGGACGGGTGCTCGGCGGACTTCGGGCGTCGAGGTGGTGTGCGCGATCCGGGATCTGGGAGCGGTTCCGGTGGCGCAGTGTGAGCCCGCAGGATCGGCCAGCGCTACCAGAGTCGATCAAGGTGACGTTGCAACAACCAACGTCCGCCACCTGTCGTTTCACAGCCGCCAACTACGGATCACAGGCACACCGGCCAGGAGAGGTCATGAGCTTCGGCCGCCGCCTCGACGAGAAGCGAATCCTCCGCAAGGTAGGGGCGGTTTGCTGGGCGTTGGTCGATCGTGCGAGAATTCCCGCACAATCATTGTGCGACTATTTTCAAACGATAGGAGACGCCCCATGCCTCCACGGACCTACGAGCACCCGGCGATCGACGAGATCGCGATCCCGCGCGTGCTCTTCGCCCTGAGCGAGCCGCTGCGGCTGAACATGGTGCGGATGCTCGCGGAGCGGGGCGAGGTCGACAGCATCGACCTCGGCCCGGACCTGCCGCGCTCGACGCTGACCCATCACACGAGCCTGCTGCGCGAGTCCGGGGTCGTGTTCGTACGCGCCGAGGGCCGTAAGTGCATGATCCGACTCCGGGACGAGGACCTCGAAGCCCGGTTCCCCGGCCTGCTCGGCACCGTGCTCGCCGGCTACGAGGACGATGACGCATGATCCGCCGTGTCTGGCCGCTCGTCGCCGCCGCCGTCGCGCTCGGGATCGACGCCTACGTCCTGGCCGGGGTGCTTCCGTCCATCGCCGGCTCGCTGGGGGCCACGGTGGCGATGATCGGCCTGGGCGTCACCGCGTTCACCGCCGCCTACGCCGTCGCCGGGCCGCTGCTGTCGGGGCGCCTGACCCGTGGCAGCACGGCGCGGGCCATGCTGATCGCGCTCGGGGTGTTCAACCTGGGGAACCTCGCCACGACGGTCGCCCCCGGGATCGAGGTGTTCCTGGCCTCGCGCGCCGTCGCGGGTGCGGGCGCCGGCATCCTCACCGCGGTGGCGACGGCGACGGCCGCCGCGATGGTCGCCGGCCATGAGCGGGGCCGCGCCATGGCCATGGTGACCTTCGGGCTGTCCACGGGCACCGTGGCGGGCGTGCCGGTCGGGATGCTCATCGGCCAGGGCGCCGGCTGGCGCTGGACCATGACCCTGGTGGTGCTCATCGGCGTGGTCAGCATGGCGGCCCTCGCCCTGCGCGCCAGGACGCTCCCGCGGCTCGACGCGGCGTCCGGCGAGCCCGTGTTCAAGGTCCTGCGCGCGGGACGAACCAGCGCCGGCGTCGTGGCCGCCTTCCTGCTCGGCGTCGCGAGCCTGGGGCTCTACACGTACCTGCTGCCGATGGCGGAGGACCGCGGCCTGGGCGCGTGGGGCTTCGCCCTGGTGTGGGCGTGGGGCATCGGCGGCGTCACCGGGTCCGCGCTGATCGGCAGGCCGCTCGACCGCTACGGCCCCAGGCCGCTGCTGGTCGCGATGCCGGCCCTGCTGGCACTGAGCTTCGCCGTGGCCTGGCTCTCGGCCTCGCCCGGGGCGTGGCTGGCCGCCGCGACGGTCTGGGGCGCGGCCGGCTGGGCCAGTGTGCCGACGCTCCAGCAGGCGCTCACGGCGGACCGGCCCGCGCAGGCGATGCCGATCATCGCGTTCCAGATGGCGGCGATGTACCTGGGTTCCGCGGCCGGCGCGGCGCTCGGCGGCGCGCTTCTCACCGCCGGCACCGGCCCGGCTGACCTCGCGGCCTGGGCGCTCGTCCCCGCCGTGCTCGCGCTGGCGCTCACCGGTTGGATCGCGGTCAGGACGGCCGGGCGCAGGAGCCCGCGACCGGTGACGGCGCCGGCGTGCGAGACCGTCCGGTGACGCGGCTCGGCCGGCTTCGGAAGACAGTTGCCAGGTGTTATCCGCTCGGATAATGTTATCCGTGTGGATAACAAAGACGGTCAACCATGACCACCCATCACGAGGCGACCGCGGCTCGCAGGAAGCAGATCACCCGTGCCGCGATCACGCTCCTGGCCGAGGGCGGCTACCAGGCCGCCACGTTCGAGGCCATCTGCAAGGAGGCCGGGCTCAGCAGCAAGCGGCTGATCACGTACCACTTCTCCAGCAAGGACGAGCTGTTCGCGGCCGTCGCCGATCACGTCGTCGCCGACTCCGAGGCCTGCATGCGGGCCGCCCTTGACGGCGTGACCGGCGCCCGCGAACAGCTCGCCACCGTCATCCGGGCGAACGTGGCGTACATCGCGAGCCACTCGCCGCAGATGCGGGCGCTCCAGCAGATCCTCCTCAACGGCGGCGCAGGCGCCTGGGAGCATCACCACGTCGCATCGCAGAACCGGCTGGCCGGCCTGTTCGCCGAAGGGCAGCGCAGCGGCGCCTTCCGCCCGTTCGATCCGCAGGTCATGGCGGCGGCGCTGCGAGCCTCGATCGACAGCACGGCTCCGCTCCTCGCCGCCGGGCTCGCCCCCGATCCGTGCGCCGATGAACTCGTCGAACTCTTCGACCGCGGCACGACCGCATGACGCCTACGAAACACGAGGAGTGGCAATGACCTGTGCAGGGATTGCGGGACGGCGGTACGTGGTGACCGGCTCGGCATCGGGCATCGGCGCGGTGACCGCGGCGATGCTCCGCGAGCGTGGCGCCGAGGTCATCGGCTGCGACCTCGCCGACGCCGATATCGAGGCCGACCTGTCCACGCCCGACGGCCGCCGGTCGCTGGTCGGCCAGGTGACCGAGCGCGGGCCCGTCGACGCGGTGCTCGCCGTCGCCGGGGGCGGCAGGACGGGGCTCCTGGAGACGAACTACTTCGGCGCGGTGGCGACGCTCGAAGGGCTCCGGCCGCTGCTGGCGCGGAGCGAGGCGCCCCGAGCCGTGGCCGTGTCGTCGACCTCCTCGCTGGCGCCCGCGGACGAGCGCGTGGTGCGGGCGTGTCTCGACGGCGACGAAGCAGCGGCCGTCGCCTACGCCGCCGCGGCCCCGTCCGGCGGCGGCGCTGCCGGCGCCTACGGCATCGCCAAGCGCGCGCTGAACCGCTGGGTGCGCAGGGTCGCCCCGACGCCCGCATGGGCGGGAGCCGGCATCGCCCTGAACGCCGTCGCGCCCGGCGTCGTCGACACGCCCGCGGCCTCCTGGATCCTCGCGAGCGAGGACGTGCGCACCGCCGTGGAAGCCGCGGCGCCGCAACCGTTCGGCGGCTTCCCCGGGCGGCCGGAGTGGGTCGGCGAGCTCATCTGCTGGCTCGCCGGCGCGGACAACCGCTTCGTCACCGGCCAGGTCATCTTCGCCGACGGCGGCGCGGAGTCGGCGCTGATCGGAGATCTCCACTGGCGCTGACGCCCGGCTCTTGACGATCACTTCCACCTCTTCATAGTCTCATGAAATGATTATGATTATCACTACAAAATGAAGAGGTGCGCGTGCCCGACGAGTACGAGCGATCAGCGGAGTTCATCGACGTGATGATGGCTCCGCACTGGGCGGTCCTGGGGCCGCCGCTGGAGGAGGCGCTGCGCGGGGTCACCGATCCGGTCGTGGACGTGGGCGCCGGCGGCGGGCACGGGACCCGGGTGATCGCCAAGGCGTGCGACGGTGAGATCGTGGCCGTCGAGCCGTCGCCGGGGCTGCGGTCCGTCCTGCTGGCCCGGGTGAACGAGGCCGCCGAGCTGCGTGACCGGGTGACCGTGCTGCCGGAGGGGCTGCTCGACGCCGACCTGCCGCACCGGCTCGGCGCCGTCGTCGCCATGAACGTCCTCGGCCACTTCGACCCGGCCGGCCGGCAGCGGATCTGGGCGCTGCTCGCCGAGCGTCTCGTCCCCGGCGGCCTGGCGGTGCTCAACCTCCAGCCGCCTGCCACACCGGAGGTGGTGCCGGAGACCCGGTCCGCCGACGTACGCCTGGGACGACGCCGCTACGAGGGCTGGGCCCGCGCCGAGCCCGCCGGCCCGGACCGCGTCACCTGGCACATGACCTACCGCACCCACCACGACGGCCGCCTGGCCGACGAGGTGACCGCGACTTACGCCTGGTGGGTCCTCGACGAGCGGCGGCTCACGACGGAGCTCGCCCGGCACGGCCTCAGGCCCGCCCGCACCGGCCCGGCCGAACTCGGCATGTACCTCATCAGCAGAGGAGACGCGTGATGTACGAAGTGATCGTGGTCGGCGGCGGCCCGGCGGGGCTCAGCGCGGCGCTGGTGCTGGGCCGCCAGCGCCGCCGTGTCCTCGTGGTGGACGCCGGACGGCCCCGCAACGCCCCCGCCGCGGAGATGCACATGTACCTCGGCAGGGACGGCGGCTCCCCGGCGCGCCTGCTGGCCGACGGGCGGGCCGAGCTCGCGGCGTACCCGACGGTCGAGTTCCGGCAGGGACGCGTCACCTCGGCGGAGGGCGAGCCGGGCCGCTTCACGGTGACCCTGACGGACGGTGAAACGGGCGGCGAAGCGGACGGGGAACGCGTCGAGACGTCCCGCCTGATGCTGACGAGCGGGCTGACCGACCAGCCCGCCGACGTTCCGGGGCTGGCCGAGCGGTGGGGCAGGAGCGTCTTCCACTGCCCCTTCTGCCACGGCTACGAGACGAACGGCAAGGTGCTCGCCGTCATCGGCAACGGCCCCGACGCGATGCTCGCGGCCTACGTCGCCGACCGCTACAGCGACGACGTGGTCCTGTGCACGAACGGTCCCGCCGCCATGCCGGAGCCCGTCGCCGCGGTCCTCAAGGCCCGGGGCGTCCCGGTGAAGGAGACGCCGCTCACGGGCGTCGACGGCGATCTGGACGCGCTGATCCTGCGTTTCGCCGACGGGACGACGCTGGCGCGCGAGGCCGTCTACCACCGCGCCCCCACCCGCCCGAACACCGGGCTGGCCGTGCAGCTCGGCTGCGAGCTGCTGCCGGACGGCTGTGTCGAGGTGGACGAGTACGGCCGGACCAGCGTCGCCGGTGTCTACGCGGCCGGGGACGCGGCTCATCTGAAGGCGGTGCCGGATCCGGTGACGCTGGTGGGGCCGAGCGCCGCCGACGGCGTGCGGGCGGCCGTGTGGCTGGAGCAGGAGCTGTTCCGTGCCGGGCTGCCGGTGGCGCTGGGCTGAGCGGCGGGGGCGGATTCCCGCCCCCGCCCCGGTTCAGAGCTTTGCGGCGACGAACAGGTGCTGTGCCGGGGCGGCCAGCGGCGAGGCGGCCCCGGGCAGTTCCAGGATCGGGCGCAGCCCCGCCTCGGCCAGTTCGGCGGGCAGCTCGCCGCCGGTGAGGAAGACGCGGCCCGTACCGCCTCGCCGGTCTCCCACGCCGAGGTCCGGCTCCCCTTCGCGCGGTGACATGAGGAACTGCATCGTGGCGAGCACCAGGTAGTGCTCGCGGATCGCCTCGGTCACCACCAGCAGGCCGCCGGGCGCCAGCAGCTCCCCCATCCAGCGCAGCGACCGTCCCGCGTTCCGCGCGCAGTGCAGGACGTTGGCGGCGATCACCACGTCGGCGCCGGCGCGCCGCGCCCCCTGGGCGACGAGGTCGGCGTTGACGTCCAGCAGCGCGTAGCGGAGCCGGTCGCCGAACCGGTCCTCGGCCGCCGTGGTGAAGAACCTCGACACGTCGGAGAACAGGTAGTCCGCCTCCGCGTCCGCGAGCCCGTCCAGCGCGGCGGCGGTGCTTCCGCCCGCTCCGCCTCCGAGCTCCACGACTCGCAGCGGCCTCGCGCGGGTGGCCGCGGCGCGGGCGAGGACGTGTCCCAGGGCGGCGTTCAGATAGGTGTTGCTGACGTTGTGCTGGTCCTTGCTGAGCGAGGTGAGCAGGTCGCCGTCGGGGAAGAGCAGCGCCTGGGCCGGGATCTCGTCCCGCAGCAGCTCGGGCAGGTGAGCCAGGGCGGTGCGGAAGAAGACCGCCATCTCGTCCGGGTACCCGAGCGCGGCGCAGGCGCGTTCGAGGTCGCCGCCGTCGTCCCGGGTCGGGTCCGGCCCGGCCGTGGCCGCGTACCGGCCGCCGGGGTCGCGGCGCAGGAGCCCTTCCGCGGTGAGGACCTCCAGCCAGCGTCCGACGATCCACGCATGCCGTGGCGCCGTGCCGAGCGCTGCGACGACTTCCCCGGCCGTCCGTGCCGTCCCCGGGGGCAGGACGTCGCTCATCAGCGTGAGCAGTGCCCGCAGGGCGATCTCGTCGAAGGTCCGGACCGCGGCCGGGAGGTGGGCGAG
The DNA here is from genome assembly GCF_019396325.1 of Nonomuraea ceibae. GTDB lineage: Bacteria > Actinomycetota > Actinomycetes > Streptosporangiales > Streptosporangiaceae > Nonomuraea > Nonomuraea ceibae. Next base: position 43,843 of record NZ_JAHKRO010000050.1, read on the forward strand.
CGCGGCGTCGGGCACCGGCTGCGCGGCCCGATCGGCGGGCAGGCGCGCTCCCGTTCTGCCGGTCCGCGCGAGCGCGAGGCGTCCGGCGCGGTCTGCCTCCGCGGCGTCCTCGGCCAGGCTGACGGCGTCCCGGCCGGCGCCGTCGGGGACCCGCGCGGCGAGTTCGGCGGGGACCGGCAGCCCGGCGCGGCGGAGCTCTCGCTTGGCCACCTCGACGAGCCTCGCGCGGGCGAACGCGCCCAGCGGCTCGTGCGGCATGCCTGCCCCGGCCAGCGCGTCGACAGGCAGGGCGGCAGCCTCCGAAGGCACCGCGACCTGCAAGAACGCCGGGTCGGCGGGATCGAGGAGCACGGCGCTGTCCGTGCCCTCCAGCACCGCGCGCAGGCTCGCGCCCGACTCCGCTCCCGGAACGGGCCGGAGCAGGCGGTTGGGGATGCCCGTCACCCGGACGGGACCGTCCCCGGCCGCCAGCGCGGCCAGCGCGGCCGCGTGATCAGGCCCCAGCTCGTCCCAGGCGCGCACGGGGGCGGCCGGGCCGGCCGGCGCGTCCACGTGCAGCACGGCGTCAAACCGGTACCGGGTCAGCTCGGTGTCGGCCGTCAGGGTCTTGGCGTGGAGGCTGACGGTGACGCTCCGGTTCGAACGGGCGGCGGCAGCGGCCAGCGTCACCGGGTCGAACAGCAGCTCGGTGTCGGCCGCGGCGCGCTGCTCCGCCGCGTCCGCCGTCGGTTCCAGGCGTCGGCAGTGCTCTCCCAGCAGCCCGGAGTGGCGTACGTCGCCGACGATCACGGTCCCTCCGGGGGTCACGGCGTCGATCGCGTCGCGCAGCACGGCGGCCAGGTACTGCACGCTCGGGAAGCACTGGGTGACGGAGTTGAGCAGCACGCAGTCGGGCCGGTCGCCGAGGCCGGCCAGGGAGACGCGGACCGCCTCGCCGTTGATCTCGTGCGCGGCGGCCCGTACGACCTTGACGCCGGGCAGCCCGAGCCCGCCGAGGCGGGCCACGACCGGCTCGGCGAGGTCGGTCCCCACGTACCCCTTGAGGTGGGGGTGGAGGCGGTGCAGCAGCATCCCGGTGCCGCAGCCGAGCTCCAGCACCCGGGACGGCCGGTGCCGGAGCACGAGCTCGGCGGTGTGGTCGGCCCATTCCGCCATGTGGCCGGCGGGCAGCGGCTCGCCGGTGTCCGTGGCGCGCCAGCCGGACAGGTCGAGGTCCGGCCGGCCGGTGTCCCGGCCGGAGCGGTAGGTCCAGTCGTAGACCTCGCCCCAGTGTTCGAGGTGCTCGGCCACCAGGTCGCCCAGGACGGGCGGGTGTCCGGGCTCGTGCCGTACGGTCAGCGCCGCGGGGTCGGCGGTGACCACGAGGCCGCCGTCGCGGGTGTGGTCGACGCGGGCGATCCACGGGTGGGCGAGCAGGAGTTCATCGGGCGTCAACGGGTGGCCTCCGGTCGTCGTGGTGGGACAGGCAGGGGGGCAGGACAGTGGCGGGAAGGGCGGTGGCGGGGAAGGGCAGTCGTGCAGCCGGCCCGCTTCGATCCGCAGCACGCGGTCGGCGCGGGCGGCCACGAGAGGGTCGTGGGTGGCGGTCAGGACCGCCAGGCCGGTGTCGCGGCGCAGCGTGTCGATCAGGTCGAGGACGAGGTCGGCGGTCCGGTCGTCGAGGGCGGCGGTGATCTCGTCGGCCAGCAGGACGGCCGGGCCCCCGGCCAGCGCCCTGGCGAGCGCGGCTCGCTGGCGTTGCCCGCCGGACAGCGCGGCGGGACGGCGGCGCGCCAGTTCCCCAGGCAGGCCGACGGCGGCCAGCAGCCGGAGTGCTTCCGTACGGGACTCCTGCCGGGAGAGTCCGCGCAGGGTCCGCAGGGGACGCAGCAGTGCCGCTCCGGCCGTGCGCGCCGGGTTGAGCGCGGCCACGGGGTTCTGGCCGACGAGGGCGAGCGCGCGCAGGGCGGCCGGGTCCCGGTCCGCCACCGCCCAGGGAAGCGGTGCGCCGAGCACGGTGGCGTGGCCGTGCTCGACGGGGTGCAGCCCGGCCAGGGCGCGCAGCAGCGTGCTCTTGCCGCTGCCGGACGCGCCGAGCACCGCCACGGACTCCCCCGCCGCCACGGTGAGGCCGGCGTCCGAGAGCAGCGGCGGGCCGCCGGGCGGCTGCGCGAGGGTCATCCCGCGCACCCGCAGCGTCACCGGTGACTGCCCGGCCACGCGCACGCGGCCGCGCCCAGCGGGACGAGCCCGGGCCCTTTCCGCGCCGAGCCGGACGACGTGGTCGGCCAGCCCGGTCACCACGCCCGCGTCGTGCGAGACGACGAGCGTCACGGACCGGCCGTCGCCGCGGCGTCGGCGTACCAGGTCCAGTGCGAGGCCGAGCGCCGTGGGGTCCAGCGCGCTGGTGGGCTCGTCGAGGACGAGCAGCTCGGGGTCGGCGGCCAGAGCGCGGGCGAGCGCCACGCGTTGTGCCTGGCCGCCCGAGAGCTGGTGGGGGCGGCGGTGGCCGATGGCGGCCGGGTCCAGGCCGACCCCGGCGAGCGCCCGTTCCGCTCCGCTCACCCGCGCGGCTCCGGGCAGGGCCTCGCCCACCGAGGCTCGCGCGTCCCTCAGGGGGTGCAGCGCCGAGGCCGGGTCCTGGCCGAGGAAGCCGGCGGTCCGCCGCCGCCAGCGTCGCGGCGCCCGTACGGGAGTCCCGTGCCACTCGATCACCCCGGCCGTACGCGTCAGCCCGTCGGGGAGCGTACCCAGCACGGCGCGCAGCACGGTCGTCTTGCCGGATCCGGAGGGGCCGGTCAAGGCCAGCACCTCCCCGGGGAGGACGCGCAGGTCCAGCCCGGACACGACGGGCGTTCCGGGCCCGCCGACGACGGTCAGGCCGCGGACGGTCAGCCCCCGGCCGCTCACGGGGCGCCGTCCCGGCTGGTCAGGGCGTGGGAGAGGGCCGCGAAGCTGCCCGTCAGGACCGCCAGGGCCAGCGCGGGCACGATCGTCGCCGCGGGGTTGAGTCCGAGGCCCGGCAGGTTCTCGCGGAGCATGGCGGCCCAGTCCGGCGCGGGCGGCGCCGGCCCGAAGCCGAGCACGTTGAGCGCGACGGCGAGCTGCACGGACAGCACGAACCGCTGGGCCAGGTCGGCGCCGATGATCCCGGCGTGCGCCGGGAGGACTTCGCGCATCAGCACGGACGCCCCCCGTTCGCCGCGTGCCAGCGCCGCCTCGACGTATCCCGCGTGCCTGGCCCCCGCGGTGGCGTCGGCGACCACCCGCAGGGTCAGCGGCGTGCCGCCGAGGACGGTGCCGGCGATCACCGCCGCCGGTCCCGGCAGGGCGACCACCGCGAGCAGCGCCAGCAGCAGGAGAGGCAGCGCCAGCAGCAGGTCCGCTGTCGCGGCGGCGGCTCGTGAGAGCCGGCCGCGGTTCCATCCCGCCCACAGGCCGCCCGCGACCCCCAGGGCGGAGGCGGTCAGGGCGGCGGCCAGCGCGGTCAGGGTCAGGTCCTGCCCACCGGCCAGGACCCGGGACAGCACGTCGCGGCCCAGCCCGTCGGCGCCCAGCGGCAGCCCGGGTTCGGGGCCCGCCCACGGTGTCGCCCCGACGGCCGCCGGGTCGTGTCCGGTCAGGGCCCGGCCGCCGAGCGCCACCAGGACGGCGGCGCCCGCCCACGCGGCGAGGGCGCCGGCGGTGCGGCGCCTCACGAACGGACCGCCTCAGGCGCGGCCGCGTCGGCGACGAGCAGCCCGGCGACCACGACGGCCGCGGCGAGCAGGGCGACGTTCTGGACGACGGGCACGTCCCGCGTCGAGATGGCGGTCACCAGCAGCTCGCCCAGCCCGGCCAGGCCGAACAGGATCTCCACCACCGCCGTCCCCGCCACGAGCCCGCCGAGGAGCACCGCGAACAGTCGGGTGGCAGGCGCGGCGACCATCGGCAGCACGTACCGGAACAGGACCGTGACGGGTGACAGGCCGCGGAGCTCCGCGTCGCGCACGTACGGCTGGGCGACCACGTCGGCGATCGCCCCGCGCAGGAGGGCGGCGCCGTACGCGGCGGTCGGCAGCGCCAGCGTGAGGACGGGGAGCACGAGCAGGTCAGGCCGGTGCCACGGCGGCTCGCCGGCCGGCAGCATCGACACCGGGGGGAACGCCCCCCAGGCCGTCGACAGCCAGGCGACGAGCGCGGCCGCCACCACGGCCTGGGGCAGCGCCGCACCGGTGACGATCAGCGTGTTCACGGCAGGCCGCGCCCATCGGGGCCCTCGGACGGCGGCCCAGGCCAGTGCCGTCGTGAGCGGGAGGCCGAGCGCCAGCGCCGCCACGGCCAGGGCCAGGGTCACCGCGGCCCGCTCGGCGACGAGCTCGGCGACCGGCCGGCCGGTGATGAGCGAGACCCCGGGCTCGCCGGTCAGCACTCCCGACAGCCAGTCCAGGTAGCGGACGGGCAAGGGACGATCGAGCCCCTGTTCGGCGCGCAACCGGGCGAGCTCCTCGGCGGTGGCGCGGCCGCCGCCGAGGACGTCGGCCGCGTCGCCGGGCAGCGCCGCCGTGCACAGGAAGATCACCACGGAGGCGGCGGCCAGCAGCAGCGCCGCTCTGACCGGCACGCCGGCCGGCCGTGGGAGCTGGAACACCTCAGCCGTCCAGGCTCACCTGGTCGATGAACGCCGAGGCGAAGCCGATCCCCTCGGGCACGCCGCTCAGCCCGGCCCTGGCGAGGTCGAGCCGGTCGCTCAGCGCCCAGACCGCGTAGCCGCCCTGGTCACGCAGCTCGGTCTGCAGGTCCGCCAGGAGGGAGCTCCGCCTGGCGTCGTCCGCCTCGGCCAGGGCCTCGTCCAGGCCGGCGAACCAGGCGGGGTCCTTCCAGGCCGTCTCGTTGGTGGGCGAGCCGGGCGTGAGCGCCACCCTGACCACGTCGAGGAACGGGATGCCGCCCAGGTAGCTGAGGTAGAACGGCTTGCGCCCGTAGATCTCGGAGAAGTACGTGTCGGCCGGCTCCAGGCTGACCTCGGCCCGGATCCCGATGCCGGCGAGCTGCTGGGAGATCAGGGTCGCGGCGCTGTCCATGCCCGGGTAGGCGGTGGTGGTGTGCAGGGTGAGGTCGACGCCGCCGGCCAGTCCCGCGTCGGCCATGAGCTTCCTGGCCCGGCCGAGGTCGCGGGTGCGCTGGGGCAGGTCCCGCGGGCTGGAGGCGTCCTTGGGGGTGATGAGGTCGTTGCCGATCTCGCCGTACCCGAGGAAGACGGTGTCGAGGAGCTGCCGGCGGTCCAGCGCGAGCCGGACGGCCTCGCGGACCCGGTGGTCGTCGAACGGCTCGGTGTCCATCCGCATGACCAGGGGGTAGAGCGTGGCGCCCGGCCTGCGGAGCAGGCGTACCGCGCTGTTGCCCTCCTGCTGCTTCGCCAGCGTGGCGGGCACGCCGCCGGCCAGGTCGACCTGACCGGACAGCAGGGCCTGGGCGCGCGACTGCGGATCGGGGACGGCGCGCACCTCGATGAACCTGGAGGGCGGGGCGGGGCCCCACCAGTCGTCGTTCCGCTCGTACACGACGGCCTGTGCCCCGCCCCTGGCGGTCGGGCGGAACGGGCCGGAGCCGGGCACGGGCTCGCCGAAGTCGTCGCTGCCTTCCGGCACCACGAAGGTGGCGCCCTCCAGCGCCCTGCCCACCTCGGCGTAGGGCTTCCTGGTCACCAGCTCGAAGGCGGTGTCGTCGATCACCTTGGAGGCGCCGAGGTCGAACATGGCCATGCGGCCGAAGTTCTCCGCCGCCTTCTCCCCCATGCGGCGCAGCGAGAACAGCGCGTCGGCGGCCCTGACCGGACGGCCGTCGGAGAACGTCGCGTCGTCGCGGACGGTGATCCGCCACCTGGTCAGGGTCTTGTCGGGCCGCCACTCGGTCGCAAGGCGCGGCCGCGTGGAGCCGTCGGCGCCGGGGACGGTGAGGACGTCGTAGGTCAGGGCCATCCTGACCATGTCGCTCTCCCCCGGCAGCAGGCCGTGCGGGTCGGTGACGGCGTTGGACGGGGAGCCGGGCGCCGCGTAGCGCACGGTGTCGTTCGCCGCCGCCGGAGGTCCGGCGGGGGCGGGGGCGGCTGCGGGCGCGTTGCCGGCGCAGCCCGCCAGGACGGCGACAGCGGTGACGACCGCCGCCGTCCGGCGGCGGAACTGGGAGCGCATGGTTACCTTTCGCGAAGTCGCGCCAGCGTCTTGTCGAGCGCGGCGTTGATCAGATCGGCGACGACGGGCAGCACCGGGGGGTGCAGCAGGCCGTAGTGGTGGGCGTCGACCCCGGCGGACTGGACCACTCCGGCCAGGTGGCGTCCCCAGCCGAGGTCGGGCCGGCCGGGCGGGGTGTCGTCGACGCCCATCCCGATGCCGGAGTTGCGGGGAGAAGGGCGGTCCGCCCTGATCAGCAGGGTCGTGGTGTCCGGGTCGGCCAGGTAGCGCGGGGTGTGGGCCGCCAGCGCGCGCAGGTGCCTGGCGAACACCCCCAGCCGCACGGTCAGGTCCTCGCCCCGGCCCAGCAGCCGGTGCCCGCGCAGGCGGTCGGCGACCGCGGCCATGCGCCGTTCCGGGGGAACGGCGGCCAGCGCGTCGCCGGCGTCCAGGTCGATGCCGAGGTACGCCTCCAGCGCGTGCAGGTGCCGGACCGCCACCTGCCAGGCGACCTCGTCCGCGTCATGGCCGGGGACGTCGCGGATCAGCGCCGGGTCGTTGGAGTCGAGCATCACCAGCAGCGCGGTGTGCCGGCCGCCCGCGTGCAGGTGCCGGGCCATCTCCTGGGCCACCGTGCCGCCCATGGACCAGCCGCCGATCAGCCAGGGGCCGGGACCGCCCGCCGCGTCGATCGCCGCGAGGTACTGCCGGGCGATTCCCTCGACGGTCCCGGGTTGCGGCCCGGCCGCTCCCGCCAGCTCGGGGTCGGCCAGCGCGACCACGTCCACGCGGGGATCCAGCAGCCGGGACAGCTCGGCGTAGCAGAGCACGTCGCCGCCCGAGGGATGGGCCAGGTACAGGGTGGGCCTGGGGGCTCCGCCGGGCTCGGCCCGCAACGGCAGCACGATGTCCCGCGCGCCGGCCCGTACCGTGTCCGGCACGGTGGGGACGGCGGCCCGCGGGGGCCGGTCGCCCGTCCACGCGGCCGGGTTCTCCGCCAGGTCCCGGACCTGCGCGGCGTGCTCGGCGATCACCACGTCCAGCTCGTCGGCGGGCAGGACGCCGTCGAGCGCGTCCCACTGCAGCCGCAGCTCGCCGTCGTGCTCAAGCACCTGGTGGTCGAGCCAGGTCTGCGGCGTCTGGGAGACCGCGTACACCTGCTCACCGGCCCATTCCAGGCTCTCCTCCCCCTCCACCATGTCGGCGACGCCGAGCGCGCTGGTGAACACCACCGGCACCGGCCGCACCTCACCCGTTCCGGCCGCCTGCTCGGTGAGCACGTCCAGCGCGGAGAAGCCCCGGTGGTCCAGGTCGTCGAACATGCGGGCCTGAGTGGTGGCCGCCCGTTCGGCGAAGGTGGCGGCGGGAGCGACCGGCACCTCGTGCAGCAGCAGCGAGGTGAAGTCGCCGACGACGCGGTTGACGTGCGGGTGGATGGGCGGCCGGTCGAACAGGGTCAGCGTCACGCAGAAGCCGGCGGATCCCGCCCAGCGGGCCAGCGCGTCGGTGTACACGGTCAGCAGCACCGCCGCCGGCGTGACCCGGTGACGGGCTGCGGCGGCCCGCAGCGCCGCCCAGGCGTCGCGGTCCAGCCGTACGGCACGCCGCACGAAGCGGGGCGGCGTGCCGGCCGGATCGCCGACCGGCAGGCGGGGCGGGCCGGGAAGCGTGCCGAGCCGTTCCCGCCAGTAGGCGGCGGCGCGCTCGTCCTGCCGTTCCAGGGCGGCCGCGCAGGCCGCCGGGTGGAGGTCGAGGCGTGGCAGGGCGGCGTCCGGGTCCCGGTAGAGGGTGCGCAGCTCCGACTCGATGATCCACCAGCTGGCCGCGTCGCAGACGAGCACGTCGACCCCGATGAACAGCCTCACGACGCCGCCGGGCAGCCGGGCGGCCTGGATCTGCGCCAGCGGCCACCGATCGGGCGGTCCCGGCCTGGTCGACAGGCGTTCCCGCAGGGCGGCCAGCCGCTCCGCCCTGCGCTCTTCCGGCGTCGAGGCCAGGTCGTGCACCCGGATCCGGTAACGCGGCAGGCTCTCCAGCACGCGGAACTCCCCCTCGGGGGTGGCCACGGCGCGCAGCATGGGATGCCGGGCCACGACCTGGTTCCACGCCTGTTCGTAGCGGTCGAGGTCGAGGGCGGGGCAGTCGTGTTCGAGGTAGAAGTGGCAGGGCAGGTCTCCCCAGCGGTAGCCGCCGTCCCGGCCGACCCAGTAGGCGTGCTGGACGCGGGTCATCGGGAACGTGCCGCCGGGCTCGACGGCGGGCTCGGGCGGCAGGTCCTCCTCTGCCGTCCTCTCGCGTGGGCGCGGGGAGGCGACGAGTCCGGCGATCCCGGCCACGGTGGGTGAGGCCAGCAGTTCCCGCATCCCGGGCCGGACGCCGAAGCGTTCGCCCAGCGCGGCCAGCATGCGCGCGGCCAGCAGGGAGTGCCCGCCGAGCGAGAAGAAGTCGGCGTCAGGATCGGTCACGGGGGTGCCGAACAGCTCGGACCAGATGCCGGCCACGGCCCGCTCGCCCGGGCTGAGCCGCGTGACGTCCCCGGCGGCGGCGATCCGCCTGGGGCGGCCGGCCTCGGCGATCCGCGGCCGGAGGTCGGTCGCCGCGATCACCACGGCGGCGGGCAGGTGGCCGGAGTCCCGGGCTGCCAGCAGCCGGTCCAGCGCTCCGGTGCCGGTGGCCTCGTCCAGCGCGCCGGCGAGCACCACGGCCGTCTCCGCGCCGTCGAGGCCCGCCCGCCAGCCGTCCCAGACCGCGCTGACCCACCGGGTGGGGCCGGTGGCGGCGCTGGCGAAGGCGTCCATCGCGGCGTTGGCGGCCGCGTAGGGGCCCATGCCGACGCCGCCCACCAGCGTGGTCACCGAGGACATGAGCAGGACGGTCCTGGGACGCCTCGCTTCGGGCAGCGCGGCGATCGCGTCCCGCAGCGCCACCGCGCCGCCGAGCTTGGCCCCCACCTGCCTGGTGACCTGCCCGGCCTCCAGGGATCGGAGCGGGTCCAGCCGTGCCCCGGCGATCACGCCGGCCGCGTGCACGACGAGTTCGAGCGGCCCGTCGGCGGACAGCTCTTCGACCAGGGCCGCCGTGGCGGCGGGGTCGGTGGCGTCGCAGACGCGCACCTCCACGCCGGCCTCGCCGAGCTTGCCGCCCCGCCCCGCCGTGCGCGAGGTGACCACCACCCGATGGCCGCGACCGGCCAGATGCCTGGCGAGCACCTGGCCCACAGCGCCCAGCCCGCCCGTGATCAGGACGGTGCCGGGTGACGGCGCCCGTTCGCCGCCGCCGGGCCGCCAGGAGGTCGTGCCGCGCCGCCACCGGGTCGCGCCCCGCAGGGCCGTCTCGGCGCCCGCCTGCGTCCCGGCCGCCAGCGTGGCGAGCTCGCGGAGCACCGCGCCCGCCTCGGCTCCGGGATCGGCGGGGCTGCCGAGGTCGAGCGTGGCCCAGCGCAGGCCGGGCTGTTCCTGGCCGAGCACCCGCGGCAGCACCTTCAGCGCCGCCCTGGCCGGATCGGGCGGCGGATCGCCTGCCACCTGCTCGGCGTGCCGGGTGACCAGGAACAGGACCGGCTGCTCGGCCTGTGCGGCCCACCTGCCCGCGACCGCGCCGAAGTCCAGGACGGCGGCGGAGACCCCGTCCGGGGAGTCGTCGCCGTCCTCCGTGACCACGACGACCAGCCCGGTCGGCGGTTCGCCGGCGGCCGGAAGATCACCGGCCGCCAGTTCAGCGCGCAGCGCGTCCGCCAGGGCGCCGGTTCCGGTCACGGCCCATCGGCCGCCGGGCGCAGCGGCGGGCTCGGCCGGGGGCACCTGGCTCCAGACGGGCAGTTGCAGCGGCTCGTCCCCGGTGATGTCAGGATGCTCGCCGGGCGTGCCCGAAGCCGGCGGGTCGATCCACAGGCGGCGGCGCTGGAAGGCGTACCCGGGTGCGTGCACCCGCCGCCTGCCCGGGGCCGGCAGCGCGGCCAGGTCCACCGGCACGCCGTGCGCCCACAGGGTTCCCGCCGCCTGCCGCACTGCTGCGCTCCCGGGCTCGTCGGGCGTCATCGTGGTGACGACCGAGCGCACGCCGGGCAGCGCGTTCCTGCGGGTCAGCGCCGCCAGGGCGGTACCCGGGCCGACCTCGACGACCAGGGCCTGCCCTTCGCCGCCGACGGCCGCCCGCAGGGCCCGCCCGAACAGCACCGGCTCGCGCAACTGCCGCGTCCAGTGCCCGGCCCGGCCCAGCTCGGCGCCGATCGAGGCGCCGGTGACCGTGCTGAACACGGGGACGGCCGGGACGCCGCCGGTCAGCCCGGCGAGCGCCTCGCCCAGGCCGGGAAGCTCCGGCTCCATCAGCCGGGAGTGCATCGCCGCGGTCACCCGCAGCCTCGTACCGGTCCGCAGTTCGGAGGCCAGCCGGTCGACGGCCGGGGCGGGGCCGGACACGACGCAGGCGCCCGGGGCGTTGACGGCGGCGAGATCGAGCCCGGGATGGCGCGACAGCAGCTCGCGCACGTCGTGCTCGCCGAGCGGCACAGCCAGCATCGCGCCGCCCCCGGCCGCGCGGGCGGCGGCCGCGCACCGGGCCGCCACCAGCCTGGCGGCCTCGGCGAGGGGCAGCGCGCCACTCACCGCCGCGGCCGTGCACTCGCCGAGGCTGTGGCCGACGAGGGCGTCGGGCCGCACGCCCCAGGACTCCAGCAGCCGGGCCGCGCCGTACGACACGGCGAAGAGGGCGGGCAGCCCGAAGGCGACGTCGCGGACGCGCTCCTCGGCGATCCCCGGGTCCAGGACGTCACGGACGTCGGCGCCGAGCAGCGGGAGCAGCAGGCGGGCGCACGCGTCGACGGCCTCGGCGAAGACCGGCTCGTCCTGGTAGAGCCCGCCGCCCATGCCGGGGCCGGCGCTGCCCGCGCCGGGGAAGGCGAACACGACGCGCGGGGCCGGGCCGGCCGCCTCGACCGGCGCCGCCGCGGCGAGCCCGGCCCGGCCCACCCCCGCCACGCGGTAGGCCAGCGGGGAGCGGCCGACCGCCAGCGTGTAGGCCAGGTCGGCCTCGTCGAGCTCGGTCCGGGCCGCGAGGGCCCGTCCGGTGGCGCGCGCCGCCTCGGGGGTGGCCGCTGACACGGCCAGCAGCTGCGGCCGCCGGTCGGCCGGGACCGGCGGGCGGTGCGGGGCCGGTCCCAGCACGGCGTGGCAGTTGGTGCCGCCGATGCCGAACGAGCTCACCCCGGCCAGCGAAGGCGTGTCCCACTCCCGGGCCGCGGTGATCACCTCGAACGGCGATCGCTCCAGGTAGAGAAGGGGGTTGAGCGGATGGGCGTGCAGCGTCGGGGGCAGCACGCGGTGGTGCACGGCCAGGACGGCCTTGATGAACGAGGCGATGCCGGCGGCGGAGTTCGCGTGGCCGATGTTGCCCTTCACCGAGCCGAGCCCGCACCAGGCCGGGCCGCTGTCCCCGAACACCCGCCGCAGCGCGGCCACCTCGATGGGGTCGCCCAGCGGGGTGGCGGTGCCGTGCGCCTCGACGAGGCCGATCTCGCGCGGCGAGACACCGGCGACGGCGAGCGCCTCGGCCACCACGCGGGCCTGACCGCGCACGGACGGCGCGGTGAACCCGGCCTTGCCGGCTCCGTCGTTGTTCGTCGCCGAGCCGTGCAGCACGGCCAGCACGGGATCCGCGTCGGCCAGCGCGTCGGCCAGGCGGCGCAGCGCCACCACGCCGACGCCCTGGCTGTAGACGACGCCGGTTCCGTGCTCGCTGAACGGCCGCACGGTGCCGTCCGCCGAGTACACGCCGCCGTCGACGTGCACGTACCCCTGCCCCTGGGGCACGATCAGCGACACCCCGCCGGCGAGGGCGGTGTCGCACTCGCCGGACAGCAACGACTGCGCGGCCAGGTGCACGGCGACCAGCGAGGTGGAGCAGCTCGTCGCCACCGCCACCGCCGGTCCGGTGAGGTCCAGCCGGTACGCCGTCTGCAGGGGCAGGTAGTCGGCCTGTGTCGAGATCGCGGTCTGCAGGCTGCCGAGCGGATCGCGGCCGGAGCCGGTCGGATCCCAGCGGCCCGCGAGGTTGCCGGCCAGGTAGGCGCTCTGCATGGCGCCCGCGAAGACGCCCACCGCGCCGGCGTCGCGCCCGCCACCGTGGCCGGCGTGCTCCAGGGCGTGCCAGGCGCATTCGAGGAACAGGCGCTGCTGCGGGTCGAGGAGGGCCGCCTCGGCGTCGCTGAACCCGAACGGCTCCGGGTCGAAGTCCGCCTGGCCGTCGATGATCCCGCCGACCGGCACGTACCCGGGATGGGTGCGCAGCCGTCCGGGGACTCCGCGCCCGTCCAGCTCGCTCTCGGTGAACCTGGTGAGGCCCGTGCGGCCGTCGCGCAGCAGCTCCCAGTAGGCGTCGGCGTCCGGGGCGCCGGGGAAGCGGCAGGCGAGGCCGACGACGGCGATCGGCCCGGGCCCGGTGGTGTCCGGCACGGCGCTCATCCGGCGAGCTCCGCGGCGTGTGCCCGCGCCGCCTGGCGGGCGGCGGCCCGTCCGGCGACGGGATCGGGTGCGGGATCAGGTACGGGTTCCGGCCCGGCCTGGGCCGCCTCCTTGCGGGAGGTGATGAACGCGGCCAGCTCCCGGACGGTCGGCCGGGCGAACATGTCGACCACGGTGAGCCCTTCGTCCAGCTCCGCCCTCAGCGTGCGGTGGGCGAGGACGACGGTCAGGGAGGACGCTCCCAGCCGGAAGAACGGCGTGGTGACGTCGACCGGCGTCTTGAGCAGCTCGCTGAACACCCGGGCCACGGCCCGCTCCACCTGGGGATCCGGCTGCGTGTGCCCCGGGGCGGCAGGCGGCGCGGGCGGTGGTTCGGGCTGGGCGGCCGGGGTGACGGTCCGCGCGGGGTCGCCCGCGTCGCCTTCCACGACCAGCTCCATCACGCCGTCGGCCGACACGGTCAGGCTGAGCCGCAGCCCGCGCGTCACGGTCGCGGTGACCGTGCGTGCGTCCGTCCCGGGACGGGCCGCCGCCGGGGCGGGCGGTGCGGCCTCTTCCCGCGGTCGGCTGTACGGGTTGGCGAGCGCCCGGTAGTCGATCTTGCCGTTGTCGGTGATCGGCAGCGCGTCCGCGATCAGGAACCTGTTGGGCACCATGAAGGCGGGAAGGCTTGCCCGCAGCGCCTCTGTCAGGTCGTCGTCCGACGGCGGCGCGGCGGGGTCCGCGGGCACCACGTGACAGACCAGCCGGGGCCGGTCGTCGGGTCCGGGGACCGCGCGGGCCACGGCCTGCCGGACCGAGGGCAGCCGGTCCAGCGTGGCCTCGATCTCGCCCAGCTCGATGCGATGGCCACGGATCTTGACCTGCCGGTCGAGCCGGCCGAGGAACTCGATCGTGCCGTCGTGCCGCCAGCGCCCCAGGTCGCCGGTCCGGTAGAGGCGTCGGCGCAGGATCGGATGGGTGATGAAGCGCTCGGCCGTCTGCGCCGGGTCCCCGACGTAGCAGCGGGCCAGCCCGTCCCCGCCGATGTGCAGCTCGCCGGCCTCGCCGACCGGGCAGGGCCGGCCGTGCTCGTCGAGGATGTGGAAGGACTGCCCCCGCAGCGCCCTGCCGTACGGGATGCTCGGCCAGGCGGGGTCGACCTCGCCGATCGGATGGCAGATCGACCAGATGGACGCCTCGGTCGCCCCGCCCAGGCTGACCACTTCGGCGTGCGGGGCCAGCGCCCGCAGCCGATCGGGCAGCGTGACGGGGATCCAGTCCGCCGACAGCAACACCAGCCGCAGCGTGGCCAGCGCCCGCCGGGTCGCCTCCGGCTCCAGCTCGGCGTACTCCACCAGCATCTCCAGCAGGGCCGGCGCGGTGTTCCAGACGGTGACGCGGTGGCGTGCCATCAGCTCCAGCCAGTGGCCGGGGTCGCGCTGGCGGGCGGCTTCGGGCAGCACGACGCCGCCGCCCGAGCCGAGCACGGAGAAGATGTCGTAGACCGACAGGTCGAAGCTGAACGCGGACAGGGCGAGCACCCGGTCCTCGGCGGTGAGGGGGAAGCGTCCGGCGAGGTCGTCAAGGGTGGTGCGGGCGGCACGGTGCTCGACGGCCACGCCCTTGGGGCGTCCGGTCGAGCCCGACGTGAAGATCGCGTAGGCGAGGTCGTCCGGTTCCGGGCGCCGGGGCTCGGCCTCGGGGCCGGCGAGCACGCCGTCGTCGTCCAGCCGATGGACGGTGATCCCGTCCGGCCACAGCGTGGCGTCGGCCTCCGGGGCGAGCAGCGCGTGCCGGATGGACGCCTGCTCGCACAGCGAGGCCACCCGGCTCGCGGGCCAGGACGGTTCGACGGGCACGTACGCCGCTCCCCCGGCGAGCACCCCGAGCAGCGCGGTGACCTGGGCGATGCCCTTGTCCGCCGCCACCGCCACCAGCTCCCCCGGCCTGAGCCCGAGGGCGGCGAGCGCCCGCCCGCTGCGAGCGGCGCGCTCGGCCAGCTCCCCCGCCTCGACGCTGCGGGCCGGGCCGAGCAGGGCAGGCGCGCCGGGGTCGCGCGAGGCGGCGGCGCGCAGCGGATCGTCCAGGAGCGGCCCGGCCTCGCCGAACGCCCCGCCGGGCACGTCCTCGTCAGGGAGGAACGACGGGTCCCAGCCGAGGGCGGGGTCGGTCCACAGATCCGGCTCGGTGGCCAGCCGCCGCAGCAGGCGGACGTGCGCGGCCAGCATCCCGTCGACGAACCCGTCGGGCAGCGCTCCGTCCACGGCGTCCCACGCGATGCGGAGCCGGCCGTTCTCGTCCCACACGATGTGGTCGAGCAGCACCTGCGGCGTCTGCGACACGCCGAAGACCTCCGTGCCGAGCCAGGCCGCGGGCGCCTGCCCGGCCCCCGCCAGCCCGACGCCGCTGGTGAAGACCACGGTGTGCGTGGGCAGGGGCAGCCCGGTGGCCGCGTCGGTCTCCCTGGGCCGTTCCCCTGCCTCGATCGCGGCGCGCAGCGCCTCCATGCCGGAGACGGCCCGGTGGTCGAGGTCGGTCCAGAACTGCCGGTTGACGGACGCGGCATAGCCGGCGAAGCCGTACCAGCGGCCCGGGTCCGCGACCGGGATCTCCACCAGGACCGTGCTGGTGAAGTCGCCGACGACGCTCTCCAGGCCGGGGGTGTCGTCGCCGAGCGCGAGGTCGTCCCGGTCGAACAGGGTGGTGTTCAGGCAGAAGGGCTCGCGGGCGCCCCACCGCTGGAGCACCAGGCCGAAGGCCGCGAGGAGCAGCCCGGTCGGGCTCAGCCCGTGCGCCGCGCCCTGCTTGCGGAGCCGCGTCCACTCCTCGGCGGACAGCTCGGCGGCGTGCCGGGTGAGCCTGTGCCCGCTGAACTCCGCCGGGCCCCGGCTCCAGGGCAGTGCCGGCCCGTCCGGCAGGGCAGGCGCGCGGCGCGCCCAGTAGGCCGCGTCCGTCTCACGCCGCCGCCGTTCGACGGGGTCGGCCGCCTTGCGCCGTACGAGATCCGCGAAGCCGAGCGGCGGCGGGGGCAGCTCCAGGGTGGGGTCGGCGACGAGCCGGCCCCACTCCCTCATCAGCCGCATCCAGCTCATGAGGTCCAGGGCGAGCACGTCCACACCGACGAACAGCCGGGTGCGGCCGTCCGGCAGCAGCGCGGCACGCAGGTCGAACAGCGGCCAGCGGTCGACGGGGAGCATCTGGTGGGAGCATTCGGCGCGCAGCTTGTCCAGCGCCTCGGCCGCGGCTTCGGCGGACTCCCCGCGCAGGTCGGTGCGCGGGATGACGTAGCCGGGGACCTCGGCGAGCACGCGCTGCCGGGCGTCGGGGCCGACGACCATGCGCAGCATCGGGTGCCGTCGCACCAGCCGGTTCCACGCGCTCTCCAGCCGGTCGAGGTCGGCCTCGGGCGTGTCCTGGGGCGTGCGGTCGTACTCGAAGTAGTAGAAGGTCGCCACGCCGCCGAGCGGGAACGCGGGGTCCCGGCCGACCAGGTAGGCGGCCTGGACGGGAGTGAGCGGGAACGACTGCTCCTCCTCGGCCGGCTCTTCCGGCACGGTGCCGGAGGCGACGGTGCGGGCGGTCGCGTCGCCGAGGAAGGCGGTCAGCGGCAGGTTCAGCCCGGCGTCCTCGACCAGCCGCCGCCGCAGCCGCACGGCGGTGAAGGACTCCAGGCCCAGGGCGGTGAGCGGGACGTCGGGGTCGAGGTCCGAAGGCCGGAGTTCCAGCACGTCGGCCAGACAGGCCAGTACTTCATCGACGGTGGCCGAACCCAAGGGAGACCCCTTCCACGGAGACGTAAAACGAAAACGGTTTTCATTGCTACATGCTTCGAGGGCTTTTGTCTAGATCTTGAAAATGATTACCGTTATTTCGTACGATCTCGCCTCATGTCGCCACTGAACGACCGCGCGGACCGCGCCGGGCGCACCGCGATCGCCGGATCCGCCACCGGTGGCACCGCGGCAGCCGTACAGGACCTGGACCGGCTGATCCTGCTCGGCATCGCCGCCGACCTGCACCGGCGCACCCGGCTGCGCGACGGCGGAACGCACGATCCCGACGCGGTCGCGCAGGACCTCGGCGCCGTACCCCGCCACCGGTGGATCCCCGGGCACTGGCTCGCCGCCCTCCACGAGCACGGCCTGGCCGGCCGCGACGCCGCCGGCGGCTACCACGGCCTGCGCGCACCACGCCGGGCCGAGCTGGCCGAAGCCCGGGCCCGCATGGAGTCCGCGCGGGCGGCGCTCGGCTACCCCGCCGAGCTCGCGGACCTGATGCTGCGGTCGCTGCGGGAGCTGCCCGCGCTGCTGCGCGACGAGGTCGGCGTGCAGGCGCTGCTCTACCCGGACGGCGAGCCGGGCACAGCCGAGGCCGTGTACCGCGGCAACCTGATCAGCCGTTACCTCAACGCCGCCGCGGCCGAGGTGCTGAGGGATCTCGCCGGACGGACCGGCCGTCCACTGCGCATCCTCGAACTGGGCGCCGGCATCGGCGCGACCACCGCCGACCTGCTGCCCGCGCTGGACGGCCGTCCGGTCGAGTTCTACCTGTTCACCGACCTGTCGCCGTTCTTCCTCGACGCCGCGCGGCGGCGGTTCGACGCGGGCTTCCTGCGTTACGCGCTGCTCGACATCGCCCGCGACCTGCCGCACCAGCCGGGAGAGCTGGATCTGGTCGTCGCGGCGACGATGGCGCACAACGCCCCGCACGTCGGCCGACTGCTCGACCGGATCGCCGCGCTGCTGGCCCCCGGCGGCCGGGTGCTGCTCATCGAGACCGTCCGCGAACACCCTCAGTCGCTGACCTCCATGCCGTTCGCGCTGTCCACCGCGGACGGGCCGCCCGAGCGGCACGACGCCCGAGCCGGCACCACCCGCACCTACCTGCGCCGCGAGGAATGGCTGGCCGCCCTGGAAGGCAGCGGGCTGCGCGTCGACGTGGACCTGCCCCGACGGGACGACCCTCTGACCGCGCTGTCGCAGCGCCTGTTCGCCGCCACCCGCTGATCACTGACGATGGGAGTGCCCATGAAGGAACTGGCCGAGATCTGGTCGGAGCTGCTCGACCTGCCGCCCGAGGAGATCCCGTACGACACCGGCTTCCTGCGCCTGGGCGGCGACTCCGTCCTCGCGGTGCGCATGTCCGCGCTGGTGCGCAAACGCCTCGGCGTCGCGCTGGCCCTGTCCGACGTGCGCGTGGACACCACGCTGAACGAGCTGGCCGAGCTCGTCCGGCGACGCGCGGCCGGCGGCCCCGGACCGCGGGCCCTGCCGATCACGGTCACCCCGCGCCCGGACCCGCACGCCGAGTTCCCCCTGCTCCCCCTGCAGCAGGGGTACTTCGTCGGCCAGCAGGACGGCTGGGAGCTGTCCTACGACTCGGCCCACTACTACCTCGACCACGCGCTGACCGGCGTCGACGGCGACGAGGCCGCCGACGCGCTCACGGACGCGATCGAGCGGCTGGCCGCGCACCAGCCCACGCTCCGGGCGCGCGTCACCTCCGACGGCCGCCAGCACGTCCTGCCCGCCGGCGCGCCCGGCGCCGTGCCGCGGGTGCGGGTGTACGACCTGCGCGAGGCGAGCCCGGACGAGATCGCCGCCACGCTGCGGGACGTACGGCACGAGATGAGCACCAGCGGCCCCGACCCCGCCCGCGGCCCCGGGCTGGACGTGCGGCTGACCTTGCTCCCGGAGGACGAGGGGCGGCTCCACCTGGGCCTGAGCCTGCTCGTCTTCGACGGCTGGTCGTCCAGCGTGCTCAGCCGCGACCTGCTCACCTTCGTCGCCGACTGGAACGCCGCCCTGCCGCCGCTGGAGATCCACTTCGGCGACTACGTGGCCTCGCTCGCCGGCCTGCCCGCCACCGAGGCGTGGCAGGCCGACCGCGACTGGTGGTGGTCCCGCCTGGAAGCGCTTCCCGGCCCGCCGGCCCTGCCGCTGGCCGCCGACCCGCAGCGGGTGCGCCCGGTCACGATGGGCAACCGCGAGCATCGCTGGAGCGCCGATCGCTGGAGCGCGCTGCGGCAGCAGTGCACGAGCCGGGGCGTCACCCCGTCGACGGCCATGCTCACCGCGTTCGGCGTGGTGCTGGCCCGCTGGGCCGGGCATCGCCGGATGCTGCTGAACGCCCTGCAGCTCAACCGGCTGCCGCTCCACCCCGACGTGCAGCGGGTCGTCGGCGCCTTCGCCGCCACCATGCTGCTCCCCCTCGACCTCGACCCGGCCGCCACGTTCGCCGAGCTCGCCACCGCCGCGCAGGTGGCCTCCGGCGAGCACGCGGCGCACAACCTGGTCACCGGCGTGGAGGTGGGCCGGGAGCTGGCCCGCCGACGCGGCAGCCGGCGGCCGGTCGGGCCGGTGGTGTTCCAGAGCGTGCTCGGCGTCGACGCCGCGATGGGCGGCCGCCCTCCGGAGGACGCCGGGCCGCTGGGCCGGGTGGTCGCCTCCGACTACTTCCACCAGTTGCGCACCCCGCAGGTCGCGATCGAGGTGCGCTGCTTCGAGCTCGGCCCGGAGATGGTCGCGGTCTTCTCCCTCGTCGAGGAGCTCTTCGACCTCGATCAGGTGACGGCGGCCTTCGCCGAGTTCGTCGACCTGGTGGACGCCCTCGCCGACGGCTCCGGCTGGGACCGGGTGCCGGGCCTGCCCGAGGCCGCTGAACCCGTGCCGGACGAGAGGCTGCGTCTCGGCCTGCTGCCGGAAGCGGCCGTCCGTCACCAGGAGGGCCCGCCCGCCGACGACCTGGAGCAGGCGGTCGCCGACGTCTTCGAGGAGCTCCTGGAGGTTCCCGTGCTGGACCGGGGCGCGGACTTCTTCGGCCTGGGCGGGGACTCCCTGCTCGCGGTGCGGGCCGTGGTGCGCCTGGCCAAGGAGGCCGGGGCGTCCGTTCCGGTACGCGAGTTCCTGGCCGACCCGACCGTGGCCGGGGTGGCGCTGGCCGTCCGCGCCCGTCTCGGGGACGGGCGATGATCGGGCTGCTCGGCGCCACCGGCGCGGTGGGCCGGACGGCCGCTCAGCGCATCGCGGCCTTCGGCCTCGGCCCGTTACGCGTGGGCGGCAGGAACGTGGCGGCAGCCGCCGACGTCGCCGCCTCCCTCCCCGGCCCCCCCCCCGCCCTGCGCG